>NZ_JH378888.1:52058-105275 GCF_000235485.1 Streptococcus sp. oral taxon 058 str. F0407
CTTTATCGTGGCTGTTACGGCTTGTACAACAGGAATCGCCCATACTTACATGGCCCAAGAAGCCCTTCAAAAAGTGGCGGCTGAAATGGGGGTTGGAATCAAGGTTGAAACCAACGGTGCTAGCGGTGTTGGTAACCAACTAACTGCGGAGGACATCCGTAAGGCTAAAGCAGTTATCATCGCAGCAGACAAGGCGGTTGAGATGGATCGTTTCGATGGTAAACCGTTGATCAATCGTCCAGTTGCAGACGGTATCCGTAAAACAGAAGAATTGATCAACTTGGCTCTTTCGGGAGATGCTGAAGTTTATCATGCGGCTAATGGGGCAAAAGCTACAACAGCATCTAATGAAAAACAAAGTATCGGTGGTGCTTTCTACAAACACTTGATGAGTGGTGTTTCTCAAATGTTGCCATTCGTTATTGGTGGTGGTATCATGATTGCCCTTGCTTTCTTGATTGACGGAGCTTTGGGTGTGCCACAAGATAGTCTTGGCAATCTCGGATCCTACCATGAGCTAGCTTCAATGTTCATGAAAATTGGTGGAGCAGCCTTTGGCTTGATGCTTCCAGTCTTTGCAGGATATGTTGCCTACTCTATCGCTGAAAAACCAGGTTTGGTAGCTGGTTTTGTGGCTGGTGCCATTGCTAAAGAAGGTTTTGCCTTTGGTAAAATCCCTTACGCTGCAGGTGGTGAGGCAACTTCAACTCTTGCGGGAGTCTCATCTGGTTTCCTAGGTGCTCTTGTTGGTGGATTTATCGCAGGTGCCTTGGTTCTTGCTATCAAGAAATACGTTAAAGTTCCTCGTTCACTT
This sequence comes from Streptococcus sp. oral taxon 058 str. F0407, assembly GCF_000235485.1. GTDB lineage: Bacteria > Bacillota > Bacilli > Lactobacillales > Streptococcaceae > Streptococcus. The sequence continues at coordinate 52,873 of NZ_JH378888.1, forward strand.
GAAGGTGCTAAATCAATCCTTCTCTTGCCACTTCTTGGGACAATTTTGACAGGATTTGTCATGCTGGCTGTCAACATTCCAATGGCAGCAATCAACACTGCCATGAATGATTTCCTAGGTGGTCTTGGAGGAGGATCAGCTGTCCTTCTCGGTATCGTTCTTGGTGGTATGATGGCTGTTGATATGGGTGGACCTGTCAATAAAGCAGCCTATGTCTTTGGTACAGGTACGCTTGCAGCGACTGTTTCTTCAGGTGGTTCTGTAGCCATGGCAGCAGTTATGGCTGGAGGAATGGTGCCACCACTTGCTATCTTTGTCGCAACCCTCCTCTTTAAAAATAAATTTACCAAAGAAGAACGCAACTCTGGTTTGACAAACATCATCATGGGCTTGTCATTTATCACTGAGGGAGCAATTCCGTTTGGTGCAGCCGACCCAGCTCGTGCTATCCCAAGCTTTATCCTTGGTTCTGCAGTAGCAGGCGGACTCGTTGGTCTTGCTGGTATCAAACTCATGGCACCACACGGAGGAATCTTCGTTATCGCCCTAACTTCAAATGCCCTACTTTACCTAGTCTTTGTCTTGATTGGAGCAATCGTAAGTGGTGTGGTTTATGGTTACCTACGCAAACCACAAGCATAAAAAGGATCAGAATAGAAAGATTGTTACCATTTGGTGCAATCTTTTTCTCTTTTCGAAATGGCTGTGAAATATGGTATAATAGAAGAATGGCAAACAAGAATACTACAAAAACAAGACGGAGACCGTCTAAAGCAGAACTTGAAAGAAAACAGGCTATCCAGAGGATGTTGATTTCCTTAGGGATTGCCTTATTATTGATTATTGCGGCTCTCAAACTCGGTGCAGCTGGTATCACTCTTTACAATCTCATTCGACTGTTGGTTGGAAGTTTGGCCTATGTGGCCATTGGTGCCCTCCTCATTTATCTTTTTCTTTTTAAATGGATCCGCAAGCAGGAGGGGCTTCTGTCAGGGTTTCTCTGTATCTTTGCTGGTCTACTCTTAATTTTTGAGGCCTATCTTGTCTGGAAATTTGGTTTGGAGCAGGCAGTTCTAAAAGGGACCTTATCTCAAGTTATGACGGACCTTACTGGTATGCGGGTGACTAGTTTTGCTGGTGGAGGCCTGCTTGGTGTCGGACTTTATATCCCCATAGCCTTTCTTTTTTCAAATATAGGCTCTTACTTTATTGGGGTTCTCTTGATTCTAGTTGGGGCACTCTTAGTTAGTCCTTGGTCTATTTACGATGTTGCAGCCTTTATTGGTGCTCAGTTCAGATCCTTCATGGAAAAACAGGAACAGAGAAAACAGGAACGCTTCATCAAGAGAGAAGAAGAGAAGGCTCGTCAAGAAGCTGCCAGAATTCAGAGAGAACAAGAAGAGCTGGATGCGCTGCCGCTTCCTCCTGTAGACTCTGAAACTGGAGAAATCTTATCAGAAGTACCAGTCTACGATCCCCCCCCAATTCCTGAGGAGGAATGGAATGAACCCGAGATTATCCTCCCTCAAGCTGACTTTGACGTTCCAGATGTGGAAGAAGACTTTGAGGATGAAGAGGTGCAGGTTGATTTTTCTACCAAAGAAGCTCTCGAATACAAGCTACCAAGCTTGCAACTCTTTGCGCCAGATAAACCCAAAGATCAGTCCAAGGAAAAGAAGATTGTTCGAGAAAATATCAAAATCCTAGAAGAAACCTTTGCTAGTTTTGGTATCAAGGTGACGGTTGAACGAGCTGAAATTGGACCATCAGTAACCAAGTATGAAGTCAAGCCAGCAGTTGGTGTACGGGTTAATCGCATTTCCAATCTGGCAGATGACCTAGCGCTAGCTCTAGCTGCCAAGGATGTTCGGATTGAAGCTCCGATCCCTGGGAAATCCTTAGTTGGAATTGAAGTGCCCAACTCTGAGATTGCGACTGTTTCCTTCCGTGAACTCTGGGAACAGTCTCAGACTAAACCAGAAAATCTCCTCGAAATCCCTCTAGGGAAGGCTGTCAATGGAACGGCTCGCACCTTTGACCTTTCCAAGATGCCCCACCTACTCGTTGCAGGTTCGACGGGATCTGGTAAGTCAGTCGCAGTTAACGGTATTATCGCGAGCATTCTGATGAAAGCAAGACCCGACCAGGTCAAGTTTATGATGGTCGATCCTAAGATGGTTGAGTTATCGGTTTACAATGACATTCCTCATCTTTTGATTCCAGTTGTAACCAATCCACGCAAGGCTAGCAAGGCCCTGCAAAAGGTTGTGGATGAGATGGAAAACCGTTATGAACTCTTTGCTAAGGTTGGTGTGCGAAATATCGCTGGTTACAATGCTAAGGTCGAGGAATTTAATAGCCAATCCGAGTACAAACAAGTACCGCTGCCTTTGATTGTTGTCATTGTAGACGAGTTGGCTGACCTCATGATGGTGGCCAGCAAAGAAGTGGAAGATGCCATCATTCGTCTTGGACAGAAGGCGCGTGCTGCAGGGATTCATATGATTCTCGCAACGCAACGCCCGTCCGTTGATGTCATCTCTGGTCTCATCAAGGCCAATGTCCCATCTCGTGTAGCTTTTGCAGTTTCATCAGGTACTGATTCACGAACCATCTTGGATGAAAATGGGGCAGAAAAACTGCTTGGTCGAGGAGATATGCTCTTTAAACCAATTGATGAAAATCACCCAGTCCGCCTGCAAGGATCCTTTATCTCGGATGATGATGTTGAACGCATCGTAAATTTCATCAAGGCTCAGGCGGATGCGGACTACGATGAAAGCTTTGACCCGGGAGATGTTCCTGAAAATGAAGGAGATTTCTCTGATGGTGAAGCTGGCGGCGATCCGCTCTTTGAAGAAGCTAAGGCTCTGGTTATCGAGACGCAGAAAGCTAGTGCTTCTATGATTCAGCGTCGTTTGTCTGTTGGATTTAACCGTGCGACCCGCCTTATGGAAGAACTCGAAATGGCGGGTGTTATCGGTCCAGCTGAAGGAACCAAACCACGAAAAGTATTGCAACAATAAAAAATAGCTTCTTTCCAAATCTGGAAGGAAGCTATTTTAGCAGTTATTGACTGTTTTTATTTTCTGAATTCGTCGTATTTGACTGTGTTCCGCTATCGCTTGTTTCTTTATTTGTAGAGGGAGTGGAAGAGTCCTGAGTTGTTGTTTTCTTATCTTCTTTTTGCTCCTCTTTCTTGTTGGATTGAGAAGTTTCTTCCTGCGAAGTATTTTCTTTGGTAGAAGTGTTGTCCTTGTTAGGTGTAGTATTCTCCTGAGGGGATTCTTTTTGGATTTCTTTGACGACAGTTGTTTGAGTTGTCGTAGGTTCCCTTTTGTTGTTTTTATTATTATCCATGGCGTTCATGATAGTGATAGTAGCGGTGATCAGACCAAGGATACTACCGATGGTAGCAATCGTTTTTTGAAAGACAGTGAATCCTTTTTTGATGTGTTCTGTTTTTGGTTTTGAAGTTCTACGATAGTTAGACATGATACTCTCCTTTGATTATGATTTATTATACCTCATTTCTTTAAAAAAATCTTAAAAAAAGAGAAACTTCCCTTTCTTGTCGCAGGTCTCTTTTCGTGATACAATAGAAGAAGTGATTTTAGAAAGCGTGAGAAAACATGATCTACTTTGATAATTCGGCGACAACCAAACCTTATCCTGAAGCTCTAGAGACCTATATGCAGGTCGCTTCGAAAATTGTAGGAAATCCTTCTAGTCTCCATCGTTTGGGAGACCAGGCAACACGAATTTTAGATGCTTCCCGGCAGCAAATTGCAGATTTGATTGGCAAGAAAAGCGATGAAATCTTCTTTACATCTGGTGGGACAGAAGGGGATAACTGGGTCATCAAGGGTGTGGCCTTTGAAAAAGCCCAGTTTGGCAAGCACATCATCGTATCAGCTATTGAGCATCCAGCGGTCAAGGAGTCAGCCCTCTGGATGAAAAGTCAAGGTTTTGAGGTGGATATTGCCCCAGTTGATGAGAAAGGATTTGTAGATGTCAAGGCTCTAGCAAGTTTGATTCGATCAGATACGACCCTCGTTTCGGTCATGGCAGTAAACAATGAAATCGGCTCTATCCAGCCTATTCAAGCTATTTCAGAACTTTTAGCTGATAAACCAACCATTTCCTTCCACGTTGATGCAGTTCAAGCACTTGCTAAAATTCCAACTGAAAAGTATCTGACGAATCGAGTGGATTTTGCGACCTTCTCGAGTCATAAGTTCCACGGTGTCAGAGGTGTTGGTTTTGTTTATATCAAGTCTGGCAAGAAGATTACGCCTCTATTGACTGGTGGTGGTCAAGAGGGGGACTATCGTTCGACAACTGAAAATGTGGCAGGGATTGCAGCGACAGCCAAGGCTCTCCGTTTGTCTATGGAAAAGCTGGATCTCTTTACTAGTAAGACTGGCCAGATGAAGGAAGTTATCCGTCAAGCTCTTCTTGAATATCCAGACATCTTTGTCTTTTCAGATGTGAAAGACTTTGCCCCTCATATCCTGACTTTTGGGATTAAGGGTGTTCGTGGAGAAGTTATCGTTCACGCCTTTGAAGACTATGATATTTTCATTTCCACAACCTCTGCTTGTTCGTCCAAAGCAGGAAAACCTGCTGGAACTTTGATTGCCATGGGAGTGGACAAGGATAAGGCCCAGTCAGCAGTTCGTCTCAGTCTAGACCTAGAAAATGACATGAGTCAAGTTGAGCAATTTTTGACCAAGCTAAAATTAATTTACAATCAAACTAGAAAAGTAAGATAGGAGCATTCATGCAATATTCAGAAATTATGATTCGCTACGGTGAGCTTTCAACCAAGGGAAAAAATCGGATGCGTTTCATCAATAAACTTCGCAATAACATTTCAGACGTTTTGTCCATCTATCCCCAAGTCAAGGTAACCGCTGATCGCGACCGTGCCCATGCTTATCTAAACGGAGCGGATTATACAGCGGTAGCAACATCACTCAAACAAGTTTTCGGAATTCAAAATTTTTCTCCAGTATATAAGGTTGAAAAGTCTGTTGAAAATCTCAAATCTGCCGTCCAAGAGATTATGAAAGATATCTACAAGGAAGGCATGACCTTTAAGATTTCTAGTAAGCGTAGCGACCACAACTTTGAGTTGGACAGTCGTGAACTTAACCAAACCCTTGGTGGTGCTGTTTTTGAAGCTATTTCAACTATTCAAGCCCAAATGAAAAATCCTGATATCACACTTCAGGTGGAGATTCGTGAGGAAGCAGCCTATCTTTCTTATGAAACTATTCGCGGAGCAGGTGGTTTGCCAGTGGGAACTTCTGGTAAGGGGATGCTCATGTTGTCAGGTGGCATTGACTCACCTGTAGCAGGTTATCTAGCTCTCAAGCGTGGAGTGGATATCGAGGCGGTTCACTTTGCTAGTCCACCTTATACTAGTCCCGGTGCCCTCAAGAAAGCGCAGGACTTGACTCGTAAATTGACCAAGTTTGGGGGTAATATCCAATTTATCGAAGTGCCTTTCACTGAGATTCAAGAGGAAATCAAGGCTAAAGCGCCAGAAGCCTACCTCATGACCTTGACGCGTCGCTTTATGATGCGCATTACCGACCGTATTCGTGAAGTGAGAAAGGGTTTGGTCATTATCAATGGGGAAAGCCTTGGCCAAGTAGCTAGCCAGACCTTGGAAAGCATGCAGGCTATCAACGCTGTGACCAACACTCCTATCATTCGCCCTGTGGTTACTATGGACAAGTTGGAAATCATTGACATCGCTCAGGAAATTGATACCTTTGAAATTTCAATCCAGCCTTTTGAGGACTGCTGTACGATTTTTGCACCTGACCGTCCTAAGACCAATCCTAAGATAGAAAATGCTGAGCAGTATGAAAAACGGATGGATGTTGAAGGTTTGGTTGAGCGAGCAGTGGCAGGGATTATGATCACTAAGATCACACCTCAAGCTGAAAAAGATGCTGTGGATGAGTTGATTGACAATCTCCTCTAATCAGAAAAATCAGAAGAATTTAGAATATTAAATGAGAAAAGTTAGTTATTTATCCTTAAAATGGACAATTACTGACTTTTTTTCTATTTTTATGGTATAATGAGATAAAATTTTGAATATAGAGAGTTTTCTGACAATGAATCATTCCTACTTTTACTTAAAAATGAAAGAACACAAACTCAAGGTTCCTTATACAGGAAAAGAGCGTCGTGTGCGTGTTCTTCTGCCTAAGGATTACGAGAAAGACACAGACCGTTTTTACCCTGTTGTTTATTTTCATGACGGGCAAAATGTCTTTTACAGTAAGGAGTCTTATATCGGACACTCTTGGAAAATTATTCCAGCCATTAAGCGGAACCCTGACATCAGCCGCATGATCGTTGTAGCCATCGACAATGATGGGTTGGGGCGGATGCATGAGTACGCGGCTTGGAAATTCCAAGAATCTCCTATTCCAGGGCAGCAGTTTGGCGGTAAGGGTGTGGAGTATGCCGAGTTTGTCATGGAAGTGGTCAAGCCTTTTATCGATGAAACCTACCGTACCAAAGCTGATCGACAGCATACGGCTATGATTGGCTCTTCACTAGGAGGCAATATTACCCAGTTTATCGGATTAGAGTACCAAGACCGAATTGGTTGTCTAGGTGTCTTCTCATCTGCTAACTGGCTCCACCAAGAAGCCTTTAATCGCTACATCGAGCGCAAGAAACTATTGTCTGAACAACGTATTTTTATCTATGTTGGAACGGAAGAAGCGGATGATACGGACAAGACCCTGATGGCTGGCAATATCAAGCAAGCCTATATCGACTCATCGCTTCGCTATTACCATGATTTGATTGCAGGTGGAGTACACTTGGATAATCTTGTCTTGAAGGTTCAGTCTGGTGCGATCCATAGTGAAATCCCTTGGTCGGAAAATTTACCAGACTGTCTTCGTTTTTTTGCAGAGAAATGGTAAGTTAGGAAAGGAGAAAGCCAATGCATATTGAACATCTTAGCCACTGGAGTGGTAACCTCAATCGTGAAATGTACCTCAACCGTTATGGACACGCTGGGATTCCAGTCGTGGTTTTTGCTTCATCTGGTGGCAGCCATAATGAATACTATGATTTTGGCATGATTGATGCCTGCGCTTCCTTTATCGAGGAGGGGCGTGTCCAGTTCTTTACTCTATCCAGTGTTGACAGCGAGAGCTGGTTGGCTACTTGGAAAAATGGTCATGACCAAGCAGAGATGCACCGTGCCTACGAACGCTATGTGATTGAGGAGGCCATTCCTTTTATCAAGCATAAGACAGGTTGGTTTGATGGCATGATGACAACTGGTTGTTCGATGGGGGCTTACCATGCACTCAATTTCTTCCTCCAGCATCCAGATGTCTTTACCAAGGTGATTGCCCTCAGTGGTGTTTATGACGCACGTTTCTTTGTTGGTGATTACTACAATGATGATGCTATTTACCAGAACTCGCCAGTAGATTATATCTGGAATCAGAATGACGGCTGGTTTATCGATCGTTACCGTCAGGCGGAGATTGTCGTCTGTACGGGTCTCGGTGCCTGGGAACAAGATGGTTTGCCTTCCTTCTACAAGCTGAAAGAAGCCTTTGACCAGAAACAAATTCCAGCCTGGTTTGCTGAATGGGGGCACGATGTCGCCCACGACTGGGAATGGTGGCGTAAACAAATGCCCTATTTTCTTGGACACCTGTACCTATAAAAGGAGTTGCCTATGAATTACCTTGTTATTTCTCCCTACTATCCACAAAACTTCCAACAGTTTACCATCGAGCTAGCCAATAAAGGTATCACAGTCTTGGGAATTGGTCAAGAACCTTACGAGCAACTGGATGAGCCTCTGCGCAATAGCCTGGCTGAGTATTTCCGTGTAGACAATCTTGAAAATATAGACGAAGTCAAGCGTGCGGTTGCCTTTCTTTTCTACAAGCATGGCCGAATTGACCGCATCGAGTCCCATAATGAATACTGGTTAGAGCTAGACGCAGCACTCAGAGAACAATTCAATGTCTTTGGTGCCAAACCAGAGGATCTCAAAAAGACTAAGTTTAAGTCTGAAATGAAGAAACTTTTCAAAAAAGCAGGTGTCCCTGTGGTACCTGGAGCTGTTATCCAGACGGAAGCAGATGTTGATAAAGCTATAAAAGAAATCGGCCTACCAATGATTGCCAAACCTGATAATGGAGTGGGAGCGGCTGCAACCTTTAAGCTTGAAAACCAAGCAGATGTGGACCGTTTCAAAGCAGAATGGGATCATTCAACCGTCTATTTCTTTGAGAAATTTGTCACTTCCAGCGAAATCTGTACCTTCGACGGACTTGTGGACAAGGAGGGCAATATCGTCTTTTCAACGACTTTTGACTACGCCCATACACCACTGGATCTCATGCTTTACAAGATGGATAATGCCTATTATGTTCTTAAGGATATGGATCCAAAATTGCGTAAGTATGGTGAAGCCATTGTCAAAGAATTTGGCATGAAGGAGCGTTTCTTCCATATCGAATTCTTCCGTGAGGGAGATGACTATATCGCCATTGAGTACAACAATCGTCCTGCAGGTGGTTTTACCATTGATGTTTATAACTTTGCTCACTCCTTGGACCTCTATCGTGGCTATGCGGCTATTGTCGCAGGAGAGCCATTCCCTAGTTCATCTTTTGAACCCCTCTATTGCTTGGCGACTGCTCGGCGTTTAAGTTCTCATTATGTTTACTCAGAAGAGGAGTTACTAGCTAAATACCAAGGAGGTTTTAAGGCTAAGAAAATCATGCCAGCAGCCTTTGCAGAGTTACAAGGAGATATTCTCTATATGTTGACAACTCCAAGTCGTGAGGAGCTGGATCAGATGATAGCAGACTTTGGTCAACGTCAGGAGTAACGAAAGGGATGAAAGGAGTTTGACTTCTTTTGTCCTTTTCTTAAAGATAAGTTAAATAAAGCGTTTTCCAGAGATTCTTTTAGAAAATCGGTTGCTAAAAGGCCTAAAAATTGATAGAATAAGGATTGTCTAAAAAAAATTAAGGAGAATCTATCAAATGGATTTTACATGGGCTATTAAATATGCCACTGAATTTTTGGGAACTGCTATTTTGATCATTCTTGGAAATGGTGCAGTTGCTAACGTTGAACTTAAAGGTACGAAAGGTCACCAAAGTGGCTGGCTCGTTATCGCTGTTGGTTATGGTATGGGGGTTATGATCCCAGCCTTGATGTTCGGTAACGTTTCTGGTAACCACATCAACCCGGCTTTCACTCTTGGACTTGCTGTTAGCGGACTTTTCTCTTGGGATCAAGTACCATTTTATATTCTTGCGCAAGTTTTGGGAGCAATTTTTGGTCAAGCTTTGGTTGTAGCAACTCACCGTCCATACTACTTGAAAACAGAAAACCCAAACAATATCTTGGGTACCTTCTCAACGATTTCAAGCATCGACCACGGTACAAAAGAATCACGTTTCGCAGCAACGGTTAATGGTTTCCTAAATGAGTTTGTAGGTTCATTTGTTCTTTTCTTTGCAGCCCTAGGAATGACTAAAAACTTCTTCGGTGCTGAGGTTCTTCAATACATGAAACAAATGGCTACTCAAGCTGGACAAACTGTTGATTTAAGTGAATTGGCAGTGAAAGCTCAAGTAGCTCCACATACAGCTGCTGGGATCTCAGTTGCACACTTGGCACTTGGTTTCCTAGTGATGGCCTTGGTAACTTCACTTGGTGGACCTACTGGACCTGGTTTGAACCCAGCTCGTGACTTTGGACCACGTCTTCTTCACGAACTCCTTCCAAAATCAGTTCTTGGTCAACACAAGGGTGATTCAAAATGGTGGTATGCATGGGTTCCAGTTGTAGCACCAATCGCAGCTGGTATTGCAGCAGTAGCAGTCTTTAAACTACTTTACCTATAAGAAATGAAACTGGGGAACCCCAGTTTTTTTACTGGAAATGTTTGTAAAAAATTCTAGAATTTAAGTAGAATAGCTTGTAAAAAATCCTAAAATCCTTTAAAATAAAAGAGTTGGAGGAAGCTATGAATGCAAATCAAATGATACAAATTATTCCGACTTTGAAGGTCAATAACCGAAAATTAAATGAAAAATTTTACATTGAAACTCTTGGGATGAAGCCCTTATTAGAAGAATCTGCTTTCCTTTCACTTGGTGACCAAACAGGTGCTGAGAAGTTGATTCTCGAAGAGGCTCCCAGTATGCGAACTCGGAGAGTTGAAGGGCTTAAGAAGTTAGCTAGACTCTTGGTAAAAGTTGAGAATCCTTCAGAAATAGAGGTTCTTCTTTCACAGATGAAGTCTCTTCCTCGCCTATTTAAAGGAAGCCGTGGTTATGCCTTTGAGATTGTTTCTCCTGAACAGGATGTGGTTCTTGTTCATGCGGAAAATCATATGGAAGATTTGATTCCACTGGAAACTGTTCCTGAATTTTCTTCAAATGCAAGTATAAAATATTTGAGTCAATTTGAGATTTCTATGGAGTTGCGCTTGCCTGAGGGGACGGAGAGTTTACTTGATCCCGAAGTAGTAGCTAAGGCAATTAGTTTTATTAAAGGGGACGGTCCAGATTTAACTGTTGAAAACAATGTTACTTGGGACTTGACGATGTTGAAATTTTTAGTAAAGAATTTTGATCTAAACAGTCTTCGTCAGAAATTTGAAGGCACAGACTATTTTATCCCAAAATCTAAAAAATTCTTCCTTGGTAAAGATACCAATAACATCGAATTGTGGTTTGAAGAAGCATGAAGTGGACAAAAATTCTAAGAAAAATAGGAGATCAAATCGAGGCAGGGGTTTATCCCGGGGCCTCTTTTGCGTATTTTAAGGGCGGAGAATGGAGAGAATCTTATCTGGGATTGAGTGATCCAGAACGGGATTTGAAGACAGAGGCCGGTTTGGTTTATGATCTGGCTAGTGTGAGTAAGGTCGTGGGAGTAGGGACAGTCATTACCTTCTTGTGGCAGCAGGGGAAATTAGATATTGATCGACCAGTGACGGACTTTTTAGCTGAATGTGATTACCCAGATATCACTATGCGTCAACTCTTGACCCACGCAACAGATCTGGACCCCTTTATTCCCAATAGGGACCAGTTAGGTTCTGAGGCATTAAGGGAGGCTATGTTTCATCTGAATAGGCGTAGTCAGACTGCTTTTCTATACTCGGATGTTCATTTTTTACTCTTGGGTTTTCTTTTGGAAAAAATCTTTGAACAAGACTTGGATCAGATTATAAAAGAACAAGTTTTGACCCCATGGGGGATGAAGGAAACCATGTTTGGCCCTGTTGAGCTTGCTGTACCAACAGTGAGGGGAGTAGCGGCAGGTAGTATCCACGATCCCAAAGCTCGTCTTTTGGGCAAACATGCAGGAAGTGCAGGTTTATTTTCAACTGTTAAGGATTTGCAAATCTTTCTGGAACATTACTTGAAAGATGATTTTGCTGAAAACTTGAGCCGAAATTTTTCTCCCTTAGATGATAAGGAGCGTTCGCTAGCTTGGAATCTGGAGGGAGCCTGGCTTGACCATACGGGCTATACAGGTACTTTCATCATGTGGAACCGAGAGAAACAGGAAGCTGCTATCTTTTTATCCAATCGAACGTATGAGAAGGATGAACGTGCTCAGTGGATAGTCGATCGAAACCAAGTCATGGATATGATTCGTAGGGAAAGGTAGGGGAAAGCATGTCAAAAACCGTAAAAGGAACGCTATTCACAGTAGTTGCAGGCATTGCTTGGGGCTTGTCTGGAACCAGTGGCCAATACCTGATGGCACACGGAATTTCCGCTCTAGTCTTGACCAATCTGCGGCTCATTATTGCAGGCTTGGCCCTGGTATTTTTAACTTATGCGACCGCAAAGGATAAACTCCTTGCTTTTTTAAAAGACAGAAAAAGTCTTTTATCTCTCTTGTTATTTGCCTTATTTGGACTTTTCTTAAACCAGTTTGCCTATCTTTCCGCCATTCAGGAGACCAATGCTGGAACGGCGACGGTTCTCCAGTATGTATGTCCTGTTGGGATCTTGATTTATACTTGTATCAAGGACAAGGTAGCACCTACTCTGGCTGAGATTATTTCAATTGGTTTAGCAATTGGAGGAACTTTTCTGATCGCTACGCATGGGGATCTTGACCAGTTGTCGGTCACACCTGCTGGTCTTTTCTGGGGACTCTTTTCTGCCTTGACCTATGCCCTCTATATCATCCTTCCTATCGCTTTGATTAAGAAGTGGGGAAGTATCTTGGTGATTGGTGTGGGCATGGTTATTTCTGGTGTTGGGGCTATTCCCTTCACAGGAGTTTTGCAGACCAGTATACCGACCAGCTTGGATTTTCTCTTTGCATTTGCTGGCATTATCATCATCGGAACGGTCTTTGCCTACACAGCTTTCCTAAAAGGAACTAGTCTAATAGGACCTGTTAAGTCCAGTTTATTGGCTTCCATAGAACCCATCTCAGCTGTTTTCTTTGCCTTTCTGATTATGAAGGAACAGTTTTTTACGATTGATTTTGTCGGTATGGCTATGATTTTACTTGCGGTAACCATCATTTCTTTGAAAGATTTGTTGCTAGAGAATAAACGAAAGGTTGAATGAGAAACTAGTTACTCGTAAAAAGTGGTTGGTTTGAATATCCTATCAAAATACTGATTACGGATAAGGAATGGGAGTGGAATTTTATAAAATTTTAAGTTTCTTTTCTTACAATAAACCAATCTTTAACTGCTAGAAGGAGGGGATATGAAAATTTTACAAATCACTCATCCATCTAAGCCCCTGCGCTACTTGAGATGGTTTGACATTCTGATTATTACAGTTCTAATGTTTGGCCAGTTTATCATTCGTTCAACGGAGCTCTTTTTAGCAAGTATATTTCCGACAGGTCTGTCAACTACAATAGATACGGCAAGTAATACTGCTGGCGAGGGAGTAGGCTATTTGAGCAACTTCACCCTGCAAGTGATACTTCTGACCTTGACCTTTCTTTACCTTTTGATTCGGAATTATGATTTCAAACAACTTCCCATTCGTTGGACCTGGTCCCTTCTCTTTTGGGTTCCTTTTATATTTGCCATTGTGGGATTGTTTGGAGACCTGGTGACAACACTAACTGGTGAATACAATTACTTAAATCCAGCTCTTTTTGCCCACATAGATCCCATGGAAGTTATACGGAAATTCCTAGCGCTTAGTCCGATGGCAATTGCCTATGCCTTGCTAAATGGCTTCTATGAAGAGTTTTTCTTTCTAGGATTATTGACCTCAGTGAAAGAAAAGCACAAGTGGTGGGCTTTGCTTTATTCTACCATCATTCGGATTTCTTTTCACACTTATCAAGGATTGGTGTGGGCACTGGTTATTGGTGTCGTTTATGGCCTATTCTATTATTTCTTATACAAGTATAAGGTTAAAAATCTTTTGCCATTTTTCCTCATGCATGCTCTGGCAGATATGTTTGGTTCTAGTCTCATGTATCTCTTGATTGCGTGGGGAAGGTAAGAATCAGAAAAATCCACTCAATTGAGTGGATTTTTTGTGTATAGATGACTAGTCTTTATTTTCGTGTGGCAAAATCAGGTTTAAGATGATACCTGTCATGGCTGATAGGGCAGTACCTGAAAGGGTAACTGGTCCTACTTTGAGGATGGCTCCACCAAGTCCAAGTACGAGCATTGCACTAGCAATGATGAGGTTACGCATTTGACTGAAGTCAACACGCTCCTTGATCAAGACTTTCAAACCGTTGCTGGCGATAACTCCGTAGAGAAGGATAGACATCCCACCAAGTACAGCACTTGGGATTGTTGAGATCAAGGCAGTAAATTTACCAAGGAAGCTAAGAGCAATTGCGATAAAGGCAGCGTTACGGATAACAGAGACAGAAGCGATACGAGTCATACCGATAACTCCTGTATTTTCGCCGTAAGTCGTATTAGCTGGTCCACCGAGGAAGGCAGATACAGATGTTGCGATACCGTCACCGAGAAGTGTACGGTGAAGACCTGGTTCTTTCAGGAATTGACGCCCACAGATTTGGCTCAAGACTGTGTGGTCACCGATGTGCTCAGAGATGGTTACGATTGCGATTGGCAAGATAGCGATTGTTTCAGGACCAAAGTAGAGGTTGTACTCTTTGAAGGCCCCGCCTGTACTAAATGGCAAGTAGAAACCAGGAATTTCAAACCAGTTGGCTTCTAAGACTGGAGTAAAGTCAACTAAACCAAGTGTCACTGCGAAGATGTACCCACCGATGATGGCAAAGAGGAAAGGAATAATACGAAGGAAGCCTTTTCCTTTGGTATTGATAAAGGCAGCAATCAGGAAAGTAACAACTGCTACAAGAGCATTTTTCCAATTTCCATCTGCTACAAGTCCAGCATTCGTTACAGCTGAGTTTGCCAGACCAAGACCGATAACGATAATCATGGGTCCGATAATGATTGGTGGTAAGAGTTTATCGATCCATTTTGTACCTGCAAAACGAACACTTGCAGCCACAAGAACATAAACCAAACCAGTCAAGATAACCCCTGTTTGAGCAGCAGATACGTCACCACCCATCTCTTTCATAGCTAGAGACATTGCAGTGATGAAGGCGAAGGATGATCCGAGATAGACTGGAACTTTAAAGCCAGTTGAAACCATATAAATCAGTGTTCCGACACCTGATGCAAAAAGAGCAACAGATACGGGCATTCCCAAAATTAGGGGAACGAGAATGGTTGCACCAAACATGGCAAAAACGTGCTGGAAGCTGAGGAGGATACCTTTACCAGCTGAAGGACGTTGGTCAACGTCTAGTAACAAGTCAACAGTTGATTCCTGTTTCATAAAAACCTCACTTTTGGGCACCAAAAAAGAGCCCATTATTTTACAGCAATAGGCTCTCTGAGTAAGACTTCTTTAAAAAAACTATTCCATTCTTAAAGAATTTCGTATACTGCGTCTTTGTCACCTCACGGGATGACATTAAAAACCTTTGCTTAGGATAGTATAGCAGAAAAAAATGATTTTGTAAATCATTTTTTCCCAAGCCCAGAAATGCGAGAGCGAGGAATGATTTTGTAAATCATTTTTTCCCGAGCCCAGAAATGCGAGAGCGAGGTTGATTTTGTAAATCATTTTTTCCCGAGCCTAGAAATGTAAGAGCGAGGCGAACTTTGTAAACATTTTTTTACTAAAAAATTTAAAGCGGGCGTTTGTTTGGCATGCCAGCCTTACGTGGATATTTATTTGGGGTCTCTTTTTTCTTTTCTACCACAGTGATGTAACGTGGATCTCCATTTGGTAGGGCGTAGCTGAGATTATCTTCGACCTTACTAAAGAGGAGATTGAGGGCATTCTTGGCTTCTAGCAATTCCTCAGGGGCATTGCTAGCTTTGAGAGCCAGTAGTTTTCCTCCAACTTTAAGATAGGGAATGGTCAACTCAGACAAGACCTGCATGCGGGCAACAGCACGAGCCGTCACCATATCAAACTGAGCACGGAAGTTTTTGTCTTGGGCAAAGTCTTCTGCTCGTCCATGGTAGAAGTGAACTCCGTCCAATCCCAGCTCCTGAGCCAATAGTTGGAGGAAGTTGATGCGCTTATTTAGCGAATCAATGATGGTTACATCTAACTGGGGATAGAGGATTTTCATAGGAAGACTAGGAAATCCAGCTCCTGCCCCAATATCAAGAAGTTTGATATCTTTATTTGAAATCAAGCCTTGTAGAATAGGAGCAATCGAATCATAAAAGTGCTTAAGGTAGACTTCTTCTTTATCTGTAATAGCGGTCAGGTTAATTTTTTCATTCCACTCGACCAAGAGTTCAAAATACCGTTCAAATTGTTCTTTTTGCTGATCAGAAAGTGGAAGATTTTGCTCGGCAAGCAAGCTGTAAAATGTTTCTGGTTTCATAGTAATTTCCTTCTCTAGTATCATCTTATTTTACCATATTCATTAAAATTTTGATATACTGGTATTAATCTAAAAGCAGAAAGGAATAAGATTATGACTTGGATTATTCTTGGAGTTTTGGCTCTAATTGTTATTTTTGTGATTGTTAGCTATAACGGTTTGGTTAAAAATCGTATGCAGACAAAGGAGGCTTGGAGCCAAATCGATGTTCAGTTGAAGCGTCGTAATGATCTCCTCCCAAACTTGATTGAAACAGTCAAAGGCTATGCCAAATATGAAGGTTCTACCTTGGAAAAGGTGACAGAACTTCGTAGACAAGTAGCCGCAGCAACTTCGCCAGCTGAAGCTATGAAGGCCAGTGATGCCCTTACCCGTCAAATTTCTGGTATCTTCGCAGTAGCAGAAAATTACCCAGACTTGAAAGCTAGCGCTAACTTTATCAAATTACAAGAAGAGTTGACTAATACAGAAAATAAAATTTCCTACTCACGCCAACTCTACAACAGTGTTGTCAGCAACTACAATGTAAAACTTGAAACTTTCCCAAGTAACATCATCGCAGGACTGTTTGGCTTTAAAGCTGCAGATTTCCTTCAAACACCTGAAGAGGAAAAAGCAGTTCCTAAAGTTGACTTTAGCGGTTTAGGTGACTAAGATGTTGTTTGATCAAATTGCGAGCAATAAACGAAAAACGTGGATTTTGTTGCTGGTTTTCTTCCTACTCTTGGCCTTGGTTGGTTATGCGGTAGGCTATCTCTTCATGCGCTCAGGTCTAGGGGGCATGATCATAGCCCTAATCATTGGTCTTGTCTATGCCTTAACCATGATCTTTCAATCAACAGAGATTGTCATGTCTATGAATGGGGCGCGTGAGGTTGATGAGCAAACGGCACCAGACCTCTACCATGTGGTAGAAGATATGGCCATGGTCGCTCAGATTCCCATGCCGCGTGTTTTCATCATTGAGGATTCTTCCTTAAATGCCTTTGCAACAGGTTCCAACCCTCAGAATGCGGCAGTTGCGGCCACTTCGGGTCTTCTAGCGATTATGAATCGTGAGGAGCTAGAAGCAGTTATGGGGCATGAAGTCAGTCATATCCGGAACTACGATATCCGCATTTCGACCATTGCTGTTGCCCTTGCCAGTGCCATTACACTGCTATCTAGTATGGCTGGTAGGATGATGTGGTGGGGTGGCGCAGACCGCAGACGGAGTGATAATGATCGTGACGGAAATGGTCTAGAGATTATCATGCTTGTCATCTCTCTCTTAGCCATTGTTCTGGCCCCTCTCGCTGCAACCTTGGTGCAACTAGCTATCTCTCGTCAGCGAGAATTTTTAGCGGATGCATCCAGCGTGGAGCTGACTCGCAATCCTCAAGGGATGATCAATGCACTGCGCAAGTTGGATAATAGCGAGCCCATGCATCACCACGTTGATGACGCCAGCAGCGCTCTGTACATCAATGATCCTAAGAAAGGTGGCGGACTACAAAAACTCTTTTACACCCACCCACCTATCTCAGAACGAATTGAGCGTTTGAAACAGATGTAAAAAGAATCCAGAGGTCGTCTCTGGATTTTTGCGATGTTCAAAAGTTAGAAATCTTGTAAATCAACGACTTCTAAACCATCTTCTGTCAAACGATAGATGGCCGTACAGACCTCTTTTAAGAAACGTCGGTCATGGGAAACAGTAATCAGCCCACCTGGATAAGTGGCAAAGAGTTTTCTGATTTCGGGTTGAGAAGTGGGGGAGAAATTTCGGGTAGGCTCATCCAGAAGGAGAAAGTTTGGTTTGCGCAGGACTAAATCCAACAGAAGTAGTTTGCCTTGTTGACCACCAGATAAGGAACGAATCTGGTGTTGCATCTCTAGATAACTGAAATTGAGACTGGCTAAGTGGGATTGGATTTTCTGTAGTTCCTCTTTTTGGCCTGTCTGGCTGAGATAGGCTACTGGAGATATATCCAATTCCAGTTTTTTGTGGTAATCTTGCGGCATAAAACCAAGCGAAATTTCTCTCTTGTCGCTTAGCAGTTGTTGTAACTTGGCTAATAAAGTCGATTTTCCAACACCATTAGGTCCGATAATACCGATTTTTTCTTGGCCACGGACAGTTAGTTGTAACTCCTGAGCTAAAATGCGCTCGCCAATGATCAAATTTTCCTTTTCCAGTTGAATTAAGACTTTAGAAGCCGCTAATGGTTGTATATCTGAGAAGAAGAGTTGGATTTGTTCCTCTTCAAGTGGCTTTTGTGTCATCGACTGAGCTGCTTTTTCAAAGCGTTTTTCTTGAGAGAGAACATTTTTCATCTTTTTAGCTAATAGGCGCCCAGCAACATCGTTTTTAGTGTTACGCAAGGCAGTTTCTACATTTTGCTTGACTCGGCGATGTTTTTCCATGGTTTTGTCATAGGCTCTCTGGTCGTTAGCAGCTTGCTGACTTTGTCTGGCAAAATTAGCCTTTCTCTGTTCGCTATAGCGATTATAGTCTAAATGCTCTATTAGCGTTTCTGCTTCTCTACGGTGCTTGACCAGTCGCAAGTGGACAATAGTATCAGCCGTTTCAGAAAGAAAATCCTCATCATGCGAAATGAAAATAACGGTTTGCCTCATCTTCTGTATCTGGCTTTTTAGCCAATCAACCGTATCCAAATCCAGGTCATTTGAAGGCTCATCTAAAAATAGAACTTCAAAAGGTTTAGACAATTCATGTATGAGTTGAACTTTTAAAGCTTCGCCACCTGAGAGGCTCCCAATCTTTTGGTCACTAGCGAAGCGATCACTATCAAAATGCAACTCCTCAGCCAAACGATAGAGGATACTGTAGTCTAAATCAACGGGATCTAAAAAGAAGTAGTCGTGTAGAGTTCTATTTTTCAGCTCCTCAGGTAACTTTTGAGGAATGTAGGCAATTGATTGAAAATCAGACTGGATGTCTCCCTTGATAGTGAAATCAGGCAATGCTTCCACCATCAAAGCCCGTAGCAAGGTTGACTTGCCATTTCCTTCTTCACCAATAATAGCAACCTTTTCCCCGTCTTGGATAGTCATGCTTAAGTCAGATACAAGGTCTTGTAAATTTTTGTTTTGTGTGATGGTCAGATGATTGATTTTTATCATATTGTTGCCCTTTCTAGAATGTCCATAGTGCATAACAAAAAGCTCTACTTTACTTAGTAGAGCCCAAAGTCACTGTCAAAAACGCCATTATCCATGTCGAAAATCCCGTTAAACTAGGTCAATCTAGCCTTATCCAACCCAAGAGGAGCAGATGGTTAGCTTTCTAGTTTTTTGATTTCCAAAGAGGATAATGTACCAGAAGATCTAGTACAAAAAGAGCATGCAAAAAGAGACAAAAACAAGATCTACTAAATAAAGTTCTTTATTTGATAGACTTAGTTGTTCATGTCTCCCTTACCTCCGAGTATCAGTATCTCTATCCTATACCTTTAAGGAAATTTTGTCAATAGAAAATTGAGAATTCTAATCTCTAAAATCCAAAAACAGGTCCATAGAGAGTTAGTACGTGTTTGACATGCTCGTAATGGAACTTGTCATAGTTGCGCCAAGCAGTGCGTGCTTGATCGTTTAGTTTTAGGCTACCGAGGCCTATCAGAAGACTGGTACCTTGGTAAAATTTCTCAAGGTCGATTAAGATAGTGTTGTCAAGCTTTTCCGCTTTTTTAAGTTCCTTGAGAGTGCTGTTCAGCAGTTCTTGTAGACGGAAATCATCGGCTGTACCTTGTTTGCAACTTTGGTAGCTTTTATTTAACTCGGAAAGGAGTTGGTAAGCTTGGTTGATGAGTGCTTTGTCTTCCATATGAGCATCCTCCTTGCTCTGATGTATTCTTGCCTATAGTATAGCACTAAACAGGAAATATGTCATAGTAAATATGTTAAAAATGAGATTTTAATATCAAGGTTTGGAAGGCTGACTTGTAGCTTTTTCATGGTATAATCAAGTGAGTAAATCTTTATGGAGGAAATATGAAGTTAAATATTCAAGAAATTCGTAAGCAGCCTGAAGGCCTACATTTTGAACAAGTTTTAGACCTGGTATCAGACTTACGTAAACGTAATCAAGAAATTATAGATGTCAAAGATATCCTTGCAGTGGGGAAAGTACAGTACGAAGACCGGATGTATTTCTTAGATTATCAACTATCTTACACTATCGTTCTTGCTTCCAGTCGCAGCATGGAGCCAGTTGAGTTGGCTGAGTCTTATCCAGTGACAGAGGTTTTCATGGAAGGCGCAACCAACCAATTGGACCAAGAAGTTCTAGACGATGACTTGGTCCTGCCTATCGAAAATGGTGAAATTGATTTGTCTGAAAGTGTGTCAGATAATATCTTGCTAAACATTCCAATCAAGGTCTTGACGGCAGAAGAAGAGGCGGGACAAGGTTTTGTGTCTGGAAATGACTGGCAAATCATGACTGAAGACGAATACCAGGCTCAACAAGCAGTCAAGAAAGAAGAAAATAGTCCTTTTGCTGGCTTGCAAGGACTATTTGACGGAGACGAATAATGGTCTTGTCAAAAAAACGAGCACGAAAGGTGCTAGAAGAAATTATTGCCCTTTTTCCAGATGCCAAGCCAAGCCTCGATTTTACCAATCATTTTGAACTCCTGGTTGCGGTCATGTTGTCAGCTCAGACCACAGATGCTGCAGTCAACAAGGCTACGCCAGGCCTCTTTGCTGCCTTTCCAACGCCTCAAGCCATGTCTGTAGCTACTGAAAGTGAAATTGCTTCACACATTTCCCGCCTAGGACTTTATCGCAATAAGGCCAAATTCCTCAAAAAATGTGCCCAGCAACTCTTGGAAGATTTTGACAGTCAAGTGCCTCAGACTCGTGAAGAATTAGAAAGTCTAGCTGGAGTTGGTCGCAAAACAGCCAATGTCGTCATGAGCGTGGGCTTTGGAATTCCAGCCTTTGCAGTGGACACTCATGTCGAGCGTATCTGTAAGCATCACGATATCGTTAAAAAATCGGCCACGCCCCTCGAAGTAGAGAAACGTGTCATGGACATTCTGCCACCAGAGAAATGGTTGGCAGCCCATCAAGCCATGATTTACTTTGGACGGGCTATCTGTCATCCAAAAAATCCAGAATGCGATCACTATCCACAATTATATGATTTTAGTTCGTTATAAGATGAAAATTTTATGTTTTTTTCTTGCATTGATCCTTTCTTTGTGATATAGTAATAACAATAAAATATTCCTTTAAACCTGTCCCGTGAGGCAGGCAAGGAGTCGGATCAATAGATAGCTGGAGTCTATACTGTTTGCAGTAGGGCTCGCTTGGCTATACATTCTGAAGTCTCCTTGTTAAGGAGACTTTTCTTTTTGGAGGTTTGTCATGAGGACAAAAGAAGTTGTAGACGAATTGACCGTCAAACGAGCGATTACTCGGATTACCTACGAGATTATCGAACGAAACAAAGATTTGAATAGAATCGTTCTGGCTGGGATAAAAACGAGAGGTGTTTTTATCGCTCGTCGTATCCAAGAACGTTTGGAACAGCTAGAAAGTATCGCTGTTCCAGTGGTAGAACTAGATACTAAACCTTTTCGTGACGATGTAAAAAGTGGTGAGGATACTTCTGTAATCTCTGTTGATGTGACAGATCGGGAAGTCATCTTGGTGGATGATGTACTCTACACTGGTCGGACTATCCGAGCTGCTATTGACAATATTGTTAGCCATGGTCGCCCTGCTCGTGTGAGTTTGGCAGTCTTGGTTGATCGTGGTCATAGAGAACTTCCAATCCGTCCGGACTATGTTGGAAAAAACATCCCAACTAGTCGTTCTGAAGAAATTATCGTAGAGATGACAGAACTAGATGGACAAGACAGAGTACTAATCACAGAACAAGCCTAAAACACTAAAAGGAGTAAAAAAATGTCAGAAAATCAACAAGCTTTGCAACATGTCGTTTCAATGGAAGACCTTACTGTAGAACAAGTAATGAAATTGATCAAACGAGGAATCGAATTTAAAAACGGAGCGAGTGCTTCTTATGAGGAACAACATATCGTTTCCAACCTTTTCTTTGAAAGTTCAACTCGTACCCACAAATCCTTTGAGGTAGCAGAACTGAAACTTGGACTTGATCTTTTGGATTTCGATGTGAAGACCAGTTCAGTGAATAAGGGTGA
Organism: Streptococcus sp. oral taxon 058 str. F0407; assembly: GCF_000235485.1. GTDB lineage: Bacteria > Bacillota > Bacilli > Lactobacillales > Streptococcaceae > Streptococcus. Next base: position 74,976 of record NZ_JH378888.1, read on the forward strand.
AACACTCTATGACACGATCTTGACGCTTTCTGCACTAGGAGTGGATGCCTGTGTCATTCGTCACCCAGAGGTGGACTACTACAGAGAATTGATTGCTAGCCCGACCATCACAACTTCGATTATCAATGGTGGGGACGGTTCAGGGCAACACCCTAGCCAAAGTTTGCTTGATTTGATGACAATTTATGAAGAATTTGGACATTTTGAAGGTCTTAAGGTGGCTATCGCTGGCGACCTCAACCACTCACGGGTAGCTAAGTCTAATATGCAAATCCTTAAACGCTTGGGAGCGGAGCTTTACTTTGCAGGTCCTGAGGAATGGAGAAGTGAGGAGTTTGAACATTATGGTCGCTTTGTATCAATTGATGAGGTGATTGATCAAGTAGATGTTATGATGTTTCTTCGTGTGCAGCATGAACGTCATGAAATTGTGACAGGATTTTCAAAAGAAGACTATCATATCCAGCATGGTTTGACACAAGAACGCTATGACCGCTTGAAAGAAAAAGCAATCCTCATGCACCCAGCTCCAGTCAATCGTGATGTTGAAATCGCAGACCATTTAGTTGAAGCACCAAAATCACGTATTGTTCAGCAAATGACCAACGGTGTCTTTGTCAGAATGGCAATTTTAGAATCTGTGTTGGCCTACAGAAAAGCTAAATAAGGTACAAAGCGTTAAAAGATATCTGAGAGTATCAACGAGAGGTGAGTAGATGAAAAAACGACTTCTAGTATTAGAAGATGGGACAGTATTTGAAGGCCAGGCCTTCGGAGCAGATATTGATGTAACAGGGGAAATCGTCTTTAACACAGGGATGACTGGTTACCAAGAATCCATAACAGACCAGTCTTACAATGGACAAATCTTAACCTTTACCTACCCTTTGGTGGGAAATTATGGAATTAACCGTGACGACTACGAGTCCATCAATCCTACCTGTAAGGGGGTAGTAGTTTTTGAAGAAGCGCGTAGAGCCAGCAACTGGCGCAACCAAATGACCTTGGATGAATTTTTGAAAACTAAGAAAATTCCAGGTATCTCAGGAATTGATACACGTGCACTGACAAAGATTATCCGTAAACATGGTACCATGCGTGCCACCCTTACGCATGTTGGTGATACCATGGACCATATCACAGACCAGCTCCAAGCGACAGTTCTACCGACAGATAATATCAAGCAAGTCTCTACAAAGACAGCTTATCCTGCTCCTGGAGTTGGATTGAGTGTCGTATTGGTAGACTTTGGTCTTAAACACTCAATCTTACGCGAACTTTCTAAGCGTAATTGTAACGTGACCGTGGTTCCATACACAACCACTGCAGAAGAAATTCTCCATCTCCATCCTGACGGGGTTATGTTGTCAAACGGTCCAGGTAACCCAGAAGATGTTCCCCAGGCCCTCGACATGATTCGTGGTGTGCAAGGAAAAATTCCAATCTTTGGTATCTGTATGGGACACCAACTTTTTGCTATGGCAAATGGTGCTAAGACTTATAAGATGAAGTTTGGTCACCGTGGATTTAACCACGCGGTACGTGAAATTGCAACGGGACGCGTAGATTTTACTAGCCAGAACCATGGTTATGCGGTCAGCCGTGAGGATTTACCGGAGCATTTGATCATTACCCACGAAGAAATCAATGACAAGTCGGTTGAAGGTGTGCGTCACAGATACCAACCAGGTTTCTCTGTGCAATTTCACCCAGATGCAGCTCCAGGACCGCATGATGCAAGCTATCTCTTTGATGAATTTATCGAAATGATGGAGTCGTTTAAATCTGCTAATCGCTGATATAGGAAACTCTGTCAGAGGTTTGTCGAATAAAAAGGCAATTCCTTTCTTTTAGTTGAGCAAAGAGATACTGAAATTTTTTACACTCGATTTATTATTGAAAAATCGTCGGAGAATTTATTTAATGTCGCCCTGTGAGGCGACGAATAGAAAGGAGAAGGTACAATGTTCGCGGAAGTGAACACGCCCTAAGAACTGTGTGAAAAAGATAAACATCGTTTTGACGCTGAAGGCGTCTGCACCGAGTTTCCTATTTTCACTTTGTTCTTGACGGGCTTTGTATCATAAACTATGCCTAAACGTACTGATATTCAAAAAATTATGGTGATTGGTTCTGGTCCGATTATTATTGGTCAGGCTGCTGAGTTTGACTATGCTGGGACCCAGGCTTGCTTGTCTTTGAAAGAGGAAGGTTATGAGGTTATCTTGGTTAACTCAAATCCTGCAACCATCATGACGGACAAGGAGATTGCTGACAAGGTTTACATCGAACCGATTACACTTGAGTTTGTGACTCGTATTCTTCGTAAGGAACGTCCAGATGCCTTGCTACCAACACTCGGTGGTCAAACAGGGCTTAATATGGCCATGGAATTGTCAAAAAATGGTATCTTAGATGAGCTTGGTGTCGAGCTTCTCGGTACTAAACTATCTGCTATTGACCAAGCGGAGGACCGTGACCTCTTTAAACAATTGTTGGAAGAGCTGAACCAACCAATTCCAGAATCTGAAATTGTCAACACAGTTGAAGAAGCGGTAGCCTTTGCTGCGTCAATCGGTTACCCAGTTATCGTTCGTCCAGCCTTTACCCTAGGTGGTACTGGTGGTGGTATGTGTGCTAATGAGGAAGAATTGCGTGAAATCGCTGAAAATGGGTTGAAGTTGTCACCTGTTACCCAATGTTTGATTGAGCGTTCTATTGCTGGTTTCAAGGAAATCGAATACGAAGTCATGCGTGACTCAGCTGACAATGCCCTCGTTGTATGTAACATGGAAAACTTTGACCCAGTTGGGATTCACACAGGGGATTCCATTGTATTTGCCCCTGCGCAAACCATGTCAGACTATGAAAACCAAATGCTTCGTGACGCCAGCTTGAGCATCATTCGTGCCCTTAAGATTGAAGGCGGATGTAACGTTCAGCTGGCTCTTGATCCCCACAGCTTCAAGTACTATGTTATCGAAGTAAATCCCCGTGTATCACGTTCTTCTGCCCTTGCTTCTAAGGCGACAGGTTATCCAATTGCTAAGTTGGCTGCTAAGATTGCAGTCGGTTTGACCCTAGATGAGGCCATCAACCCCGTTACGGGTTCAACTTACGCCATGTTTGAGCCAGCCCTTGACTATGTGGTTGCCAAGATTCCTCGTTTCCCATTTGACAAGTTTGAAAAGGGTGAGCGCCGTCTTGGGACACAGATGAAGGCCACTGGAGAAGTCATGGCTATCGGTCGAAACATCGAAGAATCTCTCCTTAAGGCCTGTCGCTCCCTTGAAATTGGGGTGCACCACAATGAAATGCCTGAACTTGCAGCGGTTTCAGATGATGCCTTGATTGAAAAAGTTGTCAAAGCTCAAGATGACCGTCTCTTCTATGTGTCAGAAGCCATTCGCCGTGGCTATACTCCAGAAGAAATTGCTGAATTGACCAAGATTGATATCTTCTATCTTGATAAACTCTTGCACATCTTTGAAATTGAGCAAGAATTGGGTGCCCATCCACAAAATCTAGAAGTCTTGAAAACTGCTAAACTTAATGGTTTCTCAGACCGTAAGATTGCTGAACTATGGGAAACGACAGCTGACCAAGTTCGCCAACTTCGCTTGGAAAACAAGATTGTTCCTGTCTACAAGATGGTCGATACCTGTGCGGCAGAGTTTGACTCTGAAACACCATATTTCTATTCAACCTATGGTTGGGAAAATGAGTCTATCAAGTCTGATAAGGAATCAGTTCTAGTTCTCGGTTCTGGTCCAATCCGTATCGGGCAAGGAGTTGAGTTTGACTACGCAACTGTTCACTCCGTTAAGGCTATTCAGGCAGCTGGTTATGAAGCCATCATCATGAACTCGAACCCAGAGACCGTTTCTACAGACTTCTCTGTGTCTGACAAGCTCTACTTTGAACCATTGACATTCGAAGATGTCATGAATGTTATCGACTTGGAGCAACCAAAAGGCGTTATCGTTCAGTTTGGTGGTCAAACAGCTATCAACCTTGCAGAGCCTTTGGCAAAAGCAGGTGTGACCATCCTTGGAACTCAAGTCGCTGACCTAGACCGTGCCGAAGACCGTGACCTCTTTGAGCAAGCTCTGAAAGACTTGGATATTCCACAGCCACCAGGACAAACAGCAATTAATGAAGAAGAAGCAGTGCTTGCTGCTCGCAAAATTGGCTTCCCAGTTCTCGTTCGTCCTTCTTATGTCTTGGGTGGACGCGCTATGGAAATCGTGGAAAATGAGGAAGACCTTCGCTCTTACATGCGTACCGCTGTTAAGGCTAGTCCAGACCACCCAGTTCTTGTTGACTCTTACATCGTTGGGCAAGAGTGTGAAGTCGATGCCATCTCTGACGGGGAAAATGTCCTCATTCCTGGTATCATGGAGCATATCGAACGTGCCGGTGTCCACTCAGGTGACTCAATGGCCGTTTACCCACCACAAACCTTGTCGCAAAAGGTGCAAGAAACTATAGCAGATTACACCAAACGCCTAGCAATCGGCCTTAACTGTCTTGGTATGATGAACATCCAGTTTGTCATCAAGGATGAAAAAGTCTATGTTATTGAGGTCAATCCACGTGCCAGCCGTACGGTTCCATTCCTTTCTAAGGTGACCAATATTCCTATGGCTCAGGTAGCGACTAAGTTGATTCTTGGTCAAAACCTTGGAGAACTTGGTTATCAAGATGGACTTTACCCTGAAAGTACTCGCGTTCATATCAAGGCTCCAGTCTTCTCCTTCACCAAGTTAGCTAAGGTAGATAGCTTGCTTGGTCCTGAGATGAAGTCAACAGGTGAAGTTATGGGTTCTGATACGACTCTCGAAAAAGCTCTCTACAAAGCCTTTGAAGCTTCTTACCTACACCTGCCAACCTTTGGGAATGTTGTCTTTACCATCGCAGATGATGCCAAAGAAGAAGCCTTGGACTTGGCTCGACGTTTCCAAAATATCGGTTACGGTATCCTTGCGACAGAAGGAACTGCAGCCTTCTTTGCCAGTCATGGACTACATGCCCAACCTGTTGGTAAGATCGGTGATGATGAGAAGGATATTCCAAGCTTTGTCCGTAAAGGAAAAATCCAAGCAATCATCAATACTGTCGGAACAAAACGAACTGCTGACGAAGATGGTGAGCAAATCCGCCGTTCAGCTATTGAACACGGTGTGCCCCTCTTTACAGCTCTAGATACAGCTAATGCCATGCTCAAGGTGCTAGAAAGCCGTAGTTTTGTCACAGAAGCAATCTAATTGAAAAAATATTTTCACAGTTAAAAAGCCAGCGTAGGAAAACGCTGGCTTTTTGCAATATAGATCTTGCTTATTTCAACTATCATTCTTTCCTTAAGAATCATTCCAAAATGTGATATAATAAGGAAGAATTGGAAATAAGTAAATTATTTTCATTGTATTTTCAAAAACACCATTAAGAAAATAGGTAAAGACAGATTAGAAAGTGTAAAATTCCGATGTCTTCTTACAAGAAAGTCTCTCTTTCTGAGATCAATCAATCTATTGAAACTCCAAATAACAACCATTTTTGGCAAAATCTAAAAGCATTTTTAGGACCTGGTGCTCTTGTAGCAGTTGGTTATATGGATGCTGGAAACTGGATTACTAGTGTGGTTGGTGGTGCTTCTTACAAGTATAGTTTCTTATTTGTTATTTTAATTTCATCCATCATCGCCATGCAGTTACAACAAATGGCTGGAAAACTCGGTATCGTAACTAAGATGGACCTAGCACAGGCAACAGCTCATCATGCTCCCAAGTGGCTTCGCTATAGTCTGTGGGTGATTTTAGAATTAGCTTTAATGGCGACAGACTTAGCTGAGGTTCTAGGGTCAGCGATTGCCTTAAATCTTTTATTTAAAATACCGATTATGGTTGCTATTCTTTTAACCGTTTTGGATGTATTTTTGTTACTTTTATTGATGAAATTTGGTTTCAAAAAAATTGAGACTATTGTTACGACTCTTATCTTAACCATATTAGGTATCTTTACTTATCTTGTGGCTTTATCCAATCCAAATATTCAGGGTATTTTTGGTGGTTATTTACCGACTTCAACATTATTTGAAACACCATTGCCAGGTCATGAAAGTCAATTGACCTTGGCTCTAGGGATTGTAGGAGCGACAGTCATGCCTCATAATCTCTATCTCCATTCTTCTCTATCCCAAACAAGGAAAATCAACCACAAAGATAAGAAGGACGTTCGAAAAGCTGTTCGTTTTATGACCTGGGATTCAAATCTTCAGTTGTCCCTAGCTTTTATTGTCAATTCCTTACTTCTTATTTTAGGGGCCTCCCTCTTTTTTGGTCATGCGTCCGAAATTTCAGCTTTCTCCCAAATGTACAATGCTTTACAGGATTCGAAAATAGCAGGAGCAATAGCCAGCTCAACTCTGTCAACTTTATTTGCTCTGGCTCTCTTAGCAAGTGGTCAAAATTCTACTATTACAGGTACCTTAACTGGACAGATCGTTATGGAAGGTTTCTTGCATCTGAAATTGCCTCAGTGGATTATCCGTATCGGTACACGTATTTTTGCCTTGCTACCTGTGATTATTGTCGCCGTTTTGTTTGGGCATCAAGAAAAAACCTTGGATCAGTTATTGGTCTATTCACAGGTCTTTCTTTCGATCGCTCTTCCGTTTTCAATCTTCCCCTTGATTTATCTGACCTCTAAGAAGTCACTGATGGGAGAATTTACCAATGCCAAGTGGAACACAATCCTAGGTTACGCAGTTTCAATCATCTTAACCATTCTTAACATCAAGCTCCTTTTTGATATTTTTTAAGAGTGGTTTTGAAGTCAAGTCTCGGCATCGGGAAGATTGGTAAAGAGGAAGTAGTCGTAGTTGATTCATAAAAAGAAGTAAAAAAAAAAGAACAGTTGAAACTGTTCTTTTTTATCATTATTTGAGACCGTATTTTTTGTTGAAACGATCCACGCGTCCATCTGCTTGAGTGAACTTTTGACGTCCAGTGTAGAATGGGTGTGAGTCTGATGAAATTTCCACACGGATCAATGGGTAAGTTTCGCCTTCGAACTCAACAGTTTCGTTAGAGCGTTTTGTTGAACCGCTAAGGAATTTGTAACCAGTAGTTGTGTCCATGAAGACAACTGGGCGATATTCTGGATGGATATCTTTTTTCATTTTGCAATATTTCCTTTCTGCCATGGTCTCTTTGCGAGCCATAGATTGTTACCATACTAGTCTATCAGATTCTGAAAAGTTTGGCAAGTATTTTATCAGTTTTTAAGCAAGTTTTTTAACTTTTGATAGATGATTTCGTTTTCTTCTAGACTATAGGAATTGGCGCCACTAGCTAATGGATGTCCTCCTCCGTCGTGTTCTTTGGCAATTTCATTGATAGGGGTGATTTTACTGCGCATACGCACACGGAAGTGACCGTCAACTTGCTCAACAAAAATGGCCCAAGCCTTAACGGTATCAATTCGACCAGGTGCTCCGACAATCGCAGCCGTTTCAGCATCCGTAACCTTATATTTTTCCAAGATGTCTTGAGTAAGCAGAACGCGTGCAGCCCCATTATCATCAACTTCTAAGTGATCATAAACATACCCTTGCAATTTTGCAATCTTGAAGCTCATGGTATCCATTTGACGAGACAATCCAGCAAAGTCAAAATCAACTTCTCGGAGCTGGCCAGCTATTCTAAAGGTACGGGCACTAGTTGAAGGGTAGAGAAAACGCCCAGTGTCCCCGACAATTCCTGCATAGAGAAGTCGTGCCGCTTCGCTAGACAAAGTTAGTTGGTTTTCTTGAGCAAATAGAGCAATCATCTCACTGGCACTGCTTGAACTTGTATCCACCCAAGATAGGTCACCATAGATATCATCATTTGGATGGTGATCGATTTTGAGGGTGAAAGCAGCTTGTTCGTAGCGTTTATCATCGATACGAGGACGATTCGCTGTATCACAAATAATAGCAAGGGCTCCTTGGTAGTCACTATCTTGGACAGTATCCATTTCCGCCATCCAAGTTAGAGTTGGTTCGTTAAAACCGACTGCTTTGATAGTCTTTTCTGGAAAATGGTGTGTGAGAAGAGCTTTCAAGCCCACTTGACTCCCTATGGCATCAGGATCTGGTTTCATATGACGATGAATGATAATGGTATCGTATTCTTTGATTTTCTCTAATATTTGCTGGTAAATTTCCATAAATAACCTCAATTCTTTCTCATTTCATTGTAGCACAAGAAATTTTATTTTTAAAATGAAAAAGATGTGATATAATGGAGAAAGATAAATTGAGGAGGACGATATGGCATTAGCAAAAATTGTATTTGCCAGTATGACCGGTAATACCGAAGAAATTGCAGATATTGTAGCAGACAAATTACGTGACTTGGGCTTGGATGTCGATGTGGATGAATGTACAACTGTTGACGCTTCAGACTTCTTGGAGGCGGATATCGCAATCGTTGCGACCTATACCTACGGAGATGGAGAGTTGCCAGATGAGATGATGGACTTCTACGAAGACCTAGCAGATCTCAACTTGAATGGCAAAATCTACGGAGTGGTCGGTTCAGGAGATACCTTCTACGACGAATTCTGTAAGGCTGTTGATGACTTTGATCGCGTTTTTGTAGCGACAGGAGCAGAAAAAGGTTCAGAATGTGTTAAAGTGGATCTGTCTGCCGAAGATGAGGACATCGAACGTTTGGAACAATTTGCTGAAGAATTAGCTGCAAAAGTAGGATAAGAATCAAACTGCGCTGACTGGAAGGAGTCGGTGCAGTTTTTTATTAGTTTTTTTGGATTTTACTAGCCTATTTAGAGGCTTTTTGATACAATAATTCAAATAAAGGAGGAGACTGTATGAATTTAGATATTATTCGCCAAGAAATTGATCAAATTGACGACCAAATCGTCAAGCTCCTAGAAGAACGAATGCATTTGGTTGAGGGAGTAGTTGCCTATAAGAAAGCCTCAGGAAAACCTATTTTAGATAGTAAGCGAGAAGAAGTCATTTTTGAAAAGGTCAAAAATCGTGTAGAGGATAAGCGTTATCAGGAGACTATTGTTGCGACTTTTTCTGACATACTCAAACGTTCGCGTGATTATCAGGATCAAAACATCAAATGAAAAAAGAACAATTCTATCCGCTAGGGATTTTTTTAGCTGCTATGTTGGGTGGCCTTGTCCGCTATTTTGTATCTAGTCAGTTGCCAGCCAGTCCTGAATTTCCTTGGGGAACCCTCCTTGTCAACTATCTGGGAATTTTCTGCTTGGTCTATCTGGTAAAAGGCTATCTGCTCTATAAGGGAAGCAGTAAGGGCTTGGTTTTGGCGCTGGGTACAGGTTTTTGTGGCGGTTTGACAACCTTCTCTAGCCTGCTCTTGGATGCTGTGAAATTGCTTGATACCGGGTGTTATCTTAGTTTAGTCCTGTATTTGATTTTTAGTATTGGTGGAGGCCTGCTCTTGGCTTATTATCTAGGGAGGAAGAAATGGTAATCATCTATCTTGCAATCGCTTGTGGGCTTGGAGCCCTAGTGCGGTATTTCTTTTCCCGATATAATCAATCCTCAAAATTGCCCCTAGGAACTCTCATAGCCAATCTTTTCGGTTGTTTTTTGATTGGCTTGCTCTACAACCATGTGGAGTCCAAGGAAGTCTATGCTATCCTAGCGACAGGTTTCTGTGGCGGGTTGACAACCTTTTCAACCTTGAATGATGAGCTGCAAAGACTACTTAGTGACAAGAAGGTATTTTATAGCTATTTAGTCTTAACCTACATAGGTGGTTTTCTAGCGATTTTTTTAGGAATTCTGCTATAAATTTCTTTACTTTTAGGTGGAAATTTGGTAAACTGTATCTTGTGTGTAATGGACGCACGAAAATACAGTTTATCCGCTGAGGAAGGTTCCTCAAGATTGACAAAGATAGGAGAATAAAATGAATCCATTAATCCAAAGCTTGACTGAAGGTCAACTTCGTACAGATATCCCATCATTCCGTCCTGGTGACACTGTTCGTGTACACGCGAAAGTTGTCGAAGGTAACCGTGAACGTATCCAGATCTTTGAAGGTGTTGTTATCGCACGTAAAGGTGCTGGTATCTCAGAAAACTACACAGTTCGTAAAATCTCTAACGGTGTAGGTGTTGAGCGTATCTTCCCAATCCACACTCCACGTGTTGAAAAGATCGAAGTTGTTCGTTACGGTAAAGTACGTCGTGCGAAATTGTACTACTTGCGTGCTCTTCAAGGTAAAGCAGCTCGTATCAAAGAAATCCGTCGTTAATTCGACTAAAAAACTCTGCTCATTCAGCAGGGTTTTTCTCTAGCTCCCTTAGTTCAATGGATATAACAACTCCCTCCTAAGGAGTAGTTGCAGGTTCGATTCCTGCAGGGGGCATTTAAACTATTGATTTTACTGGGGGTTTGAGGTGTTCCGCCCCAAATTCGCCCCTAATTCCGAGAAAATGCCACGAATTTCTGAATTGCTTTCGTCCTCTAATTCTTTCAATTGGTGAGCATAAACCTCAATAGTAATGTTCATATTCTCATGGCCAAGGATTTTAGAGATAGATAGTAGTTCAACGTGTTTTGAATTAAGAAGGAAGCTTATGTGTGTCTAAGCGAGTGAGCATGGACGTTCCTACCAACAATTCTTCTTAATGTCTTATTGACTGTATTGTTCGATATCCTAGAGAAAATACGATTTTCTTTGTTATGGATCCAATGTTCTTTCTGGTAGCTTTTTAGCAATTTAAGTGTTTCGTCATCAAGTGGTATCTTTCTGATACTGCTTTTTGTTTTTGTACTTGCAAAATCAAGATTGGTCTTGTAGTTCCAGGTCTTGTCTACTATGAGAACCTTATTGTCATAGTCTACACTGTCCTAGGTAAGTCCCAGACATTCAGCAAAACGCATCCCAGTCACTGCGATAAGATAGATCACTGCATAAGATTGAACGTCCATTTTACGCTTTGAAACGGCTATAACTTTCTTGTACTCTTCAACTTCAAGAAACTTTGTTTCTTTTTTGATACCTTTATTTTGAGATACTGCTTTAGCAAAGGTTGTGAAATCCTTTTGAATGATTTTCTCGTGAACTGCCATAGCTACGCATTGTTTGATGTGGATATTCAGTTTTTCAACTGTCGCCTGAGAATGTGTTTCAGCAAATGTATTTAGGGCTTGTTGATAGATTGAACTCGTTATGTTTTTAAGTTTCGCTCCTGGAAACAGTTTTTCAATGTTGCGACTGGTAACTTGATAAACTTGCCAAGTTATGGGAGAAATATTAGGTTTCTTATGAATGGTAGCCCACTGTTTAAAGTATTCGAAAAGAGTAATGTCGTCCGAAACATAGGGAGGAAGGAGTAGTTCTTTCTCTCTTTCAGCTGCAGCTATCTGTGCAGCTTTTTTTGTTGGGAAACCACCTTTCTCAGCCTTTTTGTATTTTCTGTCGTGGGATTTATAAGAAATGCGATATTCCCACTTACCATTCTCTCTTTTTCTGTATGATGCCGTTTGATTTTACCCTCACTTTTTGATAAAATAGGTATAGTAAAAAGGGCTTTTTAATGCCTTTTACTATACATGGATATCCTCACACTCTCCTCGACCAAAATTTGAGTGTGGGGATTTTTTTGTTGACAAAGTAGAGTTATATAATGTATAATTATTTTAACGGAAGAACAGTGGTCTAGGTCCGAATAGCCTGGGTGGCAAGGGTGAAATGCCTTGTCAGCTTGCAGTTGAAATTACTGCTACCCTGTTCGTTTTTTATTTCCATTCTTTGCATTGTTGATAACTATAACCAACATACTCTTGATTGTTATCCCTCGGAAATCGTGGAAGCAACATTTTAGAGTATGTTTTTTTCTTTTTTTCGACACCTCGCCACAATGCACCAGCTATAACATCTGCGATTTGTACTCCGATGGTAAATTCTGAGTCCACGAAGTTTATTGATGGCGAAAAATGTTTTTTATCAAAACCTATAAAGTCAATAGATTTGCTTTCGAGTGCTTCTTTGTATGCTAGATAGACTTTCTTATTGTTAACTGCATCCACTCGATCAATGAAAACAGTTACAGATTCATTGATTTTCTCGTGTTTTAAGTAACTATTGACAGCTGATAAGATATGCAAGAAGCAAATTTTGTAAATTTGGTCTCTATTTTCTAAAACACCTTTTTTCTGTAACGAAGGTTTATGTACTTGCGCACCGAAGCAACAACAATTCGATGCTGCAATTGTTTGATGGATATTATCTAAAAATTCATCTTTATTTTTGTTGTTCTTTAGCGTCTTTGATTTAGCTGTTGACTTTAATTCTAGATATGGATCTTTGAGATAGGTTGATTTTAAATTTTGGATCTTTTCCTCAATATCACTTAGATCTTCTGCCTTAATAAGAACAGCTCCCATGACAAAGTATTCCGAGTTTCCCTCTTTGTTATTTTCTCCTCGGTGCAAATCTTTGGTACCTGATTCGTCAATATATAGTAGATACATTAGAATGGGAGGTCCTCGTCAGAAATATCCAGATAAGAAGATGCCAATCCGAAGGTTTTGAAGAGGGTTTCAGAACCACAGAGGGGACAAAATGCAGCTTCATCGGGCAAAAGAACATCTTGCTCCCAATTTGAGCATCTTCTATTAGTACAAATATTTCTAAGTGGTGCACCGCATTTAATGCAGTAATTATTTTGGTCATCATTCTCATGCTGACATCTTAAACAAATTTTCATTATTAAATTCCTATAACCTTTCTATTCTTTTAACATTACACGTCAATATCATAATATTGTTGTAAGATATCGTTTCCTTGTTTGTATTTTGTAACGAGGTCAATAGCTACTCGTCGTTGCTGTTGATCGTCCAATAAATGTTCATCATAGCTCAATATCCGATAATGAACAAAATCAACTAATCGATTGAAAAGGGCATTATCGCTGATTGTATTTGCTTGTTTAATTTGCTCGTACGTGTGCTTGTTTTTGAGATGCCAGACCATGCGTTCATTATTGATGTAAAAGAGAGAGGCCATGGTGTTAGCTTCTATCTCTAGCTGATTGCTCTGATAGTTGTTAGCGCAAGCGAGGGCGACCTCATCAGAACGACCTGTGCTAAAATGGGCTTCAATATGGGCTAATTCATGCAAAATGGTAAAGATAACCCGTCTTTGGATATGTGTTTGATTGATATAGACAAGGTACTTTTCTTCTTCCTTGCTGTAAATGGTAAAGCCGTCATTGTGTTTACAGATGATATCATCTAAGTAGGTAACATCTGGATTACTGACAAGCTCTCGGTATCTAATGTACTCAGAACCAAGTAGACCGGCTGAGGGGAGCATAGGAAACGGATCTTTTTCGAAGAAGATGAAATGAAGATTATAAGTCTGTTCAAAGTGACGGATGATGTGCTGAAAAGTAACTTGTTCAAGTGCAATATTATTCTGTCGAGACACTGCTTCGATCACCGGGACGGCGTAATCCCAGTGTCGGATGTACTGTCTACGTGAAATAATTTCTCTAGCCATAATTACCTCCACTTACTGTCATCGTCCATCAGGGTTTTAGCAGTTACCATCAAGCTTTCAATCGCCTTGTTAAAACGAACCTTTTCTTCCTCGGTCATGTTCTGGGTCTGATTTCTGAACGCTGCGACAAGTTCAGTCTCAGCTGGACCAAGATATGCATTTGCCTTGTCATCCTTTGCAATAGCAGGATTATCTGTCCGTCCGAGTAAGTAATCGGTGGATACGTTGAAGTAGTCGGCGATTTCTTGCAGGCGGTCTGATTTAGGAGTTTTTTCTTTCAAAGTATAGAGGTAATTTATACTATAGCCTAAATCTTCGGCAACTTTTTGAAGGCTTATTCCTCGTTTTAGAGCAAGTTCCTTAATTTTTTCAAGTGTGGAAAACATTGTCATATCACCTTTTCTAAGACATGACAAAAAATATTTTATAAAAAAGTGTTATTTTCTATCGACAAAAATAATACTAAAGCGTAAAATAGTTTTTGTAAGTCAATGAGTTAGTAAAAAACGAAGTTAAAACTTATCTAAAAATAAATAGCTTTGGCGAGCAAGGAAATTGATAGATATAATGTTTTATCAAGGTTTTTAATTATGGCTTCATTTTACACCTTAGTGTAAAAGTTGTCAAGTATTTTATAAAATAATTTACTAACTCTTTAACTCTATTAAAAATAAAAGGAGGAGGTCACATGAGCCAACAACATCTCAAATGGATCGAGCTTGTAAAAGAGCGAATTGAAAAACGTGGATGGTCGCAGACGGACTTGGCCATAGTCCATCAGCTATCACACAGTTGCTGAAAGATGGAAAAGGGAGCGATGACTTGAAACTTCGCATTAACAAGAAGTTGCGAATCAACGAGTCATGGGAGAAATTTGAGGATTAGAAAATGGATAATGTAAAACACGATAATAACCTCATCAAAGAAATTATTGAGAAACATTTTGAAAATATGGTTGACGATGTTTTGGCACATACAGAAACCTATTTTGAAGCTTTAGGGGCTATTAGTTCCATCAAGGGATGCAATATTCCTGATATGATTCACCTAGCTGATTGTTTGAGGAAAGCTATCAGAAAACGTGCTATGCAACAAAAAACACCTAATTATGACAATTAGGTGCTGAAAGATTACACATTTGAACGAATGTGCACTACATAATCAAGATTGACTAGATGTCGAAAATCTGTTTCAACTTCGACAAGAACTATATGATTCGCAGTGTTAGAGCAATCATCATATACTTGGAAAAAGTCAATTTTATCACCATTTGAGAAAGTTATTGTGATTGAATCATTCTCATCACTCTCATTAAAACAATCTTTGATAAATTGTTTCATATTCTCACCTCCTTTCTTATTATATTATAGCAAAAGGGGGAGAACAATAGAAAGGAGAAAGGAAGATGAGTAAACTATCAAAAAAAATACTACCAATTCAAAATTTAGAAATTAAGATAGATAGCGACTCTAGTATTCCACGAGTTATTTTGAACGGGATTGATTTTCGAGCAGAAAATATTGGTCTTCAAGGTATCAAGATAATTTGGGAAACAAAAAAAGATGAAGCGCCAGCGACACTTATTCAGGTTGATTATATAAATAACCGTGAAGCGCCTCATATAGTATCTGTCAAACAGTCGTTTAAAAATACTTTACTTAAATAGCTCTGGGTTTGTTACAAGATTGGTAATGATTTGTGAGGCGGTTTGGGATAGAAAGTTTAGAGAAAACACACCTACTTTTTCAGCGACACTCTTGGTTTCTCTCCAAACTTTAGGACTCCTCACTGAATCAAGAAACTGATGCCCTTGGTAAGTCATGCCATGAACAAAGGCAATATACAAAGAATTTGAACCGTCAAAGGTCGGAGACCAATTTATAAAATCAGCTTCTGATAGTAACTTAAAGTGATAAACAATAGTATTTATCTCATACTTGCTAGCTCTTTTAAACTTCGAGTTACTAGAGAAAACAAACGGTTCTGGATATTGATGTAATTCTTCAATATCTAGCAAAATATCTCTTACTAGTTCTGGTTCAAATTTCATGTTACACCTCCGAGTTTTATTTACATTATACCAAATTTAGAAAGGAAAATATATGAGCCAACAACATCAAAAATGGATTCAGCTTGTCAAAGACAAATTGAATTCAGAAGTAATGATACAAACACATCTTGCCCGTGCTTGTGGAGTGAAGAAACCTACCATTTCAGAATTACTGAAATATGGTAACGGTAGCGACAGATTAAAAACTGAGTGTGCGATGTCCTGGGCATTGACGAAAGCTGGGTTGATTTAGGAGAGTAGGAAATGAATAATACAGCTCAAAAAGTAACAAGAATTGATAAAGATGCGTGGGATATCGTTACTGAGTTAGCCAACGAATACGGTGTATCTATTTGTCACATCATCAGCGAAAGCGTTCGCTATTGTGCAGAAAATGCTGAGTTTAAAGAAGTTGACGTTGTGGTTAAACGCTTATCTGTTGGTGGTAAAGTGCTGGAGTAGGAGGAGTAGAATGAACGAATTAGAAAGAACGGCCCTCAATGAAATACTGAGGACCGTGACATATATTGCTGAGAAGTTGGATGAGTTGGATGCTAGGTTTTCTCAATCAGAAGAAGTGAAAGCCAAGGCTTCGTCCGCATCATAATCAGCTGCGATAAATTGAGCTGCTGAAAGAATAAACTTCTTTAAATCTTGGATGTCTTTACCATCATGTCTACGAACATAATGAGTTTCATCATTTCCAATCCAAGCGACGGATTTTGCTAAAGCTTGAATTTTTGGAAAATCATTTAAGTAGTCAGCGATTACTTTCCCAAGCATGATTGATTTGATGTGTTCTTCGTCAGATGTATTTTTGGAAATTGCGTAGTCCTTTATGAGGAATTCAGCTGCTTTCCGATAGCCAACACCTGCTATTTGATCTAATACCTCGCTTTCTGCAATTGTTGCTTGAGAATAGATTTCAACAAAAACGGGAGAAACCTTCTCTATATTTTCAGGGAGTTTAACCTTGATTGGAGGGCGGTATGTATATTCTACCATTGATGCATGTGCGTAACTATCGTGGATGTATTCTATTACAAAATATTTCAAGCAGTCTTCAAAAGAACATCGAAAAACAACAGAAAATCTTCCTTCTTCTGAAACGCTTGTGCTTTCAGAACTTGTACTTTGTCCAACATGTTGAGGGGACATGGTTCTACCACAGTGAGGACATTTCAAAGGAGTATCAATTGTAATGGTTTTTCGAGCATCTCTAAATTCAATATATACATCAAGTTTCATAAGAAATTCTCCAATCATTTTTATTTTATTATACCAAATTTAGAAAGGAAAAAACAATGAGACCAAAACGTTATCCGTATAGCGGGAAAAGAAAGTCCATCTTTGTAAAGGCAGATCCTGAGTTAGTTGAAAAACTTTTAAGACCACATAGTTTTTCTATTGATTCTGAAAGTCTGACAACAAGATTACGAGCCAAAGACATTAGTGTTGGGAATATCATTTGTATTGATAATTATAGATAAAGGAGATAAGTATGAGTATTAGTTCAATGACCGTTGAAGTTAAAGTAAATGTTACGAATATGGATCAATTTAATAACCTTGTCAAAGAGTTCAATAAAAAAGCTCATGAGCTGAATAAGTTTCGTTTCGAAGCAGATATTTTACCAAATGGCAGCAATTAGTTCAAAATTAGCATTTCCTGGGAACAGATAAATTGGATATGATTCCTTTGTTTCGAGATTACGGAACTGGTAACCAAAATAATCTTTTTTGGCATTTGAATTTTTTTCAGTGAGTGCTTCAAGATTAGCTTGTGATAGCAACTTAAAAATTTGAATACGAGCTTGTTCCAGATCAGACATTCTGTTCAACGCTCTTAGTTCGTGTTCATTCGGGAATGCACTTATCAAATCTACTCGATCATCTAAATAGGTTATAGAATCATCTAGATAATCATATTTAAAATTGAAATCGATAAATGATAAATTCCTGTACTCTTGATAGGTTACAAACGTAATATTTTTATCTTGGAATCGGTAGACAAGGGAATCGTTTTTTAATTCATCCTTAAATTCCGTAAGACCAATTAAAAATTTATGACAAGCTTCTAAAATACGGATTTGATTTAGATTCATTTTCTTTTCCTCCTTTCTGTTGAAATTTTGACTAAAACGGTGAGAGGTCCTAGTCAAATTTATTATAGCAATCGAGGAGAAAGTTTCATCAGTCTTGAGACTGATATAGGAGGTTGAATGGAAGATAAAATCATTGAACTTGCTGATTACTTCATCAGCGAATCTAAAACGTACAGAGAAGCAAAGATAGCGTGTGAGATGCTATTGAAACAAGTCAGCAGGGGGCAGTAATTAGACATCAAAAACCGCTCAGCTGAGCGGTTTTCGTCTATGCTTACCTTTTTACAGTACCCATGTTCGAATAGCATGGGCAACGCCAGATTCGTCATTTGTTTTGGTGATGTATTTGGCGATTTTTTTGAGTTCTGGATTTCCATTTTCCATAACAACGGGGTTTCCAACGACTTCCAGCATGGCACGGTCGTTTTCTTCGTCCCCGATCGCCATGGTTTCATCTTTGGTCAATCCGAGTTTTTCAGCTAAGTGAGTGATGGCTGAACCCTTGTCTACATTCTTTTTAAGGAGCTCTAGGTAGAAAGGAGCAGATTTGTTGATAGAGTAGCGTTCGTAAAATTCTGCTGGGATTTTTTCAATCGCAGCATCGAGGATTTCTGGTTCATCAATAAACATACACTTGACGATTTCCTTGTCAGCCATTTCTTCTGGAGTACGGTAGAAGATGGGCATGCTGACGAGGGTTGATTCGTGCACCGTGTATTTTCCGATATTGCGATTGGCGGTATAGATACCGTCCTTAGTAATAGCGTGCATGTGGACACCGAGCTTGCGACTGAGGAATTCCATATCCAGATAATCCTCATAGGTCAGGGATTCGCTGATAATCTCATGGCCAGTAGCAGTTTCTTGGACAAGGGCACCGTTGAAGGTTACAACATAGTCACCCTCGTCTCTCAACTGCAAGTCGTCCAGAAGTTTGGCAACACCTGCGATAGGACGGCCCGTTGCAATTACAACTTTGACACCAGCTTGTTTGGCGTCTTGGATGGCAGAAAAGACTTCAGGAGTGATCTCCTTTTTACTGTTGACTAGGGTACCATCGATATCGACGGCAATTAGTTTAATACTCATATAGTTCCTCTATTCGTTCTTATTCGGGGTAAAATGATCGTTCTCAATCAAGTGTAAAAATTGCTGGGTGATACTTGCGAAGATGCTATTTTGATCTAACATTTCTTTTGGGAAATAGAAACGATTGTCTCCATGGCGGCTGCCAGCAAGGGATTGGACGATAGGAGACAGGCTAGAGAGTTCCGCCAGTTCTCTATTTTTTTGTAAAATCTCAATCTGTGTCCGTGGATTTTCAGATTCGGGACGATAGATATCATAAGGGAGGTCGAAATTCTTATGAATGGCAGTGTAGTAGTCTGGATCAAAGCCGATGTCCTCAACCAATTTTCTCATGCTGGCGAGTTGGTCTTGGTCTTCTTGTGAAAAGGTGATGGATTTAAAGACCTTACGGTTGATAAACCGTTGCGATAAGTCTGCGAGAATCTTGTCAGGACTGGTCATCCAAAGTTGGAAGTAGGTATTCATCACGCCATCATCAAGAGCCAGATAGTCAGACAAGGTCACATTTTTTTCAAAGAAAGCTAGGAGATGTGGAGAAGTTCGTGCAAAGAATTCCTTGTCCTCAGGGTAGAGTTCCTTAGCGCGCTTGAGAAGATTCTGCAGGAGAACTTCCATGGCGCGTGTTGCTGGGTGGAAATAGACCTGCATATACATCTGGTAGCGACTGAGGACGTAATCTTCGATGGCATGCATGCCATTGTGTTGAAAGGCGATCCCATTTTCGACAGGACGAATCACTCGAAGGATGCGAGTCAGGTCAAATTCCCCATAAGATGCTCCTGTAAAATAGGAGTCGCGCAAGAGATAGTCCATACGATCCGCATCAATCTGACTGGAAATGAGTTGCACGACCTGCTTGTTAGGGTAGGTATGGTCGATGACGCTGGCAACCTTTTTTGGAAAGTCTGGTGCCACTTGTAGCAGGACTTGGTGAATCTCTGTCTCAGGACTTTGGATGATTTCCTGAGTAATGGCCTCATGATCTGTATCAAAGAGATTTTCAAAAGTATGGGAGTAGGCACCATGCCCGAGGTCATGAAGGAGTGCAGCAGTCATGGTCAAGAGAGACTCAGCAGGATCCCATTCTTCAGGATATTTTTCTTCAAAAATCTCTGTGATACGACGAGCAATCTCATAGACCCCCAGACAGTGGGAGAAGCGACTGTGCTCGCCACCATGGAAGGTATAGCTGGAAGTCCCTAGTTGTTTGATACGGCGCAGACGTTGAAATTCTTTTGTATTGATCAAGTCATAAATGACCTGATTGTTTACGTGGATATAGTTGTGAACTGGGTCACGGAATACTTTTTCGTTCATATGACCATTATAGCAAAATCCTGCTCTTTTTGGTAAAATAGTAGGACAAGAGACAAGAAAGAGGACATGATGTGAAGATTCGGATGCGAAATACGATTCAGTTTGATGAACAGTTGGAAGTCATTGACCAACTCTATGACGTGGAAGTGCGTGAAAAAGGAGATTATACTTACTTGCTTTTTTACAACGAGGAAAAGGAAAAAGTGGTGCTCAAGTTTCATGGTAAGGAACTGGTGATGACACGTTTCTCGAGTCCAAAGACCATCATGCGTTTTCTAAAGGATAGTGATAGTTTGGCCTATATTCCTACTCCAATGGGGATGCAGGAGTTTATCATCCAAACGAGTCATTACAAACTGGATGGGCAAAAGATTGAGCTAGCCTATCAACTACAAAACCAAGAGGGACATCCCTTTGCTAGCTATCAATTAGAAATTACTTGGGGATAAGAAAAAGGTTGGCGAGAGCCAACCTTATTTGATATAGAGTTCTTGATTTTTTAGAACAATTTCACGTACACTTACAAACTTCTTGAGTTTTTTAAGTTCTTCTGGATGGGTGACGAGAGTGATAACATAGCCCTCTTTGCCCATGCGACCTGTACGGCCAGCGCGGTGAGTGTAAGTTTCGATGTCTCTAGGAATATCAAAGTTTACGACACATTCGAGGCTATCGATATCGATCCCACGTGCCAAAAGGTCAGTTGCAAGGAGCAGGGTTAGTTGCTTATTTTTAAACTTTTCTAAGATGACTTTTCGAAATTTAACATTGACATCGCTAGCGAGGGAAACGGCCAAGACATCGCGATACTGTAGCTTTTCTTCTGCGCTTCCAAGGTCTGACAAGCTATTAAAGAAGACCAGACCACGGAAATCCTCTACATGAGCCAGTTTTCGTAGCATATCCACTCGGAGACGTTGGTCTACCTGCATGTAGAAGTGTTGGATGTTATCTAACGTTTGGTCAGAAAGATCAATGGTGCGCGTGTTTGGAGCAATCTTTTCTTGGTCAAACTTGGTCGTCGCACTCATGTAGATGAGTTGATGATCACGAGGTGCGTAGTGAGTGATTTTCTCGACAAAGTGAATCTGAGAATCATCTAGCAATTGGTCAAATTCATCCAGGATGATGGTTTCTACATTCATCATCTTGATTTTTTTCAATTTAATTAACTCAAAGATACGGCCGGGAGTTCCAATCAGAATTTCTGGTCCTTTTTTAAGGCGTTCAATCTGGCGTTTCTGACTTGAACCTGATAAGAAGAGCTGAGCAGTCAAACCGATGGCTTCTGCCCACGTTTTACATACATCAAAAATCTGTCCAGCAAGTTCTGTATTTGGTGCTAGAATCAAGAGTTGCTGGGCTTTTTTCTTTTGTAGTCTGAGCAGACTTGGTAGGAGGTAAGCTAGGGTCTTACCAGTTCCTGTTGGGCTCACTCCAAGAAGATTTTCTCCTGCAAGAATAGGCTCAAATAGTTGAGTTTGAATGGGGGTGAATTCTTGGAAACCGAGTTGGTCACTCAGTTCTTGCCATTCAGTTGGTAGTTTGGTTTTCATTTTTCTGCCTCAAATCTAATGCCAGCAGACTGGCGCATGATATATAATAAGTCATGAACAGAACCTGCATCATCCAGCCAGTTCTGGTAAAGTGTCTGGTCTGGTTGCTGGATCATGTGTGCAAATGTAGCGGCTTCCTCAGTCATGGTATGAGGAGCTTGTTGGATAGGGAGCTGGATTTGATTTCCTTGGTGGTCGGTAAAAATAGCCGAGCGAACATGTTCAATCGTGTTGAGGGTCAAGGTTCCATCTGCTGTGTAGATTTCGCAAGGAAGATTGGAAGTGATGTTTTTCCCAGCCTTGATATGAACTTGAAAGTCAGGGTAGAAGAGGATACCGTCTCCATTTAGGTCAATGCTATTGTTAAGCTGTTGAGCCTGATAGGTCGCATCTTGAGCCTTTCCAAAGAGACGAATAGCAGCGTAGATAGGATAAATCCCCAAATCCATAAGAGCTCCGCCAGCAAAACGGTCTGAAAAGACATTTGGCGTATGCCCAGCCAACAAGTCAGGCATCTTGGAAGAATACTTGGCATAGTTGAAATCTGCTCCCAACACTTGCTTGTCTGCTAAAAAGTTTTTGATAGTAGTAAAAGCTTCCTCGTGGTAGTTTCGTGCCGCTTCAAAGATAAAACAGTGATTTTTCTCAGCTGTCTGTCTCAAATCCAGCCATTCTTGTGGCTGAGTGACAGCTGGCTTTTCAAGAATGACATGCTTACCAAAAGACAAGGCAGCCTTGGCTTGAACAAAATGCAAGGAGTTTGGACTGGCGATATAAACAACATCAAAGGGGCTCTTTAAGAAGTCCTCTAATTGTTCAAAGAGCTGGATATCTTGATAGCGAGAAGCAAAGGTTGCTGCTGTTTCTAGTTTTCTAGAGTAGACAGCGACCAGCTGGTATTCTCCACTGGCATGGGCTGCTTCTATGAAGTGATGACTGATAGCACTAGTTCCGATAACACCTAATTTAAGCATAGAGACTCCTTTTCCGACTTTAAATCCTTCCTTCATTATAACATAGAAAAGAAGGACTATCCAACAGATGGTAAAAATTTTCAAATAAGCTACTAGGTCTTTTCCAAAGAAAGTGGTACAATAATGAGATGAGTAAATGAAATGGGAGAGAAAATGAGGTTATTACCTATAAGAAAAATATCACGTCAGTCCAAGAGGCTAGCGCTTTTTTTGACTTTTTGTGCAGGATATGTTGATGCCTATACCTTTATCGTGCGAGGGAATACCCTTGTAGCTGGACAAACTGGGAATGTCGTCTTTCTTTCTGTAGGACTCATTCAGCATAATGTTTCTGATGCCAGTACCAAAGTAATGACCTTGCTAGCTTTTATGATGGGAGTCTTTTTACTGACATTGTATAAAGAAAAACTACGAATTGTTAAAAAGCCGATTTTGTCCTTGATACCACTTGCAGTTCTGTCCCTAATTATTGGCTTTGTGCCGCAAACGGTTGATAATATCTATCTAGTCCCACCTTTGGCCTTCTGTATGGGGCTGGTAACAACTGCTTTTGGAGAAGTTTCGGGTATTGCCTATAATAACGCTTTTATGACGGGGAATATCAAACGAACCATGTTAGCTTTTGGGGATTACTTCCGGACCAAGCATACGCCCTTCCTACGAGAGGGCTTGATTTTTGTTAGCTTGCTTAGCAGTTTTGTCTTTGGAGTTGTTTTTTCAGCTTATTTGACGATTTACTATCAGGAGAAGACGATTCTAGGTGTTCCTCTTATGATGAGCATATTTTACCTCAGTATGCTTTTTGGAGGAAAAAAGGTCAAGAAAAAAGTTGAGTTTTGATTGATTTTACTTGTAAGAAAAAAGAAGATATGCTATACTTGAAGAGTTGACTATGCACAGTCCTGTGCAACCGCACGAACATCGTTGCTCATCGTATACAAAATTTAAACTTTGTTATACTTAGAGCTCATCTTTTAAGTGGTTCGTCCCACGATGCTAGGCGAGTCTTCACAAAATACGGGGAAACCCAAAAAATCATAGGAGGTGCATAATGAGCACATACGCAATTATCAAAACTGGCGGAAAACAAGTTAAAGTTGAAGTTGGTCAAGCAGTTTACGTTGAAAAATTGAACGTTGAAGCTGGTCAAGAAGTTACTTTTAACGAAGTTGTTCTTGTTGGTGGTGAAAACACTGTTGTCGGAACTCCACTTGTTGCTGGAGCTACTGTAGTTGGAACTGTTGAAAAACAAGGAAAACAAAAGAAAGTTGTTACTTACAAGTACAAACCTAAAAAAGGTAGCCACCGCAAACAAGGTCACCGTCAACCATATACAAAAGTTGTCATCAACGCAATCAACGCTTAATTTTAAGGAGAACACATGATACAAGCAGTCTTTGAGAGAGCCGAAGATGGCGAGCTGAGGAGTGCGGAAATCACTGGACACGCCGAGAGTGGCGAATACGGCTTAGATGTCGTGTGTGCATCGGTTTCTACGCTTGCCGTTAACTTTGTCAATTCCATTGAGAAATTTGCAGGCTATGAACCAATCTTAGAATTAAACGAAGATGAAGGTGGCTATCTAAAGGTTGAAATACCAGCGGATCTTCCTTCGCACCAGAGAGAAATGACCCAGTTATTCTTCGAATCATTTTTCTTAGGTATGGCAAACTTATCGGAGAACTCTTCTGAGTTCGTCCAAACCAGAGTTATCACAGAAAACTAACACGGAGGAAAACATTATGTTAAAAATGACTCTTAACAACTTGCAACTTTTCGCCCACAAAAAAGGTGGAGGTTCTACATCAAACGGACGTGATTCACAAGCGAAACGTCTTGGAGCTAAAGCAGCTGACGGACAAACTGTAACAGGTGGATCAATCCTTTACCGTCAACGTGGTACACACATCTATCCAGGTGTAAACGTTGGACGTGGTGGGGACGATACTTTGTTCGCTAAAGTTGAAGGCGTAGTACGCTTTGAACGTAAAGGTCGCGATAAAAAACAAGTTTCTGTTTACCCAATCGCTAAATAAAAAGGTCCAGTGAACCTTTTTATCCCGAGCCTTGAAATATAAAGGCGAGGAAGCTAGAAGTAGCATTAAATAAGGCTTTCCGATTTTTCGGAGAGCCTATTTTTTTGTTTTGGTACCCAGTTTGGTACCCATCTTTTTTTAAGTCTAGTGTAGTTAGATTTTATGATGAATATTCTTTTTCCTTTGTGGAAAACTTCTGAATTATGGTATAATGAACAGATAGAGAAGTTGGGGGTAAAAGATGAACATTCAACAATTACGCTATGTTGTGGCCATTGCCAATAGTGGTACTTTCCGTGAAGCTGCTGAAAAGATGTATGTTAGTCAGCCGAGTCTATCTATTTCTGTGCGCGATTTGGAAAAAGAGTTAGGCTTTAAAATTTTCCGTCGGACGAGTTCAGGGACTTTCTTGACCCGTCGTGGTATGGAATTTTACGAGAAAGCGCAGGAATTAGTTAAAGGATTTGATGTTTTTCAAAACCAGTATGCCAATCCTGAGGAAGAAAAAGATGAATTCTCTATTGCTAGCCAGCACTATGACTTCTTGCCACCAACTATTACGGCTTTTTCAGAGCGCTATCCTGACTACAAGAACTTCCGCATTTTTGAGTCTACTACAGTTCAAATCTTAGACGAAGTAGCTCAGGGGCATAGTGAGATTGGGATTATCTACCTCAACAACCAAAACCAAAAGGGCATCATGCAACGGGTTGAAAAGTTGGGGCTTGAAGTCATTGAGTTGATTCCTTTTCAGACCCACATCTATCTGCGTGAAGGACATCCTTTAGCAAAGAAAGAGGAACTGGTCATGGAGGATTTAGCGGATTTGCCAACAGTTCGCTTTACTCAGGAAAAGGACGAGTACCTTTACTATTCAGAGAACTTTGTCGATACCAGCGCGAGCTCGCAGATGTTCAATGTGACCGACCGTGCTACCTTGAATGGTATTTTGGAACGGACAGATGCTTATGCGACTGGGTCTGGATTTTTAGATAGTGACAGTGTCAATGGCATTACAGTCATTCGTCTCAAGGATAATTTAGATAACCGCATGGTTTATGTCAAACGTGAAGAAGTGGAGCTAAGTCAAGCTGGGACACTCTTCGTTGAGGTTATGCAAGAATATTTTGATCAGAAGAGGAAATCATGAAAAAAAGAGGAATAGTGGCAGTCATTGTACTGCTTTTGATTGGGCTGGATCAGTGGGTTAAAGCCTATGTTCTCCAGCAGATTCCACTGGGTGAAGTGCGTTCGTGGATCCCCAATCTCGTTAGCTTGACTTATCTACAAAATCGTGGGGCAGCCTTCTCCATGCTGCAAGATCAGCAGTGGTTATTTGCTGTGATTACACTGGTCGTCATGGCAGGTGCTATTTGGTATCTACATAAACACATGGAGGACTCTCTCTGGCAGGTCTTTGGACTGACTTTGATAATCGCGGGAGGTCTGGGCAACTTTATCGACAGAATGAGTCAAGGCTTTGTGGTGGATATGTTTCACCTAGACTTTATCAACTTTGCGATTTTTAATGTGGCTGATAGCTATTTGACAGTTGGTGTGATTGTTTTGTTGATTGCAATGCTTAAAGAGGAAGTAAATGGAAATAAAAATTGAAAGAGGTGGGGTGCGATTAGACAAGGCTCTGTCAGATTTGACAGAATTGTCACGTAGTCTCGCTAATGAACAAATCAAGGCTGGACAAGTTTTGGTCAATGGCCAAGTCAAGAAAGCTAAATACACTGTCCAAGAGGGGGATATCGTCACCTACCATGTGCCAGAACCAGAGGTTTTGGAGTATGTTGCTGAGGAACTTCCTCTGGAGATTATCTACCAAGATGAGGACGTCGCCGTTGTCAACAAGCCTCAAGGTATGGTGGTTCATCCCAGCGCCGGTCATACCAGTGGCACCTTGGTCAATGCCCTCATGTACCATATCAAGGACTTGTCGGGTATCAATGGGGTTCTCCGCCCAGGAATCGTCCACCGCATTGACAAGGACACGTCTGGTCTTCTCATGATTGCTAAAAATGATGAGGCCCACTTGGCACTTGCCCAAGAGCTCAAGGACAAAAAGTCTCTACGCAAATACTGGGCGATTGTTCACGGCAATCTGCCAAATGATCGTGGTGTGATTGAAGCACCGATTGGTCGGAGTGAAAAAGATCGTAAGAAACAGGCTGTGACTGCCAAAGGCAAGCCAGCTGTGACCCGTTTTCAAGTCTTGGAACGCTTTGGAGACTATAGTTTGTTAGAGTTGCAACTGGAAACAGGACGTACCCACCAAATCCGTGTTCACATGGCTTATATAGGTCATCCAGTCGCGGGTGACGAGGTCTATGGTCCACGCAAAACCTTGAAAGGACATGGACAATTCCTCCATGCTAAGACTCTAGGATTTACCCATCCGAGAACAGGTGAAACCTTGGAGTTCACAGCAGATATTCCAGAAATTTTTAAAGAAACGCTGGAAAGATTGCGTAAAACTGAGAATAGATAAAAGAGTTGAGATAGCTGTCTCAACCTTTTTCATTTCAAGTCTTTTCTATTTTAAAACATTCATGTTATAATGGATAAATATGAAGAATCGGAGTGAGAATATGAAGTACAAACGAATCGTCTTTAAGGTGGGGACCTCCTCCTTAACAAATGAAGACGGGAGTTTATCAAGAAGTAAAGTAAAGGCAATTACCCAACAATTAGCTATGTTGCATGAGGCCGGGCATGAGTTGATTTTGGTTTCATCTGGGGCAGTAGCGGCTGGCTTTGGAGCTTTGGGCTTTAAAAAACGTCCGACCAAGATTGCAGATAAGCAGGCCTCGGCCGCAGTAGGCCAAGGTTTGCTCCTAGAAGAATACACAACCAACCTCCTCATGCGCCAAATCGTCTCCGCGCAAATCTTGCTAACACAGGATGATTTTGTAGATAAACGTCGTTATAAGAACGCCCACCAGGCCTTGTCTGTATTGCTTCATCGTGGTGCCATTCCTATCATCAACGAGAATGACAGTGTCGTTATTGATGAGCTCAAGGTTGGAGACAATGATACTCTGAGTGCTCAGGTAGCGGCTATGGTGCAGGCAGACCTTTTGGTTCTCTTGACAGATGTTGATGGTCTCTATACTGGCAATCCCAACTCAGATCCAAGAGCCAAACGACTTGAGAAAATCGAGACCATCAATCGTGAGATTATTGATATGGCTGGTGGAGCAGGTTCATCTAATGGGACCGGTGGGATGTTGACTAAGATTAAGGCGGCTACGATCGCGACGGAGTCGGGGGTGCCAGTCTATATCTGCTCGTCCATGAAATCAGATGCCTTGATTGAGGCAGCAGACGAGACCAAGGATGGATCCTTCTTTGTTGCGCAAGAGAAGGGCCTTCGTACTCAGAAACAATGGCTGGCTTTCTATGCTCAAAGTCAGGGAACGATTTGGGTAGATGGTGGAGCTGCAGAAGCCCTTTCAAAAAACGGAAAAAGTCTCCTTTTATCGGGTGTGGTAGAAGTGGAAGGAAACTTCTCTTATCATGATATTGTCACAGTAGCAGATAAAGAAACAGGTCAATCTCTTGGAAAGGGACGTGTCCAATTTGGTGTCTCAGCCCTAGAAGATATGCTCCGTTCTCAAAAAGCTAAGGGAGTCTTGATTCACCGTGATGACTGGATTTCCATCACTCCTGAAATCCAGCTACTCTTTACAGAATTTTAGAGGTGAACAATGGTAAGGACACAAGAACAATTTGAACAAGTACAGGCTGTTAAAAAGTCAATTAATACTGCTAGTGAAACAGTGAAAAACCAAGCCTTGTTAGCTATGGCTGATCACTTATTGGCAGCTACTGAAGGCATTTTAGAGGCCAATGCCCTTGATATGGCGGCAGCCAAGGGGAAAACCTCAGATGTCATGCTGGATCGTCTTTATTTGGATGCAGAGCGTATAGAAGCGATGGCAACGGGTATTCGTGAAGTGGTTGCCTTACCAGATCCAATCGGTGAAGTTTTAGAAACAAGTCAACTTGAAAATGGTTTGGTTATCACAAAGAAACGTGTGGCTATGGGGGTCATCGGTATTATCTATGAAAGCCGTCCAAATGTAACGTCTGACGCGGCTGCCTTGGCTCTCAAGAGTGGAAATGCGGTTGTTCTTCGTAGTGGTAAGGATGCCTATCAAACAGCCCATGCTATTGTCACAGCCTTAAAGAAGGGCTTGGAGACGACTACCATTCATCCTGATGTGATTCAACTAGTGGAAGATACCAGCCGAGAAAGTAGCTATGCCATGATGAAGGCAAAGGGCTATCTAGACCTTCTTATTCCTCGTGGAGGAGCTGGCTTGATCAATGCTGTGGTTGAAAATGCTATCGTACCTGTTATCGAGACAGGAACTGGGATTGTCCATGTCTATGTGGACAAGGATGCCGATGAAGACAAGGCTCTGTCTATCATCAACAATGCTAAAACCAGTCGTCCTTCTGTCTGCAATGCTATGGAAGTTCTACTTGTTCATGAAGACAAGGCAGCAAGCTTCCTTCCTCGCTTGGAGCAAGTTCTGGTTGCAGATAGAAAAGAAGCTGGGTTGGAAGCGATTCAATTCCGCCTAGATAGCAAAGCAAGTCAGTTTGTTTCAGGTCGATCAGCTGAGGCCCAAGACTTTGACACCGAGTTTTTAGACTATATCCTAGCGGTTAAGGTTGTGAGCAGTTTAGAAGAAGCGGTTGAGCATATTGAAGCCCACAGTACCCATCATTCGGACGCCATTGTGACAGAAAATGCTGAAGCTGCGGCTTACTTTACAAATCAAGTAGACTCTGCAGCGGTTTATGTCAATGCCTCAACTCGTTTCACCGATGGAGGCCAATTTGGTCTTGGGTGTGAAATGGGCATTTCTACTCAGAAACTGCACGCGCGTGGGCCAATGGGCTTGAAAGAGTTGACCAGCTACAAGTATGTGGTTACTGGTGACGGACAGATAAGGGAGTAAGAGATGAAAATTGGATTTATCGGTTTGGGAAATATGGGTGCTAGTTTGGCCAAGGCTGTCTTGCAGGCCAAGACGGATGAACAGATTCTCCTTGCCAATCGTAGTCAAGCAAAAGTAGATGCTTTCATCGCCAACTTCGGTGGTCAGGCTTCCAGCAATGAAGAAATATTTGCAGAAGCAGATGTGATTTTTCTAGGAGTAAAGCCAGCCCAGTTTTCTGAACTGCTTGCTCAACACCAGACCGTTCTTGAAAAAAGAGATAGTCTTCTTTTGATTTCCATGGCAGCTGGACTGACCTTGGAAAAACTAGCTAGACTACTTCCAAGTCACCACCGAATCATTCGCATCATGCCCAATACTCCAGTGGCTATCGGGCAAGGAGTGATTAGTTATGCCATGTCAGCAAACTGTCGTGCTCAGGACGGTGAACTCTTTTGTCAATTATTGGCCAAGGCTGGCCTCTTGGTTGAGCTGGGGGATGGCTTAATCGATGCGGCGACAGGTCTCGCAGGTTGTGGACCAGCTTTTGTCTATCTCTTTATCGAGGCTTTGGCAGATGCGGGTGTTCAGACAGGATTGCCACGAGAAACGGCCTTGAAAATGGCAACCCAAACAGTAATCGGCGCTGGACAAATGGTC
>NZ_JH378888.1:105383-125722 GCF_000235485.1 Streptococcus sp. oral taxon 058 str. F0407
CCAGGCGGTTCGACTATCGCGGGTGTAGCAAGTCTGGAAGAACATGCCTTTAGAGGCACAGTCATGAACGCAGTTCATCAAGCCTACAAACGAACACAAGAATTAGGTAAATAAGAGGTTGGATGACTCCCAGCCTCTTTTATGGTCGATTGAATGGAGAAGAAACAAAAAGATTGTCACAAAAACCTATTTTTTTGATAGAATAGAAGGTAGAAAAAAAGAAATGAGTTAGACATGTCAAAAGGATTTTTAGTCTCTCTTGAGGGACCAGAGGGAGCAGGAAAGACCAGCGTTTTAGAGGCTCTGCTCCCAATTTTAGAGGAAAAAGGAGTAGAGGTGCTGACGACCCGTGAGCCAGGTGGAGTCTTGATTGGGGAGCAGATTCGCCAAGTGATTTTGGATCCAAGTCATACTCAGATGGATGCTAAGACAGAACTCCTTCTCTATATCGCCAGTCGCAGACAGCACTTGGTGGAAAAAGTTCTCCCAGCCCTTCAAGCTGGTAAGTTGGTCATCATGGATCGTTTCATAGATAGTTCCGTTGCTTATCAGGGATTTGGCCGTGGCTTGGATATTGATGCCATAGATTGGCTCAATCACTTTGCGACAGATGGCCTCAAACCCGACTTGACACTCTATTTTGACATTGAGGTAGAAGAAGGACTGGCTCGTATAGCTGCCAATAGTGATCGCGAGGTCAATCGTTTGGACTTGGAAGGTTTGGACTTGCACAAAAAAGTCCGTCAAGGCTACCTCTCTCTTTTGGAAAAAGAAAGAAATCGTATTGCCAAGATTGATGCCAGTCTTCCTTTGGAACAAGTTGTGGAAACTACCAAGACAGTCTTGTTTGATAGAATGGGATTAGCCAAATGAAACAAGATCAGCTAAAGGTTTGGCAACCAGACCAGTTTGACCGCTTTGTCCGTATCCTAGAACAAGGGCAGCTCAATCACGCTTACCTTTTTTCAGGTTTCTTTGGAAGTTTGGAAATGGCGCAATTTTTGGCTAAGAGCCTCTTTTGTAGGGATAAGGTAGGCGTTTTACCATGTGAGAAATGCCGAAATTGTAAGCTGATTGAGATGGACGAATTTCCCGATGTTACCTTGATTAAGCCTGTTAATCAGGTCATCAAGACAGAACGCATTCGAGAATTGGTGGGTCAGTTTTCCCAAGCAGGGATTGAAAGCCAACAACAGGTCTTTATCATCGAGCAGGCGGAAAAAATGCATCCCAACGCGGCCAATTCTCTGCTCAAGGTTATCGAAGAACCCCAGAGTGAAGTTTACATTTTCTTTTTAACCAGCGATGAGGAAAAGATTTTACCAACCATCCGTAGTCGGACCCAGATTTTCCACTTTAAAAAGCAGGAAGAAAAGCTCATCCATCAATTAGAGCAAGCTGGTCTAGTCAAGAAAAAAGCGACTCTTTTAGCCCAGTTTAGTCAATCGCGAGCTGAAGCAGAAAAGTTGGCCAATCAGGCAAGTTTTTGGACCTTGGTGGATGAAAGCGAACGCCTGCTGACCTGGTTATTAGCTAAGAAAAAAGAAAGTTATCTGCAAGTTGCTAAATTAGCCAACTTGGCGGATGACAAGGAAAAACAAGATCAGGTTTTACGGATTTTTGAAGTCCTCTGTGGACAGGAACTCTTGCAAGCAAGGATCCGACAGATTTTACAAGATTTGCTAGAAGCTAGAAAAATGTGGCAGGCTAATGTCAGCTTTCAAAATGCCATGGAATATCTGGTCTTGAAAGAAATATAAACTCAATGAAGGATAAAGAAAGGAAAGGGCTGGTTTATGGATAAGAAAGAATTATTTGATGCGCTGGATGATTTTTCCCAACAGTTATTAGTGACCTTGGCCGATGTGGAAGCCATCAAGAAAAATCTCAAGAGCCTGGTAGAGGAAAATACAGCTCTTCGTTTGGAAAATAGTAAGTTGCGAGAACGTTTGGGTGAGGTAGAAGCAGATGCTCCCGTCAAGGCAAAGCATGTTCGTGAAAGCGTCCGACGAATCTATAAAGATGGGTTTCACGTATGCAATGATTTTTATGGACAACGCCGAGAGCAGGACGAGGAATGTATGTTCTGTGACGAGTTGTTGTATAGGGAGTAGGCATGCAGATTCAAAAAAGTTTTAAGGGGCAGTCTCCCTATGGCAAACTTTACCTAGTAGCAACGCCAATCGGCAATCTAGATGACATGACCTTACGAGCTATCCAGACCTTGAAAGAAGTGGACTGGATTGCTGCTGAGGACACGCGCAATACTGGTCTTTTGCTCAAGCATTTTGATATTCAAACCAAGCAGATCAGTTTTCATGAGCATAATGCCAAGGAAAAAATTCCTGATTTGATTGGTTTCCTGAAGGCGGGGCAAAGTATTGCTCAGGTTTCTGATGCGGGTCTGCCTAGCATTTCAGACCCTGGTCATGATTTGGTTAAGGCAGCCATCAAGGAAGAGATTGCAGTTGTCACAGTTCCAGGTGCCAGTGCTGGGATTTCAGCCTTGATTGCCAGTGGTTTAGCGCCACAGCCACATATCTTTTATGGCTTTTTACCGAGAAAATCAGGCCAGCAAAAGCAATTTTTCGACTCAAAAAAAGACTATCCTGAAACTCAGATTTTTTACGAATCGCCCCATCGTGTGGCAGATACATTAGAAAATATGCTAGAAGTCTACGGAGATCGTTCGGTGGTCTTGGTTCGAGAATTAACCAAAATCTATGAAGAATACCAACGAGGAAAGATCTCTGAATTGCTTGAAAGCATGGCTGAAACGCCGCTCAAGGGCGAGTGCCTTCTCATCGTTGAGGGTGCCAGTCAGGATGTTGAGGAGAAAGACGAGGAAGACCTGTTTTTAGAAATCCAAGCTCGTATCCAGCAAGGTATGAAGAAAAATCAAGCTATTAAGGAAGTTGCGAAACTCTACCAGTGGAATAAAAGTCAACTCTACGCGGCCTATCACGATTGGGAAGAAAATCAAGAAAATGACTAATACTCTTTGAAAATCTCTTCAAACCGCGTCAACGTCGCCTTGCCGTACTCAAGTACAGCCTGCGGCTAGTTTTCTAGTTTGCTCTTTGATTTTCATTGAGTATAAACAGGGAAGTTTGCCTTCTTCCCTTTTTTTGTTATACTAGTAGGAGTGATTATCTATAGAAAGCTTATGGGAGGCTGTTACTAATAGCTAAGAAAAGGAGGAGCGAATTGTTCTCTTCGGATTTTACTCTCATAATGGTAAAAAAGTCTTATGTCTCAATCTTATATCAATGTTATCGGTGCTGGTTTAGCAGGTTCTGAAGCAGCCTACCAAATTGCAGAGCGTGGTATTCCAGTTAAACTCTATGAAATGCGTGGTGTCAAGTCAACACCTCAGCACAAAACAGACAATTTTGCAGAGTTAGTTTGTTCTAATTCCTTACGTGGCGATGCTCTGACAAATGCTGTAGGGCTCCTCAAGGAAGAAATGCGTCGCCTGGGTTCGGTCATCTTGGAATCTGCTGAGGCTACTCGTGTTCCTGCAGGAGGAGCTCTTGCAGTGGATCGTGACGGTTTCTCTCAAATGGTGACCGAGAAAGTAGCCAACCATCCCTTGATTGAGGTGGTGCGTGATGAAATTACAGAATTACCGACAGATGTTATTACGGTTGTCGCTACTGGTCCTTTGACCAGCGACGCCCTAGCTGAAAAGATTCATGCCCTTAATGGCGGCGATGGCTTCTATTTCTACGATGCGGCGGCACCTATCATCGATGTCAACACCATTGATATGAGTAAGGTTTATCTCAAGTCCCGTTATGATAAGGGAGAAGCGGCCTATCTCAACGCTCCTATGACCAAACAAGAGTTTATGGATTTCCATGAAGCCTTGGTTCATGCGGAAGAAGCTCCTCTCAATTCTTTTGAAAAAGAAAAGTACTTTGAAGGTTGTATGCCTATCGAAGTCATGGCAAAACGTGGTATTAAAACCATGCTTTATGGTCCTATGAAACCAGTTGGTCTGGAGTATCCAGAAGACTATAATGGGCCTCGTGATGGTGACTTTAAAACACCTTATGCGGTTGTCCAACTCCGTCAGGACAACGCGGCTGGTAGTCTCTACAATATCGTTGGGTTCCAGACCCACCTCAAATGGGGAGAACAAAAGCGAGTCTTCCAAATGATTCCTGGTCTTGAAAATGCGGAGTTTGTCCGTTATGGGGTCATGCACCGCAATTCTTACATGGATTCACCAAATCTTCTTGAGCAGACCTATCGTTCTAAGAAACAGCCAAACCTCTTCTTTGCTGGCCAGATGACGGGTGTGGAAGGCTATGTCGAGTCAGCAGCGTCAGGCTTAGTTGCAGGTATTAACGCCGCTCGTCTTT
The DNA here is from genome assembly GCF_000235485.1 of Streptococcus sp. oral taxon 058 str. F0407. Lineage (GTDB taxonomy): Bacteria > Bacillota > Bacilli > Lactobacillales > Streptococcaceae > Streptococcus. Next base: position 109,751 of record NZ_JH378888.1, read on the forward strand.
TTAAGGGAGAAAGTGAGGCAATTTTCCCAGAAACAACAGCTATCGGAAGTCTAGCTCATTACATCACTCATGCTGACAGCAAGCATTTCCAACCGATGAATGTCAATTTTGGGATTATCAAGGAGTTGGAAGGAGAGCGTATCCGTGATAAGAAGACTCGTTATGAAAAAATTGCAGAGCGTGCTCTTGCTGACTTAGAGGAATTTTTAACTGTCTAATTTTTTTCAAAGAATTGCTCATGGTACTATAAAAATCTTAGAAATTATGATAAAATAGGTAGGATGAAAAAAGGAGAGTAAAAATGGCGAACCCCAAGTATAAACGTATTTTAATCAAGTTATCAGGTGAAGCCCTTGCTGGTGAACGTGGCGTAGGGATTGATATCCAAACAGTTCAAAAAATTGCAAAAGAGATTCAAGAAGTTCATAGTCTAGGGATCGAAATTGCCCTTGTAATTGGTGGAGGAAATCTCTGGCGTGGAGAACCTGCTGCAGAAGCAGGAATGGACCGTGTTCAGGCAGATTACACTGGAATGCTTGGGACCGTTATGAATGCTCTTGTGATGGCAGATTCATTGCAACAAGTTGGTGTTGATACGCGAGTGCAAACTGCCATTGCTATGCAACAAGTTGCAGAACCTTACGTACGTGGACGTGCCCTTCGCCACCTTGAAAAAGGTCGTATCGTTATCTTTGGTGCCGGAATTGGTTCACCTTACTTCTCAACAGATACAACAGCGGCTCTTCGTGCAGCTGAAATCGAAGCAGATGCCATTCTTATGGCTAAAAATGGTGTCGATGGTGTTTACAATGCCGATCCTAAGAAAGACAAGACAGCCGTTAAGTTTGAAGAATTGACCCACCGTGATGTTATCAATAAAGGTCTTCGTATTATGGACTCAACTGCTTCAACCCTCTCAATGGATAACGACATTGACTTGGTTGTCTTTAACATGAACCAACCAGGCAACATCAAACGTGTCGTATTTGGTGAAAATATCGGAACAACAGTTTCAAACAATATCGAAGAAAAGGAATAAGAAAGATTATGGCTAACGCAATTGTTGAAAAAGCAAAAGAGAGAATGACCCAGTCCCACCATTCGCTTGCTCGTGAATTTGGTGGTATCCGTGCTGGTCGTGCCAACGCAAGCTTGCTGGACCGTGTACATGTGGAATACTACGGAGTAGAAACTCCTCTTAACCAAATCGCTTCTATCACCATTCCAGAAGCTCGTGTTTTGTTGGTAACACCATTCGACAAGTCTTCATTGAAAGACATTGAACGTGCCTTGAATGCTTCTGATCTTGGTATCACACCAGCTAATGACGGCTCTGTGATCCGCTTGGTTATCCCAGCTTTGACAGAGGAAACTCGTCGAGACCTTGCTAAAGAAGTGAAGAAGGTCGGTGAAAATGCCAAAGTAGCTGTTCGTAATATCCGTCGTGATGCTATGGACGAAGCTAAGAAACAAGAAAAAGCAAAAGAAATCACTGAAGACGAATTGAAGACTCTTGAAAAAGATATTCAAAAAGTAACAGACGATGCTGTCAAACACATCGACGACATGACTGCCAACAAAGAAAAAGAACTCTTGGAAGTCTAAAAATAAACAGAAAAACTCAGTTGGCATTGCTGGCTGAGTTTTATTCGAAAGAAGGAAATATGAATACAAATCTTGCAAGTTTTATCGTTGGACTCATCATCGATGAAAATGACCGTTTTTACTTTGTGCAAAAGGATGGTCAGACTTACGCCCTTGCCAAGGAAGAAGACCAACATACAGTAGGGGATACGGTCAAAGGTTTTGCCTACACGGATATGAAGCAAAAACTCCGTCTGACAACCTTAGAAGTGACTGCCACTCAGGACCAATTTGGTTGGGGAACCGTAACAGAAGTTCGTAAGGACTTGGGTGTCTTTGTCGATACCGGTCTACCTGATAAGGAAATCGTTGTGTCACTCGATATCCTCCCTGAGCTCAAAGAACTCTGGCCTAAGAAGGGTGACAAACTTTACATCCGTCTTGAAGTGGACAAGAAAGACCGCATCTGGGGCCTCTTGGCTTATCAGGAAGACTTCCAACGTCTGGCTCGTCCTGCTTACAACAACATGCAGAACCAAAACTGGCCAGCCATTGTTTATCGACTCAAGCTGTCAGGAACATTTGTTTACCTACCAGAGAATAACATGCTTGGTTTCATTCACCCAAGTGAGCGCTACGCAGAGCCACGTTTGGGACAAGTGCTAGATGCGCGTGTTATCGGTTTCCGTGAAGTGGACCGTACCTTGAACCTATCCCTCAAACCACGTTCCTTTGAAATGTTGGAAAATGATGCCCAGATGATTTTGACCTACTTGGAAAGCAATGGTGGTTTCATGACCTTGAATGATAAGTCATCTCCTGAGGACATCAAGGCAACCTTTGGTATCTCTAAAGGTCAGTTCAAGAAAGCACTCGGTGGCTTGATGAAGGCTGGCAAAATCAAGCAAGACCAGTTTGGTACAGAGTTGATTTAGACCTTACTAGATATGATAAAGAAACTTGAAGAAATGAGTTTAGAGGAACTCTGGCAACTTTTTCCTATTTTTCTGGTAGAGCATAAATCAGAGTGGAAAGACTGGTATGAATCGGAAAAAGCAAATCTGAAAAAAATACTGGGTGAAAATGTCATTAAAAGAATAGAACATATCGGTAGCACTGCTATCTCTAATATTTGGGCCAAGAACATCGTTGATATTCTATTAGAAGTAGGCAAAATAGAGGATTTAGCAAGAGTTAGGGATTTATTGGTGAAGAATGGTTGGCTAGTGATGTCAGAGAGTTCTAACAGGATTTCGCTAAATAAAGGCTATACAGGTCAGGGATTTGCCGAGAAAGTTTTTCATCTACATTTGCGAATGACGGGAGATCATGATGAGATTTATTTTAGAGATTATCTCTGTCAGCATCCAGATATCGCCCGAGCGTATCAGGAATTAAAACTGAATTTATGGAAAAAATTTGAACACAATCGTGATGCCTATACAGCTGCTAAAACAGATTTTATAAACTACTATGTGTCAGAGGCTAAGTCCAGTAATTTTCAAAAATCAGAAAAGTTTCATCAAAAAAGTCTTGATAGGAGAAAGAATTGAGAAAATCATTTTACACTTGGCTCATGACCGAGCGCAATCCTAAAAGTAATAGTCCCAAGGCTATCTTGGCAGACCTCGCTTTTGAAGAGTCGGCCTTTCCAAAACACACGGATGATTTTGATGAGGTGAGTCGCTTTTTGGAGGAGCATGCTAGCTTCTCTTTCAATCTAGGAGATTTTGACGCTATCTGGCAAGAATACTTAGAACACTAGAGACAATGAGATGAGGCTAGTATTTTATTGTTCTCTTTGCTATAATAAAAAGAAATAAAAGGATTAGAGAGGTTCTTTATTTGCAGGAACATTCAATAGACATTCAACTGAGTCATCCAGATGACCTGTTTCATCTTTTTGGTTCCAATGAACGCCATCTTCGTTTGATGGAAGAAGAGCTTGATGTGGTGATTCATGCCCGTACGGAGATTGTGCAGGTTTTGGGAGAAGAAGCAGCATGTGAAGAAGCCCGTCAAGTTATCCAAGCCTTGATGGTTTTGGTGAATCGTGGAATGACGGTTGGGACACCAGATGTGGTGACTGCGATTAGCATGGTCAAAAACGATGAAATCGACAAGTTTGTCGCCCTTTACGAAGAAGAAATCATCAAGGACAATACAGGGAAGCCTATTCGTGTCAAAACCCTGGGTCAAAAGCTTTATGTGGACAGTGTCAAACAGCATGATGTGACCTTTGGAATCGGACCTGCAGGGACAGGGAAGACCTTTCTCGCAGTGACCTTGGCAGTGACAGCCCTCAAACGTGGGCAGGTCAAGCGAATTATCCTTACTCGTCCAGCCGTTGAAGCAGGCGAGAGTCTTGGATTTCTTCCGGGTGATCTCAAGGAGAAGGTAGATCCTTACCTTCGACCTGTTTACGATGCCTTGTATCAGATTCTCGGTAAAGACCAAACGACTCGTCTCATGGAGCGAGAAATTATTGAAATCGCTCCCCTCGCCTACATGCGTGGACGGACTTTGGATGATGCCTTTGTCATTCTTGATGAGGCGCAAAATACGACCATCATGCAGATGAAGATGTTCTTGACGCGTTTAGGTTTTAATTCTAAGATGATTGTCAATGGAGATATTAGTCAGATTGACCTACCGCGTAACGTCAAGTCCGGTTTGATTGATGCCCAAGAAAAGCTCAAGGACATTCACCAAATTGACTTTGTTCATTTTTCAGCCAAGGATGTGGTTCGTCATCCAGTTGTCGCTCAAATTATCCGGGCCTATGAACCAGCTCCAGTTAAAAATGAAGAAAAGAAGGAAGAGACAGAATAGCAAAAAAGAGCAGTTCAGATGAAACTGCTCTTTCTCGTATCTGTGTTAATTAGTTGATGTCTTTAGACAAGTTCATCAATCGAAGTGTTCTCTTTATCTAGCCCTTGGGCAACTGGAAGGCTGGTTAAGTAACCTTGATAAGTTGTAACTCCTTCACGTAAGCCTTGATCTTCAGTGATTGCCTTCTTAAACCCTTTTCCTGCTAAGGCTTCAATGTAAGGAAGGGTGACATTGGTCAGGGCGATGGTAGAAGTACGGGCTACGGCGCCAGGGATGTTGGCAACAGCATAGTGGAGTACACCGTGTTTTTCATAGACGGGTTCATCGTGTGTTGTCACACGATCTGCTGTTGCGATAACGCCACCTTGGTCAACAGCAACGTCAACGATGACAGATCCTGGGCGCATTTGTTTGACCATCTCATCTGTTACCAGTTTTGGTGCCTTGGCACCAGGGATGAGAACCGCTCCAATTACCACATCAGCATCTTTCACGCTTGCTTCGATATTGAATGAATTGGACATAAGAGTTTGGATTTGGTTTCCGAAGACTTCCTCTAGGACTGAGAGACGTTTAGCACTGATATCTAAAATAGTCACTTGAGCACCAAGTCCAAGGGCGATGCGGGCAGCATGTGTCCCGACGACACCGCCTCCGATGATGGTTACTTTTCCTTTTGGAACACCTGGTACACCACCAAGTAGGACACCAGAGCCACCAGCTTGTTTGGTAAGGAAGTGAGCTCCAATTTGAACAGCCATACGACCTGCAACTTCACTCATAGGAACGAGGAGGGGTAGTTGTCCTTGATTATCACGGACCGTTTCATAGGCAATTCCTGTTGTTTTGGCTGCTAACATAGCATCTGCTAATTCTGGAGCAGCGGCCATGTGCAAATAGGTGAAGAGGAGAAGATCGTCACGCAAGTAACCATATTCAGAAGCTAGTGGTTCTTTTACTTTCACGACTAACTCTGCTGCCCAAGCTTCACCAGCAGTAGCGACAATCTCAGCTCCTTGCTTTTGATAGTCAACGTCAGTAAATCCAGAACCGAGACCAGCGTTTGTTTCGATAAGGACACGATGACCACGACCAACTAAGCTATGAACACCAGCAGGTGTGAGGGCGACACGGTTTTCGTTATTTTTAATTTCTTTTGGGATTCCAATTAACATAGAGATAACCTACCTTTCAATTGACGGGATTATTTAGTTGTCACATTCCATTTCATAAATCAAAAATGTGATGGTTTTATTGTATATGAAACCGCTTCAAAAATCAAGAAAAACTTGTTATCAAAATGTATTTGTGCTAGACTAGTGGGAATCAAGCTTTAATGGAGGAAAAAAGTATGGAATCAATATTTGTGAAATTTTCTCAGTATCCGTCAATAGAAACGGAGCGGTTGTTACTCCGACCTGTAACCTTGGATGATGCAGAAGCTATGTTTGAATATGCCTCAGACAGAGAAAATACGCGCTACACTTTTCCAACTAATCAAAGCTTGGAAGAAACCAAAAATAATATTGCTCAGTTCTACTTGGCCAATCCCTTGGGACGGTGGGGGATCGAACTAAAAAGCAGTGGTCAGTTTATCGGTACCATTGACCTGCACAAGATTGACACAGTCTTAAAAAAGGCAGCTATTGGCTACATTATCAATAAAAAGTATTGGAAGCAAGGATTGACAACAGAAGCCACTCGAGCTGTGATTGAGCTGGCTTTTGAGAAGATTGGAATGAACAAGTTGACCGCCCTTCACGACAAGGATAATCCTGCATCTGGCAAGGTCATGGAGAAATCAGGTATGCGTTTTTCCCACGAAGAACCTTATGCCAGAATGGACAAAAAAGAACCAGGTCGAATCGTCGCAAGAGTTCATTATGCCTTGACCAAGGAAGACTATTTTGCAAATAAATAAGCAGTTGAAAAGAAATTTTCGACTGTTTTTTCTTCCTCTTACGAATAATTAAAGAGAGGAGAAAATATGGAAGCAATTATCGAGAAAATAAAAGAGTATAAAATCATTGTCATCTGTGCAGGTTTGGGTCTGGCCTTAGGCGGCTTTTTCTTGTTAAAGCCAACTTCACAAACACCTGTGAAAGAAACAAATTTGCAGGCTGAAGTTGCAGCCGTTTCAAAGGATTCATCTTCTGAAAAAGAAGTGAAGAAGGAAGAAAAGGAAGAGTCTCCTGAACAGGATCTGATCACAGTGGATGTCAAAGGTGCTGTTAAGTCGCCAGGGATTTACGATTTGCCTCTTGGCAGTCGAGTTCATGATGCTGTTCAGAAGGCGGGTGGCTTGACAGAGGAAGCAGATAGTAAGTCGCTCAATCTCGCTCAGAAAGTCAGTGACGAGGCTCTTGTCTATGTTCCAACTAAGGGAGAAGAAGTAGCTAGTCAGCAGACTGCCTCCGAAACGCCTTCTTCGACAAGTAAAGAAAAGAAGGTCAATCTCAACAAGGCCAGCCTAGAAGAACTCAAACAGGTCAAAGGACTTGGAGGGAAACGAGCTCAGGACATTATCGACCATCGTGAGGCAAATGGCAAGTTCAAGTCGGTAGACGAACTCAAGAAGGTCTCTGGTATTGGTGCAAAGACCATAGAAAAGTTAAAAGACTATGTTACAGTGGATTAAGACTCTTCCTATCCCCTTAATCTATCTGGGCTTTTTGTTACTTTGGCTTTACTATGCCATTTTCTCAGCGTCCTATCTTGCTTTACTAGGTTTTGTTTTTCTACTCATCTGTCTCTTTTTTCAATTTCCTTGGAAATCTGCAGGCAAAGTTCTAGCGATTTGTGGAGCCTTTGGATTTTGGTTTCTGTTTCAAAACTGGCAACAGACACAAGATAGTCAAGACTTAGTCGCTTATGTTGAAAAGGTGAGGATTTTACCAGATACCATTAAGGTCAATGGAGATAGTCTGTCCTTTCATGGCAAGGCCGACGGCCGTACTTTCCAAGTTTACTATAAACTCCAGTCCGAGGAGGAGAAAGAGCAATTTCAGGCCTTGACAGATATTTATGAGATAGAACTAGAAGGAAAACTGTCCGAGCCAGAAGGTCAGAGGAATTTTGGTGGCTTTGACTACCAAGCCTATCTGAAGACTCAGGGGATTTACCAGACACTGACTATCAAGAGCATCCAGTCACTTAAACAGGTTCGCAGTTGGGATATAGGAGAAAATCTATCCAGTTTACGTCGAAAAGCTGTAGTTTGGATCAAGACACACTTTCCAGATCCTATGCGGAACTACATGACGGGGCTGTTGCTAGGACATTTGGATACGGACTTTGAGGAGATGAATGAGCTCTATTCTAGTCTAGGGATTATCCATCTCTTTGCCTTGTCGGGTATGCAGGTGGGCTTCTTTATGGATGCCTTTAAGAAACTCCTCTTGCGATTGGGCTTAACTAAAGAAAAGTGGAAATGGTTGGCTTATCCATTCTCTCTGTTCTATGCAGGTCTGACAGGATTCTCGGCTTCGGTCATTCGTAGTCTCTTGCAACAGTTACTAGCCCAACATGGTGTTAAGGGCTTGGACAATTTTGCCTTGACGGTTCTTGTCCTCTTTATCATCATGCCTAACTTTTTCCTGACGGCAGGAGGTGTCTTGTCCTGTGCCTACGCCTTTATCTTGACGATGACCAGTAAAGAAGGGGAGGGACTTAAGGCTATTGCCAGAGAAAGTCTAGTCATTTCCTTGGGAATATTGCCCATTTTATCCTTCTATTTTGCAGAATTTCAGCCTTGGTCCATTCTTTTAACCTTTGTCTTTTCCTTTCTGTTTGACTTGGTCTTCTTGCCCCTCTTGTCCATCTTATTTGTCCTATCTTTTCTCTATCCAGTAGTTCAAATGAACTTTATCTTTGAATGGTTGGAGGGCATCATTCGCTTAGTGTCGCAGATGGCAAGTAGGCCCTTGGTCTTTGGACAACCCAACGCATGGCTTTTGATTCTTCTCTTAGTTTCATTGGCCTTGGTCTATGACTTTAGGGAAAATGTCAAAAGACTAGCAGGGTTCAGTCTCTTTATTGTGGGGCTCTTTTTCTTGACCAAGCATCCACTGGAAAATGAAATCACCATGCTGGATGTGGGGCAGGGGGAAAGTATTTTCCTACGGGATTTAACTGGGAAAACCATTCTCATAGATGTGGGCGGTAAGGCAGAATCTGATAAGAAAATTGAAAAATGGCAAGAAAAGGCGACAACCAGCAATGCGCAGAGAACCTTGATTCCCTATCTAAAAAGTCGCGGAGTAGCCAAGATTGACCAGCTGATTTTGACCAACATAGAGAAGGAACATGTTGGTGATTTGCTGGAGGTGACCAAGGCTTTCCATGTCGGAGAGATTTTAGTATCAAAAGGAAGTTTGACACAGAAGGAATTTGTAGCCGAACTAGAAGCAAGCCAAACCAAGGTGCGCAGTGTGACAGCAGGGGAGAATTTACCGATTTTTGGCGGTTACTTAGAAGTCCTATCTCCAAGGAAGATTGGAAATGGAGGTAATGAGGATTCTCTAGTTCTTTATGGAAAACTTCTGGATAAGCACTTTCTCTTCACTGGAAACTTGAAAGAGAAGGGAGAGAAGGAACTTTTAAAGCAATATCCTAACTTAGAGGTGGATGTCTTGAAAGCTGGGCAGCATGGTGCTAAAACAGCATCAAATCCAATTTTTCTAGAAAAACTCAAACCAGAGATTACTCTCATCTCAGTGGGCAAGAACAATCGTGCAAAACTCCCTCATCAGGAAACCTTGGAACGACTGGAAACCATCAAGAGTAAGATTTACCGAACAGATCAGCAAGGAGCCATTCGCTTTAAAGGATGGAATAGTTGGCAAATAGAAAGCGTTCGTTAGGAAGAAATAATGTTATATATTAGTGAAATAAACTGAAAATCTGTTGCATAATACCAAGAAAAACGATATAATGAAAGTGTTTCCAATAGTAATGATATAAAGGCAATGAAAACATGAAAAATCAGCAAAAGTCGTTTTATTAGCCAGTTTATCATCTATTGTTTTTTTCAGTCCAGCGTATCTGCTGTGACAATCACTAAGTTATCGATATGATTGGACTACCGCTTGGAAGTTTAGTATGAATTACCACGGACGTAAATATGTAAACATTTCAAGATGATCTGCTTATTACTCTACGATGACTATAAAGTTGGTCCGATTGATATTATGTTCGCTATGAGGTCATTAACTACTAGACAGGGAACTATCAATCCTTAAAGAGTTAGAAAAAGGAGGGCTGGATATGATAACTCTTACTCATGTTACCTTAAAAACGCGACAAGTCATCTTGCAAGATGCGGATTTCACCTTTAAAAAGGGTAGGATTTATGGCCTTCTTGCTATCAATGGCTCGGGAAAGACGACCCTGTTCCGAGCTATTAGCAAGCTGCTTCCCCTTAATAGTGGACATATCACAGTCTCTCCTTCTTTGTTTTATTATGAGAGCGTTGAATGGCTGGATGGAAACTTAAGTGGGATGGACTACCTTTGTCTCATAAAAAATATCTGGAAGTCAGACCTAAACTTGGGGGACGAAATCGCCTATTGGGAAATGTCTGACTATATCAACCTTCCCATCCGCAAGTATTCCTTAGGGATGAAGCAACGCTTGGTGATTGCTATGTATTTCCTCAGTCAGGCGAAATGCTGGCTCATGGATGAGATAACAAATGGCTTAGATGAGTATTATCGACAGAAGTTTTTTGATAGGCTGGCACAAATCGATAGAAAAGAACAGCTGGTTCTTTTGAGTTCCCACTACAAAGAGGAGTTAATGGAGATTTGCGATAGCATCGTAACCATTCGTCAGGGGCAGATAGAAGAGGTTCCGTTATGAAAGATATTAGCCTATTTTTATTAAAGAAAGTTTTCAAAAGTCGTTTAAACTGGATTGTCTTACTTTTATTTGCATCTGTACTCGGTGTTACCTTTTATTTAAATAGTCAGACTGCAAACTCACACAGCTTGGAGAGCGAGTTGGAAACCCGTCTTGTAAAAGATGAGAGAATCATCAATGAAAATGAAGTGAAGCTTTCCCAAATGTCTGACACCAGCTCGGAGGAATATCAGTTTGCTAAAGAAAATTTAGACATACAAAAAAATCTTTTGACTCAAAAGAAAGAAATTCTGGCTTTGTTAAAAGAAGGACGCTGGAAAGAAGCCTACTATTTGCAGTGGCAAGATGAGGAAAAGAGTTATGAAATTGTATCGAAGGAATCGACTTCTGACTCTGACTTTAAAATGGCGGTTGACCGCGAACGAAAGATTTACCAAGCCCTGTATCCCTTGAACATAAAAGCACATACTTTGGAGTTTCCGACCCACGGGATTGATCAGATTGTCTGGATTTTAGAGACTATCATCCCAACCTTATTTGTGATTGGTATTATTTTTATGCTAACACAACTGTTTGCAGAAAGATATCAAAATAATCTCGATACAGCTCAGTTATATCCTTTTTCAAAAGTGACATTTGCCATGTCCTCTCTTGGAGTTGGGGTGAGCTATGTAACCGTGCTGTTTATTGGAATCTGTGGATTTTCTTTTCTAGTGGGAAGTCTGATAAGTGGTTTTGGACAGTTAGATTATCCATACCCTATTTATAGCTTAACCAATCAAGAGGTAACTATTGGAAAAATACAAGATGTGTTATTTCCTAGCTTGCTATTAGCTTTCTTAGCCTTTATCGTCGTTGTGGAAGTCGTCTACTTGATTGCTTACTTTTTCAAGCAAAAAATGCCTGTCCTCTTTCTTTCCCTCATTGGGATTGTTGGCTTATTGTTTGGTATCCAAACGATCCAGCCTCTTCAGAGTATTGCCCATCTGATTCCCTTTACTTACTTACGTTCAGTGGAGATTTTGTCTGGAAGATTACCTAAGCAAATTGATAATGTCAATCTAAATTGGAGCATGGGGCTGGTCTTACTTCCTTGCCTGATTATCCTTTTGTTAGTGGGGATTCTATTTATCGAAAGATGGGGAAGTTCACGTAAAAAGGAAGGTTTTAATAGGTCTTAGCATTCCTATAGGGAAGGTGAGGACAAAACTAACACAAGGAGGGAACCAACTAGGTTCTCTCTTTTTGATGCGGACATCAAGAAGAAAACAGAAAGTTTTTCGAAAAAATGACTTTTTATCTTGACAAGGGATAGAAAACTTGGTATCATATAAAAGTTGAGAAAAGCAGAAGTGAGAGCTTCTCGCCTTGTGACATCAAGTTGCCTGGCCCTACGGATGAAAAGTTTCTACGAAACGCTATCATAACGTGCGGGCTTGTATCATTACGAGCCCGCTCTTGTTTTTCTCTAATAATAAAAAAGAGGTGAAAACCATAGCAAAGCAAGACTTATTCATCAATGATGAAATTCGTGTACGTGAAGTTCGCTTGATCGGTCTTGAGGGAGAACAGCTAGGCATCAAGCCACTCAGCGAAGCGCAAGCATTGGCTGATAGTGCAAATGTTGACTTGGTATTGATTCAACCCCAAGCAAAACCGCCTGTTGCTAAAATTATGGACTACGGTAAGTTCAAATTTGAGTACCAGAAAAAACAAAAAGAGCAACGCAAAAAACAAAGTGTTGTTACTGTGAAAGAAGTTCGTCTGAGCCCAGTTATCGATAAGGGTGATTTCGAAACGAAACTTCGCAATGCTCGCAAGTTCCTTGAAAAAGGGAACAAAGTTAAGGTATCCATTCGCTTTAAAGGGCGTATGATCACCCATAAAGAAATTGGTGCAAAAGTTTTAGCCGAGTTTGCTGAAGCAACACAAGATATTGCAATCATCGAACAACGTGCTAAAATGGATGGACGCCAAATGTTCATGCAGTTGGCGCCAGCAACTGACAAAAAATAATTGTCAGAAAGTTAAATAAAGGAGAAAAAATCATGCCAAAACAAAAAACACACCGCGCATCAGCTAAACGTTTCAAACGTACAGGTTCTGGTGGACTTAAACGTTTCCGTGCTTACACTTCTCACCGTTTCCACGGAAAAACTAAGAAACAACGTCGTCATCTTCGTAAAGCATCTATGGTGCATTCAGGAGATTTCAAACGTATCAAAGCAATGCTTACTCGCTTGAAATAATAGCCTAACAGTAAGTAAACAATTCTAGGAAATATTTGGAGGAAATAAAACATGGCACGTGTTAAAGGTGGCGTTGTATCACGCAAACGTCGTAAACGTATTCTTAAATTAGCAAAAGGTTACTATGGAGCTAAACACATCTTGTTCCGTACTGCAAAAGAACAAGTAATGAACTCTTACTACTATGCATACCGTGACCGTCGTCAGAAAAAACGTGACTTCCGCAAATTGTGGATCACTCGTATCAATGCGGCAGCCCGTTTGAACGGACTTTCATACTCACAATTGATGCATGGTTTGAAATTGGCTGAAATCGAAGTTAACCGTAAAATGCTTGCTGACTTGGCTGTTAACGATGCAGCAGCTTTCACAGCTCTTGCAGATGCAGCTAAAGCAAAACTTGGTAAATAATAGTTGATAAGACTGGTACAGAATTGTCCCAGTCTTTTTAAAAATAAAGGAGAATAATATGGCTTCAAAAATGCTACACACTTGCTTGCGAGTAGAAAATCTTGAAAAATCAATCGCATTTTATCAAGATGCTTTTGGTTTTAAAGAATTGCGTCGCAGAAATTTCCCAGACCATGCCTTCACGATTGTCTATCTAGGACTTGATGGTGATGACTACGAGTTGGAGTTGACTTATAACTATGATCACGGCCCTTATGAGGTAGGAGATGGCTTTGCCCATATCGCTCTCAGCACACCTGACCTTGAGGCACTTCATCAAGAACATAGCGCGAAAGGCTATGAGGTGACAGAGCCAAAAGGCCTACCAGGAACCAAACCAAACTATTACTTCGTCAAGGATCCTGATGGCTACAAGGTCGAAGTCATTCGTGAAAAATGATCCAGTAAAGTCAAGTAGAATGTTCGTTTTCTGCTTGACTTTTTTTCCTCGAAAGAGTATACTAGTACAAATTTAACCTTTAAGGGGAGTCCAGAGAGACTCACAAGGTGTCAGATAAAAGTGATAAGGGACTCTCTGTGGGGACTTTTTAAGTGTGCGCATGAGTTCTGTCCTATCTTGACTGAGACCTTGCTATTGCAAGGTCTTTTCTTTATCTGGTCCCCTTAAAATTTAAGGAGGAAAATCATGAATCCCACATGTAAGAAGCGTTTGGGTGCGATTCGTTTGGAAAGCATGAAGGTGGTTGCACAGGAGGAAATCGCTCCAGCAATCTTTGAATTAGTCCTAGAAGGGGAAATGGTTGAAGCCATGCGAGCAGGTCAATTTCTCCATCTGCGCGTGCCTGATGATGCCCATCTCTTGCGCCGTCCTATTTCAATTTCGTCTATTGACAAGGCAAACAAGCAGTGTCATCTCATTTATCGGATAGAGGGGTCTGGGACCGCCATTTTTTCAACCTTAAGTCAGGGTGATACACTTGATGTGATGGGACCTCAGGGGAACGGTTTTGACTTGTCTGATCTGGATGAGCAGAGCCAAGTTCTCCTCGTTGGTGGAGGGATTGGTGTTCCACCCTTGCTTGAGGTAGCCAAAGAATTGCATGCGCGTGGGGTGAAAGTAGTAACAGTTCTCGGTTTTGCTAACAAGGATGCTGTCATTTTGGAAAAGGAATTGGCCCAATATGGTCAGACCTTTGTAACGACAGATGATGGTTCTCATGGTATCAAGGGAAATGTGTCAGTGGTCATCAATGATTTAGAAAATCAGTTTGACGCCGTCTACTCATGTGGGGCTCCAGGAATGATGAAGTATATCAATCAAAGATTTCATGACCACCCAAGAGCCTATCTATCTCTTGAATCTCGTATGGCTTGCGGGATGGGGGCCTGCTATGCTTGCGTACTAAAAGTGCCAGATAGTGAGACGGTCAGCCAACGTGTCTGTGAAGATGGCCCTGTTTTCCGTACAGGAACAGTTGTGTTATAAGGAGAAAGTCATGACTACAAATCGTTTACAAGTTTCTCTACCGGGCTTGGAATTGAAAAACCCCATCATACCAGCATCAGGCTGTTTTGGTTTTGGTCAGGAGTATGCCAAGTACTATGATTTAGACCTTTTAGGCTCCATTATGATCAAGGCGACGACACTTGAACCCCGTTTTGGCAATCCTACTCCAAGGGTTGCAGAGACACCTGCTGGTATGCTCAATGCAATCGGTTTGCAAAATCCAGGTTTAGAAGTTGTTTTAGCTGAAAAGTTGCCTTGGCTGGAAAGAGAATATCCTACGCTTCCCATTATCGCCAATGTTGCAGGATTTTCAAAACAAGAGTACGCTGCTGTTTCTCAAGGAATTTCCAAGGCAACTAATGTAAAAGCTATCGAGCTCAATATCTCTTGTCCTAATGTGGATCACGGCAATCATGGACTTTTGATTGGGCAAGACCCTGATCTAGCTTATGAAGTGGTCAAGGCAGCTGTGGGAGCCTCTGATGTACCAGTCTATGTCAAGCTAACCCCTAGTGTAACGGATGTTGTTACCATTGCTAAAGCCGCTGAAGATGCGGGGGCAAGTGGCTTGACTATGATCAATACTCTTGTCGGTATGCGCTTTGACCTCAAAACTAGAAAACCAATCTTAGCCAATGGAACGGGAGGAATGTCAGGCCCAGCAGTCTTTCCAGTAGCCCTCAAACTGATCCGCCAAGTCGCCCAAACAACAGACCTTCCCATCATTGGAATGGGGGGAGTGGATTCGGCTGAAGCTGCTTTGGAAATGTATCTGGCTGGTGCCTCTGCCATCGGAGTAGGAACAGCCAACTTTACCAATCCATATGCCTGTCCTGTCATCATCGAAAATCTGCCAAAAGTCATGGACAAATATGGAATTAGCAGTTTAGAAGAACTTCGTCGAGAAGTCAAAGCCAGTCTGAGATAAGCTAGGTCTTCCTTATCGTCAACAAGAAATAGAATCTTCATCAATTTGTAATATTTCCGTCTATTAACTATGTTACAATAGGGTTTATAAAATAGTAATAGTGTAGATAGTTTTCTACTGAGGAGAATAAAATGAAGAAGATACTACTTGCAAGTACTGTCGTTCTTTCTATGGCAGGATTTGCAAAGACATCTGTATATGCTGAAGAATCTCAGGTTACGAAAAAAACTCAGACCACAGATGTAGTCGAGAAAAAAGAAGAAGCTGCTCCCAAAAAAGAAGTTCCTCAGGCTACTCCGAAAAAAGAGGTTCCCCAAGTGGAGCCAAAGAAAGAGCCAACTGTAAAAGAGGAAGATCCTTCTAAAAAGGAAAAAAAAGAGGACGTTATCAAGGAAGGTTGGAAAAAAGAGCAAGGAAACTGGCGTTTTTATGAGAATAACCAGCCTGTCGTAAACTGGAAAAAAATTGGTGGTGTCTGGTATTACTTTGATAAAAACGGTATTATGCTCAGTAATACCATGGTTGATGGTTACCTTGTCAAAGGTAACGGTGCTATGGCGGAAAACGATTGGGTGAAAATATCTGACAAGTGGTACTATGCT
>NZ_JH378888.1:125732-126113 GCF_000235485.1 Streptococcus sp. oral taxon 058 str. F0407
ACTATGCTACAGCTTCAGGCAAGATTTCCCGCAACAAATGGGAAAAGATTGAAGATGTCTGGTATTACTTTAATAAAGATGGTGTCATGCTTAGTCGCACCATCTACAATGACTATATCTTCCAAGGTAGTGGTGCTATGGCAGAAAACGCTTGGGTGAAAATATCTGACAAGTGGTACTATGCTACAGCTTCAGGCAAGATTTCCCGCAATAAGTGGGAAAAGATTGAAGGCGTCTGGTATTACTTTGATAAAAACGGCATTATGCTCAGTAATACTATAGTTGATGGTTACCTTATCAAAGGTAACGGTGCTATGGCAGAAAACGATTGGGTGAAAATATCTGATAAGTGGTACTATGCTACAGCTTCAGGCAAGATTT
>NZ_JH378888.1:126123-403605 GCF_000235485.1 Streptococcus sp. oral taxon 058 str. F0407
TATCTGACAAGTGGTACTATGCTACAGCTTCAGGAAAAATTTCCCGCAATAAATGGGAAAAAATCAAAGGAACATGGTACTATTTTAATAGCGATGGCGTGATGGCAAGTAGCCAATGGAAAAGTGACTACTATCTGAAAGATAGTGGCGCTATGGCTGAAAAAGAGTGGATTTTTGATAAATCCTACAATAGCTGGTTCTACTTGAAGTCAGGTGGGGCCTACGCTTCCCGTGAATGGATTGGTTCATACTACCTTAAATCAGGTGGCTATATGGCCAAAAATGAATGGATTTTTGACAAAGATTACGATGCTTGGTACTATCTAAAAGATGATGGTCGATATGTAACAGGTACTTTCACGATCAAAGGTAAAGAGTATTCTTTTCAGAATAATGGGAAATGGATCTCAGAGGCAAAATATTACAAAGTGAAACCAATTACTGCTTATGTCTATAGCGCTTCTGGTGAAAGATTGAGTTATGTATCGCAAGGAACCATAGTTTCACTTGGGGATACCCAATCTAAAAAAGATAGTCAAATACCTGTCAATATTTCTGGTTTATCCGGCTTCATGAATAAAAGTGATTTAGTAGCTATTGATAAAGATAGTGAATTTGTCCCTCATTATACAAGCGATGGTAAGTATTTTTACCATGAGTTATCACCTTATGTGAGTCTCCGTGTTGCTCCACATAGCTCAGCTATGACCATTGGTAAGAAATATTATTCGACTGATGGGCTTCATTTTGATGGCTTCACCATTGAAAATCCTTTCCTTTTTAGAAATCTGACTAAACCAAGTAATTACAGTGCAGCTGAATTGGATAAAGTTTATTCTTTGATGAATATTCGGGATAGTCGCCTCGCTGGTAAGGGAGCTGTTTTTAAGGAAGCTGAGGAACGCTATGGTGTGAATGCTCTTTATTTAATGGCCCATAGTGCACTTGAGAGTGCTTGGGGACGGAGCCAGATAGCTAAGGATAAGAATAATTTCTTTGGAATTGCAGCTTATGATTCGAGCCCGTATACCTCAGCCAAGAAATTTGATGATGTGGATAAGGGAATCCTCGGCGCGGCTAAGTGGATTCGTGAGAACTACATTAACCGTGGAAGAGACCACTTGGGGAACAAGGCGACAGGAATGAATGTTCTCTATGCTTCTGACCCATACTGGGGAGAGAAAATTGCAAGCATCATGATGACTATCAATAGCAAACTTGGTGGAAGAGACTAAAAAATAAGCAACGATAACTGCTGAAAAAGTGGTTGTCGTTTTTGTTTTGGACAATGGAAGAAAAGTGGTATAATAACAGCCTCTTTATTCTTGAATAATTAGCAAAATGATAGTAAAATGTAAAAGGAAGTGTTAATATAGTTACTACATAAAATAAAGGAGTTTTTATGAAAAAGTTGCTCACTCTTTCACTTGCCTTACTTTCAGTAACAACACTTGTTGCTTGTTCTGGTCATAAGGTAGAACAAACAGTTCCAGAAGAAAAAGTCGAACAGAAGCAAGCCAAGTTCGATGAAAAGTTGTTTAAAGAAGCTGGACTCTTGCCTTTTAAAAATGAGAAGCAGCTAGAACTTGGGGAATTGGATTCTAAATCACGCGCGAAGGGTGCTCATATTCAACTTAAGGATAGCGATGAGCCAACTGAGAAGAGAGAGCCTAAGATAAGTTATAATCCAGTTGGTTGGCATAACTATATTTTTTATTACGGAGATGGCTCTAAAAAGGCATGGTTAATGAATCGAGGTCATCTGATCGGGTACCAGTTTAGTGGATTGAACGATGAAAAGAGAAACTTGGTCCCTATGACCAACTGGCTTAATGCTGGAACATATTATGGAACAGATGATACAAATCAAGAAAGCATGCTTTACTATGAGAATCGTTTGGACTCTTGGTTGGCCAATCACCCAAACTACTATCTTGATTACAAGGTGACTCCGATTTATCAAAAGGACGAATTGATTCCAAGACAGATTGAGTTGCAGTATGTGGGAATTGATGAAAATGGCAAACTCTTGGAAATCAAGTTGGGTGGTAGTAAGGAAAAGGTTGATAAGTATTCTGTGACGCATGTCATTTTAGACAATGTTTCAGCTAATGCGGAAATTAATTACTTGGATGGTACGGCTAAAAATACAGTCGAAAACGAAGAAGAAAAAGCTAAGAAAGATGCTGAAGAAAAGGCTAAGAAGGAAGCTGAGGAAAAAGCCAAGAAAGAGGCTAAGGAAAAAGAAGCAGCTGAAAAGAAAGCGAAAGAGGAAGAACAAGAAAAAGCACGTCAGGCTGCACAAGAAAAGGAAGAAAGTCAGGAATCAAACTCGCAATCAACAAATTCAGGTGGCTACTTTAGGGATAGAAACGGAAGATGGCACAGACCAAATGGTAAATTTGCTTCCAAGAAAGAAATAAGAGAAGCTGGATTGCAGTGGTAGGAAGAATTTAGTAGATACAGTAAAAAAGCCGTTGGAAAACGGTTTTTTGTTGCACTGTGTTTTACAATTTATCGTTATATAAAAAATATGTAATGATATGTGTTTTTTGTTGCTTGTTTTGATGTATTATAGTAAAATCGTGAAGATATTAAATACTTTTTGGAGATTGAAATGAAGAAAAAAATAATGATATTGTCAATGTGTCTAATCATAGGAATTTCTGGTCTGGGATACTACTTTTTATCTTATGCACTACATCAAGCTGCTGTAACTAGGTTTGAAGATGTAGTAAAGGATTTAAATCAAAAAAACAAAGAAGTTGAAGATCAAATAGCTGAGGCTGAAAAGGTTATTGATAATGATGAAGAACCTCTTGATTCTAAGACATTGGAAGAATTGAAATCGGCTATAAAGGATAGCAAAGATTCGCTTCGTAAAATACCAGATATTGAAAAACAAACTGAGCAAATTGAGAAGCAAATTGAAGAATTAAGTCAACCATTAGATTATAGTGAAACAAAAAAGAATTTATCTGAAAAATTGACTCACTATCAAAATAGCATTCTTCAATTAAAACAAATTACAAATCCTTCAAGTTCTTTTATTGAAGAAAGACTTAAAGAAATTGAATCAATTACTGGAGTACAATCTGTTACGGAGGATAATGATCCTAATAAAAAACTGAATAAACAAGGTGGGTATACAGCGTCTGTATATTTTGTTGACAAGCAAGTGACTGAGTCTGTAGATGGCTCAGATATTGTTCAAAAAGGCAATGATGTTGGAGGAAATATAGAGGTTTATAAGACAAAAGAAGATGCAGAAAAACGCAATACTTATATTAGTGCTTTTGATGGAACTGCTTTAAATCCGGGATCACACTATGTTTATGGAACTGTATTAATTCGCACTTCTCACCAATTAACAGGAACGCAACAGAAAGAACTGACTGAGAAAATATACAATAAATTGATTGAACTGAAATAATAAAAAATTGGATAGCTATTAGTTTTATTGAACTAAGATACAGTCAAAAAAGCCGTTGGAAAGCGGTTTTTTGTTATAATTAAATTAAGAATTTAGTATTAAAGGAGAAAATCATGACTTTTGAAGAAATCCTGCCTGGATTAAAGGCTAAGAAAAAATATGTACGAACTGGTTGGGGAGGGGCTGAAAACTATGTGCAGCTTTTTGACACCATCGAGCAAAACGGGGTTGCACTTGAAGTGACGCCTTATTTCCTCATCAACGTGTCTGGTGAGGGGGAAGGTTTTTCTATGTGGAGCCCGACACCGTGCGATGTTTTGGCGACGGATTGGGTAGAAGTGAATGACTAGACGCGTATTGATTACGGGAGTGAGTTCAGGGATCGGTCTAGCTCAAGCTCGCCTCTTTTTAGAGAATGGCTATCAAGTTTATGGTGTGGATCAAGGAGAAAATCCAGTTTTAGATGGTGATTTCCACTTTTTACAGAGAGATTTAACTCTTGACTTGGAGCCAATTTTTGACTGGTGTTTTCAGGTGGATATTTTGTGCAATACTGCTGGAGTTTTGGATGATTACAAACCACTTTTGGAGCAGACAGCGCAGGAAATTCAAGAGATTTTTGAAATCAACTACGTAACCCCAGTAGAGTTGACTCGCTATTATTTGACGCAAATGCTGGAAAATAAAAAAGGAATCATTATCAATATGTGTTCCATTGCCTCAAATTTAGCCGGAGGTGGTGGTCACGCCTATACTTCCTCTAAGCATGCCTTAGCTGGATTTACTAAGCAGTTGGCTCTAGACTATGCTGAAGCTGGGATTCAGATCTTTGGTATTGCTCCAGGTGCTGTCAAGACTGGCATGACTGCTGCGGACTTTGAGCCAGGTGGATTGGCGGACTGGGTGGCTAGTGAAACGCCTATCAAACGCTGGATTGAGCCAGAGGAAATAGCAGAGATTAGCCTTTTTTTAGCAAGTGGAAAAGTGAGCGCCATGCAAGGACAAATCATTACGATTGATGGTGGTTGGAGTTTGAAGTGATGCTTTGGTACAGTTTGCATTGTTCACTATTGGAGGTTAAAGATGGAACAAGATATATTTGGATTTGAGTTTCCAAGTTTCTACCATCAGTTTTTATTGGAATGGGACGAAGTAGATCCTTATGAGATTGGTGACTCAGGTATCTGTTTATATGCTAAGGAGGATCTCTTAGAGCGTAATGAGACCTATCAGATAGAAGTAGATGAACCAGACTTCTTTATGATTGGTCAAGAGGGAGATTTGGCCTACTTTATCAAGAAAAATGCTGATGATTGCATTTATGAAAATGATTTGGGTGCTTTGGGCTCTTTAGAAATGCAAAAAGTTGCTGCAACTGTCTATGACTTTATTGACAAGGTCTTAGAAAAAAGATTGTAAAAACCGGAGGGATAATTATGCTAAGAGCAACAGATGCGAATGAGCCAACTACAAGAGAAGATCTTTTACAATTTGAGAAGAATCTTGGAAAGAAATTGTCCGAATCTATGTTAAACTTTTATCTTCAGTACAATGGTGGTCAACCTTGTGTGTCTGGTGTTCATGATGACAAACATCTCTTTCCTTTCAATGCTTTTTATTCACTAGAGGAGATGGAGAAGGCCCTCAACTGGTTTGATGATGAGGTTGTTCCAGCAGGATTTAAGGCTAAAGACCTCCTTCATTTTGCTTATGATCCTGGGTCTGGCAACTATGCTCTGTCTCTAAGGGAAGAAGATTATGGCAAGGTTTACTACTATGTTTTAGAAGAAAGAGCCGAAATTTTTGGTCAATGGTTTTCATTTGAGGAATTTTTAAACTCTTTTGTAAAAGATGAGTAGAAATAAAAGGAGCAATCATGCGTAAACACCAATTCTTTTCACTAACAGATATTTTAGAGCAAGTTAAGTTAGAACAATGTACTCAGGATGACTTTTGCCTCTATGGCAATGATGAAGGGGATTTGGCTCTCGATAGCCTTTATCTGGTGTCGGATTATCCAGATGTAGTTGATGATAAAGATGTCTACCCTGTGGAAGTAGTAGAGAGAAATCTTAATCTGGTATATTATGGTGAACAGTTGATTGATGTTTTGATTGTAGCCTTGGATGAAAAGCCAGGCGCAAGCCCCCATGACTTGGTCGATGCATTGAATTACTATAATTGGAATGATACGTTTATGCCCTTTGCCTAGTAACTAAGCTGGATTTACATAGTTCCATTAAGTATAGGCGAATACAGTAAGGAGTTAAGATGAAGCTGATAGAAGTATTTGAGCTAGTGGAAAATCATCCAGATTTAAAACCCTATGTAGAAAAGATTTTAAAAAAGCACAAGAAGACCAACTGTTCCTATCTTGAGTCTCTTAATCACCTTGCTTATTTACTCTATCTATATGGTCAAAAAGAACTAGCTAAAAAGTTGTTAGATATTTTGCTACAAATTCCCTTTGAAGGAGATTATAATAGTTGGACCTTTGTTGAGAGTTCGATAGTCTTGTTGGCCTATATGGAAAAGCAGACGGAAAATCAGGTATCCATCTATCAAAATCTCCTTTTAAGTCCACTAGATTCTGGGGAGGAATCAACTAGAAAAATAAGAAGGAGAGTACATCAGAGATTTTTGAATGGTGATACTTTGGAACAAAAGCTTGCAAAAATCGAGCAAGCTTCGACCCTTACATCTGAAATTGAATGGCGCTTACTTTACTTGGCAGACTTGTTAAAACTTCAGTTGTTTAGTGCGGAATCAACTCTGGACGAGGCGGATATCCAGTCTAAAATAGAAGAACAAATCGAAAGATTACAAAGCTTTATCAAGGAACAGGGGATGTATGTACTTTTTCCTTTTAGGGTATGAGGAAGTGTAGCTAAATTTGAAGGATGGAAAGAGGGGAAGAAATGAAAAACCAACTGGCTCTTAGTAGTGAAAAAATTGTTGAAAAGGTTCATCCTAAACTATTTCACCACATTGGAATGATTCGTGGGGAATATTTGTTGAGAGAGCTCAACCAAAACATCCTGTTACCAAGTTGTCAGCAATTTGTAAAAGATTATCTAGGCACTATTTGCTCCTTATACTCAGATGAAGAGGTTTGGTATCGTTTTTCAGAATTAACGAATACAGAGGCCAATTGCTTAGGGGGTACTAAAGAGTTTTTTGACGAAGGTCATCCTTTGTTTGGTTATAGAGGAACTAGGCGTTTACTGGCGTGTCCGGATGAATTTCAGGCTGAGGCAAATGTCGTTACAGATGTTTATCAAAACAATCCCAATTTATCTGTTATTTTTCCTTTTGTTAATGATGCCGACCAGTTAAAGCAAGCTATTAGAGTATTGCGTCAGCATGGTTTTACTGGAAAAGTCGGTACGATGATTGAATTACCGTCTGCGTATTTTGATTTGGACAGAATACTGGAAACTGGTATTTCAAAAATTGTTGTTGGAATGAATGATTTGACTTCATTTGTTTTTGCGACTGTGAGAAACAGTCAATGGCATGATATGAAAAATCCAATTATGTTAGATATGCTGAGACAGATGCAGGATAAGGCAAGGATGAAAAAGATTGACTTTGCTGTAGCAGGCTATCTGAATCCTTCTTTCATACAAAAAATGAATCAGATGGGGATTAAGTGCATTATCCACTATAGTTCTATTCCAGAGATTTTTGATTTAGAAATTGAACATCCAGACCATCTCAAACACATAAAAGAAAAAAGTAAAAAATTACAAAGGAGTAACCTATGACACCGCAAAAAATGTGGAATGCCTACAAGAAAATCAATCCCTCGATAGGAGATGAAATCGATGCCTGGGCTTTTGGAGTGGAAGCCGATCTCTTGGCAGAATTGGTTTTAAAAGGCGAAAAGACGGCAACCGCCTCAGCCTACGATCTCTACGCATTAGAAGGCGAATCTCTACCGCAAGAAGGGAACTTTGACGTCATTTTAGATAGCCACGATCAGGCTGTCTGCATTATCGAAATTACCAAGGTTTC
The DNA here is from genome assembly GCF_000235485.1 of Streptococcus sp. oral taxon 058 str. F0407. GTDB lineage: Bacteria > Bacillota > Bacilli > Lactobacillales > Streptococcaceae > Streptococcus. The sequence continues at coordinate 133,574 of NZ_JH378888.1, forward strand.
CGTTGAACCCTTTAATCAAGTTTCTGCGCAACATGCCTATAAGGAAGGGGAAGGTGATAAATCCCTAGCCTATTGGCGTCAGGTTCATGAAGACTGTTTCGCCGAGTGGATGAGAGAGGCTGGGCTGACTTTTACGCCTGATAGTAAGGTCGTTTTAGAAGAATTTCGTAAGGTCTACCCTCTGTAGACTGTTAGACGGAAGAAAGTTTTGGAAATTGCCGTCCAATCCTTTTTTCTTAAGCAAAACATGATATAATAAGTTTGTTTGAAGAAGAGCAGTAGCTCTTAAACTTAGAATAGGAGAAAACTATGCAAGCAGTTGAACATTTTATTACGCAATTTGTTCCTGAACATTATGATTTGTTTTTAGACTTGAGTCGTGAGACCAAGACCTTTTCTGGGAAGGTGACCATCACTGGTCAAGCCAAGACTGACCGTATTTCCCTTCACCAAAAAGACTTGGAAATCGCTTCTGTAGAAGTTGCAGGTCAAGCTCGTCCATTTACAGTAGACCATGAAAACGAAGCCCTTCATATCGAACTTGCTAAGGCAGGTCAAGTTGAAGTAGTTATCGCATTTTCAGGAAAAATCACAGACAACATGACAGGGATTTACCCATCTTACTACACTGTTGATGGAGTGAAGAAGGAAGTCTTGTCTACTCAGTTCGAGAGTCATTTTGCTCGTGAAGCCTTCCCATGTGTGGATGAGCCAGAAGCCAAAGCAACTTTTGATTTAGCTCTTCGTTTTGACCAAGCAGAAGGTGAAGTGGCCTTGTCTAACATGCCTGAGATTGATGTTGAAAACCGCAAGGAAACAGGTATCTGGAAGTTTGAAACAACGCCTCGTATGTCTTCTTACTTGTTAGCCTTTGTTGCTGGTGATTTGCAAGGTGTGACCGCTAAAACTAAAAACGGTACCCTCGTAGGTGTTTACTCTACCAAGGCCCACCCACTATCTAATCTTGATTTCTCATTGGACATCGCTGTTCGCTCGATTGAGTTCTACGAAGATTATTATGGAGTTAAATATCCAATCCCTCAATCGCTCCATATCGCCCTTCCTGACTTCTCAGCGGGTGCTATGGAAAACTGGGGTCTTGTCACTTACCGTGAAGTTTACTTGGTTGTGGATGAGAACTCAACCTTTGCTAGCCGTCAACAAGTAGCCCTTGTCATCGCCCATGAGCTTGCTCACCAATGGTTTGGTAACCTTGTGACTATGAAGTGGTGGGATGACCTCTGGCTCAATGAAAGCTTTGCTAACATGATGGAATATGTCTGTGTGGATGCCATTGAACCAACTTGGAATATCTTTGAAGACTTCCAAACAGGTGGTGTTCCAGCGGCACTTAAACGTGATGCGACAGATGGCGTTCAGTCTGTTCACGTCGAAGTCAAACACCCAGATGAAATCAATACCCTCTTTGACGGAGCTATCGTCTATGCCAAAGGAAGCCGTCTCATGCACATGCTTCGTCGTTGGCTCGGCGATGCTGATTTTGCTAAAGGTTTGCATGCCTACTTTGAAAAACACCAATATGGAAATACCATTGGTCGTGACCTTTGGAATGCTCTTGGGCAAGCATCCGGCCGCGATGTCGCAGCCTTCATGGATTCTTGGTTGGAACAGCCTGGTTATCCAGTTCTCACTGTCAAAGTTGAAAATGATGTCTTGAAGATTTCACAAAAACAATTCTTTATCGGTGAGCACGAAGACAAGAACCGTCTCTGGGTTGTGCCACTGAACAGCAACTGGAAAGGCTTGCCAGATACACTCGAAACTGAAAGTATCGAGATTCCTGGCTACGCCGCTCTTCTTGCTGAAAATGAAGGAGCTCTTCGTCTCAATACTGAAAATACAGCCCACTACATTACAGACTATCAAGGAGACTTGTTAGAAGCTGTTCTTGCTGAGCTAGAGACACTTGATAACACAAGCAAACTGCAAATCGTCCAAGAACGACGTTTGCTTGCTGAAGCAGGGCACATTTCTTATGCTGACTTGCTCCCAGTCCTTGATAAACTTGCTAAGGAAGAGTCTTACCTTGTGGTTTCAGCTGTTTCTCAAGTGATTTCTGCCCTTGAGCGCTTTATCGATGAAGGAACAGAAACTGAGAAAGCCTTTAATCGTCTGGTTGCTAAATTGGCTCGTCACAACTATGACCGTCTTGGTTTTGAAGCCAAAGATGGGGAATCTGATGAGGATGAATTGGTTCGTCAGTTGACCGTTTCTATGATGATTCGCTCAAATGATGCAGAAGCTAGTCAAGTCGCTAGCCAAATCTTTGCAGCTCACAAGGAAAATCTTGCAGGACTTCCAGCAGCAATCCGTGCTCAAGTTCTTATCAATGAAATGAAACACCATGAGACCAAGGATTTGGTCGCAACTTATCTGGATCTCTACACTCATGCGACGGATGCGGTCTTTAAACGCCAGTTGGCAGGAGCTCTTGCATACAGTACAGATGCGGACAATATCCAAACCTTGATTGGATCATGGAAGGATAAATTTGTAGTGAAACCACAAGACCTTTCTTCTTGGTATCTCCAATTCCTCGGACACCAAGCTACCCAAGAAACTGTTTGGGTTTGGGCGCGAGAAAACTGGGATTGGATCAAGGCAGCCCTTGGTGGTGATATGAGCTTTGATAGTTTTGTTATCTTCCCATCACACATCTTTAAAACAGAGCAACGCTTGGCAGAGTACAAGGCCTTCTTTGAACCACAACTCTCTGACCTTGCTCTTAGCCGCAACATCCGTATGGGGATCAAGGATATCGCAGCGCGTGTTGACTTGATTAAGCGTGAAAAAGCAGCAGTAGAAACTGTTGTAGCCCAATATGCTAAAGCTTAATTCATTCGAAATGTAAATAAAAAACTCAACTTTCTATCTGAAAAGAAGAGAGAGTTGAGTTTTTTTTAAGGCAATTTTGGTATAATAATCATAACAAGGAGGAGTTTCTGATGATAAAAATCTTATTAGTAGAAGATGACCTGGGTCTGTCAAACTCAGTATTTGACTTTTTAGATGATTTTGCAGATGTCATGCAGGTTTTTGATGGAGAAGAAGGTCTCTACGAAGCTGAAAGTGGCGTCTATGACTTGATTTTGCTTGACCTGATGTTGCCTGAAAAAAATGGTTTCCAAGTCTTGAAAGAATTGCGTGAAAAAGGAATTACGACACCAGTCCTTATCATGACCGCTAAGGAAAGTTTGGATGACAAGGGACATGGTTTTGAGTTGGGTGCGGATGACTACCTCACCAAACCTTTCTATCTAGAAGAACTCAAAATGCGGATCCAAGCCCTTCTTAAACGTTCAGGTAAGTTTAACGAAAACACCTTGACCTATGGGGATATTGTCGTCAACCTTTCAACGAATGAGGTTAAGGTGGAAGACACGCCTGTGGAACTACTCGGAAAAGAGTTTGAGTTATTGGTTTACTTCCTTCAAAATCAAAATGTTATTCTTCCTAAGACGCAAATTTTTGACCGTCTATGGGGATTTGATAGCGATACGACGATTTCCGTTGTAGAAGTCTATGTCTCAAAAGTTCGTAAGAAATTGAAGGGAACAGCCTTTGCTGAAAATCTTCAAACTTTGCGTAGTGTCGGGTATATTTTAAAAGATGTTCAATAAACTAAAAAAAACATGGTATGCGGATGATTTCAGCTATTTCATTCGAAACTTTGGAGTGTTCACCCTGATCTTCTCTGCGATGACCTTGATTATCCTCCAGGTCATGCACTCGAGTCTCTACACTTCTGTAGATGAAAAACTCCAAGCTCTTAGTAGTAGTCCCCAAGCGGTTATCCAGTTAGCCCTTAATCGGGCAACTGAAGAGGTCAAGGATATCCAACCCGCAACAGCGGATGCCAACAAGGCTGAAATCAAGCCCAATGTTAGCTCTAATACGGAAGTTTTGCTTTTTGACAAGGATTTTAACCAACTCTTACTGGGCAATCGCTTTTTAGGCTTGGACAAGATCAAGCTGGACAAGAAAGAGTTAAATCATATTCGCCAAATCCAAGTCGTCAATAGTTATGGTCAGGAAGAAACCTATCGAATGGTCTTGATGGAAACCAACTCTTCCACCGTATCAAGTAATGTCAAATATGCGGCGGTTCTAATCAATACCAGCCAGCTTGAGCAAATCAGCCAAAATCACGAGCATTTAATTGTTGTAGTGATGGCTAGTTTCTGGCTCCTGTCTTTAATTGCCAGTGTTTACCTGGCACGTGTCAGTGTCAAACCCTTGCTGGAAAGTATGCAAAAGCAGAAATCCTTTGTTGAAAATGCCAGTCACGAACTGAGAACGCCTTTGGCCGTTTTACAAAATCGTTTAGAGAATCTCTTTCGAAAACCAGAGGCAACAATCATGGAATCCAGCGAAAGTATCGCTTCCAGTCTTGAAGAGGTTCGCAACATGCGTTTCCTCACGACCAATCTTCTCAACCTTGCACGTCGAGATGATGGAATCAAACCAGAAATAGCAGAAGTTTCTCCACAATTCTTTAAAACAACCTTTGCCAACTATGAGTTAATTGCTTCTGAAAATGATCGTGTTTTCAACTATGAAAATCGAATTTACCGTCCATTCATGACCGATCAGTTACTCCTAAAACAGCTCATGACCATCTTGTTTGATAATGCCATCAAGTATACTGAAGAAGATGGGAAAATTGAGTTTGTAGTCTATGCTACAGATCGCCACCTCTATCTTACAGTAACGGATAATGGAATTGGAATCTCAGCAGCTGACAAGAAGAAAATCTTTGACCGATTTTATCGTGTAGACAAGGCAAGAACCCGTCAGAAAGGTGGTTTCGGCCTGGGACTATCTTTGGCCAAGCAAATCGTAGATGCCTTACGAGGAACGATTAGCGTAAAAGATAACAAACCTAGAGGAACAATTTTTGAAGTTAAGATCGCTATTCAATCTCCTTCAAAACGTAAGAATAAATAAAAAAGACAGTTATAGAACTGTCTTTTTTGATAACTAGAAAAGAGGTTGATAGTAGTACCAACCTTTATTTTGAAAGTTTTCGTTTAATCATCTTTCGTTGAAGTTGTAAAAGGGCGAAACTAAGACCCATTGCAGCGATAAAAGATAAAGCTGTATTTAATTTTAAGGCTAAAAAGATAAAGCTAAAAAGCACCATAAAAATACAGAAACAAGCGATATTTACAAAAAATAAAATCTCTTTTAGGTTAGGGCCGACTGGGGCTTCTGGTGTATAATCTTGATAAAGCGGAGTTTGATTCGATTCGGGAGCTTGTTCAAACTCATAAGCTTCTAGTTTTCTTGCGGGCATGATTCTCTCCTTAACAGTACCTAACTATTTTATCATTTTTTATGCAGAGAATTATTACAGAATGGTTACAAAAACACTAAAGTCTGTTTTCATCTTCTAAGTTGCTCTTCTTGACACCTACTAGGGAAAGTGATAGCATGGATGTTACACTTGAAACAGATGACCAGACCTTCTCTATTTTAAATATACTGAGTAAGGAAGGGATAACTTATATAAATTGATAGCAAGCAAGTGCTTTTCCTAATATAATTTGTTGAGTTGCTACCTTGATGCTGTTGAAGAGTATTGGTAGGAGTTGTTTTGAATGAATGATAAGACAGAGATTCTGTCTATTGGACTGGGTGGCTTTTTGCTACCTCTGGGAAACGTTAAAGGAGATAAGCATGTATCTTGCTATCAAAGAAATATTACGAAATAAACTTCGATATAGTTTGATTCTAACTACCATTTTTCTTATCGCTTTTATGGTCTTTTTTATGACCAGTTTAGCTCTTGGTCTTGTACGTAACAACCGAGCCGCTATTGATAACTGGCAAGCGACGGGTGTGGTTTTATCTGACTACGCAAATGATAATTTGACAGCATCTTTTATTCCTGAAAAGGACTACAAGGAGAAGAGTTCTAAAGATGCTGCTCCTCTGGGCTATATGTTCGCTGTGACCAATCTAGTCGATGATAGTGAAAAGGTCAATGTTTCCATCTTTGCTCAAGAGTGGGACTCTTTTATCTCTCCGAGTTTGACGGAGGGCCGTTATCCCGAAGGAGATGATGAGGTTGTCGTGGATCAGTCCTTTGAGAATTATGGGATTAAGCTAGGTGATACTATTCAGCTAAATGGAAGCGAGGCAAGTTACAAGATTGTAGGCCTGACTCAAGATAATAAATTTTTCACCGAGCCTGTTGTCTTTACGAGTCTGACGACTTATTGGACCTTACAAGGAACCTTGAAAGCCAATCGTTCCATCTCTGCCTTGGTATTGAAAAATGATATAGAAGTGGCTGGAGACGGTCTGAAACAGATTTCCATTCCAAAAATGATATCAAAAATTCCTGGTTACACACCTCAGGTTAATGTATTTTCAGGGATGATTCTCGCTATGATTGTTATCACAGGCTTGATTGTGGGGATTTTTGTTTATATCATTACCATCCAAAAACTAGGTCTTTATGGAATAATGCGAGCTCAGGGTATACAGATCAAAACCATTGTATGGTCTCTTTTCTGTCAAATCTTCCTTCTATCTGGTATGGGGATTGCTTTAGCCTTGCTGGCTATTGGTGGAGTGATTTTAGTTTTACCAGCTACCTTCTTTTTCTACCCAAGTTGGATAGCCTACTCTGTCCTAAGTTTGGTAATTTGCTTGATGGCCCTTCTAGGTGGTGTCATTTCACTTCCACGCTTGCTAAAGGTGGACCCGATTACTGCGATTGCAGAATGATAAGGAGAATAGTATGACAGCGTTGATTGAAATGACTCAAGTGACAAAAACGTACGGGGAAGGAAAGATGAAAGTCGTAGCTCTGCATGAGACGAATTTTCAGCTAAATGCGGGAGAGTTCGTGGCTATCGTCGGGCCTTCTGGATCTGGAAAGACGACCTTTCTAACGACTCTAGGACAACTTCAGGAAGCATCGAGTGGAAAGATTCTAGTAAAGGGGAAGGAAACAGGCAGTTTGACGGAGAAGGAAAAAACAGATCTCCGTTTTAGAGAGTTTGGCTTTATTCTTCAGGCTTCGAACTTAATTCCTTTTCTCACGGTCAAGGAACAACTGGATTTGATTGACAGACTGGATAAGGGAAAAAATAGTAAAAGTGATCGAAAAGAACTCTTTGACTTGTTGGATTTGGCAAAAGTACAAGATCATTATCCCAAGGCTTTATCAGGAGGCGAACGTCAACGTGCTGCGATTGCTAGAGCGCTCTATAACAATCCGAGCATCGTTCTTGCAGATGAGCCGACAGCAAGTCTTGACACCGAGCGTGCTTACCAAGTAACGGAAATGCTGGCTGCCATTGCTCATGAACAAGGTAGAGGAGTTGTCATGATTACACATGATACACGTCTTCTTGATAAAGTTGATCGTATTTATGTTATGAACGATGGCCACCTAGTTGAAGAAACACATGCATAAAATAGAGTGAATGGTACAAGTTACTGTTCACTTTTTAATTGTGAAAGATAGAAATAAGTTTAACTTTTTGTGAAACTCTCAGTACCCATAGCTGATTTTTGAGAAATGTGGTATAATTTTTCTTATGGAAAAGATTATCATTACAGCAACTGCTGAAAGTATTGAACAAGTTGAACAACTACTCGAAGCTGGCGTAGACCGTATCTATGTCGGTGAGAAAGATTTTGGCCTTCGTCTGCCAACGACCTTTAGTTATGAAGAGTTGCGCACCATCGCTAAACTGGTTCATGATGCGGGTAAGGAATTGATCGTTGCAGTCAACGCCCTTATGCACCAAGATATGATGGACCGTATCAAGCCCTTCCTAGACTTCTTGGAAGAAATCAAGACAGACTATATTACAGTAGGAGATGCAGGTGTTTTTTATGTGGTCAACCGTGATGGCTATTTCTTTAAGACTATCTACGATGCTTCAACTATGGTGACAAGCAGTCGTCAGATTAACTTCTGGGGCCAAAAGGCAGGAGCTTCTGAGGCGGTCTTGGCGCGTGAAATTCCATCTGCTGAACTCTTTAAGATGCCTGAGATTTTGGAAATTCCTGCTGAAGTGTTGGTTTATGGGGCTAGTGTCATTCACCATTCTAAGCGTCCGCTCTTACAAAACTACTATAACTTTACGCATATTGATGATGAAAAGACACGTAAGCGTGACCTCTTCTTGGCAGAACCAAGTGATCCAGAGAGCCATTATTCTATCTTTGAAGATAATCATGGTACCCATATCTTTGCCAACAATGACCTTGATTTGATGACCAAATTAACTGAATTGGTGGAGCATGGTTTTACCCATTGGAAGCTAGAAGGACTCTACACACCAGGTCAAAACTTTGTTGAGATTGCTAAACTCTTTATCCAAGCGCGTAGCTTGATCCAAGAGGGCAACTTTAGTCATGACCAAGCATTCTTGCTAGATGAAGAAGTTCGCAAGTTACACCCTAAAAACCGCTTCCTCGACACAGGATTCTATGACTACGATCCTGATATGGTTAAATAGGACACAAAAACCCGAAATAAAAATGTTCGGGTTTTCAAGTGTATTCATGAAATAAAAACGGATACATGTTATAATAAAAGTAGCTCTTTAATGGAGGTGTTTGAGTGGAAAATCTGAAGAAAATGGCAGGTATCAAGGCTGCTGAGTTTGTCAAGGATGGCATGGTTGTCGGACTGGGAACGGGTTCTACTGCCTACTATTTCGTAGAAGAAATAGGTCGTCGGATTAAGGAAGAAGGATTGCAGATTACAGCTGTAACGACTTCTAGTGTGACCAGTAAACAGGCAGAAGGACTCAATATTCCGCTCAAGTCTATTGACCAAGTAGACTTTGTCGATCTGACAGTCGATGGAGCAGATGAAGTGGATAGCCAGTTTAATGGAATCAAAGGTGGTGGGGGCGCCCTTCTCATGGAAAAGGTTGTCGCAACTCCATCTAAAGAATATATCTGGGTTGTTGATGAAAGCAAACTGGTAGAAAAACTAGGTGCTTTTAAATTGCCTGTGGAAGTGGTTCAGTATGGCGCAGAACAGGTCTTTCGTCGTTTTGAGCGAGCTGGCTATAAGCCACATTTCCGTGAAAAAGACGGTCAACGTTTTGTGACAGATATGCAGAATTTTATCATTGACCTTGCCTTGGATGTCATCGAAGATCCAATTGCATTTGGGCAAGAGTTAGATCATGTCGTTGGTGTCGTCGAGCATGGTTTATTCAACCAAATGGTGGATAAGGTCATCGTAGCGGGACGGGATGGCGTTCAAATTTTAACTTCAACAAAAGCAAAATAATAAGGAGACAGACTATGTCAAAATTTAATCGTATTCACTTGGTGGTACTGGATTCTGTAGGGATTGGTGCTGCACCAGATGCTAATAACTTTGTCAATGCAGGGGTTCCAGATGGAGCTTCTGATACACTGGGACACATTTCCAAAACAGTTGGTTTGAATGTTCCAAACATGGCTAAAATCGGTCTAGGAAATATTCCTCGTGAAACGCCTTTGAAGACTGTACCATCAGAAAGCAATCCAACTGGATATGCAACAAAATTGGAAGAAGTATCGCGTGGTAAAGACACCATGACTGGACACTGGGAAATCATGGGACTTAACATTACGGAACCTTTCGATACTTTCTGGAATGGATTCCCGGAAGAAATCTTGACGAAAATCGAAGAATTCTCAGGACGCAAGGTCATTCGTGAAGCCAATAAACCGTACTCAGGAACAGCTGTTATCGATGACTTTGGCCCACGTCAGATGGAAACTGGCGAGTTGATTATCTATACTTCAGCTGACCCTGTCTTGCAAATCGCTGCCCACGAAGACATCATTTCTTTGGATGAACTTTACCGTATCTGTGAATACGCTCGTTCGATTACCCTTGAACGTCCAGCCCTTCTAGGACGTATCATTGCTCGTCCTTATGTAGGTGAGCCAGGTAATTTCACTCGTACAGCTAACCGTCGTGACTTGGCTGTATCTCCATTTGCACCGACTGTTCTCGATAAACTCAATGAAGCTGGTATCGATACGTACGCTGTTGGTAAAATCAACGATATCTTTAACGGTGCAGGAATCAATCATGACATGGGACACAACAAGTCAAACAGCCATGGAATTGATACACTATTGACGACTATGGGTCTTGCTGAGTTTGAAAAAGGATTCTCATTTACAAACTTGGTAGACTTTGATGCCCTTTACGGTCACCGCCGCAATGCTCATGGTTACCGTGATTGCTTGCATGAGTTCGATGAACGCTTGCCTGAAATTATCGCAGCCATGAGAGAGAATGACCTTCTCTTGATCACTGCGGACCATGGAAATGACCCAACTTATGCAGGAACAGACCACACTCGTGAATACATTCCACTTTTGGCTTACAGTCCTGCCTTTAAAGGAAATGGTTTGATTCCAGTTGGACATTTTGCAGATATCTCAGCAACAGTTGCGGATAACTTTGGTGTTGAAACAGCCATGATTGGGGAAAGTTTCTTAGATAAATTGGTATAAGATGACGCGATATGCTTTACTTGTTCGGGGTATTAATGTCGGTGGGAAAAATAAGGTTGTCATGGCGCAACTTCGTCAAGAATTGACAGAGTTGGGACTGGAAAAGGTTGAAACCTACATCAACAGTGGCAACATTTTCTTTACTTCGACAACTCCCAAAGCCCGATTGGTTGAAAAGTTAGAAGCTTTCTTTGAAGTCCATTATCCATTTATTCAGAGCTTTTCTTTGCTGAGTCTAGAGGACTTTGAGGCGGAGCTTGAAAATCTGCCAGATTGGTGGACCAAAGATTTGGCTCGAAAAGATGTGCTCTTCTACACGGAGGGCTTGGATGTGGATCAAGTCATCGAGAAAGTGAACAGTTTGGAACTGGAAGATGAAGTGGTTCATTTTGGAAGACTTGGGATTTTCTGGGGGAAATTCTCTGAAGAATCCTACTATGCAACTGCCTATCACAAGTACTTGCTCAAGATGCCTTTTTATCGCAACATCACCATTCGCAATGCAAAAACCTTTGACAAAATCGGTCAAATGCTAAAAAATAATAAAGGAGACACACAATGACATTTTTAGATAAGATCAATGAAACAGCTGCCTTCCTGAAAGACAAGGGAATCCAAGCACCTGAGTTCGGTCTAATCCTTGGATCAGGACTTGGAGAATTGGCAGAAGAAATCAAAAATCCAGTTGTAGTAGACTATGCTGAGATTCCAAACTGGGGCCGTTCAACAGTAGTTGGTCACGCTGGTAAATTGGTATATGGAGAACTTTCTGGTCGCAAGGTCTTGGCTCTTCAAGGTCGTTTCCATTTCTACGAAGGAAACCCTCTGGAAGTTGTGACCTTCCCTGTACGTGTCATGAAAGTTCTCGGCTGTGAAGGTGTCATTGTTACCAATGCTGCAGGAGGTATCGGCTACGGTCCTGGTACCTTGATGGCTATCTCAGACCATATCAATATGACAGGTCAAAACCCATTGATGGGTGAAAACTTGGATGATTTTGGTCCTCGTTTCCCAGATATGTCTAAGGCCTACACACCAGAATACCGTGCTACTGCCCATGAAGTGGCTAAGAAACTTGGAATTAAGCTTGATGAAGGTGTCTATATCGGTGTAACTGGTCCAACTTATGAAACACCTGCAGAAATTCGTGCCTATAAGACACTGGGAGCAGATGCTGTTGGTATGTCTACGGTTCCTGAAGTTATTGTGGCAGCCCACTCAGGTTTGAAAGTTCTAGGAATTTCATGTATCACTAACCATGCTGCTGGTTTCCAAGAAGAACTCAACCACGAAGAAGTTGTAGAAGTGACTGAACGTGTCAAAGGCGACTTTAAGGGCTTGCTGAAAGCGATTCTTGCTGAATTGTAATCATGTTAAAAGACTTGAGTAGATTTTTTCGAAAGATTCCTTATAATTTTAGATTATTCCTAGCAGTAATTCTACAAGGTATAGTTTCGGGTTTATCTGGTATATTTCTCCATTATCTTTTAGAGATGGTAGAGAGTTTAGCTTTTGGTCAGTCAGAGCATCATACTGGATTTTTGACAGATGGAGTTTCCTCGTCGCGGATAGGATTAAGTTTAATAATCGTGGGTCTTAGCTCGTCCTTTGTCTGGTATTTCTTACAAAAGAAATCGCAGATTTTTTCCATAAAAGCACAGATGAAGGATGATATTTCACAATGCAAGCTTCATTTTTTTAAACAGCTATTTCATTCAATTTGGCAGATCATTGTAGTTGGAGGGGGAGCACCTATCGGTAAAGAAGCTGCGCCACGAGAGATTGGGACTCTATTTGCAAGACCAATTGGAAAAATATGTTTTCTATCTAAGAAGGATCAAATCTTTCTCCTTGCTTGTGGTGCTGGTGCTGGTTTAGCGGCTGTTTATCAGGTTCCATTAACAAGTGTCTTCTTTGTTTTTGAAACCCTAGGAATTGCTCTATCTCTTAAGCGATTTCTCTTAGTCGGTTTGACTACCTATGTCTCAACCTATACAGCAGGCTTTGTTATTTCAGATCATGCTCTTTACCAGATTCCAGCCATCACATGGTCATTAAAGGAAATGTGGATTATTCCCTTATTACTTCTTTTCTTAACCCCACTAGCTTGGCTCTTTGGTCGCTTAAGTAAAGAAGTGTCTTCAAACAGGATAAAAGATAAACGAATACTTCTCACATTACCCTCAGCTTTTCTTTTTCTTGTTGGACTGGCAAGTTATTTTCCGCATCTACTTGGAAATGGACGTATGATGGCTCAGGAAGTATTGAATGGTAGCAATGGAAAAACAGTACTCATCTTGTTTATCCTAAAAGCATTGGTCGTTCTTATTACTCTTTGTGCAGGGGCCTATGGTGGCACACTTACGCCATCTTTTGCCTTGGGGATAGCTGGAGCCGCCCTCTTTGACATAATTCTAGGTGGGGATAACCAGCCAACCATTTTGCTTTTAGGATCTGTTTGCTTTTTGTCAGTGACCTTGAGGGCACCTTGGTCTGCAACTGGATTAGTAATAGGCTTCACTGGGATTGGTTTAGACTCTCTTCCGTATCTCTTAGTAACATCTTTCCTAGCTTATGGCTTTGCAAAATTGTTAGACCGCTTTCCTTGGGCTAGCATACTGTATAAGATGTCAAAGAATAGAGTAATAAGGTAAGGAAGACCCGTTTCTTCTAGTCAAGGATTTAACTTAAAAGATTAAAAAGTACTCTCAATTTATTAATAATTGTCTTAAATAAGAATGAGGTAGGCTCATAGGAGTCTTGATTGAATCCGATTTTTTCTAGCTATAAAATATAAAAATAAAAAAGAAAGGTAGAGTATGTGTTCTAATTTGAACACGAGCGGAAAACTTGGAAAATAGATAATCTGACTGAGAAATCAGGATTTCTCGTCAGATTCCTAATTTTCAGTCGTTTTCTTCTCGCTCTTTGTATCATAAATTATGTCTATCCATATTGCTGCTAAGCAGGGTGAAATTGCTGATAAAATTCTTCTTCCTGGAGATCCTCTTCGTGCTAAGTTTATTGCGGAGAACTTCCTTGAAGATGCTGTTTGTTTTAATGAAGTGCGTAACATGTTTGGCTACACTGGTACTTACAAAGGTCACCGTGTATCAGTCATGGGAACTGGGATGGGAATGCCGTCTATTTCCATCTATGCGCGTGAGTTGATTGTTGACTACGGTGTGAAAAAATTGATCCGTGTAGGAACTGCAGGTTCTTTGAATGAAGATGTTCACGTTCGTGAATTGGTTTTGGCGCAAGCAGCTGCGACTAACTCAAACATCATCCGCAATGACTGGCCACAGTATGATTTCCCACAAATCGCTAGCTTTGATTTGCTAGATAAGGCCTACCATATCGCCAAAGAACTTGGTATGACAACTCACGTTGGGAACGTTTTGTCATCTGATGTCTTTTACTCAAACTACTTTGAAAAGAATATCGAGCTTGGTAAATGGGGAGTCAAGGCTGTGGAAATGGAAGCAGCAGCCCTTTACTATCTGGCAGCTCAACACCATGTGGATGCGCTAGCTATCATAACCATTTCTGATAGCTTGGTCAATCCAGACGAAGACACCACTGCAGAAGAACGCCAAAATACCTTCACCGATATGATGAAGGTTGGATTGGAAACCTTGATTGCAGAGTAAATTTGTAATAGAAAATCCTGATCTCAAGTGAAATCAGGATTTTTTCATGGATGCGATTTTTTCTGGGTCTGGTGTGACACGGAGGGTCTTTTGTCCTGTATAGGTCACAAAGCCGGGTTTGCCACCGGTTGGTTTGTTGAGTTTCTTGACTTCAATCATATCCACTTGCACGAGATTTGACAAGCGTCCTTTGGAGAAGTAGGCAGCCAGTTCGGCCGCATCTGTCTTCACTTCGTCAGAAGGATTGAGATTGCCTGAGATGACGACGTGGCTTCCAGGGATGTCCTTGGCATGGAACCAAAGTTCATCCTTGCGGGCCATTTTAAAGGTTAGCTCTTCATTTTGCAGATTGTTTCGACCGACATAGATGATGGTTTTCCCGTCACTAGCCAGATACTGTTCTGGTTTTTTGCGTTTCTGGATTTTCTCGCGTTGGCGTCTTCTAATGAAGCCTGTTTGGATCAATTCTTCACGGATTTCAGCGATTTCTTCCAGTCCAGCTTGGTTGAGCACAGTCTCCACACTTTCCAGATAGAGAATTGTTGCCTTGGTTTCTTCAATCAGCTCAGTCAAGTATTTGACAGCTTCTTTGAGTTTCTGATAACGTTTGAAATAGCGTTGGGCATTCTGGCTGGGAGTCAAGGCCTTATCAAGCGCAATGGTGATAGGTTGGTTGGTGTAGTAGTTGTCTAGGATAACCTGATCTTGGTCGTTAGGCACTTGATGAAGGAAAGTTGTCAACAATTCCCCTTTTTGGCGAAATTCCTCAGCATTGTCTGTCGCTAGTAACTCTTTTTCTTGTTTTTTCAGCTTATGTCGATTTTTCTGAAGTTCATTTTCAACACGTCGAATGAGTTCACTGGCTTGCTGTTTGACGCGGTCCCGTTCAGCCTTGTCCTTATAGTAGGTGTCCAGCAAGTCAGAAAGGCTGGCAAAAGGCTCTCCTACACGATTCGCAAAAGGAACTGGATTGAAGGAAGTCTCTGTTAAGCATGGCTTGGTTTCTTGACTGAAAAAGTTACGGAAAGTGGATAGTTTGTCACTAACCAATAGACTTTCCAGTTCGTTTGCCGTATCACGACCTAAACCTTGAAAGAGGCTTTGAATATTTTTTGCTGTTAGTTCCTGTGTTTGCAGGATTTCAAAGAGCTTTTCATCCTTGACAGTAAAAGGATTGAGAGACTCGGTACTTGGTGGAGCGATATAGGTCGAACCTGGAAGTAAGGTGCGGTAGCTATTTTGTGAAAAGCCAACGTGTTTGATGACTTCGAGGATTTTATGGCTACTTTTATCCACGAGGAGAATATTGCTGTGTTTGCCCATAATCTCGATAATCAAGGCAGCCTGAATATGATCCCCAATCTCATTTTTATTGGAAACTGTGATTTCCACGATACGGTCATTTTCGACTTGCTCAATCGACTCAATCAGGGCACCCTGCAAATACTTTCTCAAAACCATGATAAAAGTAGAAGGTTGGGCTGGATTTTCAAAAGTCGTTTGGGTTAGCTGGATGCGCCCAAAAACGGGATGGGCAGAGAGGAGCAGGCGATGGCTTTGGCGATTGCTGCGGATTTGCAAGACCAACTCTTGTTCAAAAGGCTGATTGATTTTTTGGATGCGACCATTGACTAACTCGCTTCGCAATTCCTCAACCATGTGGTGTAAAAAAAATCCGTCAAATGACATCGTTCTCTCCTTGTGATTGTATTCCATAGTATTATATCAAAAAGGTAGAATAAAATCATGGAAATGTGGTATAATAAAGCCAAGTAAAGAGAATCGAGAAGTACATGTATATTGAAATGGTAGATGAAACTGGTCAAGTTTCACAAGAAATCTTGCACCAAACCCAAGAAATTTTGGAATTTGCAGCCCAAAAAATAGGAAAAGAAGACAAGGAGATGGCAGTTACTTTTGTGACCAACGAGCGTAGCCACGAACTCAATCTGGAGTACCGTGATACCGATCGTCCGACAGATGTCATCAGCCTTGAGTATAAGCCAGAGTTGGACATTGCCTTTGACGAAGAGGATTTGCTTGAAAATCCTGAATTGGCAGAGATGATGTCTGAGTTTGATGCCTACATTGGGGAGCTTTTCATCTCTATCGATAAAGCGCATGAGCAGGCTGAGGAATATGGTCACAGCTTTGAGCGAGAGATGGGATTCTTGGCAGTACACGGCTTTTTACACATTAACGGCTACGATCACTACACTCCGGAAGAAGAAGCGGAGATGTTCGGTTTACAAGAAGAAATTTTGACAGCCTATGGACTCACAAGACAATAAACGAAAATGGAAAAATCGTGACCTGGTATCTAGTTTAGAATTTGCTCTTACAGGAATTCTGACTGCTATCAAGGAAGAACGCAATATGCGAAAACATGCAGTGACGGCTCTAGTAGTTATCCTTGCAGGTTTTGTTTTTCAGGTGTCACGAATCGAATGGCTCTTTCTCCTAATGAGCATTTTCTTGGTAGTAGCGTTTGAAATTATTAACTCTGCTATTGAAAATGTGGTGGATTTAGCCAGTCACTATCACTTTTCTATGTTGGCAAAGAAAGCCAAGGACATGGCAGCAGGTGCCGTTCTAGTGGTCTCTCTTTTTGCTGCAGTGACAGGTGCACTTATCTTTCTCCCACGCATTTGGGATATACTATTTTAAACACTAAGAGGAAATTATGACATTTAAATCAGGCTTTGTAGCTATTTTGGGGCGTCCCAATGTTGGGAAGTCAACATTTTTAAATCACGTCATGGGGCAAAAGATTGCCATCATGAGTGACAAGGCGCAGACAACGCGCAATAAAATCATGGGGATTTACACAACGGATAAGGAGCAAATCGTCTTTATCGATACACCGGGGATTCACAAGCCTAAGACGGCTCTTGGAGATTTCATGGTGGAATCAGCCTACAGTACCCTTCGTGAAGTGGATACTGTTCTATTCATGGTGCCAGCTGATGAGCCACGTGGTAAGGGTGACGACATGATTATCGAGCGTCTGAAAGCAGCCAAGGTTCCTGTGATTCTGGTGGTAAATAAGATTGACAAGGTTCATCCTGATCAGCTCTTGGCTCAGATTGATGACTTCCGTAATCAGATGGACTTCAAGGAAATTGTTCCTATCTCAGCCCTTCAGGGAAATAACGTTTCTCGACTAATCGATATTTTGAGTGAAAATCTAGAGGAAGGTTTCCAGTATTTCCCATCTGATCAAATCACAGACCATCCTGAGCGTTTCTTGGTTTCAGAAATGATTCGTGAGAAGGTTCTTCATTTAACGCGTGAAGAGATTCCTCACTCAGTTGCCGTAGTGGTTGACTCTATGAAACGAGACGAAGAGACAGACAAGGTTCACATCCGTGCAACCATCATGGTGGAGCGAGATAGCCAAAAAGGGATTGTCATCGGAAAAGGAGGGGCTATGCTCAAGAAAATTGGTACCATGGCCCGTCGTGATATCGAACTCATGCTAGGGGACAAGGTTTTCCTAGAAACTTGGGTCAAGGTCAAGAAAAACTGGCGTGATAAAAAGCTAGATTTGGCTGACTTTGGCTATAATGAAAAAGAATACTAAGTAGAGGTGGGCTCATGCCTGCTTCTTGTTTTTACAGAAGGAGGATTTATGCCTGAATTACCAGAGGTTGAAACGGTTCGTCGTGGCTTAGAAAAATTGATTTTGGGAAAGAAGATTTCTAGCTTAGAGATTCGCTATCCCAAGATGATTAAGACGGATTTGGAAGAGTTTCAAAAGGAACTGCCTGGTCAAGTAATTGAGTCGATGGGACGCCGTGGAAAATATCTACTTTTTTACCTGACAAAAAAGGTCTTGATTTCCCATTTGCGGATGGAGGGCAAGTACTTTTACTATCCAGACCAGGTTCCTGAACGCAAGCATGCCCATGTTTTCATTCGATTTGAAGATGGAGGTACGCTTGTTTATGAGGATGTGCGTAAGTTTGGCACCATGGAACTGCTGGCGCCCGATCTTTTGGAAGCATACTTTGTTTCTAAAAAACTAGGCCCTGAACCAGTCGAGCAGTACTTTGATTTGCAGGTCTTTCAAGTTGCTCTATCCAAGTCTAAAAAGCCTATCAAATCCCATCTCCTAGACCAGACCTTGGTAGCTGGCCTCGGTAATATCTATGTGGATGAGGTCCTCTGGCGAGCACAGGTCCATCCAGCTAGAGCTTCCCAAACTTTGACAGTAGCAGAAGCGACAGCCATTCATGACCAGACCATTGCTGTTTTGAGACAGGCTGTTGAAAAAGGCGGATCAACCATTCGAACCTATACCAATGCCTTTGGCGAAGATGGAACCATGCAGGATTTTCATCAGGTCTATGATAAGACTGGTCAAGCATGTTCATGCTGTGGCACCATCATTGAGAAATTCCAGCTTGGCGGAAGGGGAACTCATTTTTGTCCTCAGTGTCAAAGGAGGGACTGATGGGAAAAATCATCGGAATCACAGGAGGAATTGCTTCGGGTAAATCAACTGTGACAACTTATCTTCGACAGCAAGGCTTTCAAGTAGTAGATGCCGACGCAGTTGTCCACCAGCTACAAAAACCTGGCGGTCGTCTTTATCAGGTCTTAGTTCAGCATTTTGGACAGGAAATTCTCTTAAAAAATGGAGAACTCAATCGCCCTCTCCTAGCTAGCCTCATCTTTTCAAAAACTGAGGAGCGGGAATGGTCTAAGTCAACCCAAGGAGAGATTATTCGTGAAGAACTGGCAGCATTGCGAGATCGATTATCCCAGACAGAAGCGATTTTTTTCATGGATATTCCCCTGCTTTTTGAACAGGACTATGCCAACTGGTTTGATGAAACGTGGCTGGTCTATGTGGATCGAGATGTCCAATTAGAACGTTTCATGAAACGGGATCATCTTTCTAAGGAAGTCGCCGAGTCTCGTCTTTCCGCCCAGTGGTCTTTAGAAGAAAAGAAAAGCTTGGCCAGTCATGTTCTTGATAATAATGGAAATCAGGATCAACTTTTAGATCAGGTAGCTTTTCTACTTGATGGAGGTGAACATGATGACAGAGATTAGTTGGAGAGACAACCTTCGTGTCGCCTGGTTTGGTAGTTTTCTAACTGGGGCTAGTATATCCTTGGTCGTCCCTTTCATGCCTATCTTTGTGGAGCAGTTGGGAATCGAGCAGGATCAAGTTGCTTTCTATGCTGGACTAGCCATCTCAGTTTCGGCTGTTTCAGCAGCTTTGATTTCCCCTATCTGGGGTATTCTTGCTGACAAGTATGGTCGTAAACCTATGATGATTCGAGCTGGACTTGCTATGACCATCACCATGGGAGGCTTGGCATTTGTTCCAAATATCTATTGGTTAATCTTTCTTAGATTATTAAATGGTGTATTTACAGGTTTCGTACCAAATGCGACGGCTTTGATAGCCAGTCAAGTTCCTAAGGATAAGTCGGGCTATGCTTTGGGAACTTTATCAACTGGAGTAGTAGCTGGAACCCTAACGGGTCCCTTTGTGGGGGGCTTGATTGCCGAAATCTTTGGTATTCGCAATGTTTTTTTATTGGTAGGTGGCTTCTTGTTTTTAGCCGCAATCTTAACCATTTTCTTTATCAAGGAAGATTTTCAACCAGTAGCTAAGGAGAAGGCTATTCCAACAAAAGAATTATTTTCTTCTTTCAAGTATCCTAGGCTTTTAGTAAACCTATTTTTGACTAGCTTTGTCATTCAATTTTCAGCTCAATCCATTGGTCCTATCTTGGCTCTCTATGTGCGGGACTTAGGGCAATCCGAAAATCTCCTATTTGTATCAGGATTGATCGTATCTAGTATGGGATTTTCTAGTATGATGAGTGCTGGAGTGATGGGAAAACTAGGAGATAAGGTAGGAAATCATCGCCTACTACTTGTTGCCCAGTTTTATTCGGCTCTTATTTATCTTCTCTGTGCCAATGCGACTAGCCCTCTGGAGTTAGGATTTTATCGTTTTCTATTTGGTTTGGGAACGGGTGCTCTGATACCAGGTGTTAATGCATTACTTAGTAAGATGACTCCCAAAGTAGGCATTTCAAGGATTTTTGCATTTAACCAAGTCTTTTTCTACCTTGGAGGTGTTGTTGGTCCCATGACTGGTTCAGCAGTAGCAGGGCAATTCGGCTACCACTCTGTTTTTTATGCTACAGCAGCCTGTGTAGCTCTCAGTTGTTTATTCAATTTAGTTCAATTTAGATCGTTATTAAAAGTAAAGGAAATCTAGTGCGAGTAAAAATCAATCTCAAATGCTCCTCTTGTGGCAGCATGAATTATTTAACCAGTAAGAACTCCAAAACCCACCCAGATAAGATAGAAGTTTTAAAGTATTGTCCCAAGGAAAGAAAAGTAACCCTACATCTTGAATCTAAGTAGAATTTATGGTAAAATAATAGGGATTTTAAGGAGTTTGATATGTACAACCTATTATTAACCATTTTATTAGTATTATCTGTTGTGATTGTGATTGCTATTTTCATGCAACCAACCAAGAACCAATCCAGCAATGTATTTGATGCCAGCTCAGGTGATTTGTTTGAACGTAGTAAAGCGCGTGGTTTTGAAGCCGTGATGCAACGTTTGACAGGTATTTTAGTCTTTTTCTGGCTAGCCATTGCCTTAGCATTGACGGTATTATCAAGTAGATAAGAAATGGGCAGGACTAGGTCTTTGCCTCTTTTTATTTTTATACTCTTCAAAAATCAAATTCAAACCACGTCAGCGTCGGCTTGTCGTACTCAAGTACTGCCTGCGCCTAGCTTTCTAGTTTGCTCTTTGATTTTTATTGAGTATTAAATGATGTTTGAGAAGGTCTTACAGTAAAAGAAAATTAAAAAATCTAGAAAGAAAATATGAAAGATAGAATAAAAGAATATTTGCAAGAGAAGGGGCGAGTGACGGTAAATGACTTAGCTCAGGCTCTCGGAAAGGATGGATCCAAGGATTTCCGTGAGTTGATTAAAACCCTGTCTCTGATGGAAAGAAAGCACCAGATTCGATTTGGAGAAGATGGAAGTCTCACCTTGGACCAGAAGAAGAAACATGAAATTACCCTCAAAGGGATTTTTCATGCCCATAAAAATGGCTTCGGCTTTGTCAGTCTGGAAGGTGAAGAGGACGATCTTTTTGTTGGAAAAAACGATGTCAACTATGCCATTGATGGTGATACTGTTGAGGTGGTCATCAAGAAAGTTGCAGACCGTAATAAAGGAACAGCAGCCGAAGCCAAAATTATCGATATCCTAGAACACAGCCTGACAACAGTTGTCGGTCAAATCGTTCTGGATCAGGAAAAGCCCAAGTATGCTGGCTACATCCGTTCAAAAAATCAAAAAATCAGTCAATCTATTTATGTGAAGAAACCAGCTATCAAGTTGGAAGGGACAGAGGTTCTCAAGGTCTTTATCGACAAATACCCAAGTAAGAAACACGATTTCTTTGTCGCTAGTGTGCTGGACGTGGTGGGGCACTCGACAGATGCTGGGATTGATGTTCTTGAAGTCTTGGAGTCCATGGATATTGTTTCAGAATTTCCAGAGGCTGTTCTCAAGGAGGCGGAAAGTGTGCCTGATGCTCCCTCAGAAAAGGATATGGAAGGGCGTCTTGATTTGAGAGGTGAGCTTACCTTTACCATTGACGGCGCGGATGCCAAGGACTTGGACGACGCAGTTCACATCAAGCCTTTGAAAAATGGCAATATCGAGCTCGGAGTTCACATCGCGGATGTTTCCTACTATGTGACCGAGGGTTCTGCCCTTGACAAGGAAGCCCTTAACCGCGCGACTTCAGTCTATGTAACAGATCGAGTGGTTCCAATGCTTCCAGAGCGTTTGTCAAATGGCATCTGCTCTCTCAATCCTCAAGTTGACCGCCTGACCCAGTCTGCCATTATGGAAATTGATAAACATGGTCGTGTAGTCAATTACACCATCACACAGACGGTTATCAAGACTAGTTTTCGTATGACCTATAGCGCTGTTAATGATATCCTAGCTGGTGACGAGGAGAAGAGACAAGAGTTTAAGAAAATTGTTCCTAGTATCGAGTTAATGGCCAAGCTCCATGAAACTCTAGAAAGCATGCGTGAGAAACGTGGTGCCCTTAATTTTGATACCAGCGAAGCTAAGATTTTGGTGGATAAAAAAGGCAAGCCTGTGGACATTGTCCTTCGTCAACGCGGTGTTGCTGAGCGGATGATTGAGTCCTTCATGTTGATTGCCAACGAAACAGTTGCCGAGCACTTCAGCAAGCTGGATCTACCTTTTATCTATCGGATTCACGAGGAGCCCAAGGCTGAAAAAGTTCAGAAGTTTATTGATTATGCTTCCAGTTTTGGCATTCGCATTTATGGGACGGCCAGTGAGATGAGTCAGGAAGCCCTCCAAGACATCATGCGTGCTGTTGAGGGAGAGCCTTATGCGGATGTATTATCCATGATGCTTCTCCGTTCGATGCAACAGGCTCGCTATTCGGAGCACAATCACGGCCACTATGGACTTGCTGCGGACTATTATACTCACTTCACCAGTCCGATTCGCCGTTATCCAGACCTCTTGGTTCACCGGATGATTCGCGACTATGGGCGTTCCAAGGAAATAGCAGAGCATTTTGAGCAAGTGATTCCAGAGATTGCGACCCAGTCTTCCAATCGTGAGCGTCGTGCCATCGAGGCTGAGCGTGAAGTCGAAGCCATGAAAAAGGCTGAGTACATGGAAGAATTCGTGGGCGAAGAGTACGATGCGGTTGTATCCAGCATCGTCAAATTTGGTCTTTTTGTCGAATTGCCGAACACAGTTGAAGGCTTGATTCACATCACCAATCTACCTGAATTTTATCATTTCAACGAGCGTGATTTGACTCTTCGTGGAGAGAAATCAGGAACAACCTTCCGTGTAGGGCAACAGATTCGCATTCGCGTTGAAAGAGCGGATAAGATGACAGGTGAGATTGATTTCTCTTATATCCCAAGTGAGTTTGATGTCATTGAAAAGGGCTTGAAACAGGCTGGCCGCAAAGAAAGAGGGCGTAGTTCAAGTCGTCGTTCGGGTAAGAAGGAAGACAAGAAGAAACAAGGTCGTTTTAATGATAAACGCAAATCGTCTTCTAAAGACAAAAAGAAAAAGGGTAAGAAACCATTTTACAAAGAAGTAGCTAAGAAAGGAGCTAAGCATGGCAAAGGGCGAGGGAAAGGTCGTCGCACAAAATAAAAAAGCGCACCACGACTATACAATCGTAGATACACTAGAGGCAGGAATAGTCCTGACAGGAACGGAAATCAAGAGTGTACGAGCGGCTAGAATCAATCTCAAGGACGGCTTTGCCCAAGTAAAAAATGGGGAAGTTTGGCTAAGCAATGTTCATATCGCTCCTTACGAAGAGGGCAATATCTGGAATCAGGAACCAGAACGCCGTCGCAAACTCCTGCTCCATAAGAAGCAAATTCAAAAATTAGAACAAGAGACTAAAGGAACAGGAATGACTCTAGTTCCCCTCAAAGTCTATCTCAAAGATGGCTATGCTAAGCTTCTTTTAGGACTTGCCAAAGGGAAACATGACTATGATAAACGCGAATCCATCAAACGACGTGAACAAAATCGCGACATCGCGCGTGTTGTGAAAGCTGTTAACCAGCGATAAAAAGAGGAAAAGAAAATGGAAAAATTAATCGCCTATAAACGCATGCCCTTGTGGAATAAACAGACCATGCCAGAAATTGTCCAGCAGAAGCACAATACCAAAGTGGGTACTTGGGGCAAGATTACAGTTGTAAAAGGAGCACTCAAGTTTATTGAGTTGACGGAAGAAGGTCAAGTTCTAGCTGAACACCTTTTCCAAGCAGGGACCGACAATCCCATGGCGCAGCCGCAAGCCTGGCATCGAGTAGAGGCAGCCACAGATGATGTAGAATGGTATTTGGAGTTTTATTGTAGGCCTGAGGATTACTTTTCTAAGAAGTACCAGACCAATCCAGTCCATTCAGAGGTCCTAGAGGCCCTGCAGACGGTAAAACCTGGAAGAGCCTTGGACTTGGGTTGTGGTCAAGGCCGTAACGCTCTCTTCTTAGCACAACAAGGTTTTGATGTTACAGCTGTGGATCAAAATGAACTATCTCTGGAAATCTTGCAAAGCATCGTAGAGCAAGAGGATCTAGACATGCCTGTTGGGCTTTATAATATCAATTCAGCCAGCATTAGTCAAGTCTATGATTTTATCGTATCGACAGTTGTTCTCATGTTTCTTCAAGCGGACCGTATTCCAGCTATCATCCAAAATATGCAGGAGCAAACTAGTGTTGGGGGCTACAACCTCATCGTCTGTGCTATGGACACGGAGGATTATCCTTGCTCGGTTAATTTCCCATTCACCTTTAAAGAAGGGGAATTAGCTGACTATTACAAGGATTGGGAGTTGGTCAAGTACAATGAAAATCCAGGACATCTGCACCGCCGTGATGAAAATGGCAATCGCATTCAACTCCGATTTGCAACCATGCTAGCCAAAAAAGTCAAGTAAATCAAATCTTTACAAGCGAATAGAAACCACTTTGCAAGGTTTCTATTCGTTTTTATTTGTGGCGGCGGATTGGGACAAGCTTAATTTTATGCTATACTAGAAGTAGGAAATGTGAGCAGTAGAGCTGTATTGCTCTCGGCGCAAGAAAGTGTAGATGATGGAGGTGGTCCAATGGCGAGTCTTTTGGTGGAATTGTATGATCGGCATGTATTGGAAAAGAATGTCTACCAAGCCTTTATCAGTGATTGTGACGAGATTCTCTTCCTTTCTTTGACGAAAATAAGCAATAACGATAAACTTTCACTGCGCCACTTTATCACGGATGAAGTTCCCCATATCCAACGAGTGACCTTTCGTCAGCTGTCTTTAGAACAACTAGCGAACCAGTTAGATTATTGCCTAGCGGGCTATGATCAAGTCCTTCTCGATGTTTTTGGTGGAGATTCACTACTGGCCTTATCCCTCTATCAATACGGCTTGGATCGCCACCTTCCCATCGTTGCCATGGATGTCGAGCGGGGCAAACAATACAAGTGGGCAGCTGGCCAGTTGGAAAAAGAAGATTTGGACATTCCAACCCTAAGCATCCAACAGTTGATAGCCTTGCGTGGTGGAAAAATGCTCAAATCAAAACGCCCCATCCACTCAGTTGAGCAAATTGCGGCCGTTAAAAAACTAGCCAGCTCGGCTATTTCCAATCCCGCCCACTGGTACCAAGTAACCCAATTTTTCTCTCTAGCTAAGACCAATGATCTTCATGCTGAAACCGAAAAGATACTGGAAAACAACGGCAAGTATTACCTCTATCCAGAATCCATCACCCCCTTACTAGTGGAAGCGGGGATGCTTCGTATTGAAAGCGAGGACAAGGAGCGAATAAGCTACAGCTTTCCAAATCAAGAAGCCCAAGTTTTTTGTCGCAACAAGGGGCACATTTTAGAGGTATATCTCTACCTCTTGGCGCTCGAATCTCACCTGTTTGATGAATGTATGATAGGTGGTGAAATTGATTGGAATGGCATCTTTCCAGAGGCGGATAATGTTCAAAATGAGATTGATGTTATTCTGAGAAAGGGGCGCTCGATTACCTTTATCTCCTGCAAGATGACAGATTTATCAGTTGAAGCTATCAATGAGCTAGAAGTCTATGCCAATCATTTTGCTGGGGAGAGCTGTCTCAAGTTGATTGTTTGCACGGGAAAAATCAATCCCGTTTATGCCAATCGTTGTCAGGAATACGGTGTCCTCGTCATTAAAAGCGAGCAGATACCCAATCTCATTCCCATGCTAAAAAAATACTCTAAGAGGTTTAAAAGGTAGAAAAGCAATATGAAAGACTGGAATTCCGGTCTTTTTTTCTTCTTTTTCGAATAAATGAGAAAAGGAGGTAGACCATGTTTGTAGCCAGAGATGCCAAGGGGATTTTGGTGAATGCCCTCGAAAAAGATGTTACCAAGCAAGCTTATACTTGTCCAGCCTGTGGTGGTGGACTACGATTACGCCAAGGACAGAGGATTCGAACGCACTTTGCCCATGAAAGGTTAAGAGATTGTATTGCCATTTTTGAAAATGAAAGTCCAGAACACTTGGGCAACAAAGAGGCCCTCTATCACTGGGCCAAGAAGGACAATCAAGTCGCCTTAGAATATAGTCTGCCCGAGATTCAGCAGATTGCGGATGTTCTCGTCAATGAGAAATTAGCTCTGGAGGTTCAGTGCAGTCCCTTGTCTCAAAAGCTTTTATACGATAGAAGTCAAGGCTACCGTAGTCAGGGATACCAAGTTATCTGGCTATTGGGAGAAAAACTCTGGTTAAAAGAGAGACTGACACAACTGCAAAGGGGATTCCTCTATTTTAGTCAGAATATGGGATTCTATGCTTGGGAACTAGATCTCAAAAAGCAAGTTTTGAGACTGAAATATCTTTTGCATCAGGACCTACGAGGCAAGCTTCACTTTCGGGTAAAGGAATTTCCCTTTGGTCAAGGAAACCTTTTGAAAATTCTACGATTTCCTTATCAAAAACAAAAACTAGCTAGTTTTACAGTTGCCCAAGATTCCACTATCTGTCACTACATTCGCCAACAGTTGTACTACCAAACGCCTTACTGGATGAAAAAACAGGAGGAGGCTTATCAACAAGGAGACAATCTATTAAACCGTCAACTGGACGACTGGTATCCTCAGGTCAGACCGATAGAATCAGGTGATTTTTTGCAGATTGAAATGGATTTGACTAGCTATTATAGAAATTTTCAGGCTTACTATCAAAAAAAACCGAAAAATAATCGCCAAAAGCTCTATCCGCCAGCCTTTTATCGCTTATATTTCTCAAAAAATGTGGTAAAATAGAAAGGATGGAGGAATCTTATGGTATTACAACGACATGAAATAAATGAAAAAGATACATGGGATCTTTCGACAATCTACCCAACAGACCAGGCTTGGGAAGAAGCCTTGAAAGATTTAACTGAAAAAGTACAAACAGCATCTCGGTATGAGGGGCATCTCTTGGATAGTGCAGACAGTTTGCTTGAGATTACAGAATTCTCACTTGACTTGGAACGCCAAGTTGAAAAGCTTTATGTCTATGCGCATATGAAAAATGATCAGGACACGCGTGAAGCCAAGTATCAAGAGTACTATGCTAAGGCAATGACCCTGTACAGTCAGTTAGAACAAGCCTTTTCATTCTATGAACCTGAGTTTATGGAGATTAGTGAAGAGCAGTATGCGGACTTCCTAGAAGCTCAACCAAAACTCCAAGTTTACAAACACTTTTTTGACAAGCTCTTGCAAAAGAAAGATCATGTTCTTTCACAACGTGAGGAAGAATTGCTTGCTGGAGCAGGAGAAATCTTTGGCGCTGCTAGTGAAACCTTTGCTATTTTGGATAATGCGGATATTAGCTTCCCATACGTCTTGGATGATGAAGGCAAGGAAGTGCAGCTCTCACACGGTACTTATATTCGCTTGATGGAGTCTAAAAACCGAGAAGTCCGTCGTGGCGCCTATGAAGCCCTCTATGCGACTTATGAGCAATTCCAACATACTTATGCGAAGACTTTGCAGACAAATGTTAAGGTGCAAAACTACCGAGCAAAAGTTCGCAACTATAAGAGTGCTCGCCATGCAGCCCTTGCAGCCAACTTTGTTCCAGAGAGTGTCTATGACAATCTAGTAGCAGCAGTTCGCAAGCATTTGCCACTCTTGCATCGTTACCTTGAACTTCGCTCTAAAATCTTGGGGATTTCAGATCTCAAGATGTACGATGTCTACACACCGCTCTCGTCAGTAGATTATAGCTTTACCTACGAAGCAGCCTTGAAAAAAGCAGAAGAGGCCTTGGCAGTCTTGGGTGATGACTACTTGAGCCGTGTCAAACGTGCCTTTAGCGAGCGTTGGATTGATGTCTATGAAAACCAAGGCAAGCGTTCTGGTGCCTACTCTGGTGGTTCTTACGATACAAATGCCTTTATGCTTCTTAATTGGCAGGACAATCTAGACAATCTCTTTACCCTAGTACACGAGACTGGTCACAGTATGCACTCTAGCTATACACGTGAAACTCAACCTTATGTTTACGGAGATTACTCTATCTTCTTGGCTGAGATTGCCTCAACGACCAATGAAAATATCTTGACGGAGAAATTATTGGAAGAAGTAGAAGACGATGCAACTCGCTTTGCTATCCTTAATAACTTCTTGGACGGTTTCCGTGGAACGGTCTTCCGTCAAACTCAATTTGCTGAGTTCGAACATGCCATTCACCAAGCAGACCAAAATGGAGAAGTCTTGATAAGTGATTTCCTTAATAAACTCTACGCTGACTTGAACCAAGAGTACTATGGACTCAGCAAGGAAGACAATCCTCAAATCCAATATGAGTGGGCTCGCATTCCACACTTCTACTATAACTACTATGTATACCAATATTCGACTGGTTTTGCAGCTGCTTCAGCCTTGGCTGAAAAGATTGTCCATGGTAGTCAGGAAGACCGTGATCGTTATATCAACTACCTCAAGGCTGGTAAGTCTGACTATCCGCTTAATGTCATGAGAAAAGCAGGAGTGGATATGGAGAAGGAAGACTATCTCAACGACGCCTTTGCAGTCTTTGAACGCCGTTTGAATGAGTTTGAAGCCCTTGTTGAAAAATTGGGATTGGCTTAAGATGGTAGAGTCTTATAGTAAAAATGCCAATCACAATATGCGTCGTCCTGTCGTCAAGGAAGAAATCGTAGAGTTCATGCGCCAGCGTCAAAAGCAGGTGACAGGTTCCTTGAAAGAATTGGAGACCTTCGCTCGCAAGGAAAATATTCCCATCATTCCTCATGAAACGGTTGCTTATTTCCGTTTTCTCATGGAAACCATGCAGCCCAAGAACATTTTGGAGATTGGAACGGCAATTGGCTTTTCTGCCCTCCTGATGGCGGAACATGCGCCAAATGCCAAGATTACAACGATCGACCGTAATCCTGAGATGATTGGTTTTGCTAAGGAAAATTTTGCCCAGTTTGACAGGCGCAAACAAATCACTCTTTTGGAAGGAGATGCTGTAGATGTCTTGTCAACCTTGACTGAAACTTATGACTTTGTCTTTATGGATTCGGCCAAGTCCAAGTACATCGTCTTTCTACCAGAAATCCTTAAACACTTGGATGTCGGTGGAGTAGTAGTTTTGGATGATATTTTCCAAGGAGGCGATGTTGCCAAGGATATCATGGAAGTCCGTCGGGGTCAACGCACAATCTATAAGGGATTACAAAGACTTTTCAAAGCAACTTTGGATAATCCAGATTTAACGGCGACTTTAGTTCCGCTTGGGGACGGCATTCTCATGCTACGAAAGAATGTAGCAGATGTCCAACTTTCTGAGAGTGAATGATTTTTAGAAAAATTTAAGACAATTTAGTAAAATAGAGAAGGTAACTTACCATAAAAGGAGTAAACATGAAGAAAAAACTATTGGCAGGAGCCATTACCTTATTATCTGTAGCGACTTTGGCTGCTTGTTCAAAAAGTTCTGAAGGGGCTGACCTCATCAGCATGAAGGGTGATGTCGTCACTGAACACCAATTTTATGAACAAGTCAAAAACAATCCAACTGCGCAACAAGTCTTGCTTAATATGACCATCCAAAAAGTATTTGAAAAACAATATGGTTCAGAAGTGACTAACAAAGAGGTGGATGATGCCGTTGCTGAGGAACAAAAGAAATACGGCGATAGCTACAACAGCGTACTTCAACGTGCGGGTATGACTCCTGAGACTCGTAAAGCTCAAATTCGCACAAGTAAGTTGGTCGAATTGGCAGTTAAAAAAGCCGCAGAAAACGAATTGACTGACGAAGCTTACCAAAAAGCTTTTGAGTCTTATACACCAGATGTAACAGCTCAGATCATCCGTATGGATAATGAAGACAAGGCAAAAGAAGTGCTTGAAAAAGCAAAAGCAGCAGGAGCTGATTTTGCCCAGTTGGCAAAAGACAACTCAAACGATGACAAGACAAAAGAAAATGGTGGAGAAATTACTTTTGACTCTGCTTCAACAGAACTTCCAGAACAAGTCAAGAAGGCGGCCTTTGCCTTGGATGTGAATGGTGTCTCTGATGTCATCACAGCGACTGGAACACAAGCCTACAGTACCCAATACTACATTATTAAGCTAACCAAGAAAACAGAAAAATCATCAAACCTAGATGATTACAAAGAAAAATTAAAAACAGTCATTTTGACGCAGAAACAAAACGATTCATCTTTCGTTCAGAGCGTTATCGGGAAAGAATTCCAAGCTGCAAATATTAAAGTGAAAGATCCTGTTTTCCAAAATATCTTTGCCCAATACGTTGGTGGTGCAGACTCAAACTCAAGCAGTAGCTCATCAGCAGAATAAAAAAGAAAATACAAACTTTGTCTTGAAGTTTGTATTTTTTGTGATCAGTTTCGGCCAAAGAGCAAAATTCGAAGGATTGGAGGATAAGAGTTTTTTTCTTTCTGAAAAAATGGTATAATAGCAATCAAAACTAGAAAATAAAACGGAATTAGGAACAGTTTTCTCTGTTTCTATTAGAGTGGTGACATATGAAAATTAGTAAAAGGCACCTATTGAACTATTCCATTTTGATTCCTTACCTCCTTTTATCGATTTTGGGTCTAATTGTTGTTTACTCAACGACGAGTGCTACCTTGATCCAAGAAGGGAAAAGCGCTCTTCAGTTAGCTCGGAACCAAGGAATGTTTTGGGTAGTTAGTTTGGTTTTGATTGCCTTAATTTATAAACTGAAACTTGGTTTTTTAAGAAATGAACGCTTGATTTTTATCGTTATGTTTGTAGAGATGATTCTCCTAGCTTTGGCTCGGCTAATTGGAACACCAGTCAATGGTGCCTACGGTTGGATTTCTGTAGGACCTGTAACGATTCAGCCTGCGGAGTACCTTAAGATTATCATTATTTGGTACCTAGCCCATCGATTCTCAAAACAGCAAGATGAGATAGCTGTTTACGACTTCCAAGTCTTGACTCAGAATCAGTGGTTACCTCGAGCTTTTAACGACTGGCGTTTCGTTTTACTGGTTTTGATTGGTAGTTTGGGAATTTTCCCTGACTTGGGAAATGCGACCATTCTGGTCTTGGTGTCGCTGCTTATGTACACAGTCAGCGGAATTGCCTATCGTTGGTTCTCGACTATTCTAGCTCTCTTAGCAGGAAGTTCTATTTTAGTCTTGTCTGTCATTCGCTTTGTCGGGGTTGAAAAGTTTTCTCAAATTCCGGTATTTGGTTACGTTGCTAAACGTTTCAGCGCCTTCTTTAATCCCTTTACTGACTTGGCGGGTGCAGGACACCAGCTCGCAAATTCCTACTATGCAATGGTAAATGGTGGCTGGTTTGGACTTGGATTAGGAAATTCCATTGAGAAACGTGGTTATTTGCCAGAAGCACATACGGATTTCGTCTTTTCAATCGTCATCGAGGAGTTTGGATTTGTAGGAGCGGGTATGATTTTGGCTTTACTCTTCTTTTTGATTTTGCGAATCATCCTGGTTGGTATTCGAGCTAAGGACCCCTTTAACTCTATGGTTGCCATCGGTGTCGGGGGGATGATTCTGGTTCAGGTCTTTGTCAATATCGGTGGAATTTCAGGGTTGATTCCTTCTACAGGGGTAACCTTCCCCTTCCTTTCACAAGGAGGGAATAGTCTTCTGGTCTTATCTGTAGCCATTGCCTTTGTACTAAATATCGATGCCAGCGAAAAACGTGCCAAACTTATCAGAGAATATGAAAGTCAACCTTCTGCTACTCTGTAAGGATTGTATGGAAAGGAAAGTTTATGTCACTTCAAAAATTAGAAAACTATAGTAATAAAGCAGTCGTCCAAGAAGAAGTCTTGATTCTGACTGAGCTATTAGAAGATATCACTAAAAATATGCTGGCGCCTGAGACTTTTGATAAAATCATGCAGTTGAAGGATTTGTCTACAAGCGAAAACTATCAAGGACTCAATAAATTGGTGACCAGCCTTTCAAACGAGGAAATGATCTATATTTCTCGCTATTTCTCAATCCTTCCACTCTTGATCAATATCTCTGAAGATGTGGATTTGGCTTATGAGATCAATCACCAAAATAATGTGGACCAAGACTACCTAGGAAAACTGTCAACAACCATTAAGATGGTGGCTGAAAAAGAAAACGCGGCTGCAATTTTGGAGCAGCTGAATGTAGTTCCAGTTTTGACGGCCCATCCAACACAAGTACAACGCAAGAGTATGCTGGATTTAACCAATCATATCCATACACTCTTACGGAAGTACCGTGATGTCAAACTAGGCTTGATCAACAAAGAAAAATGGCACACAGATCTCCGTCGTTACATTGAAATTATCATGCAAACGGATATGATTCGCGAGAAGAAATTGAAGGTAACCAACGAAATCACCAACGTGATGGAGTACTATCAGAGTTCTTTCTTGAATGCTGTTCCACGTTTGACGGCTGAGTATAAAAAATTAGCTAAAGAACAAGGTATCGAGCTCCAACATCCAAAACCGATTACTATGGGGATGTGGATCGGAGGAGACCGTGATGGAAATCCTTTCGTAACTGCGGAAACCCTCAACAAATCAGCCTTGACTCAGTGTGAAGTCATCATGAACTACTATGATGAGAAGATTTATAACCTCTATCGTGAATTCTCACTTTCAACCAGTATTGTGAATGTTAGTGACAAGGTTCGTGAGATGGCGCTCAAGTCTCAAGATAATTCCATTTATCGTGAAAAAGAACTCTATCGTCGTGCCCTCTTTGACATCCAAGCTAAGATGCAGGCAACCAAGACCTATCTTATCGAAGACAAGGATGTTCATCCAAGATATGCCACTGCAGATGAATTCTACCAAGACTTGTTAGCCATCCGAGATTCTCTATTAGAGAACAAAGGTGAGTACCTGATTTCAGGAGAATTTGTCGAGTTGATGCAGGCGGTTGAAATCTTTGGCTTCTATCTTGCCTCTATCGACATGCGCCAAGATTCTAGTGTCCACGAAGCTTGTGTCGCAGAATTGTTAGCATCCGCAGGTATCAACGACCATTATAGTGACCTTTCTGAAGACGAAAAATGCGCCCTCCTATTAAAAGAGTTAGAAGAAGATCCTCGTATCCTCTCAGCAACTCATGCTGAAAAGTCAGAACTACTTGAGAAAGAACTATCTATCTTTAAAGCCGCTCGCAAGTTGAAGGATAAATTAGGTGAAAACGTCATCCGTCAAACCATCATCTCTCATGCAACCAGCGTGTCTGATATGCTAGAACTAGCCATTATGCTTAAGGAAGTCGGCTTGGTGGATGACCAAAAAGCCCGCGTTCAGATTGTTCCTCTCTTTGAAACGATCGAGGACTTGGATCACTCAGAAGAAACCATGAGAAGATATTTCTCTCTTCCTTTGGCTAAAAAATGGATTGCTTCAAAAGATAACTATCAGGAAATCATGCTTGGCTACTCTGATAGTAACAAGGACGGTGGTTACCTGTCATCATGTTGGACTCTATATAAAGCTCAACAGCAACTGACTGCTATTGGTGATGAATTTGGCGTTAAGGTCACTTTCTTCCATGGTCGTGGTGGTACTGTGGGTCGTGGTGGTGGACCAACTTATGAAGCTATCACATCTCAACCACTCAAGTCTATCAAAGACCGCATCCGTCTGACTGAGCAGGGAGAAGTGATTGGAAACAAATACGGTAACAAAGACGCTGCTTATTATAACCTTGAAATGTTGGTTTCTGCAGCCATTAACCGTATGATTACCAAGAAGAAGAGTGATACCAATACGTCAAATCGTTACGAAGCTATCATGGATCAAGTAGTAGACCGTAGCTACGATATCTACCGTGATTTGGTCTTTGGAAATGAACATTTCTATGACTATTTCTTCGAGTCAAGCCCAATCAAAGCTATTTCAAGCTTCAACATCGGTTCGCGTCCAGCAGCTCGTAAGACCATCACTGAAATTGGCGGTTTGCGTGCCATCCCTTGGGTCTTCTCATGGTCACAAAGCCGTGTCATGTTCCCTGGTTGGTACGGAGTGGGATCCAGCTTCAAAGAGTTTATTGATCAGAATCCTGATAATATTGAGATCCTCCGTGACATGTACCAAAACTGGCCTTTCTTCCAATCTTTGCTTTCCAATGTAGACATGGTCTTATCTAAGTCTAACATGAACATTGCCTTTGAATATGCCAAGCTCTGTGAAGATGAAGAAGTGCAGGCTATCTACTACACTATTTTAGATGAATGGCAATTGACCAAGAACGTTATTCTAGCTATCGAAGGCTATGACGAACTCTTGGCTGAAAACTCTTACCTAAAAGACAGTCTAAACTATCGTATGCCTTACTTTAATATCCTTAACTATATCCAGTTGGAGTTGATCAAACGTCAACGTCGCGGCGAATTGTCAGCAGACGAAGAAAGACTAATCCATACAACTATCAACGGAATTGCAACAGGTTTGCGTAATTCAGGCTGATATTCTACAAGCTTCCTCTTTTTTCAAGGGGAAGTTTTTGAATAGTTTAAAAAATTCTAAAAATAGTCTTGACAAGTAATTGAAAAATGATATAATTTAAACATTCAGAAAGTAATCATACTCATTTTTTAGAGAGTCTGTGGTTGGTGGAAACAGATAAATGAAAGTGATGAAAATTGGGCTGAATGTACTTAAGAATTTGAAATCATAAAAATTCGGTGAGCACACCTTACAGTGCAACTCGTGATTGCGAGAAAGAGCGATAGGGATATTCCCTATAATTGAGGTGGCACCGCGCATCGACGTCCTCACACAAGTTTTTTGTGTGAGGACTTTTTTGTTGGAGGAAACTTATGGAATTTAAACGATGGCGTCGCTTGTTTTGTTTAAAAGAGCATTATACAAGTGATTTAAAAGGAGAAAAAATATGAAAAATAAACGTTTAATTGGAATTATCGCTGGATTAGCAGTATTGGTAGTAGCTAGTTTGATCTATTCATCTATGAACAAGCCAGCAGCTAAGGTGGAGCAAAAAGTTGCTAAGGTTGGTGTCCTTCAGTTTGTTAGCCACCCCTCTTTAGACTTGATTTACCAAGGAATTCAAGATGGACTAGCTGAAGAAGGCTATAAGGACGACCAAGTAAAAATCGACTTTATGAACTCTGAAGGTGATCAGAGCAAGGTTGCAACCATGAGTAAACAATTGGTAGCAAATGGAAACGATGTTGTTGTTGGGATTGCAACACCAGCAGCTCAAGGACTAGCAAGTGCTACAAAAGACCTACCAGTTATCATGGCTGCTATTACAGACCCAATCGGTGCTAACTTGGTCAAAGATTTGAAAAAACCAGGTGGCAACATCACAGGGGTGTCAGACCACAACCCAGCTGAACAACAAGTGGAATTGATTAAAACTTTGACACCAAATGTCAAAACAATCGGCGCTCTCTACTCAAGCAGTGAAGATAACTCAAAATCACAAGTTGAAGAATTCAAGGCTTATGCTGAAAAAGCAGGTTTGACAGTCGAAACCTTTTCCGTTCCATCAACAAATGAAATTGCCTCAACAGTCAATGTTATGACTAGCAAGGTTGACGCAATCTGGGTTCCAATTGACAACACCATCGCATCAGCCTTCCCAACAGTTGTATCAAGCAACCAAACAGCTAAAAAACCAATCTACCCAAGTGCCACTGCCATGGTAGAAGCAGGTGGATTAGCATCTGTAGTAGTTGACCAACACGATCTTGGAGTGGCTACTGGTAAGATGATTGCTAAAGTTTTGAAAGGTGAAAAACCAGCTGATACTCCAGTTAATGTCTTCTCAACTGGTAAGTCAGTGATTAACAGAAAACTAGCGCAAGAACTTGGCATCACAATCCCTGAGTCTGTTCTAAAAGAAGCAGGACAAGTGATTGAATAAAGATAAAGGAGGAGTTGGGGACATCTCCTCCCATTTTTACTAAAGAAAGAAGTGAGTGAAAGATTATGATAGTATCCATTATTTCTCAGGGAATGGTGTGGGCGATTTTAGGTTTGGGAATCTTTATGACCTTCCGAATTTTGAATTTCCCAGATATGACTACTGAGGGCTCTTTTCCTCTAGGAGGAGCAGTAGCTGTTACCTTGATAACACAAGGGGTTAATCCATTTTTAGCGACCTTGGCTGCAGTAGGGGCAGGCTGCCTAGCTGGTATGGCAACGGGTCTCTTATACACCAAAGGTAAAATTCCAACTCTCTTATCAGGGATTTTGGTCATGACTTCCTGCCATTCCATCATGCTCATGATTATGGAACGTGCCAATCTGGGGCTTCTTGGCACTAAGCAAATTCAGGATGTCTTGCCTTTTGATTCGGACCTCAATCAACTCTTGACTGGATTTATCTTTGTTGCCCTTGTTATTGGACTCATGCTCTTTTTCCTAGATACCAAATTAGGTCAGGCCTACATCGCTACAGGTGATAATCCTGACATGGCTCGTAGTTTTGGAATTCATGTTGGTCGTATGGAACTCATGGGTTTGGTTCTCTCAAATGGGATTATCGCGCTTGCAGGAGCCTTAATTGCTCAACAAGAAGGATACGCGGATGTTTCCCGAGGAATCGGAGTGATTGTCGTAGGGCTTGCTAGCTTGATTATTGGTGAGGTTTTGTTCCAGAGTTTGACCTTGGCAGAGCGACTCATGACCATCGTTGTAGGCTCTATCGCTTATCAGTTCCTCGTTTGGGGAGTGATTGCTCTTGGATTTAATACAAGTTATCTTCGTTTGTACAGCGCCTTAATTTTAGCAGTTTGCCTTATGATTCCAACCTTCAAAAGCAAATACCTGAAAGGAGTCAAGTTTAGCAAATGACAGCAATTGTAGAATTAAAAAATGCTACCAAAGTCATCACGAATGGCTTTGACGAGGAAAAAATCATCCTTAATGATGTTTCTCTTGAAATTTTTGAACATGATTTCATTACCATCCTAGGTGGAAATGGAGCTGGGAAGTCAACTCTTTTTAACACTATTGCAGGTACCTTACCTTTAACAAGCGGAAGTATCCGCATCATGGGCGAGGACGTGACGCATTTTTCACCTGAAAAGAGGGCTAAGTACTTGTCCCGTGTCTTTCAGGATCCCAAGATGGGTACGGCTCCCCGTATGACGGTAGCGGAAAATCTCTTGATTGCCAAGTTTCGTGGTGAGAAGAGAGGGCTCCTTCCTAGAAGGCTATCAAGCCATAGAGAAGAGTTTCAGGCTACCATTGAAAAAGTGGGAAATGGCCTTGAAAAACATCTGGACACCCCTATAGAGTTTCTATCAGGTGGTCAACGACAAGCTCTAAGTCTTTTGATGGCAACCTTGAAGCGCCCAGAGTTGCTCTTGTTGGATGAACACACAGCAGCTCTCGACCCAAAGACCAGTGTTGCACTTATGGAGTTAACAGATGAATTTGTCAGCAAAGACTATCTGACAGCCCTCATGATTACCCACCATATGGAAGATGCCCTCAAGTATGGAAATCGTCTGATTGTCATGAAGGAAGGGCGTATCATTCAAGATTTGAACAAAGAAGAAAAATCAAAAATGAAAATTTCAGACTACTATCAATTATTTGAGTAAAATAGAGAATTGTTCATCAAAAATAGTGAAGATTAGCTTAGAAGCACGGAAGTGTTTCTGAGTTTTTTATCTTCCCTTTCTATCAAGAAAAATAAGGCAAAGAGAATTACGGAAAGCGTATGAAATGGTTTACTTTTTTTCAGAAATAAGCTATACTAGTTTACGTGAAACTATGATAAGATGGAGGTATTGTGTATGGTTGACAAGCAAGTCATTGAAGAAATCAAAAACAATGCCAACATTGTGGAAGTCATAGGTGATGTGATTTCTTTACAGAAGGCTGGACGGAACTATTTAGGGCTCTGTCCTTTTCATGGTGAAAAGACTCCCTCTTTCAACGTTGTGGAAGACAGGCAGTTTTATCATTGTTTCGGTTGTGGGCGCTCAGGAGATGTTTTTAAGTTCATCGAAGAATACCAAGGCGTGTCCTTCATGGAAGCCGTTCAACTCTTAGGTGAGCGCGTCGGTATTCAACTAGCTATGCCTATCCAGTCTCGTCCTCAACAGCTTTCTCCTCATCAAGTTCTATATGATATGCATGAAGAAGCTGCACGCTTTTACCATGCAATCCTCATGACGACCAAGATGGGAGAAGCAGCAAGGGCTTATCTCTACAAACGTGGATTGACAGACGATGTTCTGAAGCACTTTCAGATTGGACTAGCTCCAGCCGAGAGAAACTATCTCTACCAACGTTTGGCTGACAAGTTTGAGGAAAAGGATTTATTGGCTTCGGGCTTGTTTTATTTGTCTGATGACAATCAGTTCTTTGATACCTTTTTCGGACGTATTGTCTTCCCTTTGACCAATGACAAGGGGCAGGTCATTGCCTTTTCAGGTCGTATTTGGCAAGAAGCCGATAATCAGACTGCCAAGTACAAAAATAGTCGTTCAACTGCAATTTTTAATAAGAGTTACGAATTGTATCATTTGGACAAGGCAAAAAAGGGAACAGGTAAGATCACAGAGCTTTACCTGATGGAAGGCTTCATGGATGTTATCGCGGCCTACCGCGCTGGTATAGAAAATGCTGTAGCCTCCATGGGGACAGCTCTGAGCAGAGAACATGTTGATCACCTCAAACGCTTCACCAAAAAGATAGTTCTCAGCTACGATGGTGACAAGGCAGGACAGGCAGCGACAGCCAAAGCTCTGGAAGAATTAAAAGATTTCTCAGTGGAAGTTGTCCGAGTACCTGATGCCATGGACCCAGATGAGTATTTACAAAAGAATTCTGCTGAAGATCTGGCCTACCTCTTAACCAAGACACGTATCAGTCCTATAGAGTTCTATATTCACCAACTCAAACCTGAGAATAGTGATAACTTGCAAGCGCAAATCGAGTTCATTGAAAAGATTGCGCCCTTAATCGCCAAAGAAAAGTCTATCACTGCCCAGAATTCATACATTCACATTCTGGCGGATAACCTACCTTCCTTTGATTACCAGCAGGTGGAACAGATTGTAAATGAAAGTCGAATTGTTCAAAGGCAGGAGAGGGTAAAGGATCATCCTACACCAGTAGGGATTAGTTTACCTGTGACCCGGCAACTGACAGCAGTTATGAGAGCGGAGGCTCATCTCCTTTATAGGATGGCTGAGAATCCACTTGTTTTAAATGACTACCGATTAAGAGAAGATTTTTTCTTTGATACCCCAGAATTTCAGATTCTTTACGAATTATTAAGTGTAGAGGGAGAAATCGGATCAGAGGAACTGTCTCATCAGAGTCCTGAGGTTGAAAATGCCTGGTACCATGTTCTTGGTCTAGATTTGCCAACTGAGATGTCGCCTCAAGAACTTTCTGAAGTCGAAGCGACTCGTAACCGTGCCCTCCTCAGCAAGGACAATTTAAAGATTAAAAAGAAAGTACAGGAAGCTAGTCATCTAGGAGATACAGACACAGCCTGGGAAGAATTCCAACGATTGATTTCCCAAAAGAGAAGAATGGAGTAATAATGGCAACAAAACAAAAAGAAGTAACCACATTTGATGTGCAAGTAGCAGACTTTATCCGTAACCACAAAAAAACAGGAACAGCAACAGATGACGAAATCAATTCAAGTCTGGTTATTCCTTTTGCCCTCGATGCAGACGGCATTGAAGACCTTTTGCAACGGATTCAGGATGCTGGTATTTCTATCACAGATAACGAAGGAAATCCAAGTGCGCGTGTTCTTAGTGCAGAAGAAGAACCAGAACTCAGCGATGAGGATTTGATTGGCTCAACTTCTGCCAAGGTTAATGACCCAGTCCGTATGTATTTGAAGGAAATCGGGGTTGTTCCTCTCTTGACCAACGAAGAGGAAAAAGAATTGGCCCTAGCAGTTGAGGCTGGTGATATTGAAGCCAAACAACGTCTTGCAGAAGCCAACCTTCGTTTGGTGGTTTCTATTGCTAAGCGCTACGTAGGGCGTGGCATGCAGTTTCTTGACTTGATCCAAGAAGGAAACATGGGTTTGATGAAGGCTGTTGACAAGTTTGACTATTCAAAAGGATTTAAGTTTTCTACGTATGCAACTTGGTGGATTCGTCAGGCAATCACTCGTGCCATCGCTGACCAAGCT
The DNA here is from genome assembly GCF_000235485.1 of Streptococcus sp. oral taxon 058 str. F0407. Lineage (GTDB taxonomy): Bacteria > Bacillota > Bacilli > Lactobacillales > Streptococcaceae > Streptococcus. The sequence continues at coordinate 173,981 of NZ_JH378888.1, forward strand.
CGTACCATTCGTATCCCAGTTCACATGGTTGAAACCATTAATAAGCTTGTCCGTGAACAGCGTAATCTCCTTCAAGAATTGGGCCAAGATCCAACTCCTGAACAAATCGCTGAGCGTATGGATATGACACCTGACAAGGTGCGTGAAATCTTGAAAATCGCCCAAGAACCAGTATCTCTTGAAACACCGATTGGTGAAGAGGACGATAGCCACCTTGGGGACTTTATCGAAGACGAAGTGATTGAAAATCCAGTGGACTACACAACTCGTATCGTTTTGCGTGAGCAGTTGGATGAAGTATTAGATACTTTGACTGACCGTGAAGAAAACGTTCTGCGCCTTCGTTTCGGTTTGGACGATGGGAAAATGCGCACCCTTGAAGATGTTGGTAAAGTCTTTAACGTAACTCGTGAACGTATCCGTCAGATTGAGGCCAAGGCTTTGAGAAAATTGCGCCAACCAAGTCGCAGCAAACCGCTTCGTGATTTTATTGAAGATTAGAGTGAGGATGAACATGGCTTATACAGAAGAGCAAATTGAAGCTATCAAAACACGTATTTTAAACGCTTTGGAAGAAGTAATTGACCCTGAGTTGGGAATTGATATTGTCAACCTAGGTTTGATTTATGAAATTCGTTTTGATGGTGAAACTGGTCACACTGAAATTGATATGACCTTGACAACTATGGGCTGCCCACTGGCTGACCTCTTAACAGACCAGATACACGATGCGATGACAGATGTGCCTGAGGTAACCAATACCGAAGTTAAATTGGTCTGGTATCCAGCTTGGACTGTTGAAAAAATGAGTCGCTATGCACGTATCGCCCTAGGAATTAAATAAACAGTAAAAAATAGGAGAGACGATTGGAAAATAGGGTAAATTCCTCTTTTTCCTCTGGTCTCTTCTTTCTTTTGCTGATTTTCTGGAAATAAAATGGTATAATGAATGGTATGGAAAACGAAAAATTGCGTGTCAATATGCTAAGTTCAAGTGAAAAGATAGCTGGTCAAGGAGTATCAGGAGCCTACCGTGAGTTGGTACGTCTCCTACATCGTGATGCCAAAGACCAGTTGATTGTTACGGAGAACCTTCCTGTAGAGGCGGATGTGACTCACTTTCATACCATTGACTTCCCTTATTATTTATCTACTTTCCAAAAGAAACGCTCTGGGAGAAAAATTGGCTATGTACATTTTTTGCCTGATACGCTTGAGGGGAGTTTGAAAATTCCATTTTTCTTAAAGGGAATTATCAAACGCTATGTTTTTTCTTTTTACAACCGAATGGAACACCTGGTGGTGGTCAATCCCATGTTTATCGAGGATTTGGTGGCAGCTGGTATTCCGCGTGAAAAAGTAACTTATATTCCAAACTTTGTAAATAAGGAAAAATGGCATCCACTGCCAGCTGACCAAGTAGCAAAACTTCGTCAAGAAATTGATTTAGCTGAGGATCAGTTTGTTGTTGTAGGTGCAGGTCAGGTTCAGAAACGTAAAGGAATTGATGACTTTATACGTCTTGCGGAGGAATTGCCAGAAATTACTTTTATCTGGGCTGGCGGTTTTTCATTTGGCGGGATGACAGATGGTTATGAACGCTATAAAAAAATTATGGACAATCCACCTAAAAATCTAATTTTTCCAGGTATTGTTCCTCCAGAGCGAATGCGAGAGTTCTACGCTTTAGCGGATCTCTTCTTGCTACCAAGTTACAACGAATTATTCCCTATGACCATCTTAGAGGCAGCTAGTTGTGAAGCACCGATTATGTTGAGGGATTTAGATCTATACAAGGTCATTCTCGAAGGGAATTATCGTGCTACAGGTGATGTTTCCGAGATGAGAGAAGCGATCCTAGAATACAAGAATGATCCTGAAGCTTTAAAAGACTTGAAAGAAAAAGCTCGTGAGATTTCTAAAGAGTACTCGGAGGAGCATTTACTGGAAATCTGGTTGAAGTTCTATCGGGAGCAGGCGACTCTAGGCAAGAAGTGAGGTAATCTATGCGAATTGGTTTATTTACTGACACCTATTTCCCTCAGGTTTCTGGGGTTGCGACTAGCATTCGAACCTTGAAGACAGAGCTTGAGAAGCAAGGACATGCAGTTTTTATCTTTACAACAACTGATAAAGATGTGAACCGCTACGAGGATTGGCAAATCATTCGAATTCCGAGTGTTCCCTTCTTTGCATTTAAGGATCGACGTTTTGCTTATCGTGGATTTACAAAGGCACTTGAGATTGCTAAACAGTATCAGCTAGATATCATTCATACGCAAACAGAGTTTTCACTAGGTTTACTAGGGATTTGGATTGCAAGAGAATTGAAAATTCCTGTTATTCATACCTACCACACTCAGTACGAAGATTATGTGCATTATATTGCTAAGGGTATGCTGATTCGTCCAAGTATGGTAAAATATCTGGTAAGGGGCTTCCTTCACGATGTTGATGGAGTGATTTGTCCAAGTGAGATTGTTCGGGATCTTCTATCTAAGTACAAGGTTAAGGTTGAAAAGCGTGTGATACCAACTGGTATTGAGCTAGCTAAGTTTGAACGCCCTGAGATTAAAGAAGAGAATTTAGCAGCCCTTCGACTTAAACTTGGGATTAAAGAAAACGAGAAAATGTTACTGAGTCTTTCTCGTATCTCCTTTGAGAAAAATATCCAAGCGGTCCTAGCCGCCTTCGCGCAGGTTTTGAAAGAAGAAGACAAAGTGAAACTGGTTGTTGCTGGTGACGGTCCTTATTTGGACAGTCTGAAAGAACAAGCCGTCCAGTTGCAAATTCAAGATCAGGTGATTTTTACTGGTATGATCGCCCCAAGTGAAACAGCCTTGTACTATAAGGCGGCAGATTTCTTTATCTCTGCATCCACTAGTGAAACCCAAGGCCTGACTTATCTAGAGAGTCTAGCCAGTGGAACGCCTGTCATCGCTCATGGTAATCCTTATCTGGATAATCTGATCAGTGACAAAATGTTTGGAACCCTCTACTATGGAGAACAGGACCTTGCTGGTGCAATATTGGAGGCCTTGATCGCCACTCCAGATATGGATGAGCAGAAGTTGGCTGACAAGTTGTATGAGATTTCTGCTGAGAATTTTGGGAAACGAGTCCATGAGTTTTATCTCGATGCCATTATTTCAAATAAATTTGAGCAGGAACTACGTGGCGACGAACCCATGACACAGCGATTCTTAAAAACTATTTTGTACCTACCTCAGCAGGCTGTTTCAACCCCAGTTAAAGAGTCCAAACGAATATTAAAGGCTTCTAAAAAGCAGTTGTCTAGCATCCGGGATTACTGGAGAGATTAGTAAAAATATAGGAGAACAAAAGATGGCGAAAAAATTTATGAGAAGTGGAAGAGACCAAAAAATTGGTGGTGTTTGTGCAGGAGTAGCCCACTATTTTGATATTGATCCCACCATTGTTCGTGTGATTTGGGGTGTTCTTGCTTTTTGTTATGGGGCAGGGATACTTGCTTACTTGATTTTATGGGTAATTGCACCTGTTTCTAGCGAATATTAAAAGAGAATCGGAATAGAACAAAGAGAAATAAAAAGGAGTTCAAATGGCTTTTGGAGATAATGGAAAACGTAAAAAAACAATGTTTGAAAAAGTAACGCTTTTTGTCGTGCTAATTATGTTGTTTGTAACCCTTGCTGGTATCTTTGCGACAGCACTTGGAGCTTTTAGCAGATTCTAAGCAAGTTGCTAAGATAGAAACAATAACTAATGACTGGGTTCTCCCCAGCCTTTTTAAAGTGAGAAGAAAATATGAGTATGTTTTTAGATACAGCTAAGATCAAGGTCAAGGCTGGTAATGGTGGCGATGGCATGGTCGCCTTTCGCCGTGAAAAGTATGTCCCTAATGGCGGGCCTTGGGGTGGTGATGGCGGACGTGGTGGTAACGTTGTTTTCGTTGTGGACGAAGGCTTGCGTACCTTGATGGATTTCCGCTATAACCGTCATTTCAAGGCCGAATCTGGTGAAAAAGGGATGACCAAAGGAATGCATGGACGTGGTGCAGAAGATCTTCGTGTTCGCGTACCACAAGGAACGACTGTACGTGATGCAGAAACAGGTAAAGTCATTACAGACTTGATTGAACATGGTCAAGAATTTATCGTGGCTCATGGCGGTCGTGGTGGTCGAGGAAACATCCGTTTTGCGACACCCAAAAATCCTGCACCTGAGATTTCTGAGAATGGAGAACCAGGTCAGGAACGTGAGTTGCAACTGGAATTAAAGATCTTGGCGGATGTCGGCTTGGTTGGTTTCCCATCTGTCGGAAAGTCAACTTTGCTTAGTGTCATCACTTCAGCTAAACCTAAAATCGGTGCTTACCACTTTACGACTATTGTCCCTAATTTGGGTATGGTTCGTACTCAGTCAGGTGAATCGTTTGCAGTAGCAGACCTTCCAGGTTTGATTGAAGGGGCTAGTCAAGGTGTTGGTCTTGGAACCCAGTTTCTCCGTCATATCGAACGCACTCGAGTTATCCTCCATATCATCGATATGTCGGCTAGCGAAGGGCGTGATCCTTACGAAGATTACCTTGCTATCAATAAGGAATTAGAATCCTACAACCTTCGTCTGATGGAGCGTCCGCAGATCATCGTGGCTAACAAGATGGACATGCCTGAAAGTCAGGAAAATCTTAAAACTTTCAAGGAAAAGTTGGCAGCAAATTACGACGAGTTTGAGGAACTTCCAGCAATCTTCCCAATTTCTGGATTGACCAAGCAAGGCTTGGCTCCCCTTTTGGATGCGACAGCTGAATTGTTAGATAAAACTCCTGAGTTCTTGCTCTATGACGAGTCTGATATGGAAGAAGAAGCTTACTATGGCTTTGATGAGGAAGAAAAAGCCTTTGAAATTAGTCGTGACGATGATGCTACATGGGTTCTTTCTGGTGAGAAACTCATGAAACTCTTTAACATGACCAACTTTGACCGTGACGAATCGGTCATGAAGTTTGCTCGTCAGTTACGTGGTATGGGAGTTGACGAAGCCCTTCGTGCGCGTGGTGCCAAAGATGGAGATTTGGTCCGAATTGGTAAATTTGAGTTTGAATTTGTAGACTAGGAGACTGATATGGGAGATAAACCGATATCATTCCGAGATGCAGATGGAAACTTTGTCTCTGCAGCAGACGTATGGAATGAAAAGAAACTAGAAGAATTGTTTAATCGTCTCAATCCCAAACGTGCCCTTAGATTGGCACGAGAAAAAAAAGACAATGAGAAGGCTGATAAAGAAGAAAAATAGCCTATCGACATTGATAAAACAGAACCCCGTGATTGGATTCATCACGGGGGATTTTTTAGTCATTGAAGAAAAAAGGTGGCGCAAATTTTTTAAGAATTTCAAAGCAAGTCTGTGCTTCTTCAGCATTTTCACAGATAAGAAGGCAGACATCATCACCACATACGGTAGCAATGATTTGTTTAAAATCGAGAGCATCAAGAACAGCTCCAAACGATTGGGCAAGACCTGGCAAGGTTTTGAGGACAACCTGATGCTGGACAGGGCGTAGCATGACCAAGCCATCCTCCATATAGTTTTCCAAGCGTTTTTCCCATTTGGAGATGGAACCGGTATTTAAAACATAGTAAGAATTATCTTCTTCTCGCACTTTTGAGAGGTTCATGGTTTTGATATCGCGTGAGAGAGTGGCCTGTGTGACTTGAATATCATTTTCAGCTAGTAAGGCTTGCAACTCTGCTTGTGTATGAATCTTATTTTTAGCTACAAGTGCACGGATGAGTTGGTGTCTATGTTCAGATTTATTCATATGAGACGAACTCCTTTTATGAGGGGATGGTGATCGTAGACTGTGCTAAATCAACAGTCAAGTGATAGTCTGTATTATCTCGGATTGTGATCTCAAAGTCAGTTGTATAGAGGACTAAACGAAGAGTATCTCCTTCTTTAAGTTTGTAGATAGTTGGTTGAAGCTCTAGCTTGAAGTTCATCCATTCATTTGGTTGGATTTCTTCAATCGTCAAGAGATTAGTTCGATTTTGAAGATTGAGGTAGCCTTTGGAGATGACACGTTGGGGACTTGGATTAAATGGCAATTCGCAGAGATTTTCAAGCATGTGATAGCGACCGTTGTCCATGGTTCTAGCACTTAAAACAGCTGGATAAGGCTGTAGATATTTCTTTTGTCCAAGTTCTAGCAGTTGGGCTGATAATAAGCCCTTGTTTGTACTTGATTTGACACGAAGTTTCAGCTCCACTCGACCATTTAAATGAATGTCTTGACTTACTGGAAGGTCAATGGTGATCTGATTGGTTTTTCCTTGGTAAAGTTCTGTGTTGAAGGTTTGGTAAGTCTTGCCATAACGCTCAAAATCTTTTTGATCATACCGGTTCTGAATCACTTTTTCTTCAGTTCCAAGTGAGAAAGTATGCGATTCATCTTGCTCGCCAAAGGTATCAAGACTCTGCCATGTTTGCGGTGCTGTATTGTCCTGCCAGATAACAGTAGGAAGTTGATAGCCTGAGTCAAGTCCTAACAATTTTTTACTTAACAAGGCATTCATGGACTCGCGGAAGTCTATGGACTGCCAGTTATTCATATAAACATGGGCACCATGATGGAAAAAAAGGTGCTTGCGAATATTGTCAGGAAGAGCATGAAACATTTGATAAACATGAAGTGGTTTGACGTTCCAATCCTGAGAACCATGCGTAAAGACGACCTCAGCTTTAACCTTGTGAGCATTGAGTAGATAGTTGCGGTCATGCCAAAATTGATTGTAGTCACCAGTCTTGCGATCTAATTGTTCTTTTACCTTCTCTAAGTCTGCCTGATGAGCTCCATTACCACGAATATAATCACCAGCTAGGAGATTACGGGAGTAGGTCAATTCAGCAAGTGAGTCAAAATCCTCACCTGGATAACCACCAGGGCTGGTTACCAGACCATTTTCACGATAGTAGTTGTACCAAGAAGAAATTCCTGCTTCAGCGATGATCACTTCCAAGCCATCAACACCGGTTGTCGCAAGACCATTGGACATGGTGCCCAGATAAGAAATACCTGTTGTGGCAACCTTTCCATTAGACCAGTCAGCCTTGATCTCGCGTTTGCGCGTATGGTCAGTAAAGGCACGGCAACGACCATTGAGCCAATCAATGACATTTTTATATGCCTCAATCTGCAGGTAGTCCCCATTGGTCATGAGACCTTGGGAATCCTTGGTTCCAACACCTGATACATAGAGATTGGCAAATCCTCGTGGGAGGAAGTAATCGTTGAGAGTGTAAGAGCTATTGATGTGAGTTAGCTTTTCTTCAGCCTCAGAAACGACTTTTGCTTGACCAAGAGGTTCGACTAAATTCAGCTTAGGTTCCTCAAGTTCAATGGTGTGGGGCGGTTTGACCTCAAGCTCTCCTTCCATCTTGTAGAGAGCCTTGTCGCTGGCTTTGTCGTTGGTGCCTTGGTGATACGGACTTGCAGTCATAACCGTAGGGATCTGTCCCTCATAGCGAGGACGAATAATACTAACCTTGACTAAGTCAGGTAGACCGTCTTCATCAGTATCCACACGACTCTCTACATAAACAACTTCACGAATGACATCGTGACTAGAGAAGGTTGCCAAGCTCTTGCCGTTAAAGTAGTGGTAGTGATTATCTTCTGCAATTAGTCCATCACTAACAAGCTGGTCGATGAGCGTATTTCCCTTTTTGGTTCGAGTGTTGAGCAAATGGTAGAGATTTTCAATCAAATCTCCATAAATAATAGGAAATCCAGTTTCTTTACGGAATTGTTCAGCATCTTCAAAGTCAATAAGAAAGTTGAAGCCTAGAATTTGAAAAACTACAGTATAGAAAATATCAGCAGTCAACTCTTTATCAGACTGAAAGAAGCCCAGTAGATCCGTTTCTCTATCTGCAGCTAGGGTGGATAGAGCATAATCGGTATTGGTATAAGTGAAAAAACTCCAGCGGACAAATTGTTCAAGTTGTTTTTTTGATGATTGTTCTGGTACCAGCTTCAAACCAAGTTGGGATAACTCGCGCAAAACTTGCGAATGAGAAACCGGCAAGTAGCTGAATTGATTAAAACGCATGGCGCTCTCCTTTAGAAATATTCTAAATTTAGTATATCAAAAATAAGGTAAAAAAGATATTGTTGACCTATGATGAAGTCAATTTAAAAGGAAGCCGAAACAGAGATCAAACTATCTTAAAACGTGGGGATTTCAGCACAATAGCATTCAGATTTTGAGAATAACTTAGTTTTATAGGTGAGAGTGAAAGGAATGGTCTTCTACCTTTTCATTCTAGTTTTTAAAATGGTATAATAGTACTATATCTAAAGCAAGGAGGAGATGGAATGATTGCGCAGCTCGACACCAAGACTGTTTACAGTTTTATGGAAAGTGTGGTCTCGATTGAAAAATATGTACAAACAGCTAAAGAGTATGGCTATTCTCACCTTGCTATCATGGATGTGGATAATCTCTATGGAGCTTATCACTTTTTAGAAGTGACTCGAAAATATGGAATCCAACCTTTAATTGGTCTTGAAATGACCTTGATTATAGACGAGAAGGCGATTTCTTTCCGTTTTCTAGCCCTATCTACTAAAGGTTACCAAGAGTTGATGAAGTTATCCACTCTAAAAATGACTGGTCGAAAAAATTGGTCTGACTTTACCAGTCACCTTGAGGATATTGCTGTTATTGTTCCTTATTTTGATGGAATTGAAAAGCTGGATTTGGGACTTGAATATTTTATCGGTGTTAGTCCCGATACTCACCAAGAAGTCTTTACCAAACCCATTCTTCCACTGTATCAAGTCAACTCTTTTGAAAAAGAAGATATACAAGTTCTGCAAATCTTATCAGCAGTCAAGGATAATGTCAGTCTGAGAGAAGTGGATGTGCATTCACAGCAAGGGATTTTTTTACCTGCCTCAGACTTAGAAGCAAGATTTGAAAATCGCTTCCCTCAGGCGCTTACCAATCTTCAAGGACTGATAGAGAATGTTAGCTACCAACTTGATCCAAGTTTAAAACTCCCTCGCTTTAACCCAGAAAGACCAGCGGTAGAAGAACTTAGAGAGAGAGCTGAGCAAGGGTTGATAACCAAAGGGCTAACCTCAGCTATCTATCGTGAACGACTGAATGAAGAATTAGCTGTGATTCATGATATGGGATTTGACGACTATTTCCTTGTGGTTTGGGATTTGTTGCGTTTTGGACGTTCTCAAGGCTACTACATGGGAATGGGGCGCGGGTCTGCTGTGGGTAGTTTGGTCGCCTACTCACTTGACATCACAGGGATTGATCCAGTTGAGAAGAACTTGATTTTCGAGCGCTTTTTAAATCGTGAGCGTTACACCATGCCTGATATCGATATTGACATTCCAGACCTTTATAGACCAAAGTTCATTCGTTATGTTCGTGATCGGTATGGAAGTCAACACGTGGCACAGATTGTCACTTATTCGACCTTTGGAGCAAAACAAGCAATTCGTGATGTTTTCAAACGCTATGGTGTTCCAGAGTACGAATTAACAAATATTACGAAAAAAATCAGCTTCCGAGATACGCTAACGACGGCCTATGAAAAGAATTTGCAATTTAGGCAGGACATCAATAGCAAGATTGAATACCAAAAAGCTTTTGAGATTGCTCGAAAGATTGAAGGTTATCCTCGTCAGACCTCTATCCATGCGGCAGGAGTAGTTATGAGTGACCAAGATTTGACGGACTATATTCCGCTAAAATATGGTGAGGATATGCTCATCACCCAGTATGATGCTCATGGTGTTGAAGCCAATGGACTTCTAAAAATGGATTTCCTCGGTTTACGTAACCTGACTTTCGTACAGAAAATGCAGGAATTGCTTGCGGAATCAGAGGGTGTTCATCTAAAAATCGAAGAGATTGATCTGGAAGACAAAGCAACCTTGGCCCTCTTTGCGTCTGGAAATACGAAAGGTATTTTCCAATTTGAACAACCTGGTGCCATTCGACTCTTGAAACGAGTTCAGCCGCAAGCCTTTGAAGAGGTAGTAGCCACAACCTCACTCAACAGACCAGGGGCAAGTGATTATATTGATAATTTTGTGGCTCGTAAGCATGGCAAAGAAAAGGTGTCGGTGTTAGATCCTGTCTTGGAGGACATTCTGTCAACAACCTACGGTATTATGCTCTATCAAGAGCAGGTCATGCAGGTAGCTCAGCGCTTTGGAGGATTCAGTCTTGGTAAAGCCGACATTCTCAGACGTGCCATGGGTAAGAAAAATGCTAAAGAGATGCATCTGATGAAGGAAGATTTTATCTCTGGTGCAGTTAAACTCGGCCATTCAGAAGAAAAAGCCAATCAAGTTTTTGCAGTGATGGAAAAGTTTGCAGGCTATGGATTTAACAGATCCCACGCCTATGCCTACTCAGCCCTGGCTTTCCAGCTTGCTTATTTCAAGACCCATTATCCAGCTATTTTCTTCCAAGTCATGTTGAATTATTCAAGCAGTGACTACATTGTAGATGCTTTGCAAATGGGATTTGAAGTGGCACCTTTAGCGATTAACAGCATTCCCTATCATGATAAGATTGCCCATGAGAAGATTTATCTTGGTTTGAAAGCCATTAAGGGGATGCCGAGAGATTTTTCCTATTGGATCATTGAAAATCGTCCCTTCCCAAGCATTGAGGATTTCGTCACACGTCTTCCTAAGAATTACAAGAAACTATCGCTTTTGTCTCCTCTGGTTGAACTTGGGCTCTTTGATGAATTTGACAAGAACCGTCAGAAAATCCTAGTGAATTTGCCCAACCTATTTGTCTTTGTTGAAGAGTTGGGAGGACTCTTTGCGGATGCAAACTATAGTTGGACTGAGGCTGATGATTTTACAGAAGCAGAGAAATTTTACAAGGAGCAGGAACTGATCGGGGTTGGTATCAGTGCCCATCCTATCCAAACACTTGCCAAACATGCCCTTTATCCAACGACACCCATTGCTACTCTCACTGAGGGGAGTCAAGCAACACTCCTAGTTGAAGTGCAAAAACTAAAAGTGATTCGAACCAAGAAGGGTGAGAGTATGGCCTTTCTACAGGTTCATGATAGTAAGTCTCGGATGGATGTGACTGTATTTTCGGATCAGTATCGAAAATTCGCCTCTATCCTATCCGAAGGAAAATTCTACTACATCAATGGCAAAGTTCAATCCCGAGATGGTCGTCTGCAAATGATTGCACAAGATTTGAAAGAAGCAGTCGCTGAACGCTTCTGGATTCAAGTTAAGAATCATGAATATGATAAAGAGATTTCAACTATCTTGGAACAATATAAAGGCTCAATTCCTGTTATTATCAGGTATGCAGAGGAAGAAAAAACAATTGTTTCCTCCCGTCATTTTGTAAAAAAAGATCCTACTTTAGAGGAGAAATTAGAGGGAATTGCTATGAAAACGATTTATCGCTAAAAATACGAAAAATAGAAGAATTTTCAAATGAAATGTGGTATAATCAATAAGAATGTTAAAAGAAAAAGGAGCAAAACCAAATGAAACGTATTGCTGTTTTGACTAGCGGTGGAGACGCCCCTGGTATGAACGCTGCCATCCGTGCAGTAGTTCGTCAAGCAATCTCAGAAGGAATGGAAGTCTTTGGTATCTATGATGGATACGCAGGGATGGTTGCCGGTGAAATCTATCCACTTGATGCTGCTTCAGTTGGAGACATCATTTCACGTGGTGGTACTTTCCTTCACTCTGCTCGTTACCCTGAGTTTGCACAACTTGAAGGTCAACTTAAAGGGATTGAGCAGTTGAAAAAACACGGGATCGAAGGTGTCGTTGTAATTGGTGGTGACGGTTCTTATCACGGAGCTATGCGCTTGACTGAGCATGGATTCCCTGCTATCGGACTTCCAGGTACAATCGATAACGATATTGTAGGTACTGACTTCACAATCGGATTTGATACTGCAGTTACTACTGCAATGGATGCGATCGATAAGATTCGTGATACATCATCAAGTCACCGTCGTACTTTCGTTGTTGAAGTAATGGGACGTAATGCTGGTGATATCGCACTTTGGGCAGGTATTGCAACAGGTGCTGATGAAATCATTATCCCTGAAGAAGGCTTCAAGATGGAAGATATCGTAGCTAGTATCAAAGCTGGTTATGAATGCGGTAAAAAACACAACATCATTGTTTTGGCTGAGGGAGTTATGTCTGCCGATGAGTTTGGTAAGAAACTCAAGGAAGCAGGAGATACTAGTGACCTTCGTGTGACTGAGCTTGGGCATATCCAACGTGGTGGTTCACCAACCGCTCGTGACCGTGTATTAGCGTCACGCATGGGAGCACACGCTGTTAAACTTCTCAAGCAAGGAATCGGTGGTGTCGCTGTTGGTATTCGTAATGAGAAAATGGTTGAAAACCCAATTCTTGGAACAGCAGAAGAAGGAGCCTTGTTCAGCCTAACAGCTGATGGCAAAATCGTTGTTAACAACCCTCACAAAGCTGACCTTGAACTTGCTAGCTTGAACAAGAGCTTGTCCTAATCAACTTTAACTAATCTGGTAAAATGACCATGAAAGGTCAAATTATATAAAGGAGTCACAAAATCATGAATAAACGTGTAAAAATCGTTGCAACTTTGGGTCCTGCGGTAGAAATCCGTGGTGGTAAAAAATTCGGTGATGACGGATACTGGGGAGAAAAACTTGATGTTGAAGCTTCAGCTCAAAATATTGCAAAATTAATTGAAGCAGGAGCGAACACTTTCCGTTTCAACTTCTCACACGGTGACCATCAAGAACAAGGTGAGCGTATGGCAACTGTTAAACTTGCTGAAAAAATTGCAGGTAAAAAAGTTGGTTTCCTTCTTGATACTAAAGGACCTGAAATCCGTACTGAATTATTCGAAGGTGACGCAAAAGAGTACTCATACAAAACTGGTGAAAAAATCCGTGTTGCAACTAAACAAGGAATCAAATCAACTCGCGATGTGATTGCTTTGAACGTTGCTGGTGCACTTGACATCTACGATGATGTTGAAGTTGGTCGCCAAGTATTGGTTGACGATGGTAAACTTGGTCTTCGTGTTGTTGCTAAAGACGATGCAACTCGTGAATTTGAAGTTGAAGTTGAAAACGACGGAATTATCGCTAAACAAAAAGGTGTAAACATCCCTAACACTAAGATTCCTTTCCCAGCACTTGCTGAACGTGATAACGATGATATCCGTTTCGGTCTTGAACAAGGTATCAACTTCATCGCGATTTCATTCGTACGTACTGCGAAAGACGTTAACGAAGTTCGTGCAATCTGTGAAGAAACTGGTAACGGACATGTTCAATTGTTCGCTAAAATCGAAAACCAACAAGGTATCGACAACTTGGATGAAATCATCGAAGCTGCTGACGGTATCATGATTGCTCGTGGTGACATGGGTATCGAAGTACCATTCGAGATGGTTCCAGTTTACCAAAAAATGATTATCACTAAAGTTAACGCAGCTGGTAAAGTTGTTATCACAGCAACAAACATGCTTGAAACCATGACTGAAAAACCACGTGCCACTCGTTCAGAAGTATCAGACGTATTTAACGCTGTTATCGACGGTACTGACGCAACAATGCTTTCAGGTGAGTCTGCAAACGGTAAATACCCACTTGAATCTGTTCGTACAATGGCAACAATTGACAAGAATGCTCAAACCCTATTGAAAGAATATGGTCGTTTGTCATCAGTTAACTTGGCACGTAATTCTAAGACTGAAGTTATGGCTTCAGCTGTTAAGGATGCAACTAACTCAATGAATATCAAGTTGATTGTTACCCTTACTAAGACTGGTCACACTGCACGCTTGATTTCTAAATACCGTCCAGATGCAGATATCTTGGCAATCACTTTCGATGAATTGACTCAGCGTGGATTGATGTTGAACTGGGGTGTTATTCCAGTAACAACTGAACGTCCGTCAAACACTGATGATATGTTCGAACTTGCCGAAAAGATTGCAGTAGAACAAGGTTTGGTTGAATCTGGTGATGATATGATTATCGTTGCAGGTGTACCGCTTGGAGAAGCTGTCCGTACAAACACAATGCGTATCCGTACAGTACGTTAATCTAAACTTATAAAAGCCTATCATATCAAGCTTCATGGCTTGTGTGATGGGTCTTTTTTCTATTTTAGAAGATAAAAAGAGAGAGAATTTTATTAAACAGAAATGGGAAAAATAGGAGAACTATGGTATAATAGAATGCAGAGACCTTTTTAGTAAATTTTGAAAGAGTATAACATGAGAAAAATTGTCATCAATGGTGGACATCCATTGCAAGGTGAGATCACCATTAGCGGTGCTAAGAATAGTGTTGTAGCATTAATCCCTGCTATTATACTGGCAGATGATGTTGTCACTTTGGATTGTGTCCCAGATATTTCAGACGTTGCTAGTCTTGTAGAGATTATGGAAATCATGGGAGCGAAAGTAAAACGCTACGATGATGTTTTGGAGATTGATCCTAGAGGTGTTCAAAATATTCCTATGCCTTATGGCAAGATCAATAGCCTTCGTGCATCTTATTATTTCTACGGAAGTCTTTTAGGTCGCTTTGGTGAAGCTACAGTTGGACTTCCTGGCGGATGTGATCTGGGACCTCGTCCTATTGATCTTCATCTCAAAGCTTTTGAAGCTATGGGAGCCAAGGTGAGCTACGAGGGAGACAATATGAATTTGTCTGCCCAAGGTAAGGGACTTCATGGTGCAAGTATTTACATGGATACCGTTAGCGTTGGTGCGACGATTAATACCATGATTGCGGCTGTTAAGGCTAAGGGACGGACTGTTATTGAAAATGCGGCTCGTGAACCAGAAATCATCGATGTGGCCACCCTTTTGAATAACATGGGGGCCCACATTCGTGGTGCAGGGACTGATATTATCATTATTGATGGTGTTGAGAAACTTCATGGAACGCGTCACCAAGTCATTCCAGACCGTATCGAAGCGGGGACCTATATTTCACTTGCAGCAGCGGTTGGTAAAGGAATCCGTATTAACAATGTTCTTTATGAACACTTAGAAGGCTTTATCGCCAAACTGGAGGAAATGGGTGTTCGTATGACGGTCTCTGAAGATAGTATCTTCGTTGAAGAACAATCTGATTTGAAGGCTATCAATATCAAAACAGCTCCCTATCCTGGGTTTGCAACAGATTTGCAACAGCCTATCACGCCACTTTTGCTGACAGCTCAAGGTCGTGGTACTATTATTGATACCATTTATGAAAAACGTGTCAACCATGTCTTTGAGTTAGCAAAAATGGATGCGGATATTACAACTACAAATGACCATATTTTCTACACTGGTGGACGTGTTCTGCATGGTGCCAAGGTGAAAGCGACAGATCTTCGTGCAGGTGCCGCACTTGTGATCGCTGGTTTGATGGCTCAAGGTCAGACTGAAATTACAAATATTGAGTTTATCCTTCGTGGTTACTCAGATATTATTGAAAAATTGCGTAGTCTTGGAGCAGATATTACACTCGTTGAAGACTAAACCGTTGAGGTGATTATGAATATTTGGACCAAATTAGCAATGTTTTCTTTCTTTGAAACGGAGCGCTTGTATTTGCGTCCTTTCTTTTTTAGTGACAGCAAAGCCTTTTATGAAATTGCTTCTAATCCTGAAAATCTACAATTTATTTTTCCTAGTCAAGCAAGTTTGGAAGAGAGTCAATACGCACTTGCCAACTATTTTATGAAGGCTCCTCTAGGTGTCTGGGCAATTTGTAACCAAGACAATGAGGAAATGATTGGCTCCATTAAATTTGAAAAGATCGATGAAATCAAGAAAGAGGCAGAAATTGGTTATTTCTTAAAAAAGGATTATTGGTCTCAAGGTTTTATGACAGAAGTAGTTACCAAGCTATGTCAGCTTTCATTTGAAGAATTTGGTTTAAAACAATTATCCATCATCACTCATCTGGAGAATCAAGCTAGTCAGAAAGTTGCCTTAAAATCGGGATTTAGTCTCTTCCGACAGTTTAAGGGGAGCGATCGCTATACACGAAAAATGAGGGACTACCTTGAATTTCGATACATAAAAGGAGAGTTCAGTGAGTAAACACCAAGAAATCTTAAGTTATCTGGAAGAGTTACCAATAGGAAAACGTGTCAGTGTTCGTAGCATTTCCAATCACTTGGGTGTCAGTGATGGGACGGCTTATCGTGCCATTAAAGAAGCTGAAAACCGTGGAATTGTAGAAACTCGACCTCGTAGTGGAACCATTCGTGTCAAATCTCAGAAAGTGGCGATTGAAAAACTGACCTATGCAGAGATTGCAGAAGTAACCTCATCTGAAGTCTTGGCTGGTCAAGAAGGTTTGGACAGAGAATTCAGCAAATTTTCCATTGGGGCGATGACCGAGCAGAATATCTTATCCTATCTGAATGATGGTGGTTTGTTAATCGTCGGAGACCGTACTCGTATTCAGCTTTTGGCGCTGGAAAATGAAAATGCAGTTCTGGTGACGGGTGGTTTTCATGTGCATGAGGATGTACTGGAACTTGCCAATCAGAAAGGAATCCCTGTTTTACGAAGCAAGCATGATACCTTTACAGTTGCGACCATGATCAATAGAGCTTTGTCAAATGTGCAGATTAAGACAGACATTTTAACAGTTGAAAAAATCTATCGTCCTAGCCATGAGTATGGCTTTTTGAGGGAAACGGACACAGTGAAAGACTATTTGGACTTGGTACGTAAGAACAGAAGTAGTCGTTTCCCAGTCATTAATCAACATCAAGTGGTTGTTGGGGTTGTTACCATGCGAGATGCGGGGGATAAATCACCCAGCACAACGATTGACAAGGTGATGACTCGTAGTCTCTTCCTGACAGGATTGGCAACAAATATAGCTAATGTCAGTCAACGGATGATAGCAGAAGACTTTGAGATGGTCCCAGTCGTGAGAAGCAATCAAACTTTGCTCGGGGTGATTACAAGACGAGATGTCATGGATAAGATGAGTCGTTCTCAGGTTTCAGCCTTGCCGACTTTTTCAGAGCAAATTGGTCAGAAGTTGTCTTATCATCACGACGAAGTTGTGATTACAGTTGAGCCCTTTATGCTTGAGAAGAACGGAGTTTTGGCAAATGGTGTTCTTGCTGAAATTTTAACTCATATGACACAGGATTTAGTGGCAAATAGCAGACGCAATTTAATTATCGAGCAGATGCTAATTTATTTCTTGCAGGCTGTGCAGATAGATGATACTCTGCGAATTCAGGCTCGTATTATTCATCATACCAGACGCTCAGCTATTATTGATTACGATATTTATCATGGTCATCAGATTGTTTCAAAAGCAAATGTTACAGTTAAAATCAATTAGAATCTAGGAGAAAAAATGATAACTTTAAAATCAGCACGTGAAATCGAAGCCATGGACAAGGCAGGTGATTTCCTCGCTAGTATCCATATCGGCTTACGTGATTTGATTAAGCCAGGCGTGGATATGTGGGAAGTAGAAGAGTATGTTCGTCGCCGTTGTAAAGAGGAGAATTTCCTTCCTCTACAGATTGGGGTAGATGGTGCAGTCATGGATTACCCCTATGCCACTTGCTGCTCTCTCAACGACGAAGTAGCTCACGCTTTTCCACGTCATTACATCTTGAAGGATGGCGACTTGCTCAAGGTTGACATGGTTCTAGGTGGTCCGATTGCCAAATCCGACCTCAATGTATCTAAACTCAACTTTAATAATGTTGAGCAAATGAAAAAATACACCCAAAGTTATACTGGTGGTTTAGCAGACTCGTGCTGGGCTTATGCGGTCGGTACACCGTCTGAAGAAGTGAAAAACTTGATGGATGTGACCAAGGAAGCTATGTATATAGGGATTGAGAAAGCAGTCGTTGGAAACCGTATCGGCGATATCGGTGCAGCAATTCAAGAATATGCTGAAAGTCGCGGTTATGGCGTCGTGCGTGATTTGGTTGGTCACGGAGTTGGTCCAACTATGCACGAGGAGCCAATGGTCCCTAACTACGGTGTTGCAGGTCGTGGTCTTCGTCTCCGTGAAGGAATGGTGCTAACCATTGAACCCATGATCAATACTGGTGACTGGGAAATTGATACAGATATGAAGACTGGCTGGGCTCATAAAACCATCGATGGTGGCCTGTCGTGCCAGTATGAACATCAGTTCGTGATTACCAAAGACGGTCCTGTTATCTTGACAAGTCAAGGTGAAGAAGGAACTTATTAAAATGAAAGGAGCTTAGCTCCTTTTTTTGTTTCAAGTTTAGATAAAATAGACAAGCGTAGCAAAGTTGTCACAAATTTTTTCTTTTGTAGTAAAATAAGATTAGAATTTTGTGAAAGTAGGTAATTCGTTGGAGTCTGTTATATTTTTAGTATCGGTTTTTTTAGCTGGCATACTGTCTTTCTTTTCACCCTGCATCTTCCCTTTGCTCCCAGTCTATGCTGGTATTTTACTGGATGATCAGGGAAATTCAAAAAGTTTTCGATTTTTCGGAAGAGAGGTTGCATGGTCAGGCTTAATTCGGACCTTGTGCTTTATTGCTGGAATCTCCCTCATTTTCTTTATTTTGGGATTTGGAGCTGGATTCTTAGGGCATATGCTCTATGCTGACTGGTTTCGTTATGTTATGGGGACGGTTATTATCCTTTTAGGCCTTCACCAGATGGAAATCTTGCATTTCAATAAACTGGAAGTTCAAAAGACAGTCACCTTCAAACAATCAAAGTCAAATCACTATCTTTCAGCCTTTTTACTTGGGATAACCTTTAGTTTTGGTTGGACCCCTTGTATTGGACCAGTTTTAAGTTCGGTCTTGGCTTTGGCAGCTTCAGGTGGTAATGGTGCTTGGCAAGGAGCCATACTAACCTTAGTGTATACATTGGGAATGGCTCTTCCTTTCCTTGTTTTAGCCTTGGCTTCGGGCTGGATAATGCCCTATTTTAGCAAATTAAAACCTCATATGATTCTACTAAAGAAAATCGGGGGAGCTTTGATTATTTTGATGGGATTATTATTAATGCTAGGGCAGTTAAATGCCTTGTCAGGAATTCTTGGATAAAAGGAGAAAAAGATGAAAAAAGTTATTTTTACAGAGTTGAGCCTCATGTCTTTATTTTTGTTGATTGCCTGTGGCGAAAAAGAAACCAAACAATCAGAAAATCCCAAACAACCTACTGTACAACAAATCGCAGTAGGAAAGGATGCGCCGGACTTCACCTTGCAGTCTATGGATGGCAAAGAAGTCAAGTTATCAGACTATAAAGGCAAAAAAGTCTATTTGAAATTCTGGGCCTCTTGGTGTGGTCCTTGTCGAAAGAGTATGCCTGAGTTGATGGAATTAGCTGCTAAACAAGATCGAGACTTTGAAATACTAAGTGTCGTCGCACCAGGCCTACAAGGTGAAAAAACAGTTCAAGACTTTCCAAAATGGTACCAAGAACAAGGCTACAAGGATATACCAGTTCTATATGATACCAAGGCAACTACCTTCCAAGCCTACCAAATTCGTAGTATTCCAACAGAATACTTGATTGATAGCCAAGGAAAAATCGGGAAAATCCAATTTGGTGCTATTAGCAATGCTGATGCGGAAGCAGCTTTTAAAGAGTTGAAATAAAATAAAGAAAAAATCGCGATTCTACGCGATTTTTTTATAGTTTCTCATTGATAAAGCGGATAAATTGATTCCACCAAACCTTCAAAAAGAAGGCTTTTTCAACTTTCTTTTCAGAAACCATTTCAAAAGATGGTTTGTCGGAAGTGAGGTAGCCTTGACCAACCAAATCTTGATCATCATAGGTTAGATGACCAACAACAGTTTCAGCTTCTAGTGGCGCTGTCTCGGCCTTGTTTTTTGGAGTGAACTGCAGGCTTGATGATGCTCGACTTCCCAAGCGTTGAATGACAGTGATATCAGATTTAGCAACAGCAGTTACGGTATCTTCCTTCCCATCAAGTACAGAAACTTTGCTATCTTTGTAGGCCTCTCCTTTCTGGACAATTGTTTTGAGAGCATAATTAGATGTTATATAGTCCAAAAGAGAAGAAGTAGCAGTAAAGCGAGCGTAAGGATTACTGTTTTGCTGGTCAGCGTTTAAGACAACTGTGATGATTCGCATCCCTTTTTCGGTAGTTGTTCCAACGAAAGAAGCTCCCGCCTTGTCTGTTGTACCAGTTTTGAGCCCATCTACTCCACCTCGATATGCTGGCATTCCTTCCAACATATAGTTAGTAGAGTGGATTTCCATACCAGCAAATGTTGATGAAGATTTCTTGGTGATTTCTAAAACTTGAGGATAATCTCGGATGAGGTTTCGAGCGATGATTGCAACATCGTAAGCGCTTAGTTTGTTTTCCTCATCTTTTTTAGAGCCAGGATAGATATTATTTCCAAGTGTTTCGTTATTAAGTCCAGTAGTATTGACAATAGTAGCATCTTGGATACCCCATTCAAGAAGTTTCGCTCTCATCTTGTCAACGAAGTCTTTCTCTGAACCAGCAATTTTTTCAGCAAGAGCAATTGCTGCACTATTGGCACTTGATACTAGAGTCGCTTCCAATAATTGTTCCACTGTGTACTTACGTGCTTCCATAGGAACATTACTAGCCTCAGAATTGGTTGTGAGTTGGTATGGATAGTCAGAGATGTCAACTGGGGTAGATAGGCTAATTGTACCTTGCTCCAAGGCTTCATAGACTAGGTAAACAGTGAGAATCTTGGTAATAGAGGCAATTTCAACAGCTTGAGTAGCATCTTTTTCGTAGAGAATTTTCCCAGTGTTTGCTTCAACAGCAATGGCATGCTTGGCAGCGACATCAAAATCTTGCGCAGATACAGTAGGAACGACTGTGCCAAAAATGATAAGAGTTAGTAAGGATAAAATTATTTTCTTCATAGTAGTTTTATTCTATCACAAAGCGAAAAAATATTCTCGTTTTTATAGTAAAGCCATCTTATCTTTTTGAAGAATTATGGTAAAATAGAAAAAAGGAGGCGCCTATGTTCCGTAGAAACAAGTTATTTTTTTGGACAGCTGAAATTTTACTACTAACTCTTATTTTATATCTTTGGAGAGAGATGGGAGCGATTGTCACACCTTTTGTGATGGTTGCCAATACCATTATGATTCCATTTTTGCTCGGGGGATTTTTCTATTACCTGACAAATCCCATCGTAACATTTTTAGAAAAGAAATGTAAAGTCAATCGTTTGATAGGTGTGCTCATCACTCTTTGTGCCTTGATTGGTACAATAGTAGTAGGGGTGGTCTACTTGCTACCGATTTTGATCAATCAGTTGACAAGCTTGATTATTTCTAGCCAGAATATCTATAGCAGACTGCAGGATTTGGTTATTGATTTATCAATGAATCCAATCTTTCAAAATATTGATATTCAAAAAACCATTCAACAGTTGAATTTATCTTACGTTGATATTTTACAAAACATTCTCAACAGTGTGAGCAATAGTTTAGGCAGCGTTCTTTCAGCCTTGTTTAGTACTGTTTTGATTCTCATTATGACACCAGTCTTTTTGATTTATTTCTTGCTTGATGGTCATAAGTTCCTCCCGATGTTGGAACGAACAGTCCTAAAACATGATAAATTAAACTTCTCCAGTCTCTTGAAGAATTTGAACGCTACTGTAGCACGTTATATCAGTGGAATTGCGATTGATGCTGTCATAATCGGATGTTTGGCCTATGTTGGTTACAGTGTTATTGGCTTGAAGTACGCCTTAGTCTTTGCTATTTTTTCTGGCATTGCCAATCTGATTCCCTATGTTGGTCCAAGTATCGGTCTGATTCCTATGATTATCGCCAATGTCTTTACTGATCCGCACAGGGTTCTAATTGCAGTAATTTATATGCTGATTATCCAACAAGTGGATGGGAATATCCTCTACCCTCGTATTGTCGGAGGGGTTATGAAAGTTCATCCAATTACCATTCTGGTCCTTCTCTTACTTTCTAGCAATATTTATGGTGTTATCGGAATGATTGTAGCGGTGCCAACTTATTCTATCCTAAAAGAAATTACTAAGTTCTTGGCGAAATTATATGAAAATCATAAAGAAGCCCAAGAAAAAGGACTGGAAAAATCAGAATCAATCTAAAAATCAGGGAGACCTGATTTTTTTGATAAAAAGACTTGAGGTTAGTCTGGTCAAAAGTGTTTAAAATGAATCCGTTGGAAAAGGAAAAGAATGGGAAAGTGTGAGATTTAGAATAATTCACAAAATGTGTGTAAAACACTTGCAATTTAGCTAAAATTTGATAAAATAGTAAGGAAAGTTAGACTGTATTGCCTACTGTCTATCTATAAAATATATTTTATTGGAGGCTTTTACTCAAATGGCAAAAGAAAAATACGATCGTAGTAAACCACACGTTAACATTGGTACTATCGGACACGTTGACCACGGTAAAACTACCCTAACTGCAGCTATCACAACTGTATTGGCACGTCGCTTGCCTTCAGCAGTTAACCAACCTAAAGACTATGCGTCTATCGATGCTGCTCCAGAAGAACGCGAACGCGGTATCACTATCAACACTGCACACGTTGAGTACGAAACTGAAAAACGTCACTATGCCCACATCGACGCTCCAGGACACGCGGACTACGTTAAAAACATGATTACTGGTGCCGCTCAAATGGACGGAGCTATCCTTGTAGTAGCTTCAACTGACGGACCAATGCCACAAACTCGTGAGCACATCCTTCTTTCACGTCAGGTTGGTGTTAAACACCTTATCGTCTTCATGAACAAAATTGACTTGGTAGACGACGAAGAATTGCTTGAATTGGTTGAAATGGAAATCCGTGACCTATTGTCAGAATACGACTTCCCAGGTGACGATCTTCCAGTTATCCAAGGTTCAGCTCTTAAAGCTCTTGAAGGTGACTCTAAATACGAAGACATCATCATGGAATTGATGAACACTGTTGATGAGTACATCCCAGAACCAGAACGTGATACTGACAAACCATTGCTTCTTCCAGTCGAAGACGTGTTCTCAATCACTGGACGTGGTACAGTTGCTTCAGGACGTATCGACCGTGGTACTGTTCGTGTCAACGACGAAATCGAAATCGTTGGTATCAAAGAAGAAACTCAAAAAGCAGTTGTTACTGGTGTTGAAATGTTCCGTAAACAACTTGACGAAGGTCTTGCCGGAGATAACGTAGGTGTCCTTCTTCGTGGTGTTCAACGTGATGAAATCGAACGTGGACAAGTTATCGCTAAACCAGGTTCAATCAACCCACACACTAAATTTAAAGGTGAAGTTTACATCCTTACTAAAGAAGAAGGTGGACGTCACACTCCATTCTTCAACAACTACCGTCCACAGTTCTACTTCCGTACTACTGACGTTACAGGTTCAATCGAACTTCCAGCAGGTACTGAAATGGTAATGCCTGGTGATAACGTGACTATCGACGTTGAGTTGATCCACCCAATCGCCGTAGAACAAGGTACTACATTCTCTATCCGTGAGGGTGGACGTACTGTTGGTTCAGGTATGGTTACAGAAATCGAAGCTTAATTCGATTAAGTTCCCAGAAGAACAATTATTTAAGTCAGACACTAAAAGAATCTTGCTTTGCAAGGTTCTTTTTTTGTTCTTGCTCTATTTGAAGTGCTTCTACTCTAGCGGTATAATCGTTTTTTTGGTATAATAAAAGTTATGGAAATTGAAAAAACCAATCGCATGAATGCGCTTTTTGAATTTTATGCTGCGCTTTTGACAGATAAGCAAATGAACTATATAGAGCTTTATTATGCAGATGATTACAGTCTTGCTGAGATTGCTGAAGAGTTCGGTGTCAGCCGTCAAGCTGTTTATGACAATATCAAGCGGACAGAAAAGATTCTAGAAGATTATGAGATGAAATTACACATGTATTCAGACTACATTGTTCGTAGTCAGATTTTTGACCAGATCTTGGAGCGTTATCCAGAGGATAACTTTCTACAGGAGCAGATAGAAATTTTAACAAGCATTGACAATCGGGAGTAATCATGGGCAGTCTAGTTATTTATCAAGGATTACCTTGCAAACTATTAGCCGCAGAGGAACCATTTCCTACTCGACTACAGATTATCTCGCCCAATGATATCTCCAAAGCTATGCAAATAGGTTTTAGCTGTTGGGGATATCCAAATGAAATCATGAAAGAAATCACACCCGAAGAACTTGAGTGTTTGCAACATTTCGGACGATTTCCACTGAATTGAGTAAATAGGAGAAAAAAATGGCATTTGAAAGTTTAACAGAACGTTTACAGAACGTCTTTAAAAATCTACGTAAAAAAGGAAAAATCTCTGAGGCGGATGTCCAAGAAGCGACTAAAGAGATTCGTCTGGCCTTGCTTGAAGCCGACGTTGCTTTGCCTGTTGTAAAGGACTTTATCAAGAAGGTTCGTGAACGTGCAGTCGGACACGAGGTCATTGATACCCTTAATCCAGCACAACAGATTATTAAAATCGTTGATGAGGAACTGACAGCTGTTTTAGGTTCTGATACGGCAGAGATTATCAAGTCACCTAAGATTCCTACGATTATCATGATGGTCGGTTTGCAAGGGGCTGGTAAAACAACCTTTGCTGGTAAGCTAGCCAACAAACTCAAGAAGGAAGAAAATGCTCGTCCTTTGATGATTGCGGCGGATATCTATCGTCCAGCAGCCATCGATCAGTTGAAAACACTTGGACAACAAATTGATGTTCCTGTCTTTGCACTTGGAACAGAAGTGCCAGCTGTTGAGATTGTTCGCCAAGGTTTGGAGCAAGCGCAGGCCAATCACAACGACTATGTCTTGATTGATACGGCAGGACGTTTGCAGATTGACGAACTCTTGATGAATGAGCTTCGTGACGTAAAAGCATTGGCTCAACCAAACGAGATTCTGCTCGTAGTTGATGCCATGATTGGTCAGGAAGCAGCTAATGTTGCCCGTGAGTTTAATGCTCAGTTGGAAGTAACTGGTGTCATCCTTACCAAGATTGATGGGGATACTCGTGGTGGTGCGGCTCTATCTGTTCGTCACATCACTGGAAAACCAATCAAGTTCACTGGTACGGGTGAAAAGATTACAGATATTGAAACCTTCCACCCAGACCGTATGTCTAGCCGTATCCTTGGTATGGGGGATATGCTCACTTTAATTGAGAAAGCTTCTCAGGAATACGATGAGCAAAAAGCCCTTGAAATGGCTGAGAAGATGCGTGAAAACACCTTTGATTTCAATGATTTCATCGATCAGTTGGATCAGGTGCAAAACATGGGGCCAATGGAAGACTTGCTCAAGATGATTCCAGGTATGGCTAACAATCCAGCCCTTCAAAACATGAAGGTAGATGAGCGTCAGATTGCTCGTAAACGTGCTATCGTGTCTTCCATGACACCTGAAGAACGTGAAAATCCTGATTTGTTAAATCCAAGTCGTCGTCGTCGTATCGCTGCTGGATCTGGAAATACTTTTATCGAAGTGAATAAATTCATCAAAGACTTTAACCAGGCCAAACAGCTCATGCAAGGTGTCATGTCTGGGGATATGAATAAGATGATGAAGCAGATGGGCATCAATCCAAATAACCTTCCAAAAAATATGCCAAATATGGGAGGAATGGATATGTCTGCCCTTGAAGGAATGATGGGACAAGGTGGTATGCCAGATATGTCAGCTCTCGGAGGAGCTGGAATGCCAGATATGAGCCAGATGTTTGGTGGTGGACTCAAGGGTAAAATTGGTGAATTTGCCATGAAACAGTCTATGAAACGCATGGCCAACAAAATGAAAAAAGCTAAGAAGAAACGCAAATAAAAAAGGAAAGCAGAAGTGCTTTCCTTTTTTTATATAAAATATGTACTTTCTATGATTAGGCAATTTTCTTAATCGAAAAATTACGAAATGGAAAGAGTAATTTCAAATCCTTGCAGCCATTCGGATTTTACTGTGATTTCGATTTTTAAAGCATCTGCTAATTGTTTGACTAGATAGAGGCCCATACCTGTTGATTTTTTCCTGGTATCTCCCGAGTCTCCCGTAAATCCTTTTTCAAAGATATGAGGGAGGTCGCAAGCTTTAACTCCGCAGCCATTATCCCTAATAATCAGACTTGTGCGCCCCTTATCCTTTGACATAGAAATACTGAGTTCGGGCTTGTCAGAGCTGTATTTAAGGGCGTTGGCGAGGATTTGGGAGAGGATAAATTCAAAACTGCGTTGATCAGTGTAGCAAGTTCCTTGTATATTTTCTAGCTGAATCGTAAAATTCTTTTCTTTGAGTAAGGGATCAAAGTTTTCCAAGAGATCTTGGATACATTCTTCTAGATCAAGGTCTTCAAATAGAAAATCATTTTTCTCACTTTTCACCCTGTAGTAGAATAGGATCTGTGATACATTTTCTTGTATTTGATTTTTCACATAGTCCAACTTAAATGCTGTGTCCTCAGGCAGCTGGTCACTTTGATTATCCAAAAGGAGGGAAAGAAGCGATAGAGGGAGTTTAATCTCATGCGCCCATTTTTCAACATAGTCCTCGTACTCGGCTAGTAATGAGTTGAGCTTTCCTATTTCAGTCTGCTTTTGATAAAGTGTATCTGCCATTTGTTCAATGCTTTCTTTCTCTGAGGCACTTGATAAATGCAATAATTCAAGCTCAGTATCGACCTTGGGATTGGCTATGAAGGCTTTATAAGCAGTTGATTTTTTTCTTTCTTTTCTTATAAGTAGGAATGATAGGATGAAAAAGAGCAGGACTGTAGCTAAAAGATAGAGAAGGACGAGGACTTGAAACATCCTCACGTCTGAAAGCCAAAGCAGAACAGCTGTAAATAGATCAAATGCTAAGAGAACAAGTAACCAGGGCAGGTAAGTAGCTAGATATTTAAGATTCTGTTTCATCTGGACTTACCTCTTCTAGCTTGTACCCAATACCTCTGACGGACTTGACCTGAAGTGCAATGCCAGCCTGTCTCATCACCTTTTTGAGCCTTGCAATATTTACTTGAAGAGCATTTTCATCGATGAACTCAGTTGTATTCCACAGTTTCATGCTTAGTTCTTCTTTTGTGGCGACAGAATCAGTTGCCACTAATAAGGTTTCTAGCAATTTCCCTTGATTTTGGGGGAGTAAAATCGAATGTCCGTTGATATAAAGGGTATAGGTATTTCTATCCAGCAGGAAATTATCTTTTTCAAGCAAATTTTGTCTACCTTCATAGCGTTTCAAGATGTTTTCTATACGAGCCAAGAATCTTTCTTTCTTGAAAGGTTTTGTTAAGTACTCGTCAGCCCCTAATTTTAGGGCGTAAATCTCATCTTTTAGTTGTTCATGGGAGGTGAGAACCAATATGGGCACAGAGCGTTTGGACTTGAGATTTTTACAAATTTGAAAACCTGTTTCTCCCGGCAAATTCAAATCCAGTATGATTAGATCCGTATCGTATTGCAGCACTTGCTGGCTTGTATCTTTGAAGTCAGTCAACTTATCAACTTGATAACCCGCTTTCTCTAACAAAATGACAATTTCATCTCGAATCAAGGCTTCGTCTTCAATAACCAGAATATGCTTCATATCGGTTCCTCCTTTTCCTAATTTATTCTACCTTATTCATCTCTTTTGGGTTCCATTAAGGACAACAAGTACTTGTTGCTATTTTTCTTTACAATTCTGATATAGATGACTTCAAAGCCAGCTAACAGCAGTATGATCAGCATGGCTGTGATAAATTTCTGCCCCATGTCCATTCTTACACTAGCAGGTACTATTCCTGTGAGGAGGGAGCCCACTCCGAAGCTACTACTGATAAGTGCAAGGGCTATTGGCAGACCGAAATACCAATTGATTTGCTTTTCTGACGATTTACAAAGAGTTTCGTAGTTGGCTCCGAGATGAATCAAGGTTTGGTATCGTCTGTAGGATTGTCTTTGTCCCATCAAAAATTGAACGCCAATGATTGTATTTGCCACAACAAGGAAGATGATAGCCAGATAGATGGTGATATAGCTGGCAGAGATAATGTAAAATAATTGTCTTCCCATATTTTGTATATAGCTTTCATAGCCAAGAGAGGTTTGATTTAGCTTTTCATTCGTATCTGAGATAGCTCTCATCAGGCCTTTTTCCTTGACTAGCTCAGGAGCCAAGATACCGCTAACATAGTTCGAATAGCGACCGTCTGTATAACTCATAAAGGTCTCATCTGGGACTATGAGGGCAACAGAGAGGGTGATTTCACGATCCGTTACGATTGGTAAAGACTGTACCTCTCCAATCAATTTTACATCATTTCCCATGACTTTGATTTGAGGGTTTGCTTTCAGAACAGAGTTAACCAAGTTCTCATCAGGGAGAAAGTCTTTCCCCATATACAAGTAGGCTTCCTTGCTAGTTAATTCTAGAGGAGGGAGATTGGCAGCCTTTCTAAGTTCATTGTATTCGGAAACAGGCATGAGGTGGAAATTAGTAGACGGTTTAAATTTTTGGAGCAAAATTTCCTTGTTCTTGCTGTCTTTTTGCTTTTTCAACTCCTTTATGACCTCTTCAAAGGACACGGACTCGTGTTCTTTAGGTTTGCCCACTTTGATTTGCAGAATCTTTGAAAACTGTGATGCTAGACCAGCAGCTTCAAGCTCTTTTTTTACTGTACTTACATCAAGATTTTCATCTGTTTCCTGCTTGCTATCTCTAAATGTATAATCCAATACGTGGGTTTGATTGTCTGAATTGCCACTTGCAATGGCCACACCTGCTCCAAAGAGGCACAAGGCAGAGAAGATTAAGAGGGAGCAGATGGCCAGTATAGTTGAGCGCTGGATAACTAATTCCTGAATCTGTCTAAAATTATAGGCATGAAGTTTTCTATTGTTTCCAAGCTTGACCAAAAAGTCTATAAATAAACGCATGCCAAAGAAGAGTAGGATGGTTCCCAGAGTCCCCAAGAGAACAGTGATGCCCATGGTTATGACACTTTTCCAAGCTCGTCCACTCATACCCATGTAATAGGCTGTTCCAAGAAGTAAAATTCCGAGGACGGAAGCAAGAAGGTACACGCCCTTGGGGAGTAGTTTCTTCATCCCAGAAGGAGAATAGGATAGCAGGTTTCCGATTTCCTTATTGGCCGTCTTTGCACTTAAAAGGACAAAAACAGCTAATTTTACGGCTAGGAAGCCGATGACTGTATAGAGCAGAGCTGTGGTAGATAGAGAAAATTTATGCTCAATAATCCCTAGTCCCACAATTTTAGCGGTTATTAGGCTGATCAGTTCTGAAATCAAGATAGAAATAGGAAGGCCTATTCCAAGGGCAAGGACACTGTTTCTCAAATCCTCGAGCAGGAGTAGCAAGAACAGTTTGCTTCTTCGCATTCCCAGTGTGAGATAGACACCAAATTCATGTTTTCTTCTTTCCATCTGCATACTGCTTGCGAAGTAGACTAGAAAAAAGAGAATAAAGAGCGTTGCTACATAAAGAATGGGAATCATGCTAAAGAGTTTATTTACAGCATGACTCTCTATTTGTTTTAGAAAGATCATCACATCTTGATGGGATAAAGAAAGGATGATGTAAAAGGAGATAATAGAAAGAACCATAGAACTGAAATACAAGCCATTATTCTTTCGATCTCTCTTGCTATTTCTTGAGACTAATTTAGAAAACATTGCCATCACCTCCAGCCAGTGCAGACATGACCTTTAGTATTCTGTGGTAGAAATCTTCTTGACTTTCTCTTGGATAGTCGCGTCGAATTTCATGGAAGAGTTTTCCATCTTGGATAAACAAGATGCGGTTGCAAAAGCTGGCTGCAACTGAATCGTGGGTCACCATGAGAATGGTGGTTTCTTCCACTTGATTCATTTCGGATAATTTTTGCATCAAAATACTTGCATTTTTTGAATCCAAAGCCCCTGTGGGCTCATCCGCAAATACAATCTTAGGGTCTAAAATCAAGGCACGCGCAGCAGCTACCCTTTGCCGTTGACCACCTGATAATTGAGATGGGAACTTATCCAGAAGTTCAGAAATATCCAGATATTGGGAAAGCAATTCTAACCGAACCTTGCTTTCGTTGGCATCGATCTTGTGCAAAGACAAGGGGAGTAAAATATTTTCTTTGGCTGTCAGATTGTCCAAAAGCTCAAAATTCTGGAAGAGATAGCCAATTTCCTTGCCACGATAATCAGCTAACTGACTACCTTTTAACTGACCTAAATCCTTTTCTTGCATTTGAATGGAACCGTCAGTTGGCTTGATGATAGTAGAGAGACAGTTAAGAAGGGTTGTTTTCCCAGAACCGCTACTCCCCATAATCCCTAAGAACTCACCTTTGACAACTTGAAAAGATATGCCGTTCAAAGCTTTGGTGATATTCGGTTCTTTTCCATAATGCTTTTTTAATGATTCTACTCGTAAAATTGTTTCCATGTGAAACACCTCCATCTTTTGTTACTTTCATTATAATATGAATCAGAGTAGAATAACACTTACGGATGATGTAAGAAATCTTTATCGCTGACTTTTATAGTCAGGTTATTGGAGCTATACTTACTATATTATAGCATGGTTTCAAGGATTTAAAAAGAGGAGTAGAGAGTCGAGAAATTTTCCTAATATTGAAATTATAAAAAAATAATACCACTGAAGTTCATGCTCCAGCAGTATTTTTTTTTATTTTATAGGAAACTCTATTCCCACTCAACTGTTGCAGGTGGTTTACTTGTAATGTCGTAGACGATACGGTTGACGTGGTCAACTTCGTTAACGATACGAACAGAGATTTTTTGAAGGACTTCCCATGGAATTTTGGCAAAATCAGCTGTCATGCCATCGATAGAAGTTATCGCACGAATGGCAATCGTGTAGTCATAAGTACGACCATCACCCATAACACCGACTGAACGAACCCCTGTGTTAACAGTGAAGTATTGCCAGATATCACGGTCAAGTCCTGCTTTAGCGATTTCTTCACGAAGGATAGCGTCTGATTCACGGACTGTTTCAAGTTTTTCTTCAGTGATTTCACCCATGATGCGGATAGCAAGTCCTGGTCCTGGGAATGGTTGGCGCCATACGATGTGGTCTGGCATACCAAGCTCTGTACCGAGAGCACGAACTTCATCCTTATAAAGAGTATTGAGTGGCTCGATGAGTTCAAACTGCATATCTTCTGGAAGACCACCCACGTTGTGGTGTGACTTGATGGTTTGAGCTGTATCAGTACCAGACTCAATCACGTCAGTATAAAGAGTTCCTTGAGCAAGGAATTTCACATCTTTAAGCTTGCCTGCTTCGTCATCAAAGACATAAACGAACTCGTTTCCGATGATTTTGCGTTTTTGTTCAGGATCAGAAACACCTGCAAGTTTATCAAGGAAACGTTTAGCAGCGTCTGCTTTGACAATGTTCAAACCAAACTTCCCACCAAGCATGTCCATAACTTGGTCTGCTTCTCCCTTACGAAGAAGGCCGTGGTCTACAAAGATACAGATCAATTGATCGCCGATCGCTTTTTGGAGAAGAACTCCAACAACAGAAGAGTCAACACCACCAGATAGACCGAGAAGAACACGTTTATCACCCACAGTTTCACGGATTTTCTTGATCTGCATATCGATGAAGTTGTCCATTGACCAGTCACCTTTGGCACCACAGATATTCAATGCAAAGTTACGAAGGATATCATAGCCATGAACTGAATGACGAACTTCAGGGTGGAATTGGATACCGTAGATATGTTTGTCTGGATTTTCAATAGCAGCGTAAGGACAGTCAGCAGAAGTTCCAGTACGAACAAAGTTAGCAGGAATCTCAGTAACCGCATCACCGTGGCTCATCAAAACAATCTGTTCTTCTGGTGTCCCTTCAAAGAGGGGAGAAGAGGTATGAGTGAGTGGGGATTGACCATACTCACGGTTTCCAGCATGACCTGCAGGGACAACTTTTCCTCCAAGTTTATGAGTTAAAAGTTGCATACCGTAGCAGATTCCCAAAATTGGGATCCCAAGTTCAAAAATTTCTGGGTCAATATCAAATGAACCCTCTTCATATACAGAGTTTGGTCCACCTGAGAGAATGATTCCTACAGGGTTAATCGCACGAACCTCTGCAGCTGAAATTTTATGGCTTTTTAGCTCTGAAAAAACACCAATTTCACGAATACGGCGTGAAATCAGCTGGTTGTATTGGCTACCATAGTCCAGCACGATGATTTTTTCGACATCTTGCAAATCAGTTGAAATGTTGCTCATCTTTTTCCTTTCTCAAAAGAAATATCTTTTTCAATATTCTATCACAAATAGGGGCGAATTACCAACTAAACAAGGCAAAGTTTGACTTTTTCTAATTAAATACGGTACAATAGAGAAAATAAAGAAAAGAAGTGAAAAGCATGTTACCAGCTTATATGAAAATACATGACCAGATAAAAAAAGATATAGATGAGCATCATTGGAAAATCGGAGAAAGACTTCCGAGTGAACGAGACTTGGCTGACCAGTTTCAGGTTAGTCGGATGACCTTGCGACAAGCCATCTCTCTCTTGGTTGAGGAAGGTGTTTTAGAGCGCCGTGTAGGAAGTGGGACTTTTGTCTCTAGCACTCGTGTCCAAGAAAAAATGCGGGGAACGACTAGTTTTACGGAGATTGTCAAATCTCAGGGCAAAGTTCCTTCTAGCCAACTCATTTCTTACAGAAGAACCATTCCAAATGAGCAAGAGGTCGCAAAGCTGGGGATTACTCCGACAGAGAATATTATCCGCATGGAGCGGGTACGTTATGCTTACCAAGTACCGCTAGTCTATGAAGTAGCATCTATTCCTGAGAAATTTATTAAGAACTTCAAAAAAGAAGAAATCACCAGTCATTTCTTCCAAACCTTGCAACAACATGGCTACCGAATTGGCAAATCCCAACAGACTATTTATGCGAGATTGGCTAAGGAAAAAATTGCTGACTATCTAGAAGTCGAAAAGGGACATGCGATTCTGGCCTTGACTCAGGTTTCCTATCTGGATGATGGGACAGCTTTCGAATATGTCAAGAGTCAGTATGTTGGTGAACGTTTTGAATTTTATCTTGAAAATAACTAGTCTTCTAAGACTAGTTTTTCTTTTAGAAAAGATTAGAATTGTCAAAAAAATCTGTCTAGGCTTGATTTTATCCATTATTTACTATAAAATGAGAAGGAAAAACGTCAAACTTTTATATTGCAAATAGGAGAAAAAATGACAAAAACATTAAAACGCCCTGAGGTTTTATCACCTGCAGGGACTTTAGAGAAGCTAAAAGTAGCTGTTCAATACGGTGCGGACGCAGTCTTCATCGGTGGACAGGCCTATGGTCTTCGTAGCCGTGCTGGAAACTTTACCTTTGAGCAGATGGAAGAAGGTGTTCAGTTCGCTGCCAAGTACGGTGCCAAGGTTTATGTGGCTGCCAATATGGTCATGCATGAAGGAAATGAAGCTGGTGCTGGTGAATGGTTCCGTAAGTTACGTGATATCGGAATTGCAGCAGTTATCGTATCTGACCCAGCCTTGATCATGATTGCAGCAACAGAAGCACCTGGTCTTGAAATTCACCTTTCAACTCAAGCCAGTGCGACCAACTATGAAACTCTAGAGTTCTGGAAAGAACTTGGTCTAACTCGTGTGGTTTTGGCTCGTGAAGTTTCAATGGAAGAATTGGCAGAGATTCGCAAACGTACAGATGTTGAGATTGAAGCCTTTGTCCATGGAGCCATGTGTATTTCTTACTCAGGTCGCTGTACGCTTTCAAACCACATGAGTATGCGTGATGCTAACCGCGGTGGATGTTCTCAGTCTTGTCGTTGGAAGTACGACCTTTACGATATGCCATTTGGTAAAGAACGGAAGAGCCTTAAGGGTGAGATTCCAGAAGAATTTTCGATGTCAGCGGTTGACATGTCTATGATTGACCATATCCCAGATATGATTGAAAATGGTGTAGACAGTCTCAAGATCGAAGGTCGTATGAAGTCTATTCACTATGTTTCAACAGTAACAAACTGCTACAAGGCGGCTGTCGATGCTTATCTCGAAAGTCCTGAAAAGTTTGAATCCATCAAACAGGACTTGGTGGATGAGATGTGGAAGGTTGCCCAGCGTGAGTTGGCAACAGGTTTCTACTATGGTACACCTACAGAAAATGAACAATTGTTTGGTGCGCGTCGTAAAATCCCTGAGTACAAGTTTGTTGCTGAAGTCGTTTCTTATGATGATGCTACCCAGACAGCAACCATTCGTCAACGGAATGTAATCAACGAAGGCGATCAAGTTGAGTTTTACGGACCAGGTTTCCGTCATTTTGAAACCTATATCGAGGATCTTCACGATGCCAAGGGAAATAAAATCGATCGCGCTCCAAATCCAATGGAACTCTTGACAATCAAGGTTCCGCAACCTGTACAAGCAGGTGACATGGTTCGCGCACTCAAGGAAGGTCTTATCAATCTCTATAAGGAAGACGGGACAAGTGTCACAGTTCGTGCCTAGATAAGGAGAAGTGAATGATTCAAGCGCAAGGTTTGTTGGTAGATGATGAAAGCAGATGTGTTCATTATCATAGTGAAGAGGATATTGTTTCACTCCAATGTTATGAGTGTAAAAAATATTACGCATGCTATCAGTGTCACAATGCTCTGGAAACACATGTATTTTCTCCCTACCCCTTGGCTCTTTCTGAGGATCAACCGATTTTATGTGGGGTTTGTAAGAGGACAATGACTTTTCAAGAATATAAAGAACAGATAGCTTGTCCTTATTGTAGCGCTCCATTTAATCCAGGTTGTACACAACACTATTCCTACTATTTTAAATAAAATGAATCTATCCAAGTTCTTAACTTGGATTTTTCAGTTTGTTTCAGAAAACATAGTAAAATCAAGAAAAACTCGCAATCTAAAATGGGAAAACTTTCTATAAAATAGGGTAAAACCAGCAAAAATAGAAATAAATCATATGAAACGCTTTCAACGTAAGTAAAAAGTTGACAAATCAAAATTTTAGGACTAAACTAAGTAAGTAAATTTAAATAAAAAAGGAGAATTTATCATGAATTTAACATTTTTCGGTCTTTGTCTTGCCTGTATGGGTGTATCCCTTGCAGAAGGTATGTTGATGAACGGTTTGTTCAAATCAGCAGCTCGTCAACCAGACATCATCCCACAATTACGTAGCTTAATGATCATGGGGATTGCCTTTATCGAAGGAACATTCTTTGTAACTCTCGTATTTTCATTTATCATCAAATAAAGAGAAGTATAAAATGGAAAAGGGAGGATTTTAGATGGAAGAAAGTATCAATCCAACCATCAATATTGGTCCTGTTACCTTTGATTTGACCTTGACAGTATTGACCTTGCTGTCAGTACTCGTTATTTTTGGCTTTATCTATTGGGCAAGTCGGAATATGACTGTGAAACCCAAAGGAAAGCAAAGTGTACTGGAGTATCTCTATGACTTTGTAGTCGGATTTACAGAGCCCAATGTAGGTTCTCGGTACATGAAAGATTACTCACTCTTTTACTTGTGTTTATTTCTTTTTATGGTTATCGCAAACAATCTTGGTTTGATGGCTAAACTTCAAACTACAGATGGGACAAACCTTTGGACATCGCCAACTGCCAATCTTCAATTTGACTTGGCCTTGTCATTTGTAATTATCCTGATGACCCATATAGAGGGAATTCGTCGACGTGGTATTAAAAAGTATCTGAAAGGCTTTGTTACCCCAGGTTTTATGACACCGATGAATCTCCTTGAAGAAGTCACGAATTTCCTATCACTTGCTTTGCGGGTATTTGGAAATATCTTTGCCGGAGAAGTGATGGCTAGTCTGCTTATCACACTTTCTCATCAGGCTCTTTATTGGTATCCAGTCGCATTTGTTACCAATCTAGTCTGGACGGCGTTTTCTGTGTTTATTTCCTGTGTTCAGGCCTATGTATTCACAGTCTTGTCTTCTATGTATCTAGGAAATAAAATTAATGATGAAGAGTAGAAAGGAGTAACAGATGCACGTAACAGTAGGTGAATTAATTGGTAACTTTATTTTAATCGCTGGCTCTTTTATCCTTTTGATTGTCTTAGTTAAGAAATATGCGTGGTCAAACTTGACAAGTGTCTTCGAAGAAAGGGCAAATAAAATTGCTGCTGATATTGATGGAGCTGAACAAGCTCGTCAAAAAGCAGAAACTCTTGCACAAAAACGTGAAGATGAATTGACTGGTAGTCGCAACGAAGCCAAAACAATCATTGAAAATGCTAAAGAGACTGCCGAGAAGAGTAAAGCAGGTATTCTGGCAGATGCTAAAGTAGAAGCAGGTCGCTTAAAAGAGAAGGCGAATCAAGAAATCGCTCAGAATAAAGCTGAAGCTTTGCAAAGTGTTAAGGGAGAGGTGGCAGATTTGACAATTAGTCTAGCTGGTAAAATCATCTCAAAAAACCTTGACAGTCATGCTCATAAGGAACTCATTGATCAGTATATCGATCAGCTAGGAGAAGCCTAATGGACAAGAAAACAGCAAAGGTAATTGAAAAATACAGCATGCCTTTTGTCCAATTAGTGATCGAAAAAGGAGAAGAAGATCAAATCTTTGCGGACTTGTCTCAAATCAAGCAAGTTGCAGAAGAAACAGACTTGCCTTCTTTTTTAGCTCAAGTGGCGGTAGATGAGTCGGATAAGGAAAAAACAGTTGGTTTCTTCCAAGACTCTGTGTCACCTTTAATGCAAAACTTTATTCAAGTGCTGATTTACAATCACAGAGCAAACCTTTTTTATGATATTGTTGTAGATTGTTTGAGTCGACTTGAAAAAGAAACGAATCGATTTGAAGTAACGATTTCTTCAGCTCATCCTTTAACAAATGAACAGAAGGAACGCTTGATTCCGTTGATAGAGAAAAAAATGGCTCTGAAAGTTCGGAGTATCAAGGAACAATTCGATGAAAGTCTCATTGGAGGTTTTGTCATTTTTGCTAATCACAAGACAATTGATGTGAGTATTAAACAACAACTTAAAGTTGTTAAAGAAAATTTGAAATAGAAAGTGGTGTTCTTTTGGCAATTAACGCACAAGAAATCAGCGCTTTAATTAAGCAACAAATTGAAAATTTCAAACCCAATTTTGATGTGTCTGAAACAGGTGTTGTAACCTATATCGGGGACGGTATTGCCCGTGCTCACGGTCTTGAAAATGCCATGAGTGGAGAGTTGTTGATTTTTGAAAACGGCTCTTATGGTATGGCGCAAAACTTGGAGTCAACAGATGTTGGTATTATCATCCTAGGTGATTTTACAGATATCCGTGAAGGCGATACAATCCGCCGTACAGGTAAAATCATGGAAGTCCCTGTAGGTGAGAGTCTGATTGGTCGTGTTGTGGACCCACTCGGTCGTCCAGTTGACGGTCTTGGAGAAATCCACACGGATAAAACTCGTCCAGTAGAAGCGCCGGCTCCAGGCGTTATGCAGCGTAAGTCTGTTTCAGAACCATTGCAAACAGGTTTGAAAGCTATTGACGCCCTTGTACCGATTGGTCGTGGTCAACGTGAGTTGATTATCGGTGACCGTCAGACAGGGAAAACAACCATTGCGATTGATACA
The DNA here is from genome assembly GCF_000235485.1 of Streptococcus sp. oral taxon 058 str. F0407. Lineage (GTDB taxonomy): Bacteria > Bacillota > Bacilli > Lactobacillales > Streptococcaceae > Streptococcus. Next base: position 211,659 of record NZ_JH378888.1, read on the forward strand.
ATCTTGAACCAAAAAGGTCAAGATATGATCTGTATCTATGTCGCGATTGGACAAAAAGAGTCAACCGTTCGTACGCAAGTTGAAACACTTCGTCAGTACGGTGCCTTGGACTACACAATCGTTGTGACAGCCTCTGCATCACAGCCTTCTCCATTGCTTTTCCTAGCTCCTTATGCTGGAGTTGCCATGGCGGAAGAATTTATGTACCAAGGGAAGCATGTTTTGATTGTTTATGATGATCTTTCAAAACAAGCGGTGGCTTATCGTGAACTGTCTCTCTTGCTCCGTCGTCCTCCAGGTCGTGAAGCCTTTCCAGGGGATGTTTTCTATCTTCACAGCCGTTTGCTTGAGCGCTCAGCTAAGGTTTCTGATGAGCTTGGTGGTGGATCAATCACAGCCCTACCATTTATCGAGACACAAGCAGGAGATATTTCTGCCTATATCGCAACCAACGTGATTTCTATCACTGACGGACAAATTTTCCTTAGTGATGGTCTCTTCAATGCAGGTATTCGTCCAGCTATCGATGCGGGATCATCTGTATCTCGTGTAGGTGGTTCCGCTCAAATCAAAGCCATGAAGAAAGTAGCTGGTACACTTCGTATTGACCTAGCTTCATATCGTGAGTTGGAAGCCTTCACTAAGTTTGGTTCTGACTTGGATGCAGCAACACAGGCTAAGTTGAACCGTGGACGTCGTACTGTAGAAGTATTGAAACAACCAGTTCACAAACCATTACCTGTTGAGAAACAAGTAACCATTCTTTACGCTTTGACACATGGTTTCTTGGATACGGTCCCAGTAGATGATATTGTTCGTTTTGAGGAGGAGTTCCATGCCTTCTTTGACGCTCACTATCCAGAGATTTTGGAAACCATTCGTGAAACAAAAGACTTGCCAGAAGAAGCAGTCTTGGATGCTGCGATTACAGAGTTTCTCAATCAATCCAGCTTCCAATAAGAATAGAGGTGTCAGATGGCAGTATCTCTAAATGATATTAAAACAAAAATCGCCTCAACCAAAAATACGAGTCAAATCACCAATGCTATGCAAATGGTATCGGCTGCCAAGTTAGGTCGCTCTGAAGAAGCAGCGCGCAACTTCCAAGTTTATGCTCAGAAGGTTCGTAAGCTTTTGACGGATATTCTACATGGCAATGGATCTGGTGGTTCAACCAATCCGATGCTCATCAGTCGTCCAGTTAAGAAAACAGGTTATATCGTTATCACTTCAGACCGGGGTTTGGTTGGGGGTTATAATGCTTCCATCCTTAAAGCTGTTATGGAATTGAAAGAAGAATACCATCCAGATGGTACAGGTTTTGAGATAATCTGTATTGGTGGTATGGGAGCTGACTTTTTCAAGGCTCGTGGCATTCAACCAATCTATGAATTGCGGGGCTTGGCCGACCAACCTAGTTTTGATGAAGTTCGTAAAATTATTTCAAAAACGATTGAAATGTATCAAAATGAACTTTTTGATGAACTCTATGTTTGCTATAATCACCACGTCAATACGCTTACCAGCCAAATGCGTGTGGAGCAAATGCTTCCGATTGTTGACTTGGATCCAAACGAAGCAGATGAGGAGTATAGCTTGACATTTGAGTTGGAAACAAGCCGTGATGAGATTCTAGAGCAGTTGTTGCCACAGTATGCCGAAAGTATGATTTACGGGGCTATTATCGATGCTAAGACAGCTGAGAATGCTGCAGGTATGACAGCCATGCAAACGGCGACCGATAATGCAAAAAAGGTCATTAATGATTTGACAATCCAGTATAACCGTGCCAGACAGGCGGCGATTACACAAGAAATTACAGAAATTGTAGCAGGTGCTAGTGCCTTAGAATAAGGCTTTACCCTGTACGTATCAAAATGAACTTAGGCCCTAGGTGAACTAGGGACCGACAGTATCTTATATAGAATAGGAGAAGGAGATGAGTTCAGGTAAAATTGCTCAGGTTATCGGACCCGTTGTAGACGTCTTGTTTGCAGCTGGGGAACCACTTCCTGAGATTAACAATGCACTTGTCGTCTACAAAAATGACGAAAGAAAAACAAAAATCGTCCTTGAAGTAGCCTTGGAGTTGGGTGATGGTATGATCCGTACGATCGCCATGGAATCAACAGATGGTTTGACTCGTGGTATGGAAGTTTTGGACACAGGCCATCCAATCTCTGTGCCAGTAGGTAAAGAAACTTTGGGACGTGTCTTCAATGTTTTGGGAGATACTATTGACTTGGATGCTCCTTTCGCTGATGACGCTGAGCGTCAGCCAATTCATAAGAAAGCTCCAACTTTTGATGAATTGTCTACCTCATCTGAAATCTTGGAAACAGGGATCAAGGTTATCGACCTTCTTGCCCCTTATCTAAAAGGTGGTAAAGTTGGACTTTTCGGTGGTGCCGGAGTTGGTAAAACTGTCTTGATCCAAGAATTGATTCACAATATTGCCCAAGAACACGGTGGTATTTCAGTATTTACTGGTGTTGGGGAACGTACTCGTGAGGGGAACGACCTTTACTGGGAAATGAAAGAATCAGGTGTTATCGAGAAAACAGCCATGGTATTTGGACAGATGAATGAACCACCAGGAGCACGTATGCGTGTTGCCCTTACTGGTTTGACAATCGCCGAATACTTCCGTGATGTAGAAGGTCAAGACGTTCTTCTCTTCATTGACAACATTTTCCGTTTCACACAAGCTGGTTCAGAAGTATCTGCCCTTTTGGGTCGTATGCCATCAGCCGTTGGTTACCAACCAACACTTGCTACGGAAATGGGTCAATTGCAAGAACGTATCACATCAACCAAGAAGGGTTCTGTAACCTCTATTCAGGCCATCTACGTGCCAGCGGATGACTATACTGACCCAGCGCCAGCGACAGCCTTCGCTCACTTGGATTCAACTACAAACTTGGAACGTAAGTTGGTACAATTGGGGATTTACCCAGCCGTTGACCCGCTCGCTTCAAGCTCACGTGCCTTGGCACCTGAAATTGTTGGTGAGGAGCACTATGCTGTAGCTGCAGAAGTCAAACGTGTCCTTCAACGTTACCATGAATTGCAAGATATCATTGCCATCCTTGGTATGGATGAGTTGTCAGATGAAGAAAAGACCTTGGTTGCACGTGCTCGTCGTATCCAGTTCTTCTTGTCACAAAACTTCAACGTTGCGGAGCAATTTACTGGCCAACCTGGTTCGTATGTACCAGTAGCGGAAACAGTTCGTGGCTTTAAGGAGATCCTTGAAGGAAAACATGACCATTTACCAGAAGATGCCTTCCGTGGAGTTGGTTCAATCGAAGACGTCATTGCTAAGGCAGAGAAAATGGGATTTTAAGGGGTGACCTATGACTCAGTTAACTGTCCAGATCGTGACACCAGATGGCCTCGTCTATGATCACCATGCCAGCTTTGTATCGGTACGAACTCTGGATGGTGAGATGGGGATCTTGCCACGACATGAAAATATGATTGCGGTTTTAGCGGTTGATGAAGTAAAGGTAAAGCGAATCGATGATGATACTCATGTGAACTGGATTGCAGTGAACGGAGGGATTATCGAGATTGCTAATGACATCATTACCATCGTAGCGGACTCAGCAGAGCGTGCTCGTGATATCGATATTAGTCGTGCAGAACGTGCGAAACTTCGCGCTGAACGAGAAATTGAAGAAGCTCAAGATAAGCACTTAATTGACCAAGAACGACGCGCTAAGATTGCTCTTCAACGTGCCATTAACCGTATCAATGTTGGAAATAAACTATAATCAAAAAATGAACTTGAATCTCAAGTTCATTTTTTGATTATCTTAGTTCGTAAAGTAGATGCAGACTGCTTCAGGAATCTGGAAGTCGTTAGAAAGTTCTGCAAGACGGCCACTTTCAGGATTGCGCTTAAAGACGGTTGCGTTATCAGAATCTTGATGAACAGCAATGAGAAACTCTTGATCAGGAGTTAGGTCGAAATCACGTGGATTTTGTCCGTGTGTTGGTACAATCTCTAATAATTCCAAGCTACCATCAGCGAGGATTGTATAGACTGCAATGGAATCATGACCACGGTTGGATGCATAGAGGTAGTTGCCATCTTTTGAAAGACGAATAGCAGCAGTAGCATTGAAGTCCTTGTATCCATCTGGTAAGGTTGAAATGACTTGCATGCGTTCAAATTCACCAACCCCATCGTAAATTAGGACTTCAACGGTACTATTGAGTTCGCAGATGAGATAGGCAATCTTATAGTGGTGGTGGAAAACGATGTGGCGAGCACCTGCTCCAGCTTGGCTGTGATAGGTAGAAAGTTTACTTAGTTTTCCTTCTTGGCTAACATCATAGGTCGTCACCTTGTCAGTACCTAGATCACATGTGACGAGATACTGGTCAGGTGTTAGGTCTGTAAAGTGTACATGTGGAGAAGTTTGGTTTTCATGAGGACCTTGTCCGTTATGCTGCTCCAGATCCGTTTGGATGAGGCTACCATCAGCTTGACGCTTATAAACTAGAACTTGACCTTTGTGATAGTTGGCTCCGTAAACGAGACTACGCTTTTCATCCACTGCCACATAACAATGGGGAGCGCCTTCTTCAACAACATGATTTAGCAAAGTGCCATCAGTATTGTAAGCAGCGATGCCACCTAAGCCATCCTGACTCCCTACGCTGTATAAGTGTTGCTGTTGGTCAAAGGCAAGGTAGGTCGGACTTGGTTCAGTAGCAAAAAGCTCAAGATTTGCAAGCTGGCCTGTTTCTGTATCAAAATCTGCCTTGTATATCCCTTTAGATAAGCGACGAGTATAAGTTCCAAAATAAACAGTTTCTTTCATGTCCATACCTCTTAATAATGATAAGTTCATTATACCACAAAATAACTACCATGATACATCAGTCTTATTTATGTAAGAACTTTAATAAGAGTTATTTTAGATTAAAAATGGTATAATGAGAGAATGAAAGAAAGGATGTATTTATGGAACATAAAGAGAAACATTTTAGCCTATCTTGGTTTTTCAAGTGGTTTTTAGATAACAAAGCTATCACCGTATTTTTAGTAACCTTGTTACTGGGGCTAAACATTTTCATTCTAAGTAAGATTAGTTTTATTTTTTTACCCGTTTTAGACTTTCTTGGGGTTGTCATGTTGCCGGTTATTCTATCCGGTTTACTTTATTACCTCCTCAATCCGATTGTTGACTGGATGGAGAAACACAAGATCAACCGTGTACTTGCCATCAGTATTGTTTTTGTCATTATTGGACTTTTTATCATTTGGGGGCTGGCAGTCGCAATTCCAAATCTCCAACGACAGGTCTTAAATTTTGCAAAGAATGTACCAACATACCTCGAAGATGCTGATAAGGTGATCAATGATCTTGTAACCAAACGCTTGCCAGATGATTTTAGACCGCAGTTGGAGCAAGTTCTTGCCAATGTTTCTAGTGAGGCGACGATGTGGGCGAGCAAAATCTCTTCTCAAGCAGTTAACTGGGTCAGCGCCTTTATCAGTAGCGTTTCTCAGGTCATTGTGGCGATTATCATTGTTCCATTCATGCTCTTTTATCTTTTGAGAGATGGGAAAGGCTTGCGGGATTACCTCACTAAATTCATCCCAAACAAGTTAAAAGAACCTGTCGGACAAGTTTTGTCAGATGTTAATAAACAGTTGTCAAACTACGTTAGAGGACAGGTTACAGTTGCTATTATTGTAGCGATTATGTTTATTATCTTCTTTAAGATCATTGGCCTCAGATATGCTGTGACTCTAGGTATCACGGCTGGTATCCTCAATCTAGTGCCTTATCTAGGTAGTTTCCTTGCCATGCTTCCAGCTTTAGTTCTTGGCTTGATTGCAGGACCTGTTATGCTCTTGAAAGTCGTCATTGTCTTTATCGTGGAACAAACGATTGAAGGTCGCTTCGTTTCCCCACTTATTTTAGGTAGTCAGCTCAATATTCATCCCATCAATGTCCTCTTTGTTCTCCTGACCTCAGGTTCTATGTTTGGTATTTGGGGAGTCTTACTGGGAATCCCTGTCTATGCCTCCGCTAAGGTGGTTATTTCTGCTATCTTTAACTGGTACAAAAAGATCAGTGGTTTGTATGAAGAAGAAGGGGAGGAAATCAAGAGTGAACAATAGTCAACGTATGCTCCAGGCTTTGGATGAACAAGATCTAAACAAAGCAGATCAGTATTTTCATAAAGCACTTGAAACTGATTCGACGGAAATTCTCTACGAACTAGCAAGCTATCTTGAGGGAATTGGCTTTTATCCCCAAGCCAAGGAAATCTATCTAAAAATTGTGTCAGAATTTCCAGAAGCGAATCTGAACCTAGCAACCATTGCGAGCGAGGATGGAAATGTTGAGGAAGCCTTTGCCTATCTGGAGGAAATCACACCTGAAAGTGACTGGTATGTATCGGCTTTGGCTTTGAAGGCAGACCTCTATCAATTGGAAGGATTGACAGATGTAGCGCGTGAAAAGTTACTGGAAGCCTTAAACTACTCAGATGATCCCTTATTAGTTTTTGGTTTGACTGAGTTGGATAGTGAGTTAGGAAATTATCAGGAAGCCATTCAGGGCTACGCTCAATTAGACAATCGCTCCACCTATGAACAAACGGGCATATCAACCTACCAACGAATTGGCTATGCTTATGCACAGTTAGGCAAGTTTGAAGTAGCTACAGAGTTTTTAGAAAAAGCTTTAGAACTAGAATACGATGACCAAACTGCCTTTGAACTGGCCAGCCTTTACTTTGACCAAGAAGAGTATCAAAAATCCGTTCTTTACTTTAAGCAGATTGACACCATTTCACCTGATTTCGAAGGATATGAGTATGGTTATAGTCAGGCCTTGCACAAGGAACATCAGGTGGAAGAGGCCCTTCGTATCGCTAAACAAGGTTTGGAGAAAAATCCATTTGAAACTCGGCTCTTACTAGCTGCCTCCCAGTTCTCGTATGAATTGCATGATGCTAGTGGTGCGGAGCAATTTCTCCTTACTGCCAAAGATGATGCAGAAGACCTTGAGGAGATTTTTCTTCGCCTTGCAACCATTTATATGGAACAAGAGCGGTATGAGGACATCATTGCTCTCCAAAATCAAGAACCTGAAAACCTCCTTACTAAGTGGATGATTGCCCGTTCTTACCAGGAAATCGAGGATTTAGATAGGGCTTATGAACTCTATCAAGAACTGTCGTCTGACCTTAAGGAAAATCCAGAGTTTTTAGAGCAATATGCTTATCTCTTGCGTGAACTGGGTTATTTTGAAAATGCCAAAGTACAAGCCGAAGCATATTTAAAACTGATTCCAGATGATGTTCAGATGCAAGAACTGCTAGAAACACTTTAAAAATATTCTATCAAGCGAAACTGTATCTAGTCATTTTGATGGATACGGTTTTTATTTTTAAAAAGAAATAGAATTTTTTTACAAAAAAACCTTGCTAAATTGTTTATTTATGCTATAATAGGAACAATTATTTTTAGGAGGTGCAGTATGTCTTATATATTCGAGATTTTACCAAGTTTATTGAACGGTGCAAGTATGACTCTTCAAGTCTTTGCTCTGGTCTTAATCTTTTCTATTCCTTTAGGGATTGTCATTGCCTTTGCCTTGCAAGTCCATTGGAAACCCCTCCATTATTTGATTGACCTCTATATTTGGGTGATGCGAGGAACTCCCTTGCTCTTGCAATTAATCTTTATCTACTATGTGCTCCCTAGCATTGGCATTCGTTTGGATCGCCTTCCTGCGGCTGTTATCGCCTTTGTGCTCAACTATGCTGCCTACTTTGCAGAAATCTTTCGTGGCGGAATTGAAACTATACCACGAGGACAGTACGAAGCTGCAAAAGTGTTAAAATTTAGCCCCTTTGATACAGTTCGTTATATCATTCTTCCTCAGGTGACAAAGATTGTCTTACCAAGTGTCTTTAACGAAATTATGAGTTTGGTCAAGGATACTTCTCTGGTCTATGCCCTTGGGATTTCAGATTTGATTTTAGCTAGTCGGACAGCAGCCAATCGAGATGCCAGTCTCGTTCCTATGTTTTTAGCTGGAGCGATTTATTTGATCATGATTGGTCTTGTGACTATTGTAGCGAAAAAACTTGAGAAGAAGTACAGTTATTACAGATAGGAGGATTGCTATGTTAGAATTACGAAACATCAATAAAGCCTTTGGTGGCAAACAAATCTTAACCAATTTCAGCCTATCTATTCCTGAAAAGCAAATCCTTGCAATCGTAGGTCCATCAGGAGGCGGAAAAACCACTTTATTGCGTATGTTGGCTGGCCTGGAAACCATTGATTCTGGAGAAATCTACTATAATGGCGAATCTCTAGCTATAGACGAACTAGAAAAGCGAAATCTACTAGGATTTGTTTTCCAAGACTTTCAACTCTTTCCGCATTTGTCAGTTCTCGAAAACTTAACTTTGTCGCCTATAAAAACGATGAGCATGGATAAGGAAGTAGCTGAGAAGAAGGCGCGTGGTTTGTTAGAACAACTTGGGTTAGCTGGACATGCTGATGCCTTTCCGTTTTCCTTATCTGGTGGACAAAAGCAGCGTGTCGCCTTAGCGCGTGCCATGATGATAAACCCAGAAGTTATTGGATATGATGAGCCTACATCAGCTTTAGACCCTGAGTTACGATTAGAGGTGGAAAAACTCATCCTTCAAAATAAAGAGCGTGGCATGACCCAGATTGTTGTGACCCACGATCTTCAGTTTGCGGAAAACATTGCTGATCAGATCCTTAAGGTTGATCCAAAGTAGGAGTAGGAGGTGCCTATGAAGAGAAAGAAAATTGCCCTTGTACTTGCACTGTTCTTTAGCTTCTTCCTGATGGCTTGTACTCAGAAGGCAAGTGATCCAAGTCAGGATAATTGGTCTAAATATCAAAAGCAGGGTAGCATTACCATTGGATTTGACAATACCTTTGTTCCCATGGGATTTGAGGAAAAGAATGGCCAGTATGCAGGTTTTGATATAGATCTTTCCCAAGCTGTTTCAGAGAAGCTAGGAATTCAGGTTAAATTTCAACCCATCGACTGGGATATGAAAGAAACGGAACTACAGAATGGTACCATTGATGCCATCTGGAATGGCTATACAGCTACAGATGAACGGAAAGAGAAGGTTGCTTTTACCATTCCTTATATGGAAAATCAGCAAGTTTTAGTTTCTAAAAAATCTCAGAACATCCAGTCAGTCAAAGATATGAATAACAAGGTTTTGGGAGCTCAGGCTGGATCTTCTGGCTATTTGAATTTTGAAGGACAACCAGAATTACTCAAGAATCGAGTGAAAGACCAGAAGGCAAATCAATACCAGAGTTTCAATGAAGCCTTGATTGATTTGAAAAATGATCGGATTGATGCCTTGTTAATTGACCGTGTTTATGCCAATTACTACCTCCAGTCTGAAGGGATATTAAATGACTACAATGTCTTTTCAGCTGGATTTGAAAGCGAAGCCTTTGCAGTCGGCGTTAGACCTGCTGATAAAACGTTGCTAGATGCCTTGAACCAAGCCTTTGTTGCACTATACAAAGAAGGAAAGTTCCAGGAAATTAGTCAAAAATGGTTTGGAGAAGATGTAGCAACCAGTCAGGTGAAGAATCAAGAATAAGAGATTGAGTGAACCTCAGTCTCTTTTAGTATTAAAAAATCCTCTGACAAGGGCCAGAGGATAAGGGGTTATTTCATTGTTGGGAAAAGCAATACATCACGGATAGTAGTTGTATCTGTGAGGAGCATGCAGAGACGGTCGATACCGATTCCCAAACCACCTGTTGGTGGCATACCGTATTCAAGGGCCTCGATGTAATCGTAGTCGATGCCCGTCGCTTCATCATCTCCAAGTTCCTTAGCTTTCGCTTGGGCTTCAAAACGGCTAAGTTGATCGATTGGGTCGTTCAACTCGGTGAAGGCATTACCGTACTCCTTGGTCATAATGAAGAGCTCAAAGCGGTCAGTAAAACGTTCGTCTTCAGGATTTTTCTTAGCGAGTGGTGATACAGCTACTGGATGTCCATAGACAAAGGTTGGTTGGATTAAAGTTTCTTCGACAAATTCTTCAAAGAAGGCGTTGATAATGTGGCCAACTTCAGTGTAGTGTTTTTCAACTGGAACTTTCTTCTCAGCAGCAATAGCTTTTGCTTCCTCGAAAGTCATGTCTTGCCAGAAATCAACACCAGTAATTTCTTTGATAGCATCCACCATGTGAATACGTTTAAATGGTTCGTTGATTTTGATTTCAGTTCCTTGGTAGTTGACTGGGCCATCACCCTTAACTGACTTAGCAGCGTGCTGGATAATACCTTCCGTCAAGTCCATGATATCTTGAAAGTCCGCATAAGCTTGGTAAACTTCAATAGAAGTGAACTCAGGGTTATGAGTGGCGTCCATTCCTTCGTTTCGGAAGATACGGCCGATTTCATAGACACGTTCCATACCACCAACGATAAGGCGTTTCAAGTGAAGCTCAGTCGCGATACGAAGCACCATGTCAATGTTTTGGGCATTGTGGTGTGTGATAAATGGACGAGCAGCAGCACCACCAGCTTCGTTATGGAGAACAGGTGTTTCCACTTCAAGGAAACCTTTTTGGTCAAGGTAACGACGGATTTCAGAGATGATTTTTGAACGAGTGACAAAACGTTCAAAGCTTTCACGATTAGAAATCAAGTCTAGGTAACGTTTACGGTAGATGGTTTCAACGTCTGTCAAACCGTGGAATTTCTCAGGAAGAGGACGAAGTGCTTTAGACAAATGCGTAATGTGTGTAGCCTTGATAGAGAGTTCTCCCATATCGGTACGCATAACCTCGCCTTCGACACCGAGGAAGTCACCAAGGTCTGCTTTTTTGAAGATTTCGTAGTTTTCTTCACCAACTTCGTCTTTACGAACGTAGATTTGGATTTGACCTTCACGGTCTTGGAGATGGGCAAAGCCGACCTTCCCTTTACCACGTTTGGTTATCAAGCGTCCTGCGATAGTAGCAGTTTCGTTTAATTCGTGTAGTTGTTCTTTATCGAGTTCTGCAAATTTATCTTTCAGTTCTTGAGAGTTAGCAGTACGTTCAAAACGTTTTCCAAAGGGATCGATTCCTTGTTCACGGAGCGCAGCCATTTTTTCACGGCGAACGATCTGCTGGTCATTTAGTTCTTCCATATGTTCTGTAGACATGGGATCCTCCTAGTTTTACTCAAAATTTGATACGATGAGTCATTTTTTGCGATACTCCCATTTTATCATAAATAGCAAAGAAATTCACGGATATTCTTTGAAAACTAAGAAGAACTTGACCGATGGGATCAAGTTCGATTATTTTTCTTGATAGGAAGTATCATTCCATCTTTCGAGAGTGAAGGATTCAAAATCCTCAGTGTCCAAAATTGTCAAACTAGCATTGGCCAAGCCTCCATCTTTACGAAGGTGAGCCTCTTTATAACCCAAAAGTGTCCGTAGGCTAGCAGTCAGATTTGCACCATGACCGACGATTAGAATGTTTTCAGCCGGACTTTCTTTCAGAGATTTGATAAATTGAATGGTCCGCTTGGTAGTACTGTAAAGGGACTCTGCTTCAAACATCCTCGTATCAAACTGAGCCAGATTGGAGCGAAAAGCCTTGATTTGTTGTGGATAGATGGCATTGAGTGTTGCGATTTTTAAACCTTCAAGTTTCCCAAGTTGCCATTCACGTAGGTCTGGAATACTTTCTAAAGGACAGGGTGTCTGGAGTTGACTTTGGATAATTTCAGCAGATTTGACCGCTCTGGGTAAATCACTAGAATAAATCGTATCAAAAGGTATTTCTTTGAGATGCTGACCCAGTTGCTTTAGGATGTCAATGGACTCTGGAAGAAGGGGCGAGTCCCCACTAGCACCTTGAAAACGTCCTTCAAGATTCCAGAGGGTGCGACCGTGACGGACAAAATAGAGTTTCATTACTTACTTTCCTCCAAGATATCAGCAAAATTCGCTTTTACAAAGCTGGCCAAGTCTCGAGGACGTATGATGATACTATGTCCAACTTCCCCAGCAGAGACGATCATTTCGTCCAAATCCAAAGCAGTCTGATCAATAAAAATAGGATAATTGTGTTTTTGACGAATGCCTACTGGATTATTTGCTCCATGAATATAGCCTGTCGTTTTTTCTAAGTCTTTCTGCGGAATCATGCTCACTTTTTTATTGCCAGAAACCTTTGCTAATTTTTTTTCAGAGAGGTGTTCTGTTATGGGGACAATTCCAATAATCGGTCCTGTCTTGTCTCCCAAAAGAGCCAAGGTTTTAAAGATTTGGTTTCTGTCGTATTCAGGAGGAAGTTCTCCTTCAAGTGCATTGATTTGAATGCCTGTATGGTCAATACCAGCCTTGGTCAAGATTTGTTCGACCAAGGTTTTTTTAATCTTGACTTTTCTTGCCATTATTTATACTTATCCTCCAATTGACTCATCCAGATACCAAGCCAGATACCAAGCGCAAAGAAGAAGGCAATGAGAACATAGCTCACAATGGAAAGCCCAGTGTATTGGATACTTTCAGCATTTCCAGCATTCGGAATCAAAATCAAGAGAGTACTTGAAAGCACAATCCCAATGATAAAGTGATAAACACGGGAGTGGTAGTTGTTCAAGGCATGATCCATCAATTTTGAAAAGATAATGAGGGTTGCCCCTGCACCAATGCCGATAGGAAGGAAGGTGCCAAATAAATCAAAGGTTTTAAAACCAGTTAACATAGGAGCATACAGTCCCAAAATCAAGAGGAGATTTGACGGACTTAAACCAGGTACCAAGACACCAAGAGCTAAAAGAGCACCCGCTAAGATGAAGTTTGCAAAACTTGCGCTGAGTGATCCTACGACAAAATTGAGAGCGTAAAGACCCAACCCAGAAATGATAAAGGTAGCCCAGAACCAGACTAGGTCAATCTTATCACGATCAGATTCCCGAGTAGATTCTTTAAGGAGGCTAGGAATTGTGCCAATGATAGCTCCTGCAAAACTCCATAAAACATAGACTTGGTAATTTTCTAGCAAATATTCGATTGGATAAGAAAACAAACCAATACCTAGCAACATCCCGATAGCTACTGGGATAAAGTAAAGGACATTTGATTTAAAATCCTTAAAAGGATGAGCTAGAAAGCCGATCATTCGCTCGTAGATACCTAATATTGCAGCCAGAACTCCTCCAGAAATACCTGGCAAGATAAATCCTAAGGCAATGACGATTCCTTTAATAACTCGTGCAATCCATGAAAACATAATAAAATCCTCAATTTCATAAAATTCTTCTCTATGCTATCAATTATAACACAGACGGGGAAAAAATGAAAAAACAAGTGAAAAAGTTTGTTATTTTCACTTGTCTTATGGTCTTAAAAATAGTTTTCTGAAGGTTTCTTCCTTCTCTTTAGCAGTAGAAATCAAATTGATGTCCAAATGATGTTCAAATCCAGCAATTCTTCCTTTAGATGTGTACTGGTGGAGATCGTAGTCCAGATCAGTATCTGGCTTAGTTTCAAAATAACCAGAGTCAGTTCCATAGGAAGGGATCCAAATAGCAGTGAACTTATCTGTATTGATACTGTGCTCTTGCATAAAGTAAACTCCAATGTAGATGCCGATGTTTTTAGCACCTAAAGATTCCAGTTTGGCACGAAAGGCTTCAACACCTTCATTCATATCAGACATTGTTTTTTCTTCAACGTCCAACCAGTAGTAGCTAGGATTGTAGGGAGAAGCAGCATTGTAGAAGACTTCAGCAGCCTTTTCCATATCCTCTTTACTTTTTCCAGCTACGTAAGCATAAACACCCACAGGGACATTGCGTTTTTGAAATTCTGCTATGTGATTTTGATAGGCTTTATCGATACCATTAATAAAGGCAGCATCATTTGTTTCAGTATGCTGAGCCCCATTGTGCACGCGAACGATAACACCAGAAATGTTTTGAGATAAGGTATCGTAGTTGATCTCCTCAGGCCTTTGCCAACCAGAGACGTCGATAATGGGTTTGTCAAGATTATGCAAGGCCTGTGTTTCAACCTGAAGAGCATTTGGTTTTGTCTTGATAGGATGGTCCTCAAAACTTGGTTTGTTGAGGAATAAAATCGCTATGAAAATTCCAAATAAACTAAAAATAATAGTTGGATGAATCTGTTTTCTCATATGTATTTAGTCTATCGTAAAAATTTAAAAAAATCAAAGGAAACCACTTAGAAATGTAGACAAGTAGGGAGATTTTCAAGAAAGCACCTGTTTGTTTGTTCTTTAAAAGTAAAATTATGGTATAATATAAGGGAATTTTTACAGAAAAGAGAATAGTATGTCAAATTATGCCATTATCTTAGCAGCGGGTAAAGGTACTCGCATGAAATCAGATCTTCCAAAGGTACTTCATAAAGTAGCAGGAATTTCGATGTTGGAACACGTTTTTCGCAGTGTTGGAGCTATTCAACCTGAAAAAACAGTTACTGTAGTGGGACACAAGGCTGAGCTAGTTGAGGAAGTCTTGGCTGGTCAGACAGACTTTGTCACCCAATCAGAACAACTAGGAACTGGGCATGCTGTCATGATGGCAGAGCCTATTCTCCAAAATCGTACTGGGCACACTTTGGTTATTGCTGGAGATACTCCTCTGATTACAGGTGAAAGCTTGAAAAATCTCTTGGATTTCCATATCAATCATAAAAATGTGGCGACGATTTTAACAGCTGAAGCAGCAAATCCTTTTGGGTATGGTCGTATCGTCCGTAACGATAATGCAGAAGTTCTTCGCATTGTGGAGCAGAAAGATGCCACAGACTTTGAAAAACAAATCAAGGAAATCAATACTGGAACTTACGTATTTGACAATGAACGTCTTTTTGAAGCCCTGAAAAACATCAACACCAACAATGCCCAAGGTGAGTATTATATTACTGACGTGATTGGTATCTTCCGTAATGTGGGTGAGAAGGTTGGCGCCTATACTCTCAAAGATTTTGATGAAAGTCTTGGAGTAAACGACCGTGTAGCTCTTGCTACTGCAGAAGCAGTGATGCGTCGCCGTATCAATCACGCTCACATGGTCAATGGTGTTAGTTTTGTCAATCCAGAAGCAACATACATCGACATTGATGTTGAGATTGCTCCGGAAGTCCAAATCGAAGCTAACGTTACCTTGAAAGGTCAAACGAAGATTGGGGCGGAAACTGTTTTAACAAATGGAACTTATATCGTGGATAGCACAATTGGGACTGGAGCCGTGATTACGAACTCCATGATTGAGGAAAGTAGTGTTGCGGACAGTGTGACAGTCGGTCCCTATGCTCACATTCGTCCAGGTTCAAGCCTAGCTTCCCAAGTACACATTGGAAACTTTGTTGAAGTAAAAGGATCTTCAATTGGTGAAAATACCAAGGCTGGTCATTTGACCTATATCGGAAACTGTGAAGTGGGTAGCCATGTTAACTTTGGTGCAGGTACCATTACAGTAAACTATGACGGGAAAAACAAATATAAGACTGTCATTGGCAACAATGTCTTTGTTGGTTCAAATTCAACCATCATCGCCCCTGTAGAACTTGGGGATAATTCTCTCGTTGGTGCTGGTTCAACCATTACTAAGAATGTTCCTGCTGATGCCATTGCGATTGGTCGTGGACGACAAGTAAACAAAGATGAGTACGCAACACGTTTACCACATCATCCGAAGAACCAGTAGGAGTCTATCATGGAATTTGAAGAAAAAACGCTTAGTCGAAAAGAAATCTATCAAGGTCCTATCTTTAAACTGGTGCAAGATCAAGTGGAACTGCCAGAAGGAAAAGGAACTGCTCAACGTGACTTGATTTTTCACAATGGAGCCGTTTGTGTTCTAGCCGTGACAGCTGAGGACAAAATCGTCCTCGTTAAGCAATATCGAAAGGCCATCGAGGCTATCTCTTATGAGATTCCTGCTGGAAAACTTGAAGTTGGTGAAAATGCAGATCCAATGGCAGCGGCTCTTCGTGAACTAGAAGAAGAGGTTGCCTACACAGCTAAGTTAGAACTCTTATACGATTTCTATTCTGCAATTGGTTTTTGTAATGAAAAATTGAAACTCTACCTTGCAAGTGATTTGACGAAGGTAGAAAACCCTCGTCCGCAAGACGATGATGAAACCTTGGAAGTTCTAGAAGTGAGTCTAGAGGAAGCCAAGAACCTGATCCAGTCAGGTCATATCTGTGATGCCAAGACTATTATGGCGATCCAGTACTGGGAATTACAAAAGAAATAGAGGAGCAACCCATGGGAAAACCTTTATTAACAGATGAAATGATTGAACGTGCCAATCGTGGGGAGAAAATCTCCGGGCCACCTCTTCAAGATGATGAGGAAACCAAAATCCTGCCAACCGCTTCACAACATTTTGGCTATTCACGTTCTAGAGACCACGGTTTTAGTCAAGATACACTTACAATCGAAGTAGAACCAACGATTCATAAGAGTCGTCGTATTGAGAACACCAAGAGAAATGTTTTTAATTCAAAACTCAATCGCATCTTATTTGCAGTCATTCTACTTTTGATTTTGTTAGTGTTGGCGATGAAACTCTTGTAATTGAAAGGACATGAAATGAAAATTGGAATCATTGCTGCCATGCCAGAAGAGCTTCTACATTTGACTCAGAATTTGGATAAACCTCAAGAAGTCCAAGTCTTAGGAAATACCTACTATACTGGCACTATTGGTAAGACAGAAGTTGTCCTTGTTCAGAGTGGGATTGGGAAGGTCATGTCGGCTATGAGTGTAGCTGTCCTAGCTGACCATTTTCAAGTAGAAGCCATTATCAATACAGGATCAGCAGGTGCTCTTGCAGAAGGGATTGCCGTTGGCGATGTAGTGATTGCGGATAAACTGGCTTATCATGATGTGGATGTGACTGCTTTTGGATATGCTTATGGTCAGATGGCTGGTCAACCCCTTTACTTTGAATCCGATAAGAACTTTATTACTAGGATTCAAACAAATTTATCTCAATTAGACCAGACCTGGCACCTAGGCTTGATTGCTACAGGGGACAGTTTTATAGCTGGAGATGATAAGATTGCTAGTATCAAGTCTCACTTTCCAGCTGTTTTAGCAGTTGAAATGGAAGGGGCGGCTATTGCTCAAGCGGCTCAGGCTCTTGACCTACCTTTCCTAGTCATTCGCGCTATGAGTGACAATGCCAATCACGAGGCCTCTATCTCATTTGATGAGTTTATTATAGAAGCAGGACGTCGTTCTGCCCAAGTCTTACTAGCCTTTTTAAAGGCCTTGAATTAAGCGGAAATTTGACAGTTTATCTAGCTTATGATAAGATTTAAATAAAGAAAAGCTAGAAAACGTTTCAGAGGATATTATGAGTATTGAAATGACCGTCAGTGAGATTGCAGAGGTCTTAGGCCTATCTCGTCAGGCAATCAACAATCGTGTCAAAGAACTTCCCGAAGAGGACACGAAAAAAAATGACAAAGGTGTAACTGTAGTTACTCGAAGTGGCTTAATCAAGCTAGAAGAAATCTATAAAAAAACGATTTTTGAAGATGAACCAGTCAGTGATGATGTCAAACAACGCGAACTGATGGAAATCTTGGTCGATGAGAAAAATGCTGAAATTCTTCGATTGTACGAGCAACTCAAGGCCAAGGACCAGCAGCTGGCAGAAAAAGATGAGCAGATGCGCATCAAAGACCGCCAGATTGCTGAAAAGGACAAACAATTGGATCAACAGCAACAGTTAACTCTTCAAGCTATGAAGGATCAAGAAAGCTTGAAACTAGAGTTAGACCAAGCAAAAGAAGAAGTCCAAGCAACCAAAAAAGGCTTTTTTGCTCGCCTGTTTGGAGGAAAATAAAGAAGCTGTTTGGGTTATTCACTAACCTAATAGCTTCTTTTCTTATTTATAGTTTAAATTAAGTCGGAATTGAGGTAAAAGATGGAAAAATTAAGAGACTATATCGCCTTTGATTTGGAATTTAATCAACATGAAGGGGTTACCCATTTAATTCAAGTGTCAGCAGTTCGTTTTCAAGATGGTCATGAAATAGATGCCTTTGATTCTTATGTCCATACCAGCGTGCCTTTAAAGAGTTTTATCAATGGTTTGACAGGAATTACAGCTGAAACCTTGAAAGATGCGCCAAAAGTAGAAAAAGTTTTAAAAGACTTTCAGGCATTTGTTGGCAACTTACCAATCGTTGGTTACAATGCAGCCAAGAGTGATTTGCCTATTCTCATGGAGCATGGTTTGGACTATCGTGACCAGTATAAGGTTGACCTATATGATGAGGCTTTTGAACGTCGTAGTTCCGACCTACACGGCATAGCTAACCTCAAACTGCAAACTGTTGCGAATTTTTTAGGCTTTAAAGGTCAATCGCATAATAGTTTAGAAGATGCCCGCATGACAGCGCGTGTTTACGAAGCCTTTCTGGAGTCTGACGAAGGAAAACTATTATTAGAAGAACAGAGTAATCTATCCATGAATCCCTTTGGTGGGCTAGACTTATCTCAATTTCTAGACTAGGAGTGCTTATGAAACCTGAAAAACCTAAAAAACTAGGTTTTAGGAAAATTTACCTCAACCTAGATAAAGTTCTCTTCCTCTTTTTCTTAATTTTCATGATGGTGGAATATCTGTGGTTACCTCTTAATTCTTTTCTTGCTGGTCTTTTACTCAGTCAGACGGGCTATTTGTTTATTTCTTACAATAATATTTTTGCCATTATCACGAGTTCTCCTTTAATCAGTCTGGCCTTTCTCGTCTTGATTGTAATCAATCTTTTGGTGGCCTATTTCCAGATTTGCCTCCTCTTTATTGGGGCGCGTCACCTTCTCTACCACGAAAAGAGAACCTTGATTGAGTACAGTCGCAAAGTTTTCCAGCAAAGTTTTCTGTTCATGAAACGCTTGAGCTTCTGTAAGATGGCCTTTGTATTCTTCTACGTAGCCATGCTCTTTCCTTTCATCAGGAAAATTTTAAAAATTTATTACTTAAATAAAATCGTTATTCCAGACTTTATCGTAACTTATCTGGAAGACAAGTACTGGCTAGTAGGTTTGATGATTTTTGCATCTGCTTGGATTTTGCTCTATGTGTCTGTCCGACTCATGTTTGTCCTTCCAAAGATTCTCTTTGAAAAGAAGACTGTGAGAGAAGGAGTAAAATTTAGTCTGCAAAAGACAAAAAAACAAGTTCTCTTTTATGCTTGGAACTTGCTACTCATTATTATTAAAACCTATCTCTTTTTCTTTCTCCTCTTGACTCCCTTGCTATTGGGACAGATTGTAATTGACAATTTAACACAGAAAGAATCACTGATTCTTGGAGTTATCAACTTTGTCCTGATAAAGAACATCCACTATATGGCGTTGACCTATTTCCTTGTTAAATTTGTCTCCTTTTTGACAGGTGAGGAACTGGAGATTATGCCAAGAAGAAAAAAAGACCATCTGATGAGATGGGGAGTTATGGGCTGCGCTAGTATCTTTTTTGCGCTGGAAGGTTATATCTATCTGGAAGCTCCTGTGACAAATACCCCTTTAGTCATTTCACATAGGGGCGTTTCAAATAAAAATGGTGTACAAAACACTGTACAGTCTTTGGAAAAAACAGCACAACTGAAACCAGATTTGATTGAAATGGATGTGCAGGAGACCAAAGATGGTCAGTTTGTGATGATGCATGACGCCAATCTTAAGAACTTAGCAGGTATCAACGCCAGTCCTCATGACTTGACTTTGGAGGAGTTGACAGGGTTAGATATTTCTGAAAATGGCTATCGAACCAAGATATCTAGTTTTGATGACTATCTCAATCGCGCGAATGAACTTCATCAAAGATTGTTGATTGAAATCAAAACCAGTAAAAAAGACAGTCCGCAAATGATGGAACGTTTTCTAGAGAAGTATGGCCCTATTATCAAGCAGTATGGTCATCAGATGCAATCACTAGACTATCATGTGATTGACCAAGTTTTGAAATATGATTCGACTATTCCAGCTTATTTCATCTTGCCTTATAATAGTATTTTCCCCAAAACCAAGGCAACTGGCTATACCATGGAGTATTCAACATTGGATGAATATTTTGTCACGAAACTTTGGTATACAGAACAAAAGCTTTACGTATGGACCATCAATAGCTCTGACGCACTCGATAAATCGTTGCAGTTATCAGTGGATGGGATGATTACAGATGACATGGAGATGCTACAGGAGACTTTAGCAGCAGCTCAGGAAGATCCAGAATACACCGATCTCCTTTTGAAAAAAGCTACAGAATTCTTTGATTTCTAACAGAGAAAAAAAGGAGAAGTGAACCTTCCTCCTTTTTCTGTAGGTGATTAGAATGGTAATTTTCCAGCGAAAGCACCTAGTTTTTTCTTAGTCGTTTCGTCGATTTGTTCTAGAGCAGCGTTAATCGCTTGAACGGTCATATCAGACAAGGTTTCTAGGTCTTCTGGATCTACAACTGCTGGACTGAAGTCAATACTAACAACTTTCTTATCTCCAGTTAAGGTCGCTTGGACAAGGTCCTGAGCAGATTTTCCAACAAATTGCATAGCAGCGAGTTCTGCTTGACTTTGTTCCATTTGTTTTTGAAGTTTTTGTGCTTGGCGCATCATGTTTTGCATGTTCATCATAAGATTTTTAAGATTCCTTTCGTATCAAGGCTTTGAGCCTTGTTTAATAAATTTTTTTGCCATTTTTTGCCCTAGAAGTTGTCAAAAGCATTGGCGACTTCTTTTTGTTGGGTTGGGAATAGGTGCGAATAGATGTTGATAGTTGTATTAATGCTACTGTGTCCGAGTCGTTTCATAAGTGTAAAAAATATATAATCTTTTCCCTCACCGTTTCTGAGTCCTTTTGAAACTAGAAATGCTGCATGTGAATGTCGGAAATCGTGATTACGAATTATTTTTAATGATGCAGGCATTCTTTTTTTCAATTTAATCGTTTGATTAGAAACCATTGGAGCAGTTAGTTGCAAAGGACTGTCTTGAAATATTTGTAAGTCTTCTGTATGGTCCGTAAACTCTACTATTAGGTGAGCTTGTTTTTCTTTCTATTTCGTTAGTTCTTGAACGAATGTCTTATGAATGTAAATTCGACGTATAAAAAGTACCACGATTATCTCCTTTTAAAATATCTTCTTACGTAGAAATCTCATAAAGATACTCAACAGATATTTTAAACGTTACTTGGTTAAGCTATGAAGTCTATACTTGGATTCGTATTACTCGGACTCTACTCTTGTGAGGTTACCTCGCTTTCTATGAAATATTCTCTCACCTGTCAGTTTACTAAAATCGTGGCTAATATAAACTCACTAGCTTTGGTCAATTGAGACAGTATCATGAAGTACATTGTTGATTATATCATTTTTGAACTCTATTGAAAAGCTAAATTTTCCCCCAATAGAACTTACTGCAATATGTCCAATACTTTTATTATTATAAATTATATAAAGCTTTGCAAACTAGTTCATTCATTTTCCCTTTTGTAACCAAAGAAAAACATGCATTTTGTCAATATTCTAAACACATTTTTGGAAAAATTTGAAGGTTAGTCATCTTTTGATGAAGAAGTTTAGGTAACTAAACAATTCAGCTTTAAAGTCTTTATACCCAATACTGTGATTGTTGTATAAAATGATTCAAAATTGTTATTATCGTGTGGAAAGTCTTTATCACCATTTGAATGTTGAATACGATGACTCACTAGCAAATTGTTGTATTCATTGTTCGTATATTAAAAATTACTATCTGAATTAAGCATATGATATTGGCTGCATGTAGAATTCATATAATGGTTCAGTTCCTTTATCAGTAGAAACTCAATGCTGATGAATTAAAATATTTGAGAAGTTTAACAAATTAATAGATTGATTCTTATGAACAAACAAACTAACTGCTAAGTTATTCTCGTCTATTTTAATTTTGTATTAGCTAAATCTACCGCAAAAGTTTTGAATGCTGAATTATTGGTGTCAACAAGTTGTAGCACTATTTATTTGATTTGAAGAGCAAGCAGTGATTTCACAGTTGATTTAAGATGATAAACTGTAACAATATGATTTGACAGCGATTACAAAAAATTGTAATATCTATAATATAAGAAGACGTATTTTAACTCAGGGAGGAATGTAGGATGCAATTATTAATTGAACTGCAAAAAATTGATCAGTTTATCTTGCCAGTAAACTATAATTATCTTCTTCAATCGATGATTTATAATTTATTGAAAAATAAGGAAGACTTATCTGCGCAACTTCATGAGAGGGGCTATCAGTTAGAGGATAAACATTTTAAGTTGTTTACATTTTCATTGTTGCAAGGTCAATATAAAATGCGAGGAAAACGAATAGAGTTTCTTGATAAGGTGCGCTTTGAAATTAGAACGATTGATCAATCCATTTTATTCACTATTGCAGAGGCTTTGTCAAATCTAGATGAATTGCGAATTGGTCGAAACCTTGTAAAAATTTTAAATGTAAAAATTGAACAGAAGAAATTAACGGGGACTTCTTATAAGATTCGGATGATTTCTCCCTTGGTGGTTCGTTCTACAGATCCTGAGACTAAAAAAACATTGTATTACAATCCGTTTGATATGGAATTTAAGAGCAGAATCATGGAGAATCTTGAGAGAAAATATCAAGCTTATTATCATAAAGTACCGACAGGTAGATTTGATATAGAGCCGATAAATTTTTCTTTAAAGAATAAATTTGTTACCAGATACAAAGGTTATCTCATAACGGGTTGGAAAGGAGAATTTGAGATAAGAGGAGATGCGGAGGTGTTAGATTTCCTCTATCAAGTTGGGCTTGGTGAGAAGAATTCGATGGGATTCGGAATGTTTGTGATTGAAGAATAGGAGGACAGAGTGGATATGGAATTTAGGAATTGTAAGTTAGAGCTTAGATTAAAATGTCATGCACCAATTATTCATTTCCAGCCGGAAGAAGAAGGAGCTACTTTGCGTGCTAGTGAAGTCAAGCCAAAATTTGATCGGTACTTGATGAAGAAAGTTCCAAATCTGAAAAAACGTTTCAAAAATCAGTCTTTGGCTTATAAAATGAAATTTATTGACAATAGTCCTAGCATCATTTATAAGAGTAAAGAAAATAAAGATAAATTTGATAAGAAGACAAATAATAACGAAGGCAACTTCGAATTGTATTTTGCTAGGGATGAGAAACGTAGAGTAGAAACAAATCCTAAAATGATTATTACTTGTTTTGATTCTGAACTTCAGAAATTTATTGTGGAGCATATTAAAGAATTCTTTATTGTAACAAATTTTGGAGCTGCTCAAGGAAAAGGGTACGGTAGTTTTACTGTAATTGATCCTGAGAAAAATGATCAGGTTGAGCAAGAAAATGTTGAAAAAATCTTAATGGAAGAGTTTGAATTAAAGACTCTTTATAAAATGGATTTTAATAAACAATCTAATGATCGGAGGGGCTCAAACAAGATAAAAGTGATTTTTGAAAATATTGAGCAGTTCTATAAAATAATTAAGAGTGGCTATAATTACAAAGGTAAATATGCCAGAAGTGCTTTATTTATGTATATGCATGATAAAGAAAAAAATTTATTTAAAATAGATATAGGAAATGAGAAAGCC
Source organism: Streptococcus sp. oral taxon 058 str. F0407 (assembly GCF_000235485.1). Lineage (GTDB taxonomy): Bacteria > Bacillota > Bacilli > Lactobacillales > Streptococcaceae > Streptococcus. The sequence continues at coordinate 235,329 of NZ_JH378888.1, forward strand.
GAGTTGAAACAGAAAAAAGTGGTTAGAAAATTTGGTGATTTTAGAAGGGATACATATCAAAAAAACAACAATCCACACTATGTTCGTGCGTTATTAGGTTTAAGTCCTGTATTGATATTCAGAGATAGACATAATAATATACTAGATAAAGTTAAAGTTACGCATAATAAAAGAATTATTCAACGTTTTCCTTCTCCTATATTTTTTAAAGTCATAAATAATTTTGTCTATATTATTCCTTTGAAACTAGATTATAGAATCTTTAACCAAGAATTTAACTTTGAGAAATTTAATCCAAAGCCTAGTCGTAGCATATCACTTAAAACACCGTCTAAAGAATTCAACTTACAACATTTTTTAGATTATGCAGTAGGATATTACAATGCTAATTGTAGCAATATTTTAGTTTCATCAAAAGTGATTAAAGTTGAACAAAGGGGATAAATAATGCAATATGTAGGTATAACAATCGGTCCGATTTTTAAAACTATTGGAGAGGCGATCTCTCCGGCAGGTTTGTGGTTTGGCAGTTATTTTTTCTCAACGGTGACAAAGAAGCTCTGTGAAAAACTTGTTGAGATTCCAGAGGTTAAGATTTTTTCACCGTTTTATAGCTCTAATAGTAATCAAAACCCACAAGAAGATGGTATCGGTCGTTACCATGATCGGATTTTATTTTTAGATAATGATAGTACATTAACTTCGGAAGGACTTGAAACAATAATTTCAAAAGTGAAAGAGGAAATGACTGAGAAATTCGGAAAGTTTAATACAAAGGAGATTAGGGACTTTGTTGACAACTATCTGAGAATTGATTTTGTTATTCTTGATGAAAAAACCATGAATGGAATTATAGAAAAAAGAGAAAAAGAAGGTGAGGATGGAAACAATATAGCTATTATACTGAATGATGCTTTGGATGCACTGGAGCTGATGGCTGCGGGTAAGGGAAGAACAGATAAGAATCTATTTGCTCCATTCTTTGCAGGTAAGAAAGACAATCGGAATGTCTATATTAAGGGAAGTGAGCTATTTACAGATACCAAGCTAAATAGCCAGTTGCTTACAAGCTACTCAGACCACGCTTCTGAATTGAAATCAATAGAAGATATAGCTCTATCTCGAAAGAAAGAGGAAAACTCTTCTGACAGATCCCCTGATGGTGAGGTAGCACCGACCAGAACCGAATACTATGCAGTCGTTAATTCGGATGGGGATAAGGTCGGAACTCTTTTGAGAGCTTTATGTAAAGATGTAGAAATCTCTGAACAGTCTGATAGGATAAACAGTTTTTCGAAGGCTTGTTTAAAATATGCTGGTGAAGCGGCTGAGCTTGTCGGAAAATATGGGGGGATGACTATTTATGCTGGCGGGGATGATTTACTGTTTATCGCCCCTGTTCATTCTCTTTTTGCCCTATGTCAGAAACTAAATGAATTATTTATAGATACTTTGTCAAAAAGTATTAAGGAGTTGAAGGAGGAAGTCAAGATTAGCTTGTCTTTTGGGATAGCTATTCAGTATGTCAAATATCCTCTATATGAAGCGCTAGAAAGAGCTAGGGTTCAACTTTATAAGGCTAAAGAAAGTTGCGGTAAACGTCCGAATGGTAGTGAAATCAGTGGAGGTAATCGTCTGGGGATAGAGTTGGTAAAACACAGCGGAAAAACCGTTCAATTGATGATAGAAAACGAGAAGTTGGATGTCATTGATGGTCTGATAAAATATCGAGCAACTACGAACGATCAAGCACTGGAATCGGTCCTCTATAATCTACAGGATACAGAAATTATTTTTAAGTTGTTGTTTGAGAAGACCGCACAGAATGAATTTAACTTTCAAAAATATAAAATGAGGTTTTTGAATAACTTTAACAATCCAAACCAGTTGTCTTATCATAGTTATCTTAACGAAATAGCTAAATTTTTCTATGACAACTATTTGAAAGAGTATCAATATAAATATAAGCCAGATACGAAAGTAAAGGTTGATGGGGTTTGTACAAAACGAAACATAAGTATAGGGGAATTCTATACTAAAGAGTTACAGGCTATTTTATTTTTGGTGAAGTTTTGGCAGGGAGGTAAGTGATGACAGAATATCTTGTGACTTTTAAACCGCTGGGAGACTATTCTTTTGGTTCAGACAGACGCTTTAGCTTTGTCGGGAGAAATAACTATTCGAAGGATGAGTATGCCCCCTATTTTATCCGTACTAATAGCGTTCCTGAGCAGTCTACGGTCTTTGGGATGATACGCTATCTTATCTTAGTCAGTAATGGGATTCGACTGAAGCAGGATTTTCAGTATGATGAGGATACACGGGATATAATGAAAGATTTAATCGGAGAGAAGAGTTTTTCTCTAAATGGAAGTGTACAACATTTCGGAAAATTAGAAAAAATCTCTCCCATCTTTCTGCTTAAAAATAGTGAGGAAATCATCATACCAAATCCTTTTAACAACAAGCAAGGGAAAGAGGAGATTGAACAGTTTGCACCAATGATACTAGAAAAAATTAAAGTATCGACTAGTTTTGGTGAAATCGCTCTTCCTAAATCTAAGGAATATAATCCTAAAGAAGGGTATGGAAATGGCTATTACAATATTAATACAGGCCGTTTAGAAGCAGCCGAAGATATATTTAGTACTAAGGTAGCGACTGGTGTAAGGCGTGTTACGCAGAATGATCTGGGGAAACTGAGGCAAAATCTTCGAGAATTGTGTAAGTCGTTTGTGAATGAAGATATGAAACAGGAAGTTTCTAATTTAGATAGGAACAGCAATCTTAGTTTAACCGAGTTTATAAATGATTTTATGGATTTGTTAGAAAAGTATAACAAAGAGGAAAAAAATCACTTTCAAGAAGAATTGGAAAAGCTATCCCAAAATTTTGATGCTGACCGTCTATTTAAGCGAGAGGTACATCAGCTACAGAAAGATTACGAATTTGCGGTTTATGTGACGATGGAAAAGGGTGTTCAGTTGACGGACGGACTTGTCTCAATAGGACAGAAGGGTTCTCTTTTCAAGGTTTCTGTTCAAGAATCGGAAAATGATTTAGAAAGTAAAATCACAGAGCATTTCCAGAAGCATACTCCACAAGGTCAGACTTGGCAATACTGCCTATCAGATGTGTGCCTGGTAGATGATGTTCAAAGCTTTGCAATTTTAGAGGAAAAATTAGTTCGCCAGCTTCATACAGACCTTAGTAAAAATCGTCTAAAAGGACTTGATTTACAAGGAACTAGCCTTCTTTATAAGGCAGGGAGCATCTTTTATGGTGATAATGCTATTTCGGTAAAAACTGGTTTAGAGCCAGCAGGCTATAATACTATTTATAAGATTACAGGAAGTAAGGAGTAAAAAATGAAAGCAAAAATTTTTGTCATTGAATGTTTAACAAATTTGCATGTAGGAAATGGAGATGTTAATTTTAACATCATTGATAACGAAGTGGAGCGAGATGTTGTGACGGGATTTCCGACGATTAACTCCTCAGGTGTCAAAGGTGCTCTGAGAGCCTTCTTTGAAGAAAATGACTTATCGAACATTGATGAAATATTCGGTTCGGAAAATAGTAAGGTTACTACTTCAGGCGCATTAAAATTTCTTAGCGCGAATCTACTAGCCCTGCCAATTCGTTCGATAAGTGGTGGGGACAAGCCATATTCAATACACGCTCCAGAAACAGCCTGTAAAGATTTCAAGCAAATGATTAAAAATTTTCAATTAGAAAATATTTCAATAGCAGATATAAAGGGCGGAGATGAGAAGATAACTCTGGACGCAGATAATTCTTGCTTTGAAAAATATGGTTTACCAGTAATTGCTCGAAATAGTGTCGGAGAACAAACTAATTTGTGGTATGAGGAGGTTGTGCCCCACAAATCTATTTTCTATTTTGCAGTGGTGGCTTCAACCAGTGAGTCAGAAAACCTTCTAGAGAGTTTTACAGATTCGGTGAGAGAGGAAATCATCCAGTTTGGTGCAAATGCTTCTGTAGGTTATGGACTTTGCAAGGTTATTAAAGTGATTTCAGGAAATGAAGAAGGAGCAAACAATGGATAAGAACAGAATAAATCAGTTGCTTCCTATTGCTGTTGAGGTGATTGAAAAGGAGCTTACGGAGCCAATTCCAAATGAGTTTAGAGGCTATATCGCTTCTTTTGGAGCTGCTATTACAATGGGAAGCCTCCCAGCTGCAGTTGCCTATTATTCGGCCAAGTCCAAAAATGCCAAAGAAGATCGTACCAAGCTACCTGTTATGATTTTGGAAGTTTTGCAGAAAGAAAACACAACTATTACAGCCACCACCTTGTTTGAGTATGTGACAGCGTTCAAAAATGATAATGAGAGTTTCGCTATTAAAGAAGATGTATTGCATGCAGCAATTGCGATCAAACTAGGGTTAAACTTGTTTGAAATTGAGTCAAAAGATGAAAAAGTTAAGGAAGACGAGAAAAATGGAGGGTAAGGATGATGTTTAGTTCAAAAAACATGTCTTATATCTACTATCATGAATATTTTGAAGGATTAGAGGAACGGAAAGGAGCATCAGGTTTAGTTTATGAACTGGGTGGATCACCATCTAGTGAGGAGCAATTTCGTGAGAGAAATATGGCTTTGCAGGATTTTAAATTTGACCTTTCTCTATCACCTCTGGAGCATTTGAAACATGCTTCAAAAGGTGTAGCAAGTGTTCAAACCTTTTCTTTGGAAACCATTTATCCTGGTCTCATGATAGGAACGGGCAATCCCCATGATTTGAAATCAAAGGGTTCTATATATTCTGGCTTTTCTTTTGATTATGTAACGGGACTGCCCTATATACCTGGTTCCTCTGTCAAAGGGGTATTGAAAAGCGTCTTTCCTAGGAAAGAAGATGCCAAAGATGATATTAATCAGCAAAAGATGGAATATATTAAGTCACTTCTTAAGCCAGTAATTTCTTCTGATGAAGAAATCTATGGCTTGAAAGATAATATTTTTGAAGATAATGATGTCTTTTTAGATGCTTATCCAACTTCTAAAAATAAAACAAAGCAACAGTGTTTAGCGTTGGAATTCATTACACCTCATAGTGACATTATCAAGAATCCTATTCCAATCAACTGTCTGAAAGTTAAGCCAGGAATCTCTTTTGAATTTGGCTTTTATCTGAACGAGTACAAGCTTTCAGATGAAGTTCAAAATGAGTGTCAGCTTTCAGATGGAGTTCAAATTACGGTTGAAGAAAAAATAGAGTTATTTAAAACTATCTTGACTGATGTAGGCATTGGCGCCAAAACGAATGTTGGTTTCGGACAGTTAGAGTAGCAGAGCTCAATCGAAAAGGGGATTTACAAATCGTATCTGAGGGTCTCGTGCAACTCATGCAGCTATTAGAGGCAAAATATGGTGATATTAGATTGGATATTTTCATTGCCAGTCGTGTAGCTCGAAAAGGTATAGAGGAGCATGTCCATATTCAGGAGTCTGAATATAAGCGTTCCTTTACAACGAGTTTAAAAACAAGTGAAGTCAGCTACCGTCTTGGGACAGATGTTCAATTCAGTTAAAAAAAGCGACGGAATCACAAAGGTTAATTTTGGCGGATTTTGCTTCGAATATTCGGCGGATGTATTTGCGAGACCTTCCAGTTTTTCGAGAGCAGAGAGCAGTCTTGCGCAATTTATTTGAGGATTCTTATGTATTTTCTCTGTCAACGTTATCTTCAGATAGTCGCATCCGCTTTTTGCTTGCTCAAAACGATGTATCAGAAGCTCTGATGGAATACTATACATCCCAAGCTATAAAAAGTAAGGAAACTTATTTGCATCTGGTTGTCGATCGAATGGAGTATCGGAGTTACAGAGTGTTGAAGTCGCAATTAAAACAGTTTGCTTCAGAGATTTTAGCTTATACAGCGAGACAGGATGATTATGAGAAATCTATTGAGATATTTACAGAGATTTGTGATCAACTACTGCCACTTTTGAGAGATAAAAAGTATCCATATGAGTTGTTTGCCTTTGAAGTATTCCTGCAACTAAGCGATGTCTACCTGCGTTCTGGCCGTTCTTGTCAAGCAGGTCAAGTCATTTCTCAAAGTTTAGAATTGGTAAAGATTTCTGAAAATAGCTTAGAAAATCTTTTTAGTCTCTATCGAATCAAGGAAAAACTCGCTGTATTTTATATTGACAGCGGTCAGTATAAAAAAGCTTCTCACTTAATGGCAGATCTCCGAGTTATTTTTAAAGAGCTGCTAGATTTATTGTTAGCTTATGATTCAATTTCAAATTATTTTCAATCCTTGAAGTCCGAATACTATGGGGATGTTCTCTGTATGGAAATCTATAGTCTCTTGTTTCAAATCCAGCAGGAAGATTTTAAATTAGAGACTATTATCCGTTTATCTGATGAGGGCTTGCAACAGTATCCGAGTTTCCCAGGAGAATTGGAATGCCATCGGCAATATCGTAGTAGAATTGAACTTCTGAGAAAGGATGCTAAAGCTGCGCTTCATTGGTTGATTTTAGCGATTGACTATGATCATAGGATGGATAGTGAGATAGATGAGGTTGTGATTCAAGATTTTTGGGATAGGGTTGAGCGACAAGAGACAACCATTAGTCAACAGTTCTATGCCATGTATTACTCTTTAATCATGACTGAGGCTTATCAGCAGGATATAGAATTTGCTAAACTACTTTATACTGCCTTTGTCAAACATCCAATCTATCAAGAGTTCTTTTCATTTCACAAGCGAAATAAGTTAACAAAGTTAGTCAATACGGAGAAAATTTTCTACCATCCTATGGAGATAGTCTATTGGAATTTTTCTAGTTATTATCGCTTTGAGGGAAAAATGGAAGACAGCCTGAATTGCTATGATAAGGCTATTAAAGTATGTATGAGAAACCAAGATAGTTTCACGCTGAAACTACGCTCCATCCCAATTTATGCAGCTAAAATTAGCTGCGAGAAGTTGCAAGGGAAAAAATCTAATACTTACGAAAAATTAAAAACTACCCTTCATCAATTGAAAAAAATGATGAAGGGCTATACTGGCAAAAACGATGTTGATTTTTCGGAAACGGAAGAATTGCTGAGAGAATGGGAAAACTTTTTTGATAATCTTGATCAAAAATCGGAGACTATTTCTGATAAGCTTTGGTCTTTTTCTCAGAAATGGAGATATTAAATGGAGTATCGTTTTATTGTAGATGCTGAGGTGGATGGACTTTATGGACCTCTGCTGACCATGGCTGTTTTGGTCACAAAGTTAGATGGAACGGAAGTAGCTTCTTTCTACGGTGGTGTACCTAGGCAGATTGCAGAGACCAAAGAAGTTTGGGTGTTGGAACATGTCATTCCCTACATCGGAGCTTACCAAGCCTTTGCTACAGAAGAGGAACTTTTGGAAGAGGTCTGGCAGCTCTGGTGTACTTATCGGCCTTCCGCGCGTTGCTTTGCAGATGTACCCTTTCCTGTAGAGAGTCGGCTTTTTCATAAGATGGTAGAAAAGGACAGGCAAAATAGAGCATTTATGGCTCCCTTTCCAATTATTGATGTTGCTAGTCTTTTGTACGCAAGAGGATTTGAACCCATTGGAAACCGACTGGATTTAGTTTCGCATTTCGAAGGAAGACTACATAATGCGCTAGATGATGTCAGACTATCAAGTCGTATCATCCAAAGACTGCTTGGTGAGTGAGATGTTTTCGTTATTCCTGAGACCATGAAGAGTCCAGCTCCGCTTTTATTGAAGCAGTGCCAAGTGTATCTGGACGAGGAAAAGCGTTTGCTGTTGTCCAAGCAGTTTGAATTATCACATTTTCATAATTTGCGGGCAAACTGTCGCTATTATCTTAAAAGATATAAGTCCAATAAGCTTCTTTTTGAGATTGAGGAAGACTTGACGATGGCGATTAAGGAAGTTCATCGCAAAAAGTCGGTCGATGATTTGATGCTTTTAGAGGCACGAGTCAAGTAGATATACTATCCTATGTTTAATGATATTTTGAATCAAAGTGGTTTTTCTTTTGTTAAGCGAACCAAACGGCCACCACGAGATCCCCTAAATGCCTTGATTAGCTTTTGCAATACGATTTTATACAGTCGTGTTCTGCGCCTGATCTGGCAGGCTAGACTAGATCCTGAAATCGGAGTGCTGCATGCTTCAAATAATCGTCCTTATAGTTTGCATCTGGATTTTGCGGATTATATGAAGCCAGTTATCGTGGATCGGGTGATTTTGAGTTTGATCAATAAACATCAAATTAATGCTACAGAGCATTTTGAAGAAAGGGAAGATGGCTCGTTTTATCTGAATCTTGAAGGGAAGTATATCGTCTTGCGAAGTTTTGAGGACAAGCTACAGACGAGGCTAGTCATGGGAGGCTCGACCTATACCTATGCCCAGCTCATCCAGCACGACATCCGGCAGTTTAAGAGAATCTTGCAGCAGGATGGGGACTTAAAACGCTTAAAACCTTACAAATACTATTAAAAAGTCGGTCGATCTTTTTGATATTTTGTCTCTTTTTCAAAAGCTGTCAACCAAGCGTTTTATGAGCGATGGGTACAAAAAGATCGACCGACTTTTTTCATTGAAATCTTGAAAAAAGCCCTATTTTTTGATACAATCAATCTAGAAACAGCGAAAATGCTGTTGTTATACCTTACCTATAAGGAATTGAGACTTACCACAGAGCTTGAGCCTCTCGGCTCAGATATTCAGTCCCGTTATACCTTACCTATAAGGAATTGAGACACTTAGCATTAAGCTAACCAAATCTCTCGTAGATTTATCCGATCAGTGTTATACCTTACCTATAAGGAATTGAGACTCTATCTCCCACGTTAGGATATGATGAAGCAAATTGTTATACCTTACCTATAAGGAATTGAGACATCCTTGCTCAGCATAATTCATAATTTTTCACCTCTAATTTTTTAAGTTATACCTTACCTATAAGGAATTGAGACTTACCTGGGTCAGGAGTTGGTGCTGGATCTGGAGTTGGTTTGTTCTACCTTACCTATAAGGAATTGAGACATCTTCAAGACTATTTCGTCATCTTTTTTAATGAACTGTGTTCTACCTTACCTATAAGGAATTGAGACTCTCTAATTTTTCTAAATTCAATATCTTCCAACCATTTTCCGTTATACCTTACCTATAAGGAATTGAGACTTGAGAGCTTATTCTTCGAGTATTCATTACTGTTATTTTTTGTTATACCTTACCTATAAGGAATTGAGACGATTCTACTGATGGAACTGAGCTTGGATTTGTTAGTCCGCTATAATGTTATACCTTACCTATAAGGAATTGAGACACTAACTGGTCTTTAAATGACATAATTCATCCCCCTTGAGTTATACCTTACCTATAAGGAATTGAGACACGCACGCCTTACCTAGAATATCATCTGGCGACATATCTAGAACAGTTTCGTCGCTATGCATTCTACCTTACCTATAAGGAATTGAGACTTTTTCCAGACGTTACAAATCTCAATTGTTGCTTCAAGTTTAATAAAGTTATACCTTACCTATAAGGAATTGAGACCCATCTATATTTCCCACCGGTACATCTATTTGCTTTGCCCGAGCTACAGGTTCTACCTTACCTATAAGGAATTGGTTGCTTCAACTGAAAAAACTTGCGGAAGCAAGTTTTTTGTGGTATATTGGAAGTGTTTTCTTGGGGAGATGTTTGAATTGGAGGTTGTTTATGTCTGAGAGTCAATCTGTATTTAGTCACCATATTTTTGTCTTGCCCTTTGCGGCCAAGGGGCTGGAGTCTTTTCCGAAGTCTTCTAAGTGGAGGAAACTCAGCCAAGATACCAATGAACTTCCCTATCTAAACTTAGATGATGCTGAAAAAAGTGAGCGGCTAAAGTACGCTTATCGCCGATATTTCAATAAAGAAGCAGAGGAGCTGATTTTCCGCAACCCTGAGTTGGTCACAAACTATGCTTATACTTGCTTAAAAAAAGGTGACGTGTATCGGATTTCTTATTATAATCAAATCAACAAACTTGAGTATTATGACCTGACACTTGACTATATCATGCTTCGTTATTTTCCAAACTTAAAAGCAGGTTTCCTGATTTTTTCAATGGAAAATCGTTACTATGATAAATTGGAAGATATTAAAAACATCAACCAGTATGGTCGTCATCTCTATGCTCCTTTTTTGCCTGCTCTTCGGAGTTATTCAGTCTCACCTAATAATATTGAGCTGATTAAGAGTGAAAAAATTAAGGAGGAACCACGGGAATCCGACTTGATTTCTTCCTATGGAATCATGTCGGCTCCGAAAGAAATTTTACAGGATTTCTTTGGTTTGCATGAGGAAGCGATATTTCCAGAGGATATTTCGCAGTTTGAGTCTAAGCCTCATCTGGAGATCATCATTGATGACCGCATGTACGTGGTGAGCTACATGATGGTTCCTGAAGTAGAGGACTTGATTTATAAAACGGCGAATTGGGCGAATTTTGATGGTTCGGAGCAGAGTTTAGAGGAGATGAAGCTTCTTTATAGCATTTTATATGTTGATAAGGGAGATTCAACGTGTCTGAGTCGAGATATGCTAAAGACAGAGCTGGAAAAGCTTCTCTATACGAGGTGGTCAGCTGAGGGAAGTCTTTATATGGCCAGTCAGCACTCGATGATTTTTATGAGTAGTTCTGATTTTCCAGAGTATTTCCTCAAAGGCTACTTTTTGTCGGAATATCTGGACTTGGCTTTGATTACGCTCAGTCAGAGGATTGGTATTTTGAAGTATTCCAAGGATGCGGGAGATAAGGTCAATGCTAGAGTTTCTGATAAACTGAAGCTGCAGAAGGCTTACACGACCTTTAAAAATCAATTTTTGCTTCCAGAGCTATGCCCGCAGGAGCAAGCAGTGGAAATCTACGAATTGTTGCAAACCTCACTCTATATCGAGAAGCATATCAATCTCCTAGATAGTCAAATTAGTGAACTGCATGATATCAGCCAGACAGAAGCAAGTAATAAATTGAATGACAGAGTATTAGTGCTAACCGTTTTAAGTATTGCGTTAGCAATTGTTCCGAATATCAAAGAACTGCAGGATAATTATTTGACTATATGTAATCTGAGTCTGGCTTATTCATCTTGGCTTACCTTGCTCATTTCTCTTCTGACAATTGCTTACTTCTATTTCAAAAAGAGAAAATAAATGTATATTATCTTGACATATGATGTGCATCGCAAGCGCGTGGCTAAGGTTTTGAAATCTTGAAAAAAGCCCTATTTTTTGATACAATCAATCTAGAAACAGCGAAAATGCTGTTGTTATACCTTACCTATAAGGAATTGAGACCATCTTTTGCCACTCTGGGACAACCGATTTAAAGGTAAATTTGGTTATACCTTACCTATAAGGAATTGAGACAATTTTATTATTTGAAGCGTCAAAAAAGCTAAATCCATGTTCTACCTTACCTATAAGGAATTGAGACGTTTGGCTTGACCTTGTCCTTGATCAGGTTTTTGATCTGGATCGTTCTACCTTACCTATAAGGAATTGAGACCTGAAGTAATCTTCGGGCATGATAAGAGCTGCAGAAGCACCGTTATACCTTACCTATAAGGAATTGAGACATTTTCAGCGATTCCATAATTGGCTTAGATGGGTCTTCGCGTTATACCTTACCTATAAGGAATTGAGACTAGTTTGAAGCTACGAATTCAGCATGAGCGTACAAGTCTTCCACTGAAGCACCTTTCACCAATTTGTTCTACCTTACCTATAAGGGATTGAGACACAAGGTTTGATTGATAGCCATTGCCAAAGTCGATTTGTTTAAAATGTTCTACCTTACCTATAAGGAATTGAGACGTTTTTGGTTGACCAGTTTCTGGGTCAACCCCTGTGAAAGGTTCTACCTTACCTATAAGGAACTGGCTGTGTGTCTTTGTCTGTCTCCAAGGCACCAAAAAAGCGAGCAAATTCATGTCTGCTGGGAAGCATGAGAATTTGTTCGCCTTTTGTTTGGTAGGAATAGTTGAAATTTTTAGAAAACGCAACATATAAATGTGAATAAAAGTTGTAGTAGAGCTACTTCCTTTTGTAAGAATTATCAAGAAAAACTCTCTTAGTAGGAGAGTTTTTCTGTGTTTCAACCACGATAGTATAGAGCTTAAGTTAGATGGCTGATCAGTTTTTTGTTACTTCATGATAGTGTCGCGAATATTTATTGGTCTATTGGGTTAAATTAAAAACATTATTTTCTATTTCATTTACCAAAAAAGCACTGTAATACAAGTAATCAATCCTACTGTACTAGTCTTTTTTTAGCTTATCTATGGTATAATAGAAGGTAGATTTATCAATTGGAGTACGAAGGATTTTATGATTAAACTTGTAGCAACCGATATGGATGGAACCTTTCTAGATGGAGAGGGGCGGTTTGATATGGAACGCCTCAAAAACTTACTTGTTTCCTACAAGGAAAAGGGGATTTATTTTGCAGTGGCTTCAGGTCGTGGTATTCTGTCCCTGAAAAAGTTGTTTGCGGATGTGCGTGATGAAGTGATTTTTATAGCTGAAAATGGGAGCTATGTTGAGTTTCATGGTGAGGATATGTATGAGGCTACTATGTCTCGGGATTTTTACTTGAGAACTTTTGAAGCTTTAAAGAAATTACCCTATTTTGATGAAAGTAAAATGCTCTTGACTGGGAAAAAAGCTTGTTATGTATTGGATACTGTAGATGAGACCTATCTGATGTTTAGCCGTCACTACAATGAAAATATTCAAAAAGTAGCAAGTTTGGAAGATATCACGGATGAGATTTTTAAATTCACCACTAACTTTACAGAAGATACGATAGAAGCTGGAGAGGCCTGGGTCAACGAAAACGTTTCTGGTGTGAAAGCCATGACAACAGGTTTTGAATCCATCGATATTGTCTTGGACTACGTTGATAAGGGTGTGGCTATTGTTGAGCTGGCTAAAAAGCTGGGTCTAACCATGGATCAGGTCATGGCGTTTGGCGATAATCTCAATGATCTTCACATGATGCAGGTTGTCGGTCACCCAATCGCTCCAGAAAACGCGCGACCAGAGATTTTAGAATTAGCAGAAGCAGTGATTGGCCACCATAAGGACCAGTCAGTGATGGCTTATATGGAGGGCTTATAATGGCAGATATTAAATTGATTGCATTGGATTTGGATGGCACCTTACTGACAACGGATAAAAGGCTGACAGATCGAACTAAGGCAGTTTTAAAAGCTGCGCGTGACCGTGGTATCAAGGTCGTACTGACAACAGGACGTCCTCTGAAGGCTATGGATTTCTTTCTCCATGAGCTAGGGACAGACGGTCAGGAGGATGAGTACACCATCACCTTTAATGGGGGGCTTGTTCAGAAAAATACGGGAGAGATTCTTGATAAAACAGTCTTTTCAATCGACGATGTGGCACGATTGTACGAGGAAACTGAAAAACTAGGTTTACCGTTAGATGCCATTTCAGAAGGAATAGTCTATCAAATCCAGTCGGACCAAGAAAGTCTCTATGCTAAGTTTAACCCAGCTCTGACTTTCGTGCCAGTCGCTTTTGACGAGCTATCGAGTCAGATAACTTATAATAAATGTGTGACTGCCTTTGCCCAAGAACCCTTGGATGCAGCGATTCAACAGATTTCTCCAGACTTGTTTGACAAATATGAAATCTTCAAATCGCGTGAACTCTTATTGGAGTGGTCACCGAAAAACGTCCACAAGGCAACAGGTTTAGCGGAATTAATTAAACACTTGGGAATCGACCAAAGCCAAGTCATGGCTTGTGGGGACGAGGCCAATGACCTTTCTATGATTGAGTGGGCAGGTCTGGGAGTTGCCATGCAAAATGCAGTTCCAGCAGTTAAGGAAGTTGCCAATGTTATTACCCCGATGACCAACGACGAAGAAGCCGTTGCCTGGGCTATCGAAGAATACGTGCTAAAGGAGAATTAGAATATGGGATTATTTGACCGTTTATTCGGGAAAAAAGAAGAGCCGAAAATCGAAAATATTGTAAAAGAAGCTCTGGAAAATATTGATTTGTCAGAAGAGGTTGAAGAAAATCAAACGGCTGTCGAAGAAACAAGTCAGGAAGAGACAGCAAGGGACAAAGTGGAAGAAACACTTGCTCAAGAAGAAATTCCACAGGTCACGACAGATGAGGCCATTGAACCAGAAGTAGTCGAGGAAACTGCTCAGGAAGAGCCTGAGCTAGAATCTGATGAATTGGAGCAATTCCAAAAGGCAGAAGAAGTTCTAGAAGAAGAGAGCCAAGAAACTATAGAGAGCGAAGAAGAGCTCGCGTCTGAAGTAGAAGAAGAAAGTCCTCAGGTTGAAGAAACGGTTCAGGAAAAATATGACCGCAGTCTCAAGAAAACGCGTACGGGATTCGGAGCACGCTTGAATGCCTTCTTTGCTAACTTCCGTTCTGTCGATGAAGACTTTTTTGAAGAATTGGAAGAGCTGCTCATCATGAGTGACGTAGGTGTGCAGGTCGCTTCGAATCTAACAGAAGAGCTCCGCTATGAAGCCAAATTAGAAAACGCTAAGAAGCCTGATGCACTTCGCCGTGTCATTATCGAGAAATTGGTTGAGCTCTACGAAAAGGATGGCAACTACGATGAACAAATCCATTTCCAAGATGGTTTGACAGTCATGCTCTTTGTTGGTGTTAATGGTGTTGGGAAAACAACTTCTATCGGGAAATTAGCTCATCGCTACAAACAAGCTGGCAAGAAGGTCATGTTGGTTGCGGCAGATACCTTCCGTGCTGGAGCCGTTGCCCAGCTAGCAGAGTGGGGCCGTCGTGTAGATGTTCCCGTTGTGACGGGGCCTGAGAAAGCTGATCCAGCAAGCGTCGTCTTTGATGGGATGGAACGTGCTGTAGCAGAAGGAATTGATATTCTCATGATTGATACAGCAGGTCGTTTGCAAAACAAAGAAAACTTGATGGCAGAATTGGAAAAAATTGGTCGTATCATCAAACGCGTAGTGCCAGAAGCACCTCATGAAACCTTCCTAGCTTTGGATGCTTCAACAGGACAAAATGCTCTAGTACAAGCTAAAGAATTTTCGAAAATTACACCTGTTACCGGTATTGTATTGACTAAGATTGATGGAACTGCCCGTGGTGGTGTCGTTCTGGCAATTCGAGAAGAACTCAATATCCCTGTAAAATTGATCGGTTTCGGTGAAAAAATCGATGATATCGGTGAATTTAACTCTGAAAACTTTATGAAGGGTCTCTTAGAGGGCTTGATTTAATAGAAAGTAAATAATCCTGCAAGATTAAACTTGCAGGATATTTTTGTTATTCTAAACGACCTTGTTCACGATAGGCGATATCTGGTTGCCAAGTCCATTTAGCTCCAAACTTCTCTAATAAGTCAAAGCTAGCTTGTGGTCCCATGCTTCCAGACTTGTAGTCATGGAGTGGGGCTCCATTTTGAGCCCAGAGCTCTTCGATACGGTCAATCAATTTCCAAGAAGCACTCACCTCGTCCCAGTGGCTAAAGTTGGTTGAGTTGTTGTTCAAGACATCGTAGATTAGCTTTTCGTATGGATCTGGTGAAGCCCCAGTAGCGGTAGCATCTGTACGATAATCCAGAGAGCTTGGTGCAAGGTTGAATTCTTCACCGACTTGTTTACCATTGAGGCTGAGAGAGAATCCCTCTGTTGGCTGGATATAGATGGTCAAGATATTTGGTGCCAAAGGCTCACCAAAGATAGAGTCCATTTGCTTAAAGACGATATTGACATGAGTGCCTTTTTCTGTCAGGCGTTTGCCAGTACGGAAGAAGAAAGGAACGCCACGGAAGCGATCGCTGTCTACAAAGAAGGCACCAGAGGCAAAGGTTTCTGTTGTAGATTCAGGGTCGACATTTGGTTCGCTACGATAGGAAATGTATTTCATGCCATCGATTTTACCAGAGCGATACTGACCACGAATAAAGTGTTCTTTTAATTCTTCCTCACTTGGTTGGTGGAGATTTTTAAATACCTTTATCTTTTCAGCGCGAATCTCATCCTTTGTAAAGCTGGCAGGTTTGTCCATGGCTAGAAGTGATAGGAGTTGGAGTGTATGGTTTTGCACCATATCACGAAGGGCACCAGATTCATCATAGTAGCCACCGCGTTCTTCAACACCCAAACGTTCTGCAAAGGTAATCTGCACATTATCAATGTGATCACGGTTCCAAACATTTTCGAAGATCATATTGGCAAAACGAACTGCAAAGATACTCTGGATCATCTCTTTCCCCAAGTAGTGGTCGATACGGTAGATCTGTTCTTCATCAAATGTTGCTAGAAGATCTTCATTCAGCTTACTTGCAGTTTCATAGTCTGTACCAAAAGGTTTCTCAACAATCAAACGCTCAAAACCTTTGCCGTCAACGATGTTTTCAGACTTGAGGTGCTTAGCAATGGTACCAAAGAATTGAGGAGCCATTGATAGGAAGAAGAGTTTGTTGTGGTCTGTTTGGTATTTCTCATCAAGCTCAGCCTGTAATTCACGTAAAGCGATGTAATTGTCAGTATCATTAACATCATGACTTTGATAGTAGAAATGACTAGCAAACTCTTGGGCCTGTTCGGTACTATCTGCCAAATCAAGGATGGACTCGACAACCACAGATTCAAAATATTCCTTACTCCATGGTCTACGAGCTGTTCCAATAACTGCGAAATGCTCAGAAAGATTGCCTGATTTATAGAGTCTAAAAAGGGAAGGGTAGAGTTTGCGTTTTGCTAAATCTCCACTCGCGCCAAAAATTGTAACAATAACCTTTGATGACATCTAGCTACCTAATTTCTATATTTTTTCCTAGTTGGACTAGGGATGAGATTTCCTCATTTTTATAGTCTTTATTTTATCATAATTTTCAAAAAAATCAAAAAATCCAATACGCAATTAAAAAACTGTAAGGATTTCCTTACAGTTTCGTTTTATACGTTTAGAACCTTGTCCAAGAACTCTTTCAGACGAGGGTGTTGTGGGTTATCAAAGATTTGGTCTGGAGTACCATCTTCAAGGAATTCTCCGTCAGCCGTAAAGATAACACGGTTGGCAACCTGACGAGCAAATCCCATCTCGTGGGTTACGATAATCATGGTCATGCCTTGCTCCGCTAATTCCTTCATAACGTTTAGTACATCTCCAACCATTTCAGGATCGAGCGCAGAAGTTGGTTCATCAAAGAGCATGATGTCAGGATTCAT
The DNA here is from genome assembly GCF_000235485.1 of Streptococcus sp. oral taxon 058 str. F0407. GTDB lineage: Bacteria > Bacillota > Bacilli > Lactobacillales > Streptococcaceae > Streptococcus. The sequence continues at coordinate 252,581 of NZ_JH378888.1, forward strand.
GGCTAGACCACGTGCGATAGCCACACGTTGTTTTTGACCACCTGAGAGGCTATCTGGATTAGCATGTGCCTTATCAGCAAGGCCGACTTTTTCGAGTAACTCCATCCCTAATTTTTCAGCTTCAGACTTGGTCATCAACTTGTGTTCAACTGGAGCAAAAGTGATGTTATCTAAAACGGACATATGAGGGAAGAGGTTGAAGTGCTGGAAAACCATTCCCACGTTCTCACGGACATGGTCGACATTGGTTGATTTCTCAGTCAAATCATAACCATTCACAGTGATGTGACCGCTCGTTACCTCCTCAAGAAGGTTAAGGCTACGGAGGAAAGTGGATTTACCAGAGCCAGAAGGTCCGATGATACAGACAACATCTCCTTCATAGAATTTAGTTGTAATTCCTTTTAAAACCTCATTTTTTCCATAATACTTATGCAAATCATTTACATCAATTTTTAGTTTTGCCATTAACGAATCCTCTTTTCTAAGCGTTTCGCTAGTCTAGTCAAAAGCGTGATAATTACAAGATAGAAGATAGCAAGGATTGCATACATCTTGAAACTTTGGTAGTTACGGGCGATGATGATCTTACCAGTTTGGAATAGTTCAACCAGACCGATAGCAGATACGATAGTTGTATCTTTAAGAGCGATAACGAATTGGTTGACAAAGTTCGGCAACATCAATTTAGTTGCTTGTGGCAAGATAATCTTACGCATGGTTTTTCCATAAGAGATACCAAGACTGCGACTAGCCTCCATTTGACCAACTGGAACGGCTTGAATCCCACCACGAACGATTTCAGCGATATAAGCTGCAGCATTGAGTGAGAGGGCGATGGTACCAGCAACAAAGTCGTTGATTGGACTTTGTTGACCTGTGATGGACTCGATAAAGTTTGGAATTCCCCAGAAGATGAAAGCTGCAAGAATCATCAAGGGAATACCACGAATGACATCCACAAAAATCTCTGAAATGACTCTGAGTGATTTGTATGGACTAACGCTGAACATACCAAAGATAATCCCAATCACGATCGCAATCGCAAACGAGATAAGTGCTAAAGCGAGAGTGATTCCAAGCCCGCTAAGGAGTTGCTTGTAGTTGTTTTGGATCAAGCCCCAGATAGTGGTTTCGTCAACTGTACTTGTAGAAGCAGTTGTTGCTCCGCTCGCTAGATACTTGTCGAGAATTTTTTGGAATTCACCGTTTGCTTTTAGGTTGGCAAGTCCCTTATTGAACATCTGGATCAATTCAGGATTGCTGCCTTTCTTAACTGCAAAGGCTGTTTCGCCGATTGGAGTTCCAGCGATCGGCGTTTTTAATTTTTGACCTTGGCTGATAGAATATTTGAGAACAGGCTCATCATCCATCACGGCATCAATAGCCCCAGTGTTGAGACTGTCATACATTGATGCACCATCTGAAAAGGTTTTAATCTTGTAGCCGTATTTGCTTTGATTTTCAGTAAGGAATGTTTGAGAAGCCGTTCCGTTTTTCACACCAACCGTCTTATCCTTGAGGTCTTCATAAGAAGCGATGGTACTGGATTCTTTGACACCAAGAATGGTATTAGCAGTGTAGTAGGAATCTGAGAAGTCAAACGTTGCTTTACGAGCGTCCGTCACAGACATTCCAGCGATGATACCATCAGCTTGTCCGGCCTGAACAGCACTGATCGCTGCATCAAATCCAGGGTTAGTAATCTCAATTTCAAATCCTTGATCCTTGGCAATAGCCTTGATCAAGTCCATATCAATACCAGTGTACTCGTTGCTTGAATTTTGAAATACGAAGGGAGCAAAAGATGAATCACTTGCAATAACATACTTAGATTTAACTGTGTCAGCTTTTACTACTCCTAGTGAGAAAATGGGAAATAAAATTAGCAAAAATGCTAGGATTTTTTTCTTCATTTTAAGTCTCCTTTCCGAATATTTTCCCATTATAACAAAAAATATTTCAGATGGCAAATTTTAAGGACTTATATGTTAGAAGATATAACACTGAAGCCCTTTATTTCTTTCTTGAATTGCCACTACAAAGTGCTATAATAATAGCATATAATAGAAGAAATGAGGGTAGGAACATGAAGAATAAAAGAATATTTAAAGACTTCCAATCTTCCCAAATGAGTTTAAATATTTACACAAGTCCTTTGTTAGCCTTTGTTTTTGTCTTTATAGGAGAGTTTGTTGCATATACTTTGTATGGTATTAGCTTGTTAGCTCTAATCGGACTTGCTAGAAATTTTGGAGAGGCTGGTCAAAATCTTGCAACTTACTTGCAAACCTTGCAGCAGAGCTTGACGGATAAAACAAGTGACTTTCGTTTAATTTTAGCATTGCTGTCCTTTGGTTTTATTCTCAACACTGTGTTCAGATGGACTAAAAAAGTTGAGAAAAGATCTATTAGAACCTTGGGATTTTATAGAGAAAATTTCCTTAGCAGTCTTCTGAAAGGATTTGGCCTAGGTTTGGCACTTTTTCTTCTGACCTTGTTAGGTTTGGTGGCCTTGGGGCAATATCGTTTGGAATCCATTCGCTTGAATCCTTATTCGTTTACTTTTGTCGTCTTTACTATCCCATTTTGGATTTTACAGGGGACAGCAGAAGAAGTGGTGTCCCGTGCATGGCTCCTTCCACAATTGGCCTCAAGAACCAATCTAAAACTTGCTGTTGTCATATCTAGCATATTCTTTACCCTGCTTCATGTGGGGAATTCTGGTCTAACACCTCTATCTCTAGTGAATCTCTTTTTATTCGGAGTTGCTATGGCTCTTTACCTTCTCAAAACCGATACAGTTTGGGGTGTTGCAGGTATTCATGGGGCTTGGAATTTTGCTCAGGGCAATCTATTTGGGATTTTAGTTAGTGGACAACCATCAGGAACGTCTCTGATGACCTTTTTACCACAAGGCAATCAAGATTGGCTATCAGGTGGTTCTTTTGGGATTGAAGGTTCTATCATGACAAGTTTAGTCTTGTTACTTTTGATTGTCTACCTCGCTTATCAATTAGAGAAAGAAAATGAAAGGATGTGACTTCGGTCCGTCCTTTTCTTCGTGAAAATGAACTAAGTATGCTAAAATAGGAATAGCACATCGAGAGAGGATTTTTATGATTAATCGTATTACGGACAATCAATTTAAACTAGTATCAAAATACCAACCTTCAGGAGATCAGCCACAAGCTATCGAGCAGTTGGTTGATAATATCGAGGGTGGAGAAAAAGCTCAGATTCTGATGGGTGCTACAGGTACTGGGAAGACTTATACCATGAGTCAGGTCATTTCAAAAGTCAACAAACCAACTCTGGTCATTGCTCATAATAAGACTCTGGCGGGTCAGCTCTATGGAGAATTTAAGGAATTTTTCCCTGAAAATGCTGTTGAGTACTTCGTATCTTACTATGACTATTACCAGCCAGAGGCCTATGTACCTTCTAGTGATACCTACATTGAGAAGGACAGTTCCGTCAATGATGAGATTGACAAGCTCCGCCACTCAGCGACATCAGCCCTTTTAGAGCGTAATGATGTCATTGTCGTGGCCTCAGTCTCTTGTATCTATGGTTTGGGTTCGCCCAAGGAATACGCTGATAGTGTCGTGAGTCTACGTCCAGGTCTTGAAATTTCTCGTGATAAACTCTTGAATGACTTGGTAGATATTCAGTTTGAACGCAATGATATTGATTTCCAACGGGGAAGATTTCGCGTTCGCGGGGATGTGGTGGAGATTTTCCCAGCTTCGCGTGATGAACACGCTTTTCGAGTAGAGTTTTTCGGGGATGAGATTGACCGTATACGTGAAGTAGAGGCTTTGACAGGTCAGGTATTGGGAGAAGTGGATCATTTGGCGATTTTCCCTGCCACTCACTTTGTGACCAATGATGACCACATGGAGGTTGCTATTTCAAAGATTCAGGCAGAGTTGGAGGAGCAGTTAGCTGTCTTTGAAAAGGAAGGCAAACTGCTAGAAGCACAACGCTTGAAACAACGGACAGAGTATGATATCGAAATGCTGCGTGAGATGGGCTATACCAACGGAGTTGAGAACTACTCACGCCACATGGATGGACGGAGCGAAGGGGAGCCTCCTTATACATTGCTTGACTTCTTCCCAGATGATTTCTTAATCATGATTGACGAAAGCCACATGACCATGGGGCAAATCAAGGGAATGTACAATGGGGACCGCTCTCGTAAGGAAATGTTAGTAAATTATGGTTTCCGCCTGCCGTCTGCTTTGGACAATCGACCTCTACGCCGGGAGGAGTTTGAGAGTCACGTTCATCAGATTGTTTACGTTTCAGCAACACCAGGTGACTATGAAAATGAACAGACCGAGACAGTGATTGAGCAAATCATTCGACCGACAGGTCTTTTGGATCCCGAAGTGGAAGTTCGTCCGACTATGGGACAGATTGATGACCTTTTGGGTGAAATTAATGCCCGTGTTGAAAAGAACGAACGAACCTTTATAACAACTTTGACCAAGAAAATGGCTGAAGACTTAACGGACTATTTCAAAGAAATGGGTATCAAGGTCAAGTACATGCACTCAGATATCAAGACCTTGGAACGGACGGAGATTATCCGTGACCTGCGCTTGGGTGTCTTTGACGTCTTGGTCGGGATTAACCTCCTCCGTGAAGGGATTGACGTTCCTGAGGTGAGTCTCGTAGCTATTCTTGATGCTGACAAGGAAGGTTTCCTTCGTAACGAACGTGGCTTAATCCAGACCATTGGACGTGCTGCTCGAAACAGTGAAGGGCATGTGATTATGTATGCGGACACGATGACTCAATCTATGCAACGTGCCATTGATGAAACGGCTCGCCGTCGGAAAATCCAGATGGCTTATAATGAAGAACATGGCATCGTACCTCAGACAATCAAGAAAGAAATCCGTGACCTGATCGCTGTGACCAAGGCAGTTGCCAAGGAAGAGGACAAGGAAGTCGATATCAATAGCCTCAATAAACAAGAACGCAAAGAACTCATCAAGAAACTGGAAAAACAAATGCAAGAAGCCGTCGAAGTACTTGACTTTGAACTTGCTGCCCAGATTCGTGATATGATGTTGGAAGTGAAGGCGTTGGGGTAGGTTTTGAAAGGAGATGAAATGGGAAAGTTAAATTATTTTACAGATGAATTTAGTGTAATTAGATTACGAAATTATTTTGATTCTCTAGATATAAAAGAACTAAGATATGAACTTAAAAAATTTATAAATCAATATTTAAATTTAACTGAAGAACAACAATTTAAATATGCAGAGTATATTCTTGTTATTTGTCGCAGATTTGAAGATCAAATTGACAAAGAAACAGAAAAAAATATATTAGAGCTTCTGGATAGAATATTTTTACAGAATAATTTGAAAACAGATATTTCTCAAAAATATAAATATTTAGAACTTTTGTATTTTTATTTGTTTAGAGTAGATGAGTATGAGGAATATTCTGTACTCTTCAAAGATTATAGTTTCTTTTTAAACATACTTGATTCAATAGTTGAAGGTAAAATAGAAAATTATATGTACTCTTCTATTGTTTCAGCATTAATTTCAGTTTTTTATCGAGTGTTTAGGATGACAAGTTTTCCTAAGAAAGAACTAGAATATTTAGAAAAAAGATTAAAAAAATTTATTAATGTCATATATTTAAAAGTTGAGTTTAAAACTATTGATTATTGGTATTTTGAATTAGATGAGTTGGTTTCTATTTTTAAAATTGAACATCTCGAAACAATCAGTAGCTATTATATCAATAACCCTCAATCTGATTATGTTGGTAAATATTTGGATTTTGTATCAAGGCATTTTGATGACATAATTGAAGATTCAATAGCAGTGATTCGAAAGATAGCAAAAGAAAATAATTCTGATATAATTCGAGATCAAGCAATTAAGTTAATTGAGAAATATGATAAAGATTATTTGAATGAGAAAAGTGATTTAGAATCTATCTCGTCATTAGATCCTAATCAACTTTTGGTACAAGCGGATAAGATTATATACTACATTCGTTCTAAATTGACTGTTGATGCTAAAGATTTAAAAACAATTGGCTCTTTTGGACATTATACTAAGATTGACACTTTAACAAATTTTCTTATAAAAGCTGACTGGAAAGATGACAATAAAAATGAAAATGATTCTAAAGTGAAGCCTCCCTATTTACGACTCACTAATCTAAAACAGTTAAACGATCCAATGGAGGGAAGAGCAATCTACGATTATTTAGGGATAGATAGTACATTTTTCCATAACTATCAAACTTCCAATGTGTTTATATCTTCCTTAACTGTAGTATCGGATAGTTTACCTATGTGGAAGGAGTATGCTGATTCCTCTCAGGGTGCCTTTCTTGAATACGATATGACTTATCTTGAACAGATAGTTGCTCATCAATCCATTGAATTTGTTAAAATTCACTACTTAGATTTGAATTCTGGCGCTAAAGATGAATCAGATGTTGGTAAAGCTCTAGATAATCTAAAACAAATTTTTGAAAAAATGCAAGAGTTTGAAGGTAAAACTCCACTAAGTGACTTGGCGGAAAAATTAAAAAAGATTTCTTATCTTTTTAAAGTAAAAGATTACGAATATGAGATGGAGTATCGTATTCTAATCAACCTAGATGATACTTCTGTAAAAAAACTTATTGCAAAGCATAATAAAAGTTTAGATAAAAATAAGGATTTATTAAAAGGTAAGGATTTATTAAATGAGAATTACTTGAAGAAAGAGGAGATTGGGTTAGAAACTTTTGATAAAGTTAACTATAATGATTTTAGGAAGTATATCGTATTAAGCCCCAAAGATAATGGTAGATATGCTTTATTTGTATACATCAATCTGGCACCTTTGAAATACTCAAAAGTAATCCTAGGTCCAAAGGTTACGGATGCAGACTATATTGCTCCTTATCTCAAACTTGCAAATCCTGATATAGAGATAGAAAGTTCGAAAATTCCTTATCGTTGAGTTTAGAAAAAATTAAAGCTTCAAAGAAATTATAATCTTTTTATTAATAAGGAGAAGCTAGTAATGAAAAAATGGTTACTGATAATTTTCTGTATTATAAATATTGTCCCTTTATTCTTTATTCTACGTTTTGCCTTCCTTATCTTTACAACAACTTATGACATTTTTCCTGAAGCAAATCAAGCGGAAGTAGAGACAGCAGTAAGAAGAACCCTTGATTTGTATGGTTTTAAAGGAGATATGAAGGTTACGAAGTTTTCTAGAGATAAATGGACTTCTGAAAAATACAAAATTGAATACGATTATAGTGAAGAGGTTGATGGAAGTAGAGTAACTGTGAGACATGCCTTGTTTTATCGTCCAAAGTCTTCAAAATACAATCCCCAAAAGACTGATGAAGAACTAGCCTATGATGGGACTACGAAAACCATGTTACAAGAATTTTCAGGCATGGCTCATAAACTACTCAACCAGCATCCTGTCAGTGTTTATAATAAAGAGAAGGTAGAGAGTTTTTTTAAGCAATATGAAAATCCAAATCTAGAATATGTGAATAGTTACTGGAGTGTCGATACTGAATCTGAAAATATCCAAGACTATTATGCTCTCATTGAAAAGAACCGTAAGGAAGGGAAAGCTTTTCAAGGTTTATATGATCTCCCTATTGATGAATTCTTGGAAAAAGAAATGATTAAAGGATACATCATCTATCGCGATATTGTTTTAGAAGAGGGTGAGAAAGATTATTTTGATAGTGAAGGCGGACTGACAGGATTTATTTCAAATGGGATAGATAATGCCGAGTTGCCAGATGCCTTTTATGATGTTTCTTACTACTATGGTGCTAAAGGATATCGTTCGGGCAGTAGTGTCTCTTTAAAGGTTCAAAACCATAAGATGCTTTATTATGGAAGTAATTTTAACTAAAAATTTTATATGCAATGATTTGTGTTAAAATAATAGACGAGATAATTTAAAAGTGATAGATATTAGTCATTAGTTAGTAGTTTGAATTTAAAGGAGAAATAAATAGTGAAAAATTCGAGTACTTTTAACAAGCTTATTTATACTTTCCTATACTCCTTACTAATAGCATTTGTTATTGTTCATGTCATATTATGGTCATTTGGTTTATCATTTACTCCGATTATTTGGAATATTTGGCTCTTTCTTTTAATTTTTACTCTATTTATTCGCTTTTTGAAGTCCTTTGCAATTCTTGATCTTCTATTTGGGATATTTGGACTACAATTTATTCCCATAGCGTGGAATACAGGGCTTTTTGTTCCAATTATCCTCTCTATTTCGCATATTTTTATTTACTTTTTAAAGGGGAAATATCGCTTCCTTGAAGGAGTGCGTGGTGCGATTTGTAGTTTTTATATCTGGTTATTTGTAATTGTTGTTTTCGCCCTTATTCCAAATCCTCCTGTTCCAATCACGATTGATTATGAAGTTAGGGAACAAGAAATTGTCATAACAAAAGGATATTTACTTCATGATGTATACTATTATCATGAGTTGATTAATCCCTTTATCATGAAATCTGATATTAAGTTCGAAAAAGTCATATAACAAATTAGAAAGTGAGTAAATCTATGTCCCGTTCCCAATTAACGATTTTAACAAACATTTGTCTGATTGAAGACCTCGAAACTCAGCGCGTGGTTATGCAGTATCGCTCTCCTGAAGAGAATCGCTGGTCTGGTTATGCCTTTCCTGGAGGTCATGTAGAAAATGGCGAGGCTTTCGCAGAGTCTGTCATACGTGAAATCTATGAAGAAACTGGTCTGACGATTCAGAATCCTCAACTGGTCGGCATTAAAAATTGGCCACTAGATACAGGTGGGCGCTATATTGTCATTTGTTATAAGGCGACTGAGTTCTCTGGTACCCTTCGCTCTTCAGATGAAGGAGAAGTTTCTTGGGTAGAAAAAAACCAGATTCCAAATTTGGATCTGGCCTATGATATGCTACCATTGATGGAAATGATGGAAGCACCTGATAAGTCGGAGTTTTTCTACCTCCACCGTACTGAAGATGGCTGGGAAAAGAGAATCTTCTAGTCTTTTACTAAATAACCAAGTTTATCCAAGGCCTCCTCGATATAGTGGAGGTCTTGTTGTGTTTCAGCTTCAACAAGGTGGTAATGGATGCCGTCTGTCAATTCTGAAATCAGAGATTGTTTTATTTTATGGTATAATCTTAAGATATGAAAGGAAGTACCATAAAATGGATGATAAAGTAATTGAACAATATGCAAAACAAGATAATCTTGATATTAGAGTAAACATACATAAGAAGTATTCAAAAAATAAATTAGGATTTAACAATTGGATATTTTCCAACTACCAAATTACTAATGAAGTAAAGGTTCTAGAATTGGGATGTGGTACAGGAGAACTGTGGAAAAGTAATAGTGATTCTATAGATAAAATGAAACAGTTAGTTGTTACAGATTTTTCTAAAGATATGGTAAAAACAACGAAGTCAGTAATTGGAAATAGAGACAATGTTAACTATGAAATAATTGATATTCAAAAGATTTCTTTTGAGAATGAAACGTTTGATATTGTTATTGCTAATATGCTTCTACATCATGTAAATGAAATTCCTAAAGCGCTCTCTGAGGTGAATAGAGTCTTAAAAACAGGCGGAATTTTTTACTGTGCTACATTTGGTGAAAATGGAGTTGTAGATTATTTGGCAAGTTTATTTAAAGATGAGGTCAATCAAGATTTGGAAAATAAATCATTTACTTTACAAAATGGTAAAAGGTACCTGAGTAGGTATTTTAACTCTGTCGATACATTACTCTATGATGATGAGTTACAGGTAACTAGTACAGATGACCTAGTTAAATACATCCAATCGTTTAAAGGGATTTCAGAAATAGGTTCGCTAGAAGAAAAAGTCATTCGTAAAAGATTGGAAGTACATTTTCATAAGGGTAAGTTAATTATTCCTAAAGAATATGGTATGTTTATTGCTCGAAAGTAAAATTAAGGGAACGAAATTGTGAAAAATTAAGGAGAAGCTTTTTAATATAAAATCAAGCAGATAGTCTTTAGAGCATGCTACAGCTGGTTCTATATAAAAAGCTCTCAACTTTTTGGATTTGAAGAAGTATCTTGGGTGCAAAAAGACCAGATTCTAAATTTGAATCTGGCCTATGATATGTTGCCCTTGATGGAGATGATGGAAGCACCTGACAAGTCGGAATTTTTCTACCGTCATCGTACAGAAGATGGCTGGGAGAAAGAAACCTTTTAGTCTTTCACTAAATAACCAAGCTTATCCAAGGCCTCCTCGATATAGTGGAGGTCTTGTTGTGTTTCAGCTTCAACAAGGTGGTAATGGATGCCGTCTGTCAATTCAGAAAGAGGTCTAAAGTCTGAATTTTCGACTTGTTCTAGAAAATGCTGGACATCTCGACGACAGGTAAGTTTGAGCAGGGTCTCAATTTCTCCATAAACTGGATGGTCAATCAAGGTATTTTGAACACGTCCGCCATTATCTACAATGGCTAGAAGTTCTTGACCGATTTCTTCCATCTCATGTTTGACCTTGAAAAGTTTGTGAACGTAGGGGCTGGCATCATTTTCTTTGTAGATATAACCACGATTGGTGGATAGGATAGGAGCCCCATCTGCTCGGAGAATAGCGATATCCTGTACAATGACTTGGCGCGTAACATGAAAGTGTTCAGCCAAGGTTTGACCATTGAGAGCTTTTGGCGCCTCTTTTAATAGTTTGAGAAGAGCTTGTTTGCGATCCTTTGTCATAGTTTTTCCTTTTAGCGACGTTTTCGAAGCACTTTATAGACAGCTAGTGCTAATGTATAGTCTACCATACTATGGACAATTGTTCCAAAACCAACTAGGACAAAGAGAACATAAAACATATTTTCAACGTTTGTCCCTGAAGTGGCATAGAAGATGATACAAGCTAGTACTTCGGCGATAGCATGAACAACACCTAAAACAAAGTTAAAAATCCAAGATGCCTTTGGTTTATCCAAGGTTTCAGGGAATTTTTTTAAGTAAAATGCTCCCAAAATACCAAAAACGATGTGAGAAAAGGCGCGCAGGACGATAACCATGGGATAGCCTGCCATCAGGAACCCGAGACTAGAAGCAATAATTACAAAAGCAGCCATCAAAGGTGAGAGAAACATAGCAATAAAGATGGCGATATGGCTTCCTAAAGTGTAAGAAGCTGGTGGGATGACGATTTTAAAAGGCATAATGATTGGAATCAAAATCGCGATTGCAGTGAGCAGTGCAGTCATGGTCATAAACTGCGTTTTTTTCCGTATATCCATAAGAACCTCCATTTATCTGTATATACACAAGTATAGTACAATAAATAGTCAGACATGTCAAGAATTTATTTTGATTTTATTGAAAATTTTCAAAAGTATAGGTGGTAGATTCAAAGGATTTTCATATATTTTCAAAATTTTGAACGAATGACTCCTTGGTCATAACCATTTATGAATAGAAGATGAGCCTTTGCTGGTGAAAACTAAAACTCCACCTTCAAGGCTGAAAGTGGAATTATGCTTATTTCTTCAAAGTTTGTAATCGTGGGACAATTGCTACAGTGAGAACTGCAGAGATGACGAGTTCAGCAATTGAGTTGGTTGAAATAACAGTTGCTAGGAGTTTTTGGATATTTCCATCGAAGACATTTCCAAAAAGGAAGAAGATTCCCCCAAGTACAAAGACTGTATTTGTAAGTGAACCGAGAGCTCCGGCAATGATGAGACCCGTTCTGTTTTTCAATAATTTATAAACTAAATAAGGTGTCAGACCAATCAAAATGCGAGGTACAATAGCGATAATCGCTGAATAGATATTCCCGTTTGGTACAAAAGGTGAGAATAGATAACTGGTTGGAAGGATTGTAATCGTGTTAACCGTCAAGCTAAGTAGCCCCATCAAGAAACCAAGTGTAACACCAACTCGTGGACCGTAAATAATACTTGCAATAATGACGGGAATATGCACGATAGTTGGTTTGATTGGAAATGGGAATAGATTAAATAAGAGAGAGCTCAGAAAGTGAATGACTAACATGGTCGCAAAAAAGATAGCAATCGGAGCAATATTAGAGCGTTTGTTCATCGAGGGTTTCCTTTATTCTTTCTAAAATAATATCCAGGTCTGCCAGGGCACCTTTTCCATAATCGCCACAAGCTAGTAGAGATTCCTTTGGAGAGATAATTTGATAACCATAAGTTTCTAAAGTTTTAAGGTTTGTCTGAGTCGCCGGATGGTCATACATTTTTGTGTTCATGGCTGGTGCGACTAACTTTTTGACGTGGTTTGGCAAGGCAAGAGCCGTACTGGTCACCATGTTATCCGCAAAACCGTGAGCAAGCTTGGCAATGGTATTAGCAGTAGCAGGGACGACGATAAAAAGGTCGGTTTCTTTTCCTCTTTCGATATGATTGACTTGATCAGGATAGGGTTCCTGCATGACATCAAGGTGGACTGGATTCTGTGAGAGTACCTGTAGTGTCAAAGGCTGGATAAACTCTGTAGCGACCTGAGTCATTAAGACAGTGACATCATGGCCTTGTTTTTTTAAAGAACTGACTAGGTCAGCTGATTTATAAGAGGCGATGGAGCCTGTCACTGCAATCAAAATGTTTGCCATGGCTTTCCTTTCTATGAATCGTAAGCATGAATTTTCTCAAGGAGGAGGTTTGCAATTTCCTTTTTGGTTTGGGCAGTTTGAAGACGATTTTTCTCAACAAAGATTGCCCGATGCTGATATGCTGAGATTTGAGTCAGGTCATTTGCGATGATTAAGTCAGCTTGATTTTTGACAAGACTCTTCCTAGCAATCTCTATGAGATGATCTTCAGTAACATCAACCAGCAGTTTAAAACCAATCAGATGAATAGCAGGATTCCATTCCTTGACTAGAGAGATAATCTTAGGTGTTTTTTTAAGGAACAAAACCTGAACCTCATCAGTTGAAGAGATCTTAGCTTGATGATTTTGCTTGCTTAAAAATTCTTCCAGATTAGAACTCGCCTTAACTTCATCTAGTCCAGTCATATAAATAGGAGTGTAGTCAGAAACTGCCATCGAATGAATCAGGACCTGATAATTTTGAACACGCTCTTTCATCTCTAAAAGAAGTTCATTCGTATTTTTGATTTCTAGAATGGTTAAGTGGGGATGAGGTTCTGGCTTAAGAGCTCTGTTAGTAGTAATCAAACAAACTTCGTGTCCCGCAGCAAGTAGGGTTTCTGTGATAATTTTCCCCAAGCGACCTGTAGAATGGTTCGTGATAGAGCGGACACTATCGATAGCTTCACTCGTACCGCCAGACGTAACTAAAATTTTCATAGGACTATTGTACACAAAAATAAACGTTAAGTAAAATGAAAGCGATAAATTTTTTCTAAAACGAAGGAATACTATAGTCTAAAACTATAAAAGCATATAAAATTTTAAAAAGCGCCATTATAACCCATAAAATATTGATATTTACGAACGTTTTAAGAGTTTAAGGGTGTTAAAAATCTTGTTTTGTGTTATAATGAATTATCACATTAGAAGTTAGAGGAGTTTGCTATGAAAACAGATATTGAAATCGCACAGAGTATTGAGTTAAAGCCAATCGTGGATGTTGTGGAGAAACTTGGTATTTCTTACGATGACTTGGAGCTATACGGAAAGTATAAGGCTAAGCTCAGCTTTGATAAAATTCGTGCAGTTGAGAACAATCCAGTTGGCAAATTGATCTTGGTTACTGCCATCAATCCAACACCTGCAGGTGAAGGGAAGTCAACCATTACCATTGGTCTTGCAGATGCCTTAAACAAAATCGGCAAGAAAACCATGATTGCCATTCGTGAACCGTCTCTTGGTCCAGTAATGGGGATCAAGGGTGGTGCCGCTGGTGGTGGTTATGCGCAGATTCTGCCAATGGAAGACATCAACCTCCACTTTACTGGAGATATGCATGCTATTACAACTGCTAACAATGCTCTTTCAGCCTTGATTGACAACCACTTGCACCAAGGAAATGAGCTGGGAATTGACCAACGTCGAATCCTCTGGAAACGTGTTGTTGACTTAAACGACAGAGCTCTTCGTCATGTGACCGTTGGACTTGGTGGCCCTCTAAATGGTATTCCACGTGAGGACGGTTTTGACATTACAGTTGCTTCTGAAATCATGGCGATTCTTTGCTTGGCAACTGATATTGAAGATTTAAAACGTCGTTTGGCTAATATTGTTATTGGTTATCGTTTTGACCGCACTCCTGTTTCTGTAGGTGATTTGCAGGTTGAAGGTGCTTTGGCTCTAATCTTGAAGGATGCTATTAAACCGAACTTGGTTCAGACAATTTATGGTACGCCTGCCTTTGTACACGGTGGTCCATTTGCCAATATCGCTCATGGATGTAACTCTGTCTTGGCAACAAGCACAGCCCTTCGCTTAGCTGATTATACTGTTACTGAAGCTGGTTTTGGTGCAGACCTTGGCGCTGAGAAATTCCTTGATATCAAGACACCAAACTTGCCAACTTCTCCAGATGCGGTAGTCATCGTTGCAACCCTTCGTGCCCTTAAGATGAATGGTGGCGTTGCTAAAGATGCTTTGACAGAAGAAAACGTAGAAGCAGTTCGTGCAGGTTTTGCTAACTTGAAACGCCATGTTGAAAACATCCGTAAGTTCGGTATTCCTGCAGTTGTCGCGATTAACGAATTTGTCTCTGATACAGAAGCTGAAATCGCAGCCTTGAAGGAACTATGTGCCTCAATTGATGTGCCAGTTGAGTTGGCTAGTGTCTGGGCTAATGGTGCAGAAGGTGGTGTAGCTCTTGCTGAAACGGTTGTTCAGACTATTTCTGAAAACCCAGCCAACTACACACGTCTTTATGACAATGATCTTTCTGTCCAAGAAAAGATTGAAAAGATTGTCACTGAAATCTATCGTGGTAGCAAAGTGAACTTTGAGAAGAAAGCCCAAACGCAAATCGCCCAAATCGTTCAGAATGGTTGGGACAAATTGCCAATCTGTATGGCTAAAACTCAATACAGTTTCTCAGACAATCCAAATGCACTTGGAGCCCCAGAAAACTTTGAAATTACCATTCGTGAATTGGTACCAAAATTGGGGGCGGGCTTCATCGTTGCCTTAACTGGTGATGTCATGACCATGCCAGGACTTCCAAAACGACCTGCCGCTCTCAATATGGATGTTGAAAGTGACGGAACTGTTCTAGGATTGTTCTAGTATATTAAAATTGATTTTAAATGAGTTTGGAAATGCTTTCCAAGCTCATTTTCTTATCTAGATATAAGGAGTTGTCTTCAGCTGATGAGAGAGTTTTCTTCCACACGCAACCAGTCTAGGTAAAGATATTTTCCCCGATTTCTGATATAATAGAAACATTGACTTCAAGAGTAAGGAAGAGAAAATGAACGCATTATTGAATGGAATGAATGACCGTCAGGCTGAGGCGGTGCAAACGACAGAAGGTCCCTTGTTGATCATGGCAGGGGCTGGTTCTGGAAAGACCCGTGTTTTAACTCACAGAATCGCCTACTTGATTGATGAAAAGATGGTCAATCCTTGGAATATCTTGGCCATTACCTTTACAAACAAGGCGGCGCGTGAGATGAAAGAGCGTGCTTATGGTCTCAATCCAGCTACTCAGGACTGTCTGATTGCGACTTTTCACTCCATGTGTGTTCGTATTTTGCGTCGTGATGCGGATCATATTGGCTACAATCGTAATTTCACTATTGTAGATCCAGGAGAACAGCGAACTCTTATGAAGCGCATTCTCAAGCAATTAAATTTGGATCCGAAAAAATGGAATGAACGAACCATTTTGGGGACTATTTCCAATGCTAAGAATGACCTGATTGATGATGTGGCTTATGCTGCCCAGGCTGGTGATATGTATACACAAATCGTTTCCAAGTGTTATACAGCCTATCAGAAAGAGCTTCGTCAGTCTGAGTCCGTTGACTTTGACGACTTAATCATGTTGACTCTGCGTCTTTTCGATCAAAATCCTGATGTTTTGACTTACTACCAGCAAAAATTCCAATACATCCACGTTGATGAGTACCAAGATACCAACCATGCCCAGTACCAACTGGTCAAACTCTTAGCTTCCCGTTTTAAAAATATCTGTGTGGTTGGGGATGCAGACCAGTCTATCTACGGTTGGCGTGGTGCGGATATGCAGAATATATTGGATTTTGAGAAAGACTATCCCCAAGCCAAGGTTGTTTTGTTGGAGGAAAATTACCGTTCAACTAAAACTATTCTGCAAGCCGCCAATGATGTTATTAAAAATAATAAAAACCGCCGTCCTAAGAACCTCTGGACCCAGAATGAAGATGGTCACGAAATTGTCTATTATCGTGCTAATGACGAACAAGATGAGGCTGTTTTTGTTGCCAAAACCATTGATGAACTCGGTCGCAGCCAAAACTTCCTTCACAAAGACTTTGCAGTTCTTTATCGGACTAATGCGCAATCCCGTACTATTGAGGAGGCTCTCCTCAAGTCCAATATTCCTTATACTATGGTTGGAGGAACCAAGTTCTACAGCCGTAAGGAAATCCGTGACATTATCGCTTATCTTAACCTCATTGCCAATTTGAGTGATAATATCAGTTTTGAGCGCATTATTAACGAGCCTAAACGCGGAATTGGCCCAGGAACCGTTGAGAAAATCCGCGACTTTGCTAATCTGCAAGACATGTCCATGCTGGATGCTTCCGCCAATATCATGTTATCTGGTATCAAAGGAAAAGCAGCCCAATCTATCTGGGATTTTGCAAATATGATTCTGGATTTGCGGGAGCAACTGGACCAATTAACCATTACAGAATTGGTTGAGTCAGTATTGGAAAAAACAGGTTATGTCGATATTCTGAATGCCCAAGCAACCTTGGAAAGCAAGGCTCGGGTTGAGAATATCGAAGAGTTTCTATCTGTTACTAAGAATTTTGATGACAATCCTGATGGTCAAGAAGAAGAAACTGGTTTGGACAAACTCAGTCGTTTCTTGAATGACTTGGCTTTGATTGCAGACACAGATTCAGGTAGTCAGGAAACATCTGAGGTGACCTTAATGACTCTGCATGCTGCCAAAGGTCTCGAGTTTCCGGTTGTCTTTATCATCGGGATGGAGGAAAATGTCTTTCCACTTAGCCGTGCGGCTGAAGATCCAGATGAGCTAGAAGAAGAACGTCGTCTGGCCTATGTGGGTATTACGCGTGCGGAGAAAATCCTCTATCTGACCAATGCCAACTCACGCTTGCTTTTCGGTCGTACAAACTATAATCGCCCAACCCGTTTTATCAATGAAATCAGTTCGGACTTGCTTGAGTATCAAGGCTTGGCTCGACCAGTCAATACTAGCTTCAAAGCGTCTTATAGTAGCGGTGGTGTCTCCTTTGGTCAATGCATGAGTCTAGCTCAGGCTTTTCAAGAGCGGAAACGGAAGGCTGCGCCAAGCTCTATCCAGTCAAGTGCTCTCCCGTTTGGTCAATTTGCAGCTGGTGCAAAATCAGCGTCTATCGAGACAAATTGGTCCATTGGCGATATTGCCCTCCACAAGAAATGGGGAGAGGGAACAGTCCTTGAGGTCTCGGGTAGTGGCGATACTCAGGAACTGAAAATCAATTTCCCAGAAGTAGGTTTGAAAAAACTCTTAGCTAGTGTAGCCCCAATTGAGAAAAAAATCTAATTTTCCATCCTTCTCACGAATAATATAGTGAGGAGGATTTTTATGTACAGTATTTCATTCCAAGAAGATTCGCTCTTGCCTAGAGAAAGACTGGTTAAAGAAGGAGTAGAAGCCCTGAGTAATCAAGAATTGCTAGCTATACTACTCAGAACGGGAACGCGTCAGGCTAATGTTTTTGAAATCGCCCAGAAAGTCTTGAACAGTTTGAACAGTCTAACTGATTTGAAAAAAATGACCCTGCAGGAATTGCAGAGTCTGTCAGGTATTGGACGTATTAAAGCCATTGAACTACAAGCAGTGATTGAACTGGGGCATCGCATTCACAAGCATGAAACCCTTGAGATGGAGAGTATTCTCAGTAGTCAAAAACTTGCTAAGAAAATGCAACAGGAACTTGGTGATAAAAAACAAGAGCACCTAGTGGCGCTCTATCTCAATACTCAAAATCAAATCATTCATCAGCAGACCATCTTTATCGGAACTGCGACACGAAGTATTGCTGAACCGAGAGAAATCCTTCACTATGCCCTCAAGCATATGGCCACCTCTGTGATTCTTGTTCACAATCATCCATCCGGTGCTGTAGCTCCTAGTAGAAATGATGACCATGTTACTAAGCTAGTAAAAGAGGCCTGTGAACTGATGGGACTGGTGTTTCTGGATCATTTGATTGTCTCGCACTCGGATTACTTTAGTTACCGTGAAAAGACAGATCTGATTTAAAGTTCATTAACAACATAGTCAAACAATGTTTTATCTTTGGGACGATTTTCAAATAAAAATTCTGGATGCCATTGGACGCCGAGAAAGGCGATGTCATCTGTCGTTGTGACTGCCTCGATAATCTTATCCTTGGGATCATAGGCCACAACCTTAAGATTAGGAGCTAGATCCTTAATACTCTGATGGTGGAAGGAATTGATATGCGAGATTTCTCCGTATATTTCTCGGAGAACGGTATCCGGTTCAGTAGCGAGGCGTTGGGTAGTGTATTCGGCTGAACAGTCCTGCCAATGATCCTCTATATCTTGGTGAAGTGTGCCTCCCATGGCGACATTGAAAAGCTGAGTACCCCGACAAACAGAAAAAATCGGTTTTTTCTGTTTGATAGCTTCCTTGATAAGAGCTAATTCAAAGATATCCCTTTGTAAATGGTAGTCATCGCTATCGATGGTTTTGGGTTCACCATAGAATTTTGGATCAACATTTTGCCCACCTGTTAGGATGAGTTTATCAATCATCGTGATGTAATGGTTTGCCATTTCTTGATCGCCAATCGGTAGGATGATGGGAATTCCACCAGCGTCCTTGACTCCTTCAACAAAGCCTTTTGCTGCATAGCTCATCATGATGTCATCATCTGGATGAGCTTTTTCATTTCCTGTAATCCCAATAACTGGTTTATTCATAAATGCTTTCGCTTTCTAATCCTCTTTCCGCATAAAATAGAGGAGGGTTTGGAGTTCACTTGTCAAATCGACATATTGAACGACCACATCTTTTGGAAGGTGCAGGTGGACAGGAGAAAAACTGAGAATGCCTTTTATACCTGCATCGACCAAAAGATTGGCAACTTCTTGTGATTTAACACTTGGAACAGTTAGGATAGCAGTTTTGACATCTGCTTCTTTGATCTTTTCTTTAATCTGAGAGATACCATAGATTGGAATCCCGTCAGGTGTCTGGGTGCCAACTTCTGGATGATCATCTAGGTCAAAGGCCATGATGATTTTCATCTTGTTACGCTCATGAAAGCGATAGTGGAGTAGGGCATGACCCATATTTCCAATCCCAACCAACATAACATTGGTGATGGAGTTATCATTTAGGAGATCAGCAAAAAAATTCATCAATTTTTTGACATCATAGCCAAAACCACGACGACCTAGTTCACCAAAATAGGAAAAATCACGGCGGACAGTCGCAGAATCGATACCAATGGCCTCTGCAATTTGCTTGGAGTTGGCACGTTCGATTTTCTCGGCATGAAATCTCTTGAAAATTCGATAGTAGAGAGAGAGTCTTTTTGCTGTTGCTTTTGGAATAGCAGACTGTTTAATTTTCACAAAATCACAACCTTTCTATCCTTCTATTTTATAGAAACATTGTGAAAAAATCAACAAAAATCAACGAAAATAAGAAAAAACTAAGAGAATTCTTAGTTTTAATCTGAAAAATTAGTTTGTGATAAAAAACGGTAGAGATCGCCAACTAATCCTTGATAAATCACTTTATCATTCAGTGTTAAGGAGCTAATTAGAAGAGTGTCGGGCAGGGTGACACAGCCTGATAGTGATAGCATAAGCTCTTCGTAATCTAAAAATTCAAGTGTGCGTTCTACTTGATAGCTATCTTTATATGTGAGACGATACATGGCAAACTATCTTTCTTCTTTTGTGAAGATTCCGCGTTCTACAAGACTGTCCATGAGGAAGTAGAACTTCTCTTGGTGGATATGGTGTTCTTCAGATTTAAAGATATTCACCAAACGAAGACCGGATTTGTCAGTGATATTAATTTTAACACCTGTAAGCTCTTTATTGATGATAATTTTCAGTTGGAAACCTTCACCACTGTTAGGAACTTTTTCAAGTAAACGAGTCAGTTCGTAGTTTCCGACTTTTGTTTCAAAGAAAGTATTGTCTTTGAGTGTAAACTTTTTTACAGATGGACTGAGTGTATAGTCGTAGCGACAGTTTTGTAGTTTAATGGTTTTTTCGAATGCCATTAGGTTAATCTCCAATAATATTTTTTAAGGTTTGTGCCAGTTGTTTGAGTTCCTCCTCAGTATTAAGAGGAGAAAGGCTGATACGGACAGACTCTTTTAAACGGTGCGAATTTGATCCATAAAATGCTTCAAGCACATGACTGGTCTGCACAATACCAGCAGTACAAGCTGAACCAGTTGAAATTGAAATTCCTTCAAGGTCTAACCGGAGCAAGAGCAAATCATTTTTTTGGCCAGGGAAACCGATATTGAAAACATAAGGCAGTTGATCTTGACCCTCATTGAGATAAAAATTGAGTTCCGCAATTTCATCAAGAAAAGCAGATTTTAATCCCTCTAGTTTTTGGTAATGGTCAGCCTGATGCTCCAAGTCCTCTTTGAGAGCAGCAACCATACCGACGATGGCAGCAAGGTTTTCTGTCCCAGCCCGTTTCTTTTGTTCTTGGTCTCCACCGTGAAGGTAGGAATCAAAGTCCGCGGAAGATGCATAAAGAAAGCCGATTCCTTTTGGTCCATGGAATTTGTGTGCAGAAGCACTGAGAAAATCAATTCCTAATTCTTCTGGATGAATAGGGATTTTCCCGATAGCTTGAACAGCATCAACATGATAAGCAGCAGGATGTTCTTTTAAAACACGTCCAATCTCAGCGATAGGCAAGAGACCGCCCGTCTCATTATTAGCATACATAGTGGAAACGAGAATGGTATCGTCACGTAAAGCTTCTTGAATCTGCCCCGCTGTAATCTCTTTATTTACTGGTTGGATGATGGTAGCTTCAAAGCCAAAATGTTGAACAAGATAATCAATGGTTTCAAGGACAGAATGGTGTTCAATAGCTGTCGTGATGATGTGTTTTCCTCTTTCTTGATGGCGGAGACAATAGCCGATAATAGCTGTATTGTTACTTTCTGTCCCTCCAGATGTGAAAAAGATTCGTTGTGGCTTGGTTCCTAGTAAGTGAGCTAACTCCTGACGGGCTTCACGGAGTAGTTTACCAGCATGGCGACCATGACTGTGAATACTTGAAGGATTCCCATGGGTTTCTTGCATGACCTTGGTCATTTCTGCGAGAGCTACTGCTGACATTGGAGTAGTAGCAGCATTGTCCAAATAAATCAAAGAATCACCTTATTCCTTTTTATTATATGCAAAGAGTGGGCTAACTGGTTTTCTTTCGTGGATACGGACGATGGCATCACCAATCAATTCGCTAGCGGTGATATAACATACATTTTCTGGAGTTCTTTCTTTGGTTGCTACAGAGTCTGTCACAAGGATTTCTTTAATGTTAGTCGCGTCTAGAAGTTCAGCAGCTCCTTCTACAAAGAGTCCGTGACTAGATACAGCATAGATCTCAGTAGCACCTCCGCGTTCGACGATTTTTGCTGCTTCTGAAAAAGTACGACCAGTGTTAAGGATATCGTCAATCAGGATAGCTTTCTTACCTTCAACATCCCCGATGATATAGCCCTCACTTCGTTCTGAGTCATCTTGAGCATAGTCAATGATAGCGATTGGAGCGTCCAAGTATTCAGCTAAGCTACGAGCGCGTTTAACACCTGAGTTCTTTGGACTAACAACAACGACATCAGAACCAAGAAGACCTTTTTCACAGTAGTGTTTGGCAAACAGAGGAATTGTATAGAGGTTATCTACTGGAATGTCAAAGAAACCTTGGACCTGAACAGCGTGGAGGTCAAGCGTTAGAACACGACTTACACCGGCCTTGACAAGCATATTTGCAACCAGTTTTGCAGTGAGGGGTTCGCGAGAAGAAGCGATACGATCCTGACGAGCATAACCAAAGTAAGGAAGGACAACGTTGATACTATGAGCACTTGCACGTACACAAGCATCAACCATGATTAACAACTCCATCAAGTGGTTGCTAACGGGGTAGCTGGTTGATTGGATGATGTAGACATCGTAACCACGGACACTCTCTTCAATGTTGACCTGGATTTCACCATCAGAAAATTGGCGAGAAGATAATTTTCCGAGAGGTATCCCAACCGTTTCTGCGATTTTCTGTGCAATTTCATGATTGGAATTAAGTGCAAAAAGTTTCATGTTGTTTCTATCTGACATTGTGGACCGTCCTCTGTAAACTCTAAATATTTTGTCTTCATTATTTTACCAAAAAATGGAGATTATTTCAGCATTTTTTCATGCTTTTAATAAAACGAATTAATTTTGAGGGAGCTTTTTGGTAAGTTATGTGATTTTCATGTAAAAATCTCTGAAAATCGGCTTTTCCTTTTTCATGGTTTGTGACTTCTAGCTCCAGTTCGTAGTCTGTATGATCAAAGTAGTGACTTTCATCTAGTGCCATTAGACCAATCGACGTTTCCATTTCGTAACGAATCGTTTCAAGACAACCTAGAATAAGCCAGTCATGACTTTCAATACCAATCTCAGTAAGTTTCTCCAGAACCATCCCTTGAGGTAGGATCTGTTTTTCTAAATAATATTCAGCTTCTGAAAGAGTCATTTTTTGATTGTATTCCATATTTCCAATAGTTTGAGGAACTTTCAAGGTTAATTCAGCGCAATCTGAAAGGGCGCGAATCCGCATGGCAAGCTTTTTTTCACGCAATTGGAAATCAGGTGTATCAATGTAGTAGTTTTTCTGTAGGACGGGTTGGATATGGGAAAACTGTTCTTTTAGATGATCATATTCCTCTTTTTTCAGTAGTGTTTTCAGTTCAATTTCTAAATGTTTCATTTTTCTAACCTTTTTTTTATCTTTGAAAGCGATTTATGGTATAATGGACAATGTATTTATTGTATACGAATGTACTGAAAAAATCAAAGATTTTCGACAGGGCAATCAAACATTACAAGGGAGAAAATATGACCATAGAATGGGAAGAATTTTTAGATCCTTACATTCAAGCTGTTGGTGAATTGAAGATTAAGCTTCGTGGAATTCGAAAACAATATCGTAAGCAAAACAAGCACTCTCCGATTGAGTTTGTTACTGGACGGGTGAAGCCGATTGAAAGTATCAAAGAAAAAATGGTCCGTCGAGGAATTACTTATGCAACTCTGGAAAATGACCTGCAAGATATCGCAGGGCTGCGTGTCATGGTTCAATTTGTAGATGATGTTCAGGAGGTTGTTGCAATTTTACGCAAACGCCATGATATGAGAGTCGTTCAGGAACGGGATTATATCACCCATCGGAAGGCTTCGGGCTATCGCTCCTATCATGTGGTGGTAGAGTATACAGTTGACACAATCAGTGGTGTCAAGACGATTCTGGCTGAAATTCAAATCCGGACCTTGGCTATGAATTTCTGGGCTACCATTGAGCATTCGCTCAATTATAAGTATCAGGGGGATTTCCCAGAAGAAATCAAAAAAAGACTAGAAATCACGGCCAAAATTGCTCATCAACTAGATGAAGAAATGGGGAAGATTCGAGATGACATTCAGGAAGCGCAGGCTCTCTTTGATCCTTTGAGTAGAAAACTAAACGACGGTGTAGGAAATAGTGACGATACAGATGAAGAATACAGGTAAGCGAGTTGACCTCATAGCTAATAGAAAGCCACAGAGTCAGAAAGTTTTACATAAACTGAGGGAAAAACTCAAAAAACAGCATTTTATAATTAATGATACAAATCCCGACATCGTCATTTCGATTGGCGGGGATGGGATGCTTTTGTCTGCCTTTCATAAGTATGAGAATCAGTTAGATAAAGTTCGATTTATTGGCGTACATACAGGACACTTGGGATTTTACACGGATTACCGTGACTTTGAGTTGGATCAGTTGGTTACCAATCTTCAACTGGATACTGGTGCCAAGGTTTCCTATCCTGTTTTGAATGTCAAGGTGACACTTGAAAACGGAGAAGTTAAGACCTTCCGTGCATTAAACGAAGCTAGTATTCGTCGATCGGATCGCACCATGGTTGCGGATATCATTATTAATCACGTTCCATTTGAACGCTTTCGTGGAGATGGTGTGACTGTTTCAACACCTACTGGAAGCACTGCCTATAACAAATCCTTGGGGGGAGCGGTCTTGCATCCTACCATTGAGGCCTTGCAGTTGACAGAAATAGCGAGTCTCAATAACCGAGTTTATCGCACTCTGGGATCATCAATCATTATTCCCAAAAAAGATAAGATTGAACTCTTACCGACTCGTAATGACTATCACACGATATCAGTCGATAACAGCGTCTATTCTTTCCGTAACATCGAACGGATTGAGTACCAAATTGATCATCATAAGATTCATTTCGTAGCGACGCCAAGTCACACTAGTTTCTGGAATCGTGTCAAAGATGCCTTCATCGGCGAGGTGGACGAATGAGGTTCGAATTTATCGCAGATGAACATGTCAAAGTCAAAACCTTTCTGAAGAAACACGAGGTTTCTAAAGGACTTTTGGCTAAGATAAAGTTTCGAGGTGGAGCTATCCTGGTCAATGATCAACCTCAAAATGCGACTTATCTCTTAGATATTGGAGACAGGGTTACCATTGATATTCCAGCAGAGGAAAGCTTTGAAACTCTTGAAGCCATTAATCGTCCTCTAGATATCTTGTATGAGGATGACCACTTCTTGGTTTTGAATAAACCTTATGGAGTAGCTTCCATTCCTAGTGTCAATCATTCTAATACCATTGCCAATTTTATCAAGGGCTACTATGTTAAACAGGAATATGAAAACCAGCAGGTTCATATTGTGACCAGACTTGATAGAGATACATCTGGTTTGATGCTCTTTGCCAAGCACGGTTATGCTCATGCACGATTAGACAAGCAACTGCAACGAAAATCTATCGAAAAACGTTATTTCGCTTTGGTTAAGGGCGATGGGGATTTGGTGCCAGAAGGGGAAATTATTGCCCCGATTGCGCGTGATATGGACTCCATTATCACGAGGCGGGTTGCCAAGGGTGGAAAATACGCTCATACATCTTACAAAGTTGTAGCGTCTTATGGAAATATTCACCTAGTCGATATTCGTCTGCATACCGGACGAACTCATCAGATCAGAGTGCATTTTTCTCATATCGGCTTCCCCTTGTTGGGAGATGATCTCTATGGTGGCAGCCTAGAAGATGGTATTCAACGCCAGGCTCTGCATTGCCACTCCTTATCATTTTATCATCCCTTCTTAGGGCGTCAGCTGGAGCTGGAAAGCCCTTTGCCAGATGATTTTAACAATCTTATTATTCAGTTATCAACTAATACTCTTTAAAATCTATTTTGAGTATAATTAATTATCTTAAAGGAGAAACTCATGGAAGTTTTTGAAAGTCTCAAAGCCAACCTGGTTGGTAAAAATGTACGCATCGTTCTCCCTGAAGGGAAAGAACCTCGTATCCTTCAAGCGACAAAACGTTTGGTTAAAGAAACAGATGTCATCCCAGTATTGCTTGGTAAACCTGAAAAAATCAAAATCTACCTTGAAATCGAAGGGATCACTGAAGGTTACGAAGTTATCGACCCTGACCACTACGCTAAGTTTGACGAAATGGTTGCTGCGCTCGTTGAACGTCGTAACGGTAAGATATCAGAAGAAGAAGCTGGTAAACTCTTGCGTGAAGACGTTAACTACTTTGGTGTAATGCTAGTATATATGGGCTTGGTTGACGGTATGGTTTCAGGTGCACTTCACTCAACTGCTGCAACAGTTCGTCCAGCCCTTCAAATCATTAAAACTCGTCCTAATGTTACTCGTACTTCAGGTGCCTTCTTGATGACTCGTGGTTCAGAACGTTATCTTTTCGGAGACTGTGCGATCAACATTAATCCTGATGCAGATGACTTAGCTGAAATTGCTATTAACTCAGCAATCACTGCGAAAATGTTTGGTATCGAACCCAAAATTGCTATGTTGAGCTATTCAAGTAAAGGTTCTGGTTTTGGTGAGAACGTTGATAAGGTAGTAGCAGCTACACAACGTGCGCACGAACTACGTCCAGATCTTGAAATCGATGGGGAATTGCAATTTGACGCTGCTTTCCACCCCGAAACGGCAGCTTTGAAAGCTCCAGGAAGTAAAGTAGCTGGACAAGCAACTGTATTCATCTTCCCAAGTATAGAAGCTGGAAATATCGGTTACAAGATTGCAGAACGTCTCGGTGGTTTCTCGGCTGTAGGTCCTGTTTTACAAGGTTTGAATAAGCCAGTTAATGACCTTTCACGTGGATGTAGCTCAGATGACGTATACAATCTTACACTAATTACTGCAGCTCAAGCAGTTCATCAATAATATATAATCCTCTTTCCCTTGGGAAGAGGATTTTTAGCGCTAAGAAAAGGACAGTTAGAAGCTTCTATGTTATACTAGATATATGTTAGATTTGAAAGAATATGGTGTTGATATGTGGCCAGAGGAGAAGATTTCCTCTTTCCGTGAGAAACTCCTCAACTGGTACGATGAAAACAAACGGGATTTACCATGGCGTAGAAGTAAAAATCCTTATCATATCTGGGTTTCTGAAATTATGCTTCAGCAAACTAGAGTAGACACGGTCATTCCCTACTATGAACGATTCTTGGACTGGTTTCCAACTGTTGAAAGTTTGGCAAATGCGCCTGAGGAGCGTTTGTTGAAGGCTTGGGAAGGTTTGGGTTATTATTCTCGAGTGCGTAACATGCAGGCTGCGGCTCAGCAGATTATGATTGACTTTGAAGGCAAATTTCCAAACACTTACGAAGGAATTTCTAGTTTGAAAGGGATTGGTCCCTATACTGCAGGAGCTATTTCTAGTATCGCTTTTAATTTAGCTGAGCCAGCAGTTGATGGCAATGTCATGCGTGTTTTGTCTCGCTTGTTTGAGGTCAATCATGATATCGGAGTTTCCAGCAATCGAAAGATTTTTCAAGCTATGATGGAAATCTTAATTGATCCAGAGCGTCCTGGAGATTTTAATCAAGCCTTGATGGACTTGGGTTCTGATATAGAGGCTCCAGTTAATCCTCGACCAGAAGAAAGTCCTGTTAAAGACTTTAGCGCAGCGTATCAGAATGGAACCATGGATCGTTATCCGATTAAAGAACCCAAGAAAAAGCCTCTTCCAATCTATCTCAAGGCTTTGGTTGTGCGCAATGATAGAGGCCAATATTTACTAGAGAAAAATGAAAGCGAGAAACTGCTAGCTGGATTTTGGCATTTTCCATTGATAGAAGTAGAGGAGTTTTCACAGGAAGAGGAACAGCTGAATCTATTTGCTCAGGTTGCTGAAAAAAGCGTCGCTTTTGGTCCAACACCCCAAGAAAGTTTTGAGCAGGATTATGATTTAGAAGTTAATTGGTCCCATCAAGCTTTTGATCAAGTCAAGCATGTCTTTAGTCATCGTAAATGGCATATTCAAATCCTAGCGGGCCAGGTGGCAGATTCGAAACAGTTTTCAGACAGAGAAATTCGCTGGCTCTCCCCTCAGGAGTTTTCTGACTACCCACTCGCTAAACCTCAACAAAAGATTTGGCAGACTTATAAAACAGTTCTTGAAGATGAGGGTTGGGATTAGCCATTTGTGCCTTCTTTCCATTTTTTTGTTATAATAGATAGAGAAAAGGTGAACATATGAAAAAAATATTAGTTGTAGATGATGAAAAACCAATCTCAGATATTATTAAGTTTAATATGACCAAGGAAGGTTATGAGGTTGTAACAGCCTTTAATGGTCGTGAGGCAATCGAGCTATTTGAAGCTGAGCAACCCGACATTATTATCCTAGACTTGATGCTACCTGAAATCGATGGTTTAGAAGTAGCCAAAGCTATTCGTAAGACGAGCAGTGTGCCTATCATTATGCTCTCAGCTAAGGATAGCGAGTTTGACAAGGTTATCGGTTTAGAGCTAGGAGCGGATGATTATGTGACCAAGCCATTTTCAAACCGTGAGTTGCAGGCGCGTGTCAAGGCATTACTCCGTCGTACAGATCTTGCTTCAGCTGATAGTCAAGAGTCTGATGAAAATAAATCCCAACCCCTACAGATTGGTGATTTGGAAATTCTGCCCGATGCTTACGTGGCCAAAAAATATGGTGAGGAATTAGAGTTGACTCATCGTGAGTTTGAGCTCTTGTACCATTTGGCTTCCCATATTGGACAAGTGATTACTCGTGAACACTTGCTTGAGACTGTTTGGGGCTATGATTATTTTGGTGATGTTCGTACAGTGGATGTGACTATTCGACGTTTGCGTGAAAAAATCGAAGACACTCCAAGCCGTCCAGAATACATCCTAACCCGTCGTGGTGTGGGTTATTATATGAGAAATAATGATTGAAGCAATTAAACAAGGCGTTCTGAACAGAGATTTTATCTTTATTTTGATTTTGCTGGGCTTTATCTTGGTGGTCACCTTGCTATTGCTAGAAAATCGCCGTGATAATATTCGACTAAAGCAGATTAATCAAAAGGTCAAGGATTTGATTGCAGGGGATTATTCTCGAGTTTTGGATATGCAAGGAAGCTCTGAAATCACCAACATCACCAATAATCTAAATGATTTGTCTGAGGTCATTCGTTTAACGCAGGAGAATCTGGAGCAAGAAACAAAAAGGCTGAACAGTATTCTTTCTTATATGACAGATGGAGTGCTTGCGACCAATCGCCGTGGTCAGATTACCATGATTAACGATATGGCTAAGAAACAGCTAGGGATCGTAAAAGAAGAAGCATTGAACAAAAGCATCCTAGAATTGCTTAAGATAGAGGATGAATATGAACTGCGTGACCTGATTACACAGATTCCTGAATTAATGATTGATTCCCAAAATGCTAATGGTGAATATCTTAGCCTTCGTGTGCGTTTTGCACTTATTCGTCGTGAGTCTGGATTTATCTCTGGTTTGGTTGCCGTTTTGCACGATACGACTGAACAGGAGAAGGAAGAACGCGAACGGAGACTCTTCGTTTCAAACGTGAGTCATGAGTTGAGGACTCCTTTGACCAGTGTTAAATCTTATCTTGAAGCCTTGGATGAGGGAGCCTTGTATGATCCTGTAGCCCCTGATTTTATCAAGGTTTCGCTCGATGAAACCAACCGTATGATGCGGATGGTGACAGATCTCTTGCATCTCTCTCGTATTGATAATGCGACCACTCGACTGGATGTGGAATTGATTAACTTTACAGCCTTCATCACCTTTATTCTCAACCGCTTTGATAAGATGAGGAGCCAGGATGAAGAGAAAAAATATGAGCTGGTTAGAGATTATCCAATTAACTCAGTTTGGATCGAGATTGATACCGATAAGATGACCCAGGTGATTGATAATATTCTCAACAATGCTATCAAGTACTCACCAGATGGTGGGAAAATCACTGTCAGCATGAAAACCACTGATGACCAGATGATTTTATCCATCAAAGACCAAGGTCTAGGTATTCCAAAACAGGATTTGCCGAAGATTTTTGACCGTTTTTACCGTGTGGATCGTGCAAGAAGTCGTGCCCAAGGTGGAACTGGTCTAGGTCTGGCTATCGCCAAAGAAATCATCAAACAACACAATGGCTTTATTTGGGCAAAAAGTGAATACGGTAAGGGATCAACCTTTACCATCGTGCTCCCTTATGATAAGGATGCCGTGAAAGAAGAAGTCTGGGAGGATGAAGTAGAAGACTAGAATGAGTGAAAAAGGCTTTAAATACAGTATTTTAGCATCAGGTTCCAGTGGAAATTCCTTTTATCTGGAAACGCCAAAAAAGAAAATTTTAGTGGATGCAGGCTTGTCTGGTAAGAAAATTACCAGTCTCTTGAGTGAAATCAACCGCAAACCTGAGGATCTGGATGCGATTTTGATTACGCATGAGCATTCCGACCATATCCATGGAGTCGGTGTATTGGCTCGTAAGTATGGTATGGATCTTTATGCCAATGAAAAAACCTGGCAGGCTATGGAAAATAGCAAGTACCTCGGTAAGGTGGATTCATCGCAGAAGCACATTTTTGAAATGGGTAAAACCAAAACTTTTGGCGATATCGACATTGAGAGTTTTGGGGTTAGTCATGATGCCGCAGCACCCCAGTTTTACCGCTTTATGAAAGACGACAAGAGTTTTGTCATGTTGACTGATACAGGTTATGTTAGTGACCGTATGGCAGGGATTGTCGAAAATGCGGACGGTTACCTCATCGAGTCCAACCACGACGTGGAAATCTTACGAGCAGGATCTTACGCTTGGCGACTCAAACAACGAATCCTATCTGATCTCGGTCACCTCTCTAACGAAGACGGAGCTGAGGCCATGATTCGTGCAATGGGAAATCGGACTAAGAAAATCTACCTTGGTCACTTGTCAAAAGAGAACAATATCAAGGAGCTGGCTCATATGACCATGGTCAATCAGCTAGCCCAAGCCGATCTGGGAGTCGGAGTTGACTTTAAGGTTTATGACACTTCCCCAGATACAGCAACACCACTGACAGATATATAAAAAAGAAGGCGAGTGCCTTCTTTTGTTGTCTTTTACAATCCTGCGAATTCTTTGATTTTTTGTGCTGACATTGATGAGTCGCAACGGACATTGATTTGGCCATCCGAAACGTGGACAAAGCCTGGTACAGTTGGGATTCCATAACGTGAGCGGAAATCTTGCAAAGCATTGAGTTGGCTAGGTTCTTCGCTATTGATGAAGTAGATATGTGCTTTGGTTTCAGCTACGACGCCTGCTAATGTAGCAGCAAATTTACGGCAGTAAGGGCAAGTTTTGCGACCGATGAAGAAGGTTGCTGTTTCTTTATTATCGAGTGCTTCTTGGGCGCGCGAAACTGTAGTCACTTCAAGGTCTTTAATATCTTCTAAAAACTGATTCATAAGAATACCTCTCTTTTTTTGATAAAACTAGTATGCCACAAAGTTTCTAAAATTGCTCGAATTTGATACGAAAAAAAGATGAGATTGGTTTATCTCATCTTTTAGCTTGCTTATTTTACAAAGGCATTGATTTCTGCTTCGATGTTGGCAATCTTAGTTTGTGAATCTTCGTTGCTTTCACCCACAACGGCAATGTAGAACTTGATTTTTGGTTCAGTACCAGAAGGACGAACTGCAATCCAAGAACCATCCGCAAGAGTGTATTTCAAAACATCACTTGGAGGAGTTGTCAAGTTTGTAACAGTACCGTCAGCAGCAGTAGCAGTTTGAGCCTTGAAGTCTTCTACGACTGTGATTTCTGTTGCGTTAAATTCTTTAGGCCTGTTTTCACGGAATTTAGCCATGATGGCTTTGATTTGTTCAGCACCGTCTACACCTGAAAGAGTTACAGAGATAGTCTTTTCAGCATAGTAACCGTACTCTTTGTAGATTTCTTCGATACCGTCAGCAAGAGTCAAACCACGTGAACGGTAGTAAGCAGCAAGCTCAGCAACTACAAGAACGGCTTGGATAGCATCTTTATCACGTACGAATGGTTTGATCAAGTAACCGAAGCTTTCCTCAAATCCCATCATGTAGGTGTGATTGTGTTTTTCTTCAAATTCTTGAATCTTTTCAGCGATAAATTTGAAACCAGTCAAGACGTTGAACATGGTTGCGCCGTAGCTCTCAGCAATCTTCGTTACCAAGTCAGTTGATACGATAGACTTGCAGAGGGCTGCATTTTCAGGAAGTGTTCCAGCATTTTTGTGGGCTTCCAAGATGTATTTAGCCATGATGGCACCGATTTGGTTACCTGAGAGGTTGAGGTAGCTACCATCTTTTTGAAGAACTTCAACACCAACACGGTCAGCGTCAGGATCAGTTGCGACAAGTACATCAGCACCTACTTTACGGCCGAGTTCTTCAGCAAGGGCGAAGGCTGCTTGGCTTTCTGGGTTTGGAGATTTAACAGTTGAAAAGTCAGGGTCTGGAGTTGCTTGCGCTTCAACGACTTGTACTGAGTCAAATCCGGCTTGGGCAAGAGCACGACGAGCCAACATTTCACCAGTACCATGGAGTGGTGTGTAGACAATCTTCATGTCTTTACCAAATTCTTCAATCAAGGCAGGGTTGATGTTAATGTCTTTAACTTCTTTGAGGTATTCCACATCGACAGCTTCCCCGATAACTTCAATCAAACCAGAAGCTTTTTCAGCTTCCACATCGGCAACTTCCACAGCAAATGGATTTTCGATAGCGCGGATGTAAGTAGTCAAAGCATCTGCATCGTGTGGAGGCATTTGTCCACCGTCTTCACCGTAAACCTTGTAACCGTTAAATGGTGCAGGGTTATGGCTGGCAGTAATCATGATACCTGCAAAACAGTTGAGGTGACGAACGGCAAATGAGAGTTCTGGAGTTGGACGAAGACTTTCAAATACGTAAGATTTGATACCATGTTTTGCAAGAACTGCCGCAGATTCAAAGGCAAACTCAGGTGAGAAGTGACGACTATCGTAGGCAATTGCCACACCACGTTCTTTTTCATTTCCACCTTTTGACTCAATCAAACGAGCCAAACCTTCAGTTGCTTGACGAACAACATAGATATTGATGCGGTTTGTACCAGCTCCGATCAATCCACGCATACCAGCAGTACCAAATTCAAGATTGGTATAGAAGGCATCTTCCTTTG
Organism: Streptococcus sp. oral taxon 058 str. F0407; assembly: GCF_000235485.1. GTDB lineage: Bacteria > Bacillota > Bacilli > Lactobacillales > Streptococcaceae > Streptococcus. Next base: position 285,575 of record NZ_JH378888.1, read on the forward strand.
TTTTTTCATCCATATTTTCCAAATCTTGACGAAGGTAGTCTGGAAGGTCAGCAAAATCGACCCATTTTTGATAATTTTCTTGGTAAGTCATTGAATGTCTCCTTTGTCTATTAGCTTTAATCGCTTTCATTATATCACGATTTATCATTTTAGTAAAACGTTAGCATAACTTTCTGAAAAAGCTTGAAATGAAATGGATTCTATAGTCTTGAACCCCTTAGGGAAACATGCTATACTACCTATATGATTATTTTACAAGCCAATAAAATTGAACGTTCTTTTGCAGGAGAGGTTCTTTTTGATAATATCAATCTGCAGGTAGATGAACGAGACCGGATTGCTCTTGTTGGAAGAAATGGCGCTGGTAAGTCCACTCTTTTGAAGATTTTGGTTGGAGAAGAGGAGCCAACTAGTGGAGAAATCAATAAGAAAAAAGATATTTCTCTCTCTTACCTCGCCCAAGACAGCCGCTTTGAGTCTGAAAATACTATCTTCGACGAAATGCTCCATGTTTTTGATGATCTACGGCGTACGGAGACACAACTCCGTCAGATGGAATTGGAGATGGGTGAAAAGTCTGGTGCTGAATTGGATAAACTGATGGCGGATTACGACCGTTTGTCAGAAAATTTCCGTCAGGCAGGTGGCTTTACCTACGAAGCAGACATTCGAGCGATTTTAAATGGTTTCAAGTTTGATGAGACTATGTGGCAGATGAAAATTGCTGAACTTTCAGGTGGTCAAAACACTCGTCTGGCACTGGCAAAAATGCTCCTGGAAAAGCCCAATCTCTTGGTCTTAGATGAGCCCACCAACCATTTGGATATTGAAACGATAGCCTGGTTGGAGAATTACTTGGTAAACTATAGCGGTGCTCTCATTATTGTCAGCCACGACCGTTATTTCTTGGACAAGGTTGCGACGGTTACACTTGATTTGACTAAGCATTCCTTAGATCGCTATGTAGGAAATTACTCTCGTTTTGTTGAGTTAAAGGAGCAAAAACTAGCTACTGAGGCAAAAAACTATGAAAAGCAACAGAAGGAAATCGCTGCTCTGGAAGACTTTGTCAATCGCAATCTAGTCCGAGCTTCAACGACCAAACGTGCTCAATCTCGCCGTAAACAACTAGAAAAAATGGAGCGTTTGGACAAGCCTGAAGCTGGCAAGAAATCAGCCAATATGACCTTCCAGTCTGAAAAAACGTCGGGAAATGTTGTCCTTACAGTTGAAAATGCGGCTATTGGCTATGATGGGGAAATACTCTCAGAGCCAATCAATCTGGACGTCCGTAAGATGAATGCTGTTGCCATCGTTGGACCAAATGGCATCGGGAAGTCAACTTTTATCAAGTCTATTGTGGATCAGATTCCCTTTATCAAAGGCGAGAAGCGTTTTGGAGCAAATGTTGAGGTTGGTTACTATGACCAAACCCAAAGCAAGCTGACACCAAATAATACGGTTCTGGATGAACTCTGGAATGACTTTAAATTGACACCAGAAGTTGAAATCCGTAACCGCCTTGGTGCCTTCCTCTTCTCTGGTGATGATGTCAAAAAGTCAGTCGGGATGCTGTCAGGTGGTGAACGCGCTCGTTTGTTACTTGCTAAACTGTCTATGGAAAACAACAACTTCCTGATACTTGATGAGCCAACCAACCACTTGGATATTGACAGTAAGGAAGTGCTAGAAAATGCCTTGATAGACTTTGACGGAACCCTTCTTTTCGTCAGCCATGACCGTTACTTTATTAACCGTGTGGCTACTCATGTTTTGGAATTGTCCGAAAATGGTTCGACCCTCTATCTAGGAGACTATGACTACTATGTTGAAAAGAAGGCAGAAGCAGAAGCGAGTCGAGCTGAGGAACTTTCAACTGACAACCAAGATAAAGAATTAAGTCCAGTTAATGACTATCAAGCTCAGAAAGAAAGTCAGAAAGAAGCTCGCAAACTCATGCGTCAAATCGAGAGTTTAGAGGCTGAAATCGAAGAGTTAGAAACTCAAAGTCAAGCCATCTCTGAACAAATGTTGGAAACCAATGACGCCGAAAAACTCATGGAGTTGCAGGCTGAACTGGACAAAATCAGCCATCGTCAGGAAGAGGCTATGCTTGAGTGGGAAGAATTATCGGAGCAGGTGTAAAATGAATCATCTCGGAAAGGTATTTCGTGACTTTCGAACAAGTGGGAAGTACTCCTTAAAAGAGGCAGCGGGCGATTCTTGCTCGACTTCTCAGTTATCTCGCTTCGAGCTTGGAGAGTCTGATTTAGCAGTTTCTCGTTTCTTTGAGATTTTGGATAATATTCATGTGACCATTGAAAATTTTATGGATAAAGCTAGAGATTTCCAAAATCATGAACACGTTGCCTTGATGGCGCAGATTATTCCGCTTTACTACTCAAATGATATTGCAGGTTTTCAAAAGCTTCAAAGTGAACAACTTGAAAAGGCTAGAAATTCGACAAATCCTCTCTATTTTGAGCTGAATTGGATTTTGTTACAGGGTCTGATTTGTCAAAGAGATGCTCATTACACGATGAGTCAGAGTGATTTGGAAAAAGTAGCAGATTATCTCTTTAAAACAGAAGAATGGACCATGTATGAGTTGATTCTTTTCGGGAACCTCTATAGTTTCTACGATGTGGATTATGTCACTCGAATTGGAAGAGAAGTTATGGAGAGGGAAGAATTTTATCAAGAAATTGGTCGCCATAGAAAACTGGTCTTGATTTTGGCCCTCAATTGTTACCAGCATTGTTTAGAGCATGCTTCTTTTGATAATGCAAGCTATTTTGAGATTTATACAGAGAAGATTATTGGTAAAGGTATTAAGCTTTATGAGCGTAATATTTTCCATTATCTAAAAGGCTTTTCCTTGTACCAAAAAGGACAGTGTAAAGAAGGCTGTAAGCAGATGAAAGAGGCCATGCGTATTTTTGACCTACTAGGTCTTCCAGAGCAAGTAGCCTACTATCAGGAACACTACGAGATATTTGTCAAAGATTAATTTTCCCAAATAAGGGAAAAAATAAAAAGCTCCTTTCAGCTTTGATACAATAGTTTCAAAATTTGAGAGGAGTTTTTATATGAATCGCTATGCAGTACAGTTGATTAGCCGTGGAGCTGTTGACAAGATAGGGAATATGCTCTATGATTATGGAAATAGTGTCTGGTTGGCTTCCATGGGGACTATTGGACAGACAGTTTTAGGAATGTATCAGATTTCTGAACTCGTCACATCTATTCTCGTAAATCCTTTTGGCGGAGTCGTTTCAGACCGTTTTTCTCGTCGTAAGATTTTAATGGCGGCAGACCTTGTTTGTGGGATTCTTTGTCTGGCTATTTCTTTTATAAGGAATGACAGCTGGATGATTGGTGCTTTGATTGGGGCTAATATTGTGCAGGCGATTGCCTTTGCATTTTCTAGACCAGCAAATAAGGCCATTATAACTGAGGTTGTTGAGAAAGATGAGATTGTGATCTATAACTCTCGCTTAGAGCTGGTTTTGCAGGTTGTAGGTGTTAGCTCTCCTGTTCTTTCCTTCCTTGTTTTACAGTTTGCAAGTCTCCATATGACGCTCGTTTTAGATGCCATTAGTTTTTTCATCGCATTTACCTTAGTAGCTTTTCTACCCAAAAAAGAGACTCAGTTACAAGAGAAAAAGACTTTCAGCTGGAAAAATATTTTTGCTGATATGAAAGAAGGGATTCGCTATATTTGGCGCCAGCAAGAGATCTTTTTCCTTTTGTTAGTGGCTTCCAGTGTTAATTTCTTTTTTGCTGCTTTTGAATTTCTCCTCCCTTTTTCAAATCGCCTTTATGGAGTAGAAGGAGCTTATGCAAGTATTTTGACTATGGGTGCAATTGGTTCCATTATCGGAGCTCTTCTTGCTAGTAAGATAAAAGCAAGTGTTCATAGCCTTTTGATTTTACTAGCTTTGACTGGTATTGGAGTTTTTATGATGGGGTTACCACTGCCAACTTTTCTTTCTTTTTCCGGAAATTTAGTTTGTGAACTGTTTATGACGATTTTTAATATTCACTTTTTTACTCAGGTGCAAACCAAGGTTGAAAGTGAATATTTGGGTAGAGTATTAAGTACAATTTTTACTTTAGCAATTCTATTTATGCCTATTGCAAAAGGATTTATGACAGTGCTGCCAAGTGTACATCTCTCTTCTTTCCTGATAATTGGAAGCGGGGTTATCATCCTGTCTTGTCTATCCCTTGTTTATGTACGCAGTCGTTTTGAAAAAGACTCATAATTTCACTATCTTTAGAAAATATTTCAATACTAACCATTTTTCAGTCCTTCTCTATTGTGAGGAGGGCTTCATTTGTGGTAAAATAATATTATGAATGAAAGAATGAAAGAGTTAGTTGCCTTACTCAATCGCTATGCAACCGAGTACTATACAAGTGATAACCCCTCGGTTTCAGATAGCGAGTATGATCGCCTCTACCGAGAGTTAGTCAAGTTGGAAGCTGCCTATCCAGAACAAGTTTTAGCGGACAGTCCGACCCATCGTGTTGGTGGCAAGGTTTTAGACGGTTTTGAAAAATACAGTCATCAGTATCCTCTTTATAGTTTGCAGGATGCTTTTTCACGTGAAGAGTTAGAGGCTTTTGATGCGCGTGTTCGAAAGGAATTACTCCAACCGACCTATATTTGCGAACTGAAAATCGATGGTTTGTCTATCTCGCTTACGTATGAAAAGGGAATTTTGGTAGTCGGTGCGACACGTGGGGATGGTTCTATTGGAGAGAATATCACAGAGAACCTCAAGCGTGTCAAGGACATTCCTTTGACCTTACCAGAAGAACTAGATATCACCGTTCGTGGAGAGTGTTATATGCCACGCGCTTCGTTTGATCAGGTCAACCAAGTACGCCAAGAAAATGGAGAGCCTGAATTTGCCAATCCTCGTAATGCGGCGGCTGGAACTTTGCGTCAGCTAGATACAGCAGTAGTAGCCAAGCGCAATCTTGCAACTTTTCTCTATCAAGAAGCTAGTCCTTCTACTCGGGATAGCCAAGAAAAAGTCTTGAAGCATCTTGAACAGCTTGGTTTTGTGGTTAATCCTAAACGAATCCTTGCTAAAACTATAGATGAGATATGGGATTTCATCCAAGAAGTAGGACAAGAACGGGAACATCTGCCTTACGATATTGATGGAGTGGTTATTAAAGTCAATGACTTAGCAGGTCAAGAAGAACTTGGCTTTACCGTTAAGGCTCCAAAGTGGGCAGTGGCCTACAAATTTCCTGCTGAGGAAAAAGAAGCCCAGCTCCTTTCAGTTGACTGGACAGTAGGCCGTACTGGTGTTGTGACCCCGACTGCCAATCTCACACCTGTTCAACTTGCTGGTACAACCGTTAGCCGTGCGACCCTGCACAATGTGGACTATATTGCTGAAAAAGATATCCGCAAGGACGATACAGTTATCGTCTATAAGGCTGGGGACATTATCCCTGCCGTCTTGCGTGTGGTAGAGTCTAAACGTCTTTCTGAAGAAAAACTAGATATTCCGACTAACTGTCCAAGTTGTGACAGTCACTTGCTTCATTTTGAAGATGAGGTGGCTCTTCGTTGTATCAATCCTCGCTGTCCTGCTCAAATTATGGAAGGTTTGATTCACTTTGCCTCTCGAGATGCCATGAATATTACCGGGCTTGGTCCATCAGTAGTTGAAAAGCTCTTTGCTGCAAATCTAGTCAAGGATGTGGCGGATATTTACCGTTTGACAGAAGACGATTTCCTCCTTTTAGAGGGCGTCAAGGAAAAGTCAGCCTCAAAACTATATCAGGCTATTCAAGCATCTAAGGAAAACTCTGCTGAAAAGCTCTTGTTTGGTCTGGGTATTCGCCATGTCGGAAGTAAGGCTAGTCAGCTCTTGCTCCAACATTTTCATTCGATTGAAAATCTAGCCAAAGCAAATCCAGAGGAAGTAGCAAGTATCGAAAGCTTGGGTAGTGTAATTGCCCAAAGCCTTCAGGCCTATTTTGCTACCGAAGGATCTAAGATACTCTTAGATGAACTGAAAGAAGCAGGAGTCAATCTGGACTACAAAGGTCAGACTGTAGTTACAGATGCAGCCTTGTCAGGTTTGACAGTAGTTCTGACAGGAAAATTGGAACGCCTCACGCGTTCTGAAGCTAAAAGCAAACTCGAAAGTCTGGGAGCTAAGGTAACAGGCAGTGTATCCAAGAAAACGGATCTTGTCGTAGTAGGAGCAGATGCAGGAAGCAAACTCCAAAAAGCCCAAGAACTTGGTATAGAAGTTCGAGATGAAGCTTGGCTGGAAAGTATGTAATAATAGTAGAAAACTAGGTGTTAGATAGGCTGAAACTACCTCCCCTGATGCGTTTTTACATAGATTGAGTCTATTGTCAGTCAGAAATTAAATCACTAAATCTATCAGCACCGCATAAAAAAATTAAATTGAAATTAGAAATTAGGAAAAAACATGTACAATTATCCCGTTCTTCTCCATTTTCATAGAAAAAATGGAGATTATACAGCTTGCTCATTTAGCACAGATCGAGATGAAAATAAAAGCTCTTTAACTTCAGAGACCACTTATTTTGGTCTTCAGTTTTCTTTTACCGTGACCAGTCAGGAGAAGGTGGATAGTTTCACTTTCAAAGCCGAGATAGATGGTGTATTAAAAGAATATCTTGTACGTTTTAACTACTATCCCTTGCTGACAGAAGCATGGATTTTAGAGGGAGACGAGACTGTGTATTATTCTGAAAACCCAGCCATTGCTAGTCCTTATTATAAGGATCAGAATCCATTTGCTTTTGATAAAGCAATCCATAGCGCTAGTTTTGATCATCATTGGGGATACCAAGGAGAGTTGGGGTATAGTATCTCAGACTACCAGACAAGCTTTAAACTTTGGGCTCCTACGGCTACAGCTGTACAGGTGGTTGTCTACGAAAATACCAGCAACGACGCTCCGATTTGGAAAACCTTTAATCTAGAACGTGGTAATAGCTATTCATATAGTCATAAGTACAATACCATTGGTGTTTGGAGTCTAGACTTAGATGAAAATCTTGCTGGTAAGGCTTATCAGTATCAGATTGACTTTCCTCACCACCAGACTTTGACGAGAGACCCTTACACGATTGCCACAAGTCCTGACGGAAAACGTTCCGTAATTCTTTCTCATCAAGACAGACAAGTAGAAGGATTCGAGGTCAAACATGGAACAGAAGCTCCTTGGCGTTTGGAAAATCCATGTAAAGCCGTTATCTGTGAAATGCATATCCGAGATTTAACCAAATCTCCGACATCTGGAGTGGCAGAGCATCTCCGTGGAACCTTCCTTGGTGCTGCCCAGACTGGAACAGTTAACCAGTACGGTCAAGCAACCGCCTTTGACTATATCAAAGATCTTGGCTGCAACTATGTTCAGCTTCAGCCCATCTTTGATCGACATAAGGAATACGATGAGGAAGGAAATGTAACCTATAACTGGGGTTATGACCCTCAAAACTACAATGCTCCAGAAACAAGTTTCTCTAGCAATCCAGATGATCCCGGACAGGTCATTCGTGATCTGAAAACTATGATTCAGGCCTATCATGACGCTGGAATTGGTGTCATTATGGACGTGGTTTATAATCATACCTTCTCAACAGTTGACGCACCTTTCCAAACAACTGTTCCGGATTATTTCTATCGTATGAATCGTGATGGAACTTTTCAAAACGGTACGGGGGTAGGAAATGAAACAGCAAGTGAACACGAGATGTTCCGCAAGTATATGATTGATTCCATTCTTTATTGGGTGAAAGAATACAATATTGACGGTTTCCGTTTCGACTTGATGGGCATTCATGATGTTAAAACCATGCAGGCGATTCGTTGGGCGCTGGATGAGGTTGATCCCCGTATTATCACTTATGGAGAAGGCTGGGATATGGGAACAGGTCTTGCTCCTTATGACAAGGCCAAGAAGGACAATGCCTACCAAATGCCAAATATCGGTTTCTTCAATGATGATCAGCGAGATGCGGTCAAAGGAGGAGAAGTTTATGGTGCAGTCAAGGCAGGATTTGTTAGTGGTGCAGCTACAGAACCAATTGTAGCTAAGGCTATTCTTGGTAGTCGAGAATTGGGTTCATATCTTAGTCCAAACCAAGTTCTTAACTATGTGGAAGCCCATGATAATTACAACTTGCATGATTTGTTAGTAACCCTTCATCCAGATCACAGTTCAGATAAGATTATGCGCAAGGTTGAGACAGCGACAGCTATGAACCTTCTCATGCAAGGAATGGCCTTTATAGAACTGGGTCAAGAGTTTGGCCGAACTAAGTTGGTTCCAACCGGTGAACATGGAGAACTAACTCCTGCAGACCGAGAACGTGCCATGAATAGCTATAATGCTCCGGACAGTGTTAACCAAGTCAACTGGGATCTGATTAATGAACGCCAAGACAGCATTGAGTTTATTCGTCAGATTATCCGACTAAAAACACAAATCAGTGCTTTCTCTTATCCAACATATGAAGAAATTTACCGTCATGTCTTTGTTCACACGGCTGCTGAAAATAGTGGCTGGATTGTTTACGAGATTCATGGTGGATCAGAACATCTATTAGTGGTATTTAATGCTAAAGGAACCTCCTTCTACTTTGAAAATGCAGGTAAGCTTGAAATGTTCCTTACCAACAGTCGTTCAAAACAAGAAAATGTTATTGATGATATTAGTGTCGCAGTTTTAAAAGTGCTCTCATAAATTAATGTAGTAAAAAGGGTTAGATTATCTAATCCTTTTTGTCATTTATAAGTTTTTAATGAATAGTAGAATTAAGTTTCAAATAATTTGAAGGATCAAGATTGTGAAAAAAATCTCAATTTTTTCACAAAAAGGGTTGTAATTTTCTGAAAATTTGATAAAATAAGTTTTAATAATTTTCAGGAGGAAGAAAATTGGCAAGATATCAGAATTTAGTAAATGGAAATTGGAAATCATCTGAAAAGGAAATTACAATCTATTCACCCATTAATCAGGAAAAGCTAGGAACAGTACCAGCTATGAGTCAGGCTGAAGTGGATGAAGCTATGAAAGCTGCGCGTGCGGCGTTGCCTGCTTGGCGTGACTTAGCACCAGTTGAACGTGCAACCTATCTGCATAAAGTAGCAGCTATTTTAGAACGCGATAAAGAAAAAATTGGTACAATTCTTGCCAAAGAGATTGCTAAAGGGATAAAAGCAGCTATTGGAGAAGTAGTACGTACAGCAGATTTGATTCGTTTTGCTGCTGAAGAAGGTCTCCGTATCACTGGACAAGCAATGGAAGGTGGCGGTTTTGAAGCTGCAAGTAAAAACAAACTAGCCGTTGTCCGTCGTGAGCCAGTTGGTGTCGTTTTAGCTATCGCGCCATTTAACTACCCAGTCAATCTTTCTGGATCTAAGATTGCTCCAGCTTTGATTGCAGGAAATGTCGTTATGTTTAAACCGCCAACGCAAGGATCTATCTCAGGTCTGTTATTAGCCAAGGCTTTTGATGAGGCAGGTATTCCGGCAGGAGTATTTAATACGATAACTGGACGAGGTTCTGAAATTGGTGACTATATCATTGAACACAAAGAAGTTAACTTTATCAACTTTACTGGTTCGACTCCAATTGGTGAGCGAATCGGTCGTTTAGCTGGAATGCGTCCTATCATGCTTGAACTTGGTGGGAAAGATGCAGCTATCGTTCTCGAAGATGCAGACTTGGAACACGCAGCTAAACAAATCGTCGGTGGAGCCTTTAGCTATTCAGGACAACGTTGTACTGCTATCAAGCGTGTCTTGGTTGTGGAAAGTGTAGCGGATAAATTGGCTGAATTACTTCAGGCAGAAGTTGCTAAGCTAACAGTTGGTGACCCATTTGACAATGCTGATATCACACCTGTTATTGACAATGCTTCAGCTGATTTTATCTGGGGATTGATTCAGGATGCGCAAGATAAAGGTGCCAAAGCACTCAGTCCAATTAAACGTGAGGGCAATCTCATTTGGCCGGGACTTTTTGATTATGTCACAAGAGATATGAAATTAGCATGGGAAGAACCGTTCGGTCCTGTTCTGCCAATTATCCGTGTTTCCGATGCAAATGAAGCGGTAGCAATTGCCAATGAATCTGAGTTCGGTCTTCAATCATCCGTGTTCACAAATGATTTTAAAAAAGCGTTTGAAATCGCTGAAAAACTTGAAGTCGGTACTGTTCACATTAATAATAAAACACAACGTGGGCCAGATAATTTCCCATTCCTTGGGGTCAAAGGATCTGGTGCTGGTGTGCAAGGGATTAAATACAGCATTGAAGCAATGACAAATGTCAAATCCATTGTTTTTGATGTGAAATAATTTATAAAATCAGGAAATATTCTTCCTGATTTTTATTTTTACTAAAAACTCCAGTTAAAAATTGAAAAATAACGAATGTTTTGTTATCATAATAAAAAAATATATGTGAATTGTTCTGTTTTGTAAAACAAATGAAAGCTTCATATAAGGTTAAGATAATTTTTCCAAAATTTTCAAGATATTTTTTAAGAAATTCCGTAAACTGCTTGAAAGTTCTTTTAAAAGGTAGTATAATAGAAATATAGAAAACGCTTACAAAAAGAAAGGGGATTAGATGAATAATCAAGAAGCATTGAGAACCTTCACTACTGGAGAAAATTTTCATCTTCAGCACTATCTAGGAGCACATAAAGAGGAAAAAGACGGAGAAATTGGTTTTACTTTCCGTGTTTGGGCACCTAACGCTCAGGCTGTGCACTTAGTTGGTGATTTTACAAACTGGACAGAGCACCAAATTCCTATGGTACGGAATGAATCGGGTGTTTGGGAAGTCTTCACAAGTCTGGCTCATGAAGGGCAGATTTATAAGTATCATATCACGCGTGCAAATGGGCACCAGATTATGAAAATTGATCCGTTGGCGGTTCGTTTTGAGGCTCGCCCAGAGACTGGAGCCATCCTGACTGATATTCCAGAGAAAAAATGGAAAGATGGTCTTTGGCTAGCTAGGAGAAAACGCTGGGGCTTTTTTGAGAGACCAGTCAATATTTATGAAGCCCACGCTGGATCTTGGAAGAGAAATCCAGATGGCAGTCCATACAGCTTTGCACAACTTAAGGAAGAGCTGATTCCTTATCTTGTTGAGATGAACTACACTCACATCGAGTTTATGCCTTTAATGGCTCACCCGCTTGGATTGAGTTGGGGCTACCAACTTATGGGTTACTTTGCTATGGAGCATTCTTATGGGCGACCAGAGGAATTCCAAGATTTTGTTGAGGAATGTCATTTAAACAATATTGGTGTAATTGTGGACTGGGTTCCAGGTCACTTTACTATCAACGATGACGCCCTTGCTTATTACGATGGAACACCAACTTTTGAATACCAAGACCACAACAAGGCTCATAACTATGGTTGGGGAGCTCTTAACTTTGACCTTGGGAAGAATGAAGTCCAGTCCTTCTTGATTTCTAGCATTAAATTCTGGATTGAATTTTATCATTTAGACGGTATTCGAGTGGATGCGGTCAGCAATATGCTCTACCTAGACTATGATAATGCTCCTTGGACTCCAAACAAAGACGGTGGCAATCTCAACTACGAAGGCTACTATTTCCTTCAACGTTTGAACACTGTTATCAAGTTAGCTCATCCAGATGTGATGATGATTGCAGAAGAAAGCTCATCAGCAACAAAGATTACTGGTATGAGAGAAATGGGCGGTCTTGGCTTTGACTACAAGTGGAATATGGGCTGGATGAATGATATTCTCCGTTTCTACGAGGAGGACCCGATTTATCGTAAGTATGATTTTAACTTGGTAACCTTCAGCTTCATGTATGTTTTTAATGAAAACTACCTCTTACCTTTCTCGCATGATGAAGTCGTGCATGGTAAGAAAAGCATGATGCACAAGATGTGGGGAGATCGATATAATCAATTTGCAGGTTTGCGGAACCTCTACACTTATCAAATTTGTCATCCAGGTAAGAAACTCTTGTTCATGGGAAGCGAGTACGGGCAATTCTTAGAATGGAAGTCTGAGGAACAGTTGGAATGGTCTAATCTAGAAGATCCAATGAATGCTAAGATGAAGTACTTCACTTCTCAACTCAATCAATTCTATAAAGAGCATCGCTGTCTTTGGGAAATTGACACCAGCTACGATGGCATTGAAATTATCGATGCGGATAATAGAGATCAGAGTGTCCTTTCCTTTATTCGTAAGAGTAAAAAGGGTGAAATGCTAGTCTGTGTCTTTAATATGGCGCCTGTTGAACGAAAAGACTTTACAATCGGACTTCCTGTCGCAGGAGTTTATGAAGAAGTTTGGAATACAGAATTGGAACAATGGGGTGGTGTCTGGAAAGAATACAACCAAACGGTTCAAACTCAAGAAGGATTATGGAAGGATTATGAGCAGACCTTGACCTTTACCTTGCCAGCTATGGGAGCAAGTATCTGGAAGATTAAACGTCGCTTGAAACCAACTAAAACCGTCACAAATAAAACCCAAAAAGGAGTAGAAAATGAAGAATGAAATGCTAGCTTTGATCCTTGCCGGTGGGCAAGGAACACGTCTCGGAAAACTCACTCAAAGCATTGCTAAACCAGCAGTGCAATTCGGTGGGCGCTACCGCATCATTGACTTTGCGCTTTCAAACTGTGCTAACTCTGGGATTCACAACGTCGGTGTTATTACGCAGTATCAACCTCTTGCCTTGAACAACCATATCGGAAATGGTTCGAGCTGGGGTCTGGACGGGATTAACACAGGTGTTTCTATCCTTCAACCCTACTCTGCAAGCGAGGGAAATCGTTGGTTTGAAGGAACTAGCCACGCTATCTACCAAAACATTGACTATATCGACAGTATCAACCCAGAATATGTTTTGATCCTTTCTGGTGACCATATTTACAAGATGGACTATGATGACATGCTCCAATCACATAAGGACAACAACGCCAGCTTGACAGTAGCTGTTCTAGATGTACCTCTCAAAGAAGCTAGTCGTTTTGGCATTATGAATACAGATGCCAATAATCGTATCGTTGAATTTGAAGAAAAACCAGCTGAACCTAAGTCTACCAAGGCTTCTATGGGGATTTATATCTTTGACTGGAAACGTCTCCGCAATATGCTAGTTGCTGCTGAAAAGAACAAGGTAGATATGTCAGACTTTGGTAAAAATGTTATTCCAAATTACCTTGAGTCTGGAGAAAGCGTCTATGCTTATGAATTCAAAGGCTACTGGAAAGACGTTGGTACTATCGAGTCTCTATGGGAAGCAAATATGGAATACATTGATCCAAACAACGCTTTGGATAGTCGTGATCGTCATTGGAAAATCTACTCACGGAACTTGATTTCACCACCAAACTTTATTGGAAAACACGCTCATGTAGAAGATTCTTTAGTTGTGGATGGCTGTCTCGTGGATGGAACTGTTAAGCATTCCATTCTCTCAACAGAAGCGCAAGTACGTGAGGGTGCTGAAGTAGTAGACTCTGTAATCATGAGTGGTGCCATTATCGGAAAAGGTGCAAGAATTAAACGTGCCATTATTGGTGAAGGTGCTGTTATTTCTGAAGGTGTCGAAATTGATGGAACAGACGAAGTACAAGTAGTAGGATATGATGAAGTAGTGGGGGTAGCAACAGATGAAGATTGATAAATATTCAGCCATTTTAGGAAACACCGTTGGTTTTCACGATATGTCAACTTTGACGGATCATCGTCCAGTAGCCAGCTTGCCATTTGGAGCAAAATATCGTTTGATTGACTTCCCTCTTTCTAGCCTTGCAAATGCTGGTGTTCGTAGTGTCTTTGGGATTTTCCAACAAGATAATATCAGTTCAGTCTTTGATCACATTCGTTCAGGACGTGAGTGGGGCTTATCCACCCTTCTCAGTCACTACTATCTAGGTATTTATAGTACGCGTGTTGAAAGTAGCACAGTTGGGAAAGAATATTACCAACAGCTTCTCACTTATTTGAAACGTTCAGGGTCAAATCAGACGGTTGCACTTAACTGCGATGTCGTGGTGAATATTGACCTTAATCAAGTATTCCATTTACATACTACTGCCGGTCGTCCGATTACAGTTGTTTATAAGAAATTACCTAAAAAGGATATTTCAGATGTTAATGCCATCTTGGAAGTGGATGAAACAGACCATGTTCTTTCTCATAAACTTTTTGATGCCAAATCAACAGATGAACTTTTCAACATGTCTACAGATATATTCGTCGTTGATACTCCGTGGTTGATTAAGCGTTTGGAAGAAGAAGTTCAAAAAGAATACCCAGAAAAATTACGCTATGTTTTACGTGAGTTGGCAGCTAAAGAAGGGGCTTTTGCTTATGAATACACTGGCTACCTAGCCAATATTCACTCTGTTCAATCCTATTATCAAGCCAATATTGATATGCTGGAGTCTCAAAAATTCTACTCTCTCTTCTCACCTAACCAAAAAATTTATACCAAGGTTAAGAATGAAGAACCGACTTATTATGCTAACACATCTAAGGTAAGCACTTCTCAGTTTGCATCTGGTAGTATCATTGAAGGTCAAGTAGCTAATTCTGTTCTATCACGTAATATTTACGTTCATAAGGATAGTCTAGTTAAAGACAGCCTTCTCTTCCCACGTGTTGTGATTGGTCAAGGTGCCCAAGTTGAGTATGCAATCTTGGACAAAGGGGTTGAAGTTGCTGACGGTGTCGTTATTCGCGGTACTGCAGAACACCCAGTTGTAGTCAAAAAAGGCGAAAAAGTTACAGAGGATATTCATTCATGAAAATTTTATTCGTAGCAGCAGAGGGTGCGCCCTTTTCAAAAACAGGTGGTTTGGGAGACGTCATTGGCGCTCTGCCCAAATCACTGGTAAAGGCAGGGCATGAAGTTGCGGTTGTCTTACCTTACTATGACATGGTAGAGGCTAAGTTCGGCGACCAGATTGAGGATGTTCTTCACTTTGAAGTGAGTGTAGGATGGCGTAGACAGTACTGTGGTATTAAGAAGACCGTCTTGAATGGTGTTACCTTCTACTTCGTAGACAATCAAACGTATTTCTTCCGAGGTCATGTTTACGGAGATTTCGATGATGGTGAACGTTTTGCCTTCTTCCAACTGGCTGCTCTTGAAGCCATGGAGCGAATTGATTTCATTCCAGATATTCTCCATGCCCATGATTATCACACCGCTATGATTCCTTTTCTCTTGAAGGAAAAATACAGATGGATTCAGGCATATCAAGGAATCAGAACCGTCTTAACTATTCATAATTTGGAATTTCAAGGTCAATTTTCTGAAGGAATGTTGTGGGATTTGTTTGGAGTCGGTTTTGAACGTTACGCTGATGGAACCCTTCGTTGGAATGACTGTCTTAACTGGATGAAAGCAGGTATTCTCTACGCGGATCGTGTCTCAACCGTATCGCCTAGCTATGCACATGAGATTATGACTAGCCAGTTCGGTTGTGGCTTGGATCAGATTCTTCGCATGGAGTCAGGTAAGGTTTCAGGTATTGTCAATGGTATTGACGCAGATCTTTATAATCCTCAAACAGACTCACTTTTAGACTATCATTTTGATAAGGAAGATTTGTCTGGAAAAGCTCAAAACAAAGCAAAATTGCAAGAGAGAGTTGGTCTACCAGTACGAGCAGATGTTCCACTAGTTGGGATTGTCTCTCGATTGACACGCCAAAAAGGTTTTGATGTCGTTGTAGAAAGCTTGCATCGTTTCTTACAAGAGGACGTTCAAATCGTTCTTTTAGGAACAGGGGATCCTGCTTTTGAACATTCTTTCTCATGGTTTGCTCAAGTCTATCCTGACAAGCTATCAGCAAATATCACTTTTGACGTCAAACTTGCTCAAGAAATCTACGCAGCTTGTGACCTCTTCCTCATGCCAAGTCGTTTTGAACCATGCGGCTTGTCTCAAATGATGGCTATGCGCTATGGAACTCTACCATTGGTTCATGAGGTTGGTGGTTTGCGTGATACAGTTCAATCCTTCAATCCGATTGAAGGAACTGGTACTGGATTTAGCTTCGATAATTTAACACCATACTGGCTCAACTGGAGTTTTCAAACAGCCTTGGATGTTTATAAGTACCAGCCAGACGTTTGGAGAAATTTACAAAAACAAGCTATGGAATGTGATTTCTCATGGGATACAGCTTGCAAGTCTTATCTTGACTTGTACCATAGTCTAGTCAACTAATAGATAAAATCGTATGATTCTTTCATACGATTTTTGGGCTGTTTAGAAAATAGGAGAAGTAATGACCCAAGTAAAGGGCCTGTGTGTCATGGATGTTGACGGCACCTTGATAGCAGAAGAGGCGATTGATCTTCTAGGAAGAGAAGCAGGTTGTGAAGAAGAAATTTCGAAGATTACAAGGCAAGCAATGCGAGGTGAACTGGACTTTGAAAGGAGTTTGCGAGAGAGAGTCGCTTTGTTAAAAGGTCTTCCGATTTCAGTTTTGGATACAGTTTTCAAATCCATTCATCTGTCCCAAAATGCACAGGAATTTATCTCCATTCTCCAAAAGAATGGCATTCTAGTTGGTTTAGTGTCTGGTGGATTTAGTCCGATTGTTGAGAGACTAGCAAAGTACCTAGGTATTTCCTGTTTCTCCGCCAACCAGTTGGAAGTCAAAGACGGCTTTTTAACAGGACGGCTAGTTGGTGAGATTGTAACAGATCAAGTAAAAAAAGCTACTCTTGAGAAATGGAGAAAGGAATTAGAACTTCCCAAAGAAAGAACGATTGCCATCGGTGATGGGGCTAATGACCTCTTAATGTTAAAGTCAGCAGGTCACGGTATAGCCTTTTGTGCCAAGGAGGTCGTAAAAGCTGAGATAGCTTGTCATGTAGATACGAGGGATCTTTTAGAAGTTCTACCTTTGATTGATTTCTTAGAATGAGAGGGAACTATGAAAATTGTAATTGCACCTGATTCTTTTAAAGAAAGTTTGACGGCAGAAGAGGTCGCCAAAGCTATAAAAAGAGGTTTTGAGAAAGCGATTCCTAGTGTAGTTTGTTCTCTTTGCCCAGTTGGTGATGGAGGCGAAGGAACTGTAGATGCGATTCGACATTCTCTTGACCTCGAAGAAAAATGGCAAGAGGTGACGGGACCTTTTGGACTTAAAGAAGCAATGCGCTATTTTCAAAAAGGGGAACTAGCACTCTTTGAAGTAGCTGACTTGGTTGGATTAGGAAAGATTCCGCAGGAGAAACGAAATCCTCTCCACATCCAGACTCGTGGTATCGGAGAGTTGATTCGCCACCTCGTTGATCTTGGAATGAAAGAAATCTATATCGGTGTTGGCGGTACGGCAAGTAATGATGGCGGAATTGGCATTGCAACTGCTTTGGGTTATCACTTTTATGATAAGAATGGAAAAGAATTGCCTGCTTGTGGTCAGACTTTGCTTGAGTTTGAGTCAGTTTCCAAAGATGACCTATACAGGATTCCTGAAGATGTGAAAATTCGCATTCTAGCAGATGTTGGGAGCCCTTTATGTGGTCATCAAGGAGCAACCTATACATTTGGCAGACAAAAAGGTTTGGATCCCAGTTTATTTGAAACTGTAGATTTTGCCATACAGGAGTTTTATGAAAAATTCTCACCTTTAACCTTATCTCTTAAAGGAGCGGGAGCGGGAGGTGGCATTGCAGCTGGACTTTTCGCCTTTGCACAGGCCAGTATCGTATCTGGGATTAACACTTGTTTAGATTTGGTAGACTTTGACAAGAAAGTTGAAGATGCTGACTTGGTTATCGTTGGAGAGGGCAGACTGGACAGCCAAAGCTTTGCTGGGAAAGCTCCCATCGGTGTAGCAAAAAGAACCCCTAACGGAGTTCCAGTTATCGCTATTTGCGGTAGTCTTTCCGAGGATTTACCTCCCCTACCATTTGAAAATATACAAGCAGCATTCTCTATCCTTGAGAAATGTGAGCCTTTAGAAGACAGTCTGAAAAAAGCAAGCCTCTATTTGGAACACACAGCAGCTAATATTGGTCGTTTATTACAGTTGAGGAAGGGTTAGCCGAACCATTTTTTCCAGATGGATTTTTTAACTGGTTCATCCTGTTTTACCTCCCAGAAGCTTGGAAAAGCCAGTCGAAGATCCTTTTCATCCACTTGAACAGGTTCGTTCGAATGGATAACTAAGCCTAAAGGAGAAGAAGTGTGATCCTCTGATACAATCGTAGCTTGACTATTGGTTTTCTTAGCTTCTTTTAAGTAGAATACCTGTTTGTCAAACTCAATGTTTGGCGAAATCTTCACAAAAAGCACCTCTGCCTTTTCTTGAAAATTTTCCAAAATCGTTAGAAATCCCTTTTGCAGCTGAAGACTATTGGCTGTCTCGATATCTGCATAGCCTAGAACCCTTTCCTCGAAAGTACCAAGAAAGCGACGTTGCTCATCTGGGTTTAATTTTGGCCCACCATGAGCTTTTTCTAGTAGTTGTTTTGATAAATCTGTCATAAAATTAGTATATCACAAAAAACAAAAGAAAACAGACGAAAGAAAGCGATTACTTTATAAAGTTAAGGAAAATTTGCACAAAGATAACGTTTTTTCTTGAAAAACGCTTATTTTTAAGGTATCATAGAGGTGTAAAAAATTTAACTCAAAGGAGAGTAAAAAATGTCAATTATTACTGATGTTTACGCTCGCGAAGTCCTAGACTCACGCGGTAACCCAACACTTGAAGTAGAAGTTTATACTGAATCAGGTGCTTTCGGACGTGGTATGGTTCCATCAGGAGCTTCTACTGGTGAACACGAAGCAGTTGAACTTCGCGACGGTGACAAATCTCGTTACGGTGGTCTTGGTACACAAAAGGCTGTTGACAACGTAAACAACATCATTGCTGAAGCAATTATCGGCTACGATGTACGTGATCAACAAGCTATCGACCGTGCTATGATCGCTCTTGACGGTACTCCTAACAAAGGTAAATTGGGTGCAAACGCAATCCTTGGTGTGTCTATCGCTGTAGCTCGTGCTGCTGCTGACTACCTTGAAATCCCACTTTACAGCTACCTTGGTGGATTCAACACTAAAGTTCTTCCAACTCCAATGATGAACATCATCAACGGTGGTTCTCACTCTGACGCTCCAATCGCTTTCCAAGAATTCATGATCGTACCTGCTGGTGCACCATCATTCAAAGAAGCTCTTCGTTGGGGTGCTGAAATCTTCCACGCTCTTAAGAAAATCCTTAAATCTCGTGGTTTGGAAACTGCCGTAGGTGACGAAGGTGGATTTGCTCCTCGTTTTGAAGGAACTGAAGACGGTGTTGAAACTATCCTTGCTGCTATCGAAGCTGCTGGTTATGTTCCAGGTAAAGATGTATTTATCGGATTTGACTGTGCATCATCAGAATTCTACGATAAAGAACGTAAAGTTTACGACTACACTAAATTCGAAGGTGAAGGAGCTGCTGTACGTACTGCTGCAGAACAAATCGATTACCTCGAAGAATTGGTAAACAAATACCCAATCATCACTATCGAAGATGGTATGGACGAAAACGACTGGGACGGTTGGAAAGCTCTTACTGAACGTCTTGGTGGTAAAGTTCAATTGGTTGGTGACGACTTCTTCGTAACAAACACTTCTTACCTTGAAAAAGGTATTGCAGAAGGTGCTGCTAACTCAATCCTTATCAAAGTTAACCAAATCGGTACTCTTACTGAAACATTCGACGCTATCGAAATGGCGAAAGAAGCTGGTTACACTGCAGTTGTATCACACCGTTCAGGTGAAACTGAAGATTCAACAATCGCTGACATCGCAGTTGCAACTAACGCAGGACAAATCAAGACTGGTTCACTTTCACGTACAGACCGTATCGCTAAATACAACCAATTGCTTCGTATCGAAGACCAACTTGGTGAAGTAGCTGAATATCGTGGATTGAAATCATTCTACAACTTGAAAAAATAAAATAGTTCAGTGAACTATTTTATCCCGAACCTTGAAATTCAAAAGTTCGGTCGTTGATTTGACAACGTTTTAAGCCCCTCGGATTTCTTCCGAAGGGCTTTTTATGTGCAATACTCAAAAATGGAAAATAACTTATGGTATAATAGATAAAAACACTTGTATTAGAAAGTAACTATGTCTAAAGAAATTGATATTGAGTATTACCACCAGTTAGCCTTGCAAAAACAAAAGGAGCATCGAAAAGTCTTAGCCAATCTAAAGAAAAAACCTCCTAAAAACTTAGATAAGATAGCCCTGCAAATTCATGAAGAAGTTTTTTCTGAGATTGATTGCACTGCCTGCGCTAACTGTTGTAAGACATTGGGACCCGACTTCAAAGAAGCAGATATTACTCGCATTGCCAAGTATTTCAAGATGAAATTACCAGCCTTTGAAGCAGAGTTTCTGCAGGTAGATGAAGATGGGGATAAGGTTTTTAAATCCATGCCCTGTCCTTTTTTAGGAGGAGATAATCTCTGTACTATCTACGATGTTCGTCCAAAGGCCTGCCGGGAATTTCCCCATACAGACCGTAAAAAAATCCATCAAATCAACCATTTGACGATTAAGAATACCTTGACCTGCCCAGCAGCTTATCTCTTTGTTGAGAAATTAAAGGATAAGTTATAGAAGTTTACACCTCTAAATCTTGTACAAAGATTCTAGGGTGAAAATAGCAGATTTCTGTTAGACTATAGTTAGAATTGAACACGGCCTAAAAGCTGTGCGAAAAAGACAATTTTTCACTTTACTTTTAACAACCTTTGTATCTTGTGGAGGTAAGAAGAAAAAGATGATGCATCAATTCAACCAAACCATGGATTATTTGGAGCAGCAACTGACTGGAGAAGTGGATATGAAAAGATTTCAGCAGCTATCGGGCTATTCTTATGCTCTCTTTAGCAGGCTCTTTTCCATCCTAGCAGATATGACTTTAGCAGAATACTTGCGCAATCGCAGGCTGTCAGAAGCAGTGACAGACTTGCGGGAAAGCTCAGAGAAAGTCATTGATATAGCTCTGAAATACGGTTATGAATCTGCGGATGCTTTCAGTGCAGCCTTCAAGAAATTCCATGGGGCAACTCCCTCAGAAGTTCGAAATGGAAAACCTTATCGGGTCTTTCCTAGACTTCAATTATCCTTAAAGATTACAGGAGGAAAGAATATGGATATCAAGATCCAAAAGAAACCTGCTTTTACCGTGGCAGGTGTCCTGTTGGAAGCTATTGACAATAGCCAGTGCCCTTCTGCATGGGAGCAGCTCTATGCAAATCACAGCTTTGAAAGCCTAGAAAGTCTGGGAAGTGGCCAATCCTTTGGCGTCTGCTCAGATGTCAAAGAAGGCGAAATCATCAACTATATGGCTGCCTATGATGTTACAGATAAAGCTAGAGCAGAAGAACTAGGACTATCAATCAAAGACATTCCAGTAGCCGAGTATGCTATCGTACCAGTCAAAGGCCCAATACCAGAAAGCATCCATCATGCTTGGAAATATGTTTTGGAGATCTTTTTCCCAGAAACTGGCTATCGCCACTCAGGAGCGCCAGACTTTGAAGTCTATACTGAAGGAGACATGTCGTCACCTGACTATCAAATGGAACTCTGGATACCAGTAATCAAGGACTAAATCATTTTCTGATATTTTATAAAGATGCAAACACAGCTCTGTAAAAGATACCTTTTGCAGAGTTTTTTCTTTGTTTTAAAGAATAAATTATACGAAGTAAGAGAATTACAATTTAATTATAAGGAATTTTTAAGCATTTATCTGTATACTTTTTCCAATCATCAAAGAAAGAGGTGTAAATATGAACTATCTAGTTATTCCAGCTTACGAACCTGACTACAATCTTATTAAATTGATTGAAAAGATTCACAATAAGAGCGATTTTTACATCATTGTCATTGATGATGGAAGTTCGGCAGAATGCCAAGACATTTTTTCCAAAGCAGAACGCTTTGCGACAATCCTTCGTCACCAGGTAAATCAAGGGAAAGGTCAAGCACTGAAAACAGCCTTTGAGTACATTCAGTCACTCAATATGCCTGGAACGGTGGTCACAGCTGACGCAGATGGTCAACATAGGATCTGGGACATCTTTCGTGTCTTGACAAAATCAAATGAAAATCCTAATACACTTGTTCTTGGTGTCCGTGCCTTTACAGGCAAGGTTCCCTTGCGTAGTCGTTTTGGAAATAGCTTGACTCGTATCTTGTTTAAACTGCAAACGGGTGTCGCTGTATCCGACACACAGACAGGATTACGTGCCTTTTCAACAGATATGATTCCCTTCATGATCCAGATAGAAGGCCAACGGTATGAATACGAGATGAACATGCTCCTCGAAGCAAGCCAAGCCTACCCAATCTTGGAAGTTCCGATTGAAACGGTTTATATTAACGATAATGCGGCTTCTCACTTCCGTCCTGTACGGGATGGCTTGATGATTTATAAAAATATTTTAAAGTTTGCCCTTTCGTCTTTTAGTAGTTTTATCGTAGACTATGTTGTCTATGCTCTCTCTATTCTATGCTTGAGTTTTATTCCGACAGGTTTGCGTGTTCTCCTCTCAAATGGTTTGGCCCGTGTAACCAGCTCCATCTTTAACTTTTCTACCAATAAAAAATTGGTCTTTAAGAACAAGGCTAGCAGTCTTAAAACAGGGTCAGGTTATTTTGGACTAGCAATTGGTCTCTTTATCCTAGACACCATTTTGATTCGACTGTTTAATTCTGGTCTTGGAGTTGACTTGCTGATTGCAAAGATTCTTGTCGGAATCATGCTCTTCATCCTCTCTTGGACAGTTCAAACTCGCTTTATTTTCAAAGAAAGGACTTGTAGCCCATTATGAAAGTTTTAAAGAAACCTTATCTATACGCATCAGTCTTGGGCTTGCTTCTAACAAGTTCCTTTACCTATTCGATGTTGAAGACCTTTGTACTCGCTGAAACGATTTCGACAGTATCCAATACCAGCTCCACATCTGACACCGTAGCAGCTAGTCAGGCAGCTAAAAATGCCCAAGTAACGGATACCAGCTATTCAGATGGAAATATCAGTGTCAACCTAACTGAAAAGACTGTGAATGGAACGCAAGTCTATGTGGCAGACGTGACTCTTAGCTCTGCAGATTATCTGAAGACAGCCCTAGCTCAAAACTCCTATGGAACCAACGTCACAGCCAAAACCTCTGTAACAGCTGCTGAAAATAATGCTATTCTTGCTGTCAACGGTGACTACTATGGAGCCAATAGTTCCGGTTACGTTATCCGAAATGGGGTTGCCTATCGTGATAGTGTCCGTGAAGATGCAAGTAATGGCGACCTTGCGATTTACAAGGACGGCTCCTTTAAAATCATCTACGAGGATCAAATTTCAGCCAATCAGTTGGTTGAGGACGGTGTGGTCAATCTACTGGCATTTGGCCCTTCTCTAGTTGAGAATGGGGAAATCTCTGTCAGCACTAATGCAGAAGTTGGCCAGGCTATGGCTTCAAATCCTCGTACAGCTATCGGCATTATCGATGAAAACCACTACATCATCGTCGTTTCGGATGGTCGTACCTCTGAAAGCAAGGGCTTGTCACTGTACCAGATGGCAGAAGTGATGAAATCTTACGGAGTGAAGACAGCCTACAATCTTGATGGTGGTGGATCTTCCACTCTCTACTTTAACGGTCAGGTGATCAACAAACCGACCACAGGTGGAAGCAAAATATCAGAAAGGGCGGTGAGTGATATTGTCTACTTCGGTTATTAAAAACAAAAACAAACGCCTCAAAAAGACACTTGTTGGTTATAGCCTTCTCACTATTTTCTTCTTAGCATTTAGCCGTATCTACGAGTCCTTTAGTTTTGGGGAGACCTCGCTTTATATGCACTATCTCTTTGTGGTCCCTTTAGTAGGGGGTATCATTTTGGCAATTCTATTGATAATCATTCCAAATTTAGCACGACTCAGCCTAAACTTGTGGAACTCGGCAGTTGCAGTCTTAACGGCTGGAATGCTCTTTCGCGGAATCGTCAACCTATCAGGTCGTTCAACGACACTCGATCAACCCTACTGGTATGTTGGTCTTGCCTTTGCATTGCTGGCTATAGTATCGCTTTTCCTTCAGAAGAATAGTAAGAAATTAGCTTAAAAATGAAGAAACTGGTTGTTGAGAAAAACAGCCAGTTTTTTTGTGGACATTCATTTCCGAAAAGCAAACATACCTTATTTTTTGTTTGGATTTTATGGGGTATGAGTAAGGTTATCTCGGTATAATAGACTTATATAAGATAAGGAGGCAGAATATGCAGATGTATTTTGGAGATGTGTCACTTTGCTATAGCTATTCATTGGCAATGGCACTCGACGCCTATGGTTATGACTTTAAAGCAGAGTTTTTAGAGGCAATTATGGTGATGGGAAATGGTGCTAGTATCGTAAAGGAAGATGAGCAGCACCCTCTAGTATTCTTTGATAATGGAATGCCAGATCTTTCCATCTCTCATTCCTTAAAAATACTAGGGTTTGACTATGAGGATTTCTATTTAAAAGATGGAGTGGAAGTAGATTTGGAAGAGATTAAAGGTAAGTTGGAATCGTTTCTGTCCAATGGACCTGTCGTACTGGGTCCTCTTGATATGGGCCACTTGACTTACAATCCCAATCACACAATCCTTCATGGTGTAGATCACTTTGTATCTGTGTATGCTGTTGATGGTCAGTATCTATATTTGCATGATCCAGCTGGTTTTGCCTGTATGAAGATTGCTTTTAATGACATTTTAGAAGCTTGGAAGGCGGAGGCTATTGACTATAAGCGTGGAGCTTACTCCATGTGGGGAAATTTTAAGAAGGTCAAGAGTCCTAGTCAAACTGAAATCTATCAAGAAACAGCAAGGATCATGAAGACCCGATATCTGAATGGTCAAAGTAGCGTGTTGGAATGCTATGCAAAAGCAGTTGCTGAAAATGGCTTAAATACAGATCAAAAGCAATTGCATCAGTATTTTAGCTTTAAACTTGCTGCTGTTCGAAATCTCTATCTCAGTCGATTTTTAAAAAGCCATGAACCCGAAGGGGCACGATTAAAAGAAGAATTGGCTACTCTATTTGGCCAGGCCCACCTTTCATGTTTAAAAGAAGATTACCAAGAACTATCCCACTTGCTCTATCAGATAGCTGAAGTGGATGGTCGCTTTAGAGATTTATATGTAAAGTAGCAGGACTAGAGATGTTCTTAAACTTTAAAAATTAGCCAGTAAAAGCAGTTGTTCGTAAAATGAAGAACTGCTTTTTGATTATGGTATAATGAAGTAAAAAAATAGATTATTCTACTTGAAAATGAAGGGAGAACGCCCATGCCTAGACCAAAAACAAAAGAGGAGCTAGTGTTAGCCTCTAAGGAAAACTATGAAAAACTTAATCACCTAATTTCTCAGTTAAGTGAAGATGAGCTACAGACTCCTTTTGATTTTTCAAAAGACCAAAAGAAAAAAGAAGCACACTGGAAAAGAGATAAAAATCTACGGGATGTCCTGATCCATCTCTATGAATGGCAGCAGTTACTTTTGACCTGGGTTTATTGTAATCAAAAGGGTCATGAAAGACCTTTTCTCCCTGAGCCTTATAATTGGAAAACTTATGGGGAAATGAATGTCGCTTTTTGGAAGAAGCACCAGAGAACGTCCTTAGAAGAAGCGACCAAACTCCTCAATCAATCGCATAGAGAGGTTTTAGAGTTGATGGAAGGCTTCAGTAATGACCAACTCTTTACCAAAGGTATCTATAAATGGACGGGTGGGACAAGTCTAGGTTCCTACTTTGTCAGTAGCACCTCCAGTCACTATGATTGGGCTATCAAAAAACTTAAAGCTCATCAGAAAAATTGTAAGTCATACTAGTTAAAGTGAGTATGAAGTTTAGAAAATGGTCTTCTAAGCTTCGAATAGCTTCATTCTCGTGATTTTTGAGCTATTCTAGCTTTAGAATCCTTCTAAAATTAAAATTTAGGGTTATCATAAACTTAGAATAGCACTAAAACATTTATATCAATGCAATTCTAAGTTTAGAATCACACTGATATTAAAGGGGTTGAGCTGCTCGATGCTTAGAATAGCTTGATTCTGAGAAATGTTGACTAGAAAATGATTCGAATAGCTTTTTTTCTGATATAGGATAATAGGTAGAGGTGAGATGATGAACATACAAAAAGATAAAGTTAAAAAAGAGTTGGTGTCCCTCTGTTTGGGAGAGCTTGCAGCCGCTCTATCCTTTTGGTTGTGTTTTTTCCTTTTGAAAAATAGGCTTGGTGATTGGAATTGTTTGATCTCTATTCTTTATCCTTTGTCTTTACTGACATTTATATTGCTTCAAGGTTCAACCTATTGGGCGATTTTGATTAGAAGACTGTCAAATCCTCAGTTCGGAAGTGGAAATGTGCGGAAAATATATGGTGGTTTCAGAATACTAGACCTTGTTTTACTTATTTCAGGCTTTCCTTTTATTGTCTGGAACACGCAAAGTGTCCAAGTGGCTGTTTTAGCCACGTTGATAGAGCTTTTTGCCTTTATCGAATGGTTTAATTATTTCCTCGTACGCCTATCTTATAGTTTGAACCCGCTTGTTTTATGGAAACGAATTACTAAGGGAAAACTTGAAAAAAGCAGAATAGCCAAGGAGTTGAGGTAGGGAAATGAATGGAGGAAATGGATTGGATAATATAATTCTACGAACTGAGTGGTTCGACGAAATAGAAAAATTTTGTGAAATAAGACTGGATTGTGAGACAAAATATCTAACAATTTATCAGGTATGCTACATTTTTGAAGAGGAGATGAGCAAGGTATATATTGCTATAGATGAATATATAAAAAATCCTCATCAAACAAAAAAGATTATTTTCGGAGACGATAGTGAGAGGGGAAGTGGGTATTTTAGTTTCTTACTAACTCCCATCAACTTAAAAGAAGAATTAAAAATTGAAGTGGACATGGAAATTGCTGACAATGAAAATGGTTTGCATCGTTGTAAATTCTATGTAAATACTCAATTGGAAAATTTTAAGTATTTCAGAAACAATTTACCTAGAATATTTTCGCAAAACTCTGATAAGGAAATTAAATTGCATCCATATTTTTAGTAGAATTGAAAAATTTAATAAGGTTTTAAAGATAAATATTAAAGAAATTATTTTAAAAGAGAAATCATATGAAATAGTTTAATTTAAATTTTGGAGATTATAAATGAGAACTATTGTTTTACAAATACATTATAAAAATATCGAACTGACTCAAGAGTGTCGACTTACTCTCATTGATAGCAAAATAGGAGTCCAATCATATGGAACTAGGTAAATTTAATTTTGAAAATAGAGGTCAGTCGCTAGCAGAATTGGGTGTTGCAAGTTATGCATATACATATCAAGATATGTTGGCCTATATAGACTGGATAGAGTTGAAAAAGTTTATGATTCTTGGTGGCGATGTCTATGTAGAGAGAGATGGGGGACTTGAGTTGACCTATGATAGCTGGTATTACTCTCCTAAAAATAATGATAGCGACTTACTCCAGTCAATTTCTGTAGCAAAAGATTATATCAACCAGTATGTAGATAGCAATGGAAAACATTTTTATTTTACAGTAGTTACTTCAGAATAGATGGAATTGATAGTATAATAGCAATTAGAGGTCATAAATATTAGTAAAACAGGAATGGGATTAGGTGCTTCAATAGTGTCTAATAATATTTTAAGAAATAAGGCGAATATAAAATGGATATTCCGAGAGGATTCCGTTGATGAACTAGATAATGGATGGCGTTTTTTTTCCAAAATAGATACTGAAGAGTATCTATCACATTCAGAAAATATGTCAGTATGTGACTGGAGTACAATTGTTGAAATAGAATCTGCGGTATTATCAATTTTTAACGTGCCTATTGGAACAGAACTCATACTTATTTACGAAGGTGAGAAGAAGTATTTCTTAGATTCAAATACTGGCGAAAAAATTTTTTAATAGAATTGGTATAGATTTAAGGATATTGAAAAATTAATATAAATCTCTCATTGAAAACCTAGTTTATTATGACACTTTATAATAATTAAAATTTTACTTAAGAATCTGATATATTTTAAATAACCTATCCATCTTTAATAGAACCATACATAAAACTCTCGAGGATGAATTTCTTAGAGAGTTTTATGTTTAGATATTTTCATTTATGCTATAATATTCTTAATGAATTTTCAGAAAGGAAACTCAATGCCCTACAAATTTCTACTCTTCGACCTCGACCACACCTTGCTTGATTTTGATACTGCTGAGGATTTGGCTCTGACACAACTTCTAAAAGAAGAAGGAGTTGCGGATATTCAAGCCTATAAAGACTATTACGTTCCTATGAACAAGGCTCTCTGGAAGAACTTGGAGCAAAAGAAAATCAGTAAACAAGAACTGGTTAACACGCGCTTTTCACGTTTGTTTGCTCATTTTGGACTGGAGAAAGACGGTAGGTTACTGGCCCAGCGTTACCAGTTTTTTCTAGCCCAGCAGGGACAAACCCTTTCGGGAGCTCATGAACTTTTGGACTGTCTCATTGAGCGTGATTATGAGCTGTATGCTGCGACAAATGGCATTACTGCCATTCAGACGGGTCGTTTGGCTCAATCAGGTCTGGCACCTTATTTCAACCAAGTCTTTATCTCTGAACAGTTGCAAACTCAAAAACCTGATGCACTATTTTATGAAAAAATTGGTCAGCAGATTGCAGGTTTTAGCAAAGAAAAAGCCCTGATGATTGGAGATTCCCTAACAGCTGATATTCAAGGTGGCAATAATGCTGGGATTAATACTATCTGGTACAACCCTCATCACCTGAAAAATAAGACGCAAGCTCAGCCGACTTACGAAGTCCATTCCTACCAAGACTTGCTGGATTGTTTGGATGCTATCTAGTGCTTTTCCTAAGAGGGGATGATATGGAAACAAAAGTCATTGAAGAGATTGATAACTTACTAAACCTCATTGAGCAGTATCAGTTAAAAGGTGTGGTTGCTCAAGTAAATTCGTTAAAAGAGTTAAAGTATATCATAAGCAATCATATAGAGTTAAGTACTCGAGAGAAGATGAATATCCACTATTCACTCTTTCTCCCTAGGGGTGGTTTATCTGAACTCTACTATATGGACGCTAATCTTGAACGGATGATGTCTGTAAATAATCAACTTTCCTATGCTATTGATACAATCGAAAAGTTTTTAATAGCTGATTAATCCTCTCTTTCATGTAAATATTAATGTCCAATACTAGGATGAATAACATTATATAAGAACTGTAAAAAGTGGTTTCAATAGCCACTTTTTGCTATAATAGAGGCAGTAAACATGAAGGAGTTGGCGATGCAACACTCATCTTGGCATGCTTTGATTAAGGAGCGATTACCTGAGGGTTATTTTGGGAAAATCAATCAGTTTATGGAGCAAGTCTATGCTCAAGGAACTGTGTACCCGCCTAAGGAAAAAGTTTTCCAGGCTCTATTGACTACACCACTTGAAGAGGTTAAGGTGGTGATTCTGGGTCAGGATCCTTATCACGGACCAGGTCAGGCGCAGGGCTTGAGTTTTTCGGTTCCAGATGCTATTCCAGCTCCACCATCCTTGCAAAACATTTTGAAAGAATTAGCAGATGATATCGGAGTTAAAGCATCCCATGATTTGACAGCTTGGGCTGAGCAAGGAGTTTTACTTCTCAATGCTTGTTTGACTGTTCCTGCTGGTCAGGCAAATGGTCATGCTGGGCAGATTTGGGAGCCTTTTACAGATGCTGTGATTCAGGTGGTCAATCATCTAGACAGACCAGTCGTTTTTGTACTCTGGGGAGCCTATGCACGTAAGAAGAAGGCTTTGGTTACAAATCCTCATCACTTGATTATCGAATCAGCCCATCCCAGTCCTTTGTCAGTTTATAGAGGATTTTGGGGTTCCAAGCCTTTTTCCAAGGCTAATGCATTCTTAACAGAGACAGGACAAGAGCCAATCGATTGGCTTAGATAAGGAGAGAATATGCCTCAGTTAGCGACGATTTGCTACATTGATAACGGGAAAGAACTACTCATGCTCCATCGCAATAAAAAGCCCAATGATGTGCATGCGGGTAAATGGATTGGTGTGGGTGGTAAATTAGAGCGTGGAGAGACGCCTCAGGAATGCGCAGCGCGTGAAATCCTCGAAGAAACAGGTCTAAAAGCCAAGCCAGTCCTTAAAGGAGTCATCACTTTTCCTGAGTTTACGCCTGATTTAGACTGGTACACCTATGTGTTTAAAGTGACCGAGTTCGAGGGAGAATTGATTGACTGCAATGAGGGGACCTTAGAATGGGTTCCCTATGATGAAGTCTTAAGCAAGCCGACTTGGGAGGGGGATCACACCTTTGTTGAGTGGCTTTTAGAGGATAAACCCTTCTTTTCAGCCAAGTTTGTTTATGATGGGGATAAATTGTTGGATACCCAAGTTGATTTCTATGAATAAAGGAGATAAGATATGTTATTAATTAAAAATGGTCGTGTGATGGATCCTAAGTCTGGTTTGGATCAAGTATGTGATGTCTTGGTTAAAGACACAAAAATTGTTGAAATTGCTCCAGAAATCAAGGCAGACGGAGCGCAAGTCCTAGATGCGACTGGTCTAGTAGTAGCGCCTGGTTTAGTGGACATTCATGTTCACTTCCGTGAGCCTGGTCAGACCCACAAGGAGGATAT
Organism: Streptococcus sp. oral taxon 058 str. F0407; assembly: GCF_000235485.1. Classification (GTDB taxonomy): domain Bacteria; phylum Bacillota; class Bacilli; order Lactobacillales; family Streptococcaceae; genus Streptococcus. The sequence continues at coordinate 316,375 of NZ_JH378888.1, forward strand.
CCATACTGGTGCTCTAGCAGCTGCTGCAGGTGGTTTCACAACGGTTGTCATGATGGCTAATACCAATCCAACCATCTCAGACGTGGAGACTTTGCAAGAAGTTCTTCAGTCAGCTGCTAAAGAGAAAATCAATGTTAAGACGGTTGCAACTATTACCAAGAACTTTAATGGTAAAGACTTGACTGACTTTAAGGCGCTTTTAGAAGCTGGAGCCGTTGGTTTTTCTGATGACGGTATTCCGCTTGAAAGTAGCAAGGTTCTCAAAGAAGCCTTGGAAACTGCCAAGAAACTAGGTACTTTTTTCTGTCTTCACGAGGAAGATCCAGGCTTAAATGGTATTCTTGGCTTCAACGAAAACATCGCTAAAGATCACTTCAAGATTTGTGGTGCGACAGGTGTAGCAGAATATGCTATGATTGCGCGTGATGTTATGATTGCCTATGCAACTAAGGCCCATGTTCATATCCAGCATTTGTCTAAGGAAGAAAGTGTCAAGGTAGTGGAGTTTGCTCAGGGGCTAGGTGCGCAAGTCACAGCAGAAGTAGCGCCACAGCATTTTTCTAAAACCGAAGCACTCCTTTTGACACAAGGAAGTAATGCTAAGATGAATCCTCCGCTACGTCTAGAGTCAGACCGTCGTGCAGTTATCGAAGGACTTAAGTCTGGCGTTATTACTGTTATCGCGACCGACCATGCGCCTCACCACGCCGATGAGAAAAATGTCGAGGACATCACCAAGGCACCATCTGGTATGACAGGTCTTGAAACTTCACTTTCACTTGGACTGACTTACTTGGTTGAAGCTGGTGAGTTGACCTTGATGGAATTACTAGAAAAAATGACCTGCAATCCAGCTAAACTGTATGATTTTGAAGCAGGATACTTGGTTGAAAATGGGCCAGCGGATATCACCATCTTTGATGACAAGGCTGATCGTACTGTTGGTCCAAACTTTGCTTCAAAATCAGCTAATTCTCCATTTATCGGCGAAACCTTAAAAGGGCAGGTCAAATATACTATCTGTAAGGGACAAATCGTCTACCAAAACTAGATGGGACTCTGCTCTGGAATTGAAAAGAATAGAGAGCGTTTATGTATCCAACCCATCAATTTAAAGATAAGTTTGTCTTATTTCTTAAGATATTTTTCCCTATCCTGATTTATCAGTTTGCCAATTATTCTGCCTCCTTTGTCGATACAACCATGACGGGGCAGTACAACACCATGGACTTGGCTGGTGTTTCAACTGCAACGAGTCTATGGAATCCTTTTTTCACCTTTTTTACAGGGATTGTTTCGGCTATGGTTCCCATCATAGGCCATCACCTAGGACGGGGGAAAAAAAACGAAGTGGCATCTGACTTTTACCAATTCATCTATTTAGCTTTGGGGCTGTCTTTGGTTTTGCTTGGCATGGTGCTTTTTCTAGCGCCCCCAGTCTTAAACCATATCGGACTAGAAGCCCAAGTGGCAGCTGTTTCGGTTCGATATCTTTGGTATCTGTCTATCGGAATTATTCCCTTGTTACTTTTTAGTGTCATTCGATCTTTATTGGACTCTCTTGGATTGACCAAGCTATCCATGTACCTCATGCTCTTATTGCTACCTTTAAATTGTGGATTTAACTATTTATTGATCTACGGAGCCTTTGGGTTTCCAGAGTTAGGTGGAGTAGGAGCAGGCTTAGGCACTTCCCTAGCTTACTGGTGCCTCCTTGGAATCTCTGTCATCATCCTTTTAAAGCAGGAAAAGTTAAAAGAGTTTCATTTGGAAAAACCGCTTCCGCTTGATCTAGTAAAAATCAAAGAAGGGATTCGCTTGGGCTTACCAATCGGTGGTACTGTTTTTGCTGAGGTGATTATTTTTTCAGTCGTTGGTTTGATTATGGCTAAATTTTCGTCTATGATTATTGCCAGCCACCAGTCAGCCATGAATTTTTCGAGTCTCATGTATGCTTTTCCTATGAGTATTTCCTCTGCCATGGCCATAGTTGTTTCTTATGAGGTTGGGGCTAAGCGTTTTGATGATGCCAAGACCTATATCAAGATTGGTCGTTGGATAGCGTTGATATTTGCAGGCTTTACCTTAAGCTTCCTCTATATCTTGAGAGATGTCGTAGCCAGTTTATATGGAAATAATCCTGACTTCATTGAACTAACATCTACCTTCCTAACTTATAGTCTATTTTTCCAATTAGCTGACACCGTTGCTGCTCCTTTACAAGGAATTCTGAGAGGTTATAAGGATACGGTTGTTCCCTTTTATCTTGGGGTAATTGCTTACTGGGCTGTGTCCATTCCATTAGGCTTATTCCTAGATCATGTGACAACTTTGGGAGGCTATTCTTACTGGATTGGTTTAATAGCGAGTTTAGTCGTTAGTGCTATCCTCTATCAATGGCGTTTGCAAACAATTATGAAAAAAATCAACTAATTTTTGGAAAATTAATTGAAAAATACTTTGTGAAAAAATATTCTAATTAAAGAAAATCCCTATTTCCTCGGGGATTTCTTTTTTCTATTTTGTGAATTTTTATAGGCCATATACTTTGACAGTGTATACTAAAAAAGGTAAAATAGTAAGAGTAAGTACAAAGTTAGAAAGGCAAGATTATGTCAACTTTAGATAAAAATCTTTTGCTAGAGATGTTCCGTAAGATGGAAGAAATCCGTCGCATGGACTTAAAAATTGCTCAGTTAGTGAAAAAGGGAAAAGTTCCAGGTATGACTCACTTTTCTGTCGGTGAAGAAGCTGCTAATGTCGGAGCTATGCTGGCTCTCAACCCAGATGATTTGATTACCTCTAACCACCGTGGTCATGGTCAAGCTATCGCCAAAGGAATCGACCTCAACGGTATGATGGCTGAAATCCTTGGTAAGTACACTGGTACTTGTAAAGGAAAAGGTGGTTCCATGCACATTGCAGACCTTGATGCTGGTAACCTCGGTGCCAATGGTATCGTAGGTGGTGGTATGGGAATCGCTGTCGGTGCAGCCCTCAGTCAGCAAATGCAGAACACTGGAAAAATCGTCGTCTGCTTCTTTGGGGATGGTGCGACCAACGAAGGTGTCTTCCACGAAGCAGTTAACATGGCTTCTATCTGGAACCTTCCCGTTATTTTCTATTGTATTAACAATGGTTACGGTATCTCTGCGGATATCAAGAAAATGACTAACGTGGAACATATCCATCACCGTAGCGCAGCTTACGGAATCCCTGGAATGTTTATCGAAGATGGAAATAATGTCATCGATGTCTATGAAGGATTTAAGAAAGCTGTAGACCATGTTCGTGGTGGCAATGGCCCAGTCTTGATCGAAAGTGTCACTTATCGCTGGCTTGGTCACTCATCATCTGACCCTGGTAAATATCGTACCCGTGAAGAAGTAGAATTGTGGAAACAAAAAGACCCAATCGAAAACCTTCGCAAGTACCTCATTGAAAACAACATTGCAAGTGCCGAAGAATTGGAAGAAATCCAATCGCAAGTCAAGGAAGCGGTAGAAGCTTCTGTTAAATTTGCGGAAGAGAGTCCATTCCCACCACTAGAATCAGCCTTTGAAGATATTTACGCAGACTAAGGAGAAAGAGATAAAATGGAAACAAAAACAATGTCGTTCCGTGACACCATTATCCTTGCTATGTCTGAGGAAATGCGTCGCGATGAAAATGTATTCTTGATGGGAGAAGACGTTGGTGTCTTCGGAGGAGACTTCGGAACTTCTGTCGGAATGCTTGAAGAATTTGGTCCAGAACGTGTCCGTGACTGTCCGATTTCTGAAGCTGCTATCTCTGGAGCAGCAGCGGGAGCAGCCATGACAGGTCTTCGTCCAATCGTCGATATGACCTTTATGGATTTTTCGGTTATTGCCATGGACAATATCGTTAACCAAGCTGCTAAAACACGCTATATGTTTGGTGGTAAGGGACAGGTTCCAATGACTGTTCGATGTGCAGCTGGTAATGGAGTTGGCTCTGCCGCCCAGCACTCGCAATCTCTAGAGTCTTGGTTCACTCACATTCCTGGACTTAAGGTTGTAGCACCAGGTACGCCTGCGGATATGAAAGGACTTCTCAAGTCTTCTATCCGTGATAACAACCCAGTCATCATTCTTGAGTACAAGTCAGAATTTAACCAAAAAGGGGAAGTGCCAGTTGATCCAGATTACACAATCCCACTTGGAGTTGGGGAAATCAAACGCGAAGGAACGGATGTAACAGTCGTTACTTACGGTAAAATGCTTCGTCGTGTGGTTCAAGCAGCTGAAGAATTGGCAGAAGAAGGAATTTCGGTTGAAATTGTTGACCCACGTACCCTTGTACCGCTTGATAAGGATATCATCATTAACTCAGTTAAGAAGACTGGTAAGGTCGTACTGGTCAACGACGCCCACAAAACAAGTGGCTATATCGGAGAGATTTCAGCTATCATTTCAGAATCAGAAGCATTTGACTATCTAGATGCACCAATCCGCCGTTGTGCAGGAGAAGATGTGCCAATGCCTTACGCACAAAACCTAGAAAATGCAATGATCCCAACAGTTGAAAGCATCAAAGATGCCATCCGTAAAACTTATAACAAAGAATAGAACAACATAAGATAAATTATGTAACCTATTTCTGGATTTTAACTTTAGTAACTTGAGATATGTTTTGTATCCAAGTTACTTGTAGAGTTGTAATTGAATTCGGACAGAGGTCTGCGAAAAAAAAGATAGATTTCCTTGTGTTCATCGAACACATCGTCAATCTCCTATTTTTCATTGCTTTCTTCGTCCTTAATATCTTAAATTAGAACACGGGCTAAAAACTCGGAAAAAAGATAAATCTTCTTGGCTTCATCGAAGCCTACGTAGATTTCCTATTTTTCGGTCGCTTTTAAACGCCCTTAGTATCATAAATAGAATTGGAGAGGTCATGGCTGATGACAAGCTAAGAGCGACTCCTGCGGCTAGAAAGTTAGCGGATGATCTAGGTATCAATCTCTACGACGTTTCTGGCTCAGGTGCAAACGGTCGTGTCCACAAAGAAGACGTGGAAACTTATAAAGACACAAACGTGGTTCGCATTTCGCCACTTGCAAAACGAATTGCCCTCGAACATAATATTGCTTGGCAGGAAATCCAAGGAACTGGTCATCGTGGTAAGGTCATGAAGAAGGACGTTTTGGCCTTCCTTCCTGAAAATATCGAAAACGACACCATCAAGTCTCCTGCTCAAATCGAAAAAGTGGAAGAAGTTCCAGATAATATCACTCCTTATGGAGAGATTGAGCGTATTCCAATGACACCAATGCGTAAGGTTATCGCCCAACGTATGGTTGAATCCTATCTAACTGCGCCAACCTTCACACTCAACTATGATGTCGATATGTCTGAAATGCTGGCTCTTCGTAAGAAGATTCTTGAACCAATCATGGAAGCAACTGGTAAGAAAATTACGGTTACTGATCTTCTTTCACTTGCTGTTGTTAAGACATTGATGAAACACCCTTACATTAATGCTTCATTGACTGAAGACGGCAAGACTATTATCACTCACAACTATGTCAACCTTGCGATGGCAGTTGGAATGGATAATGGATTGATGACACCTGTTGTTTACAATGCTGAGAAACTAAGTCTGTCAGAGTTGGTAGTCGCATTTAAAGACGTTATTGGTCGTACCTTGGATGGTAAATTGGCTCCTAGTGAACTTCAAAATTCAACATTTACTATCAGTAACTTGGGAATGTTTGGTGTTCAGTCCTTTGGTCCGATCATCAACCAACCCAACTCAGCTATTCTGGGTGTAAGTTCGACAATCGAGAAACCAGTTGTTGTCAATGGTGAGATTGTTGTCCGCCCAATCATGAGTCTAGGATTAACCATTGACCACCGTGTCGTAGATGGTATGGCTGGTGCTAAGTTTATGAAAGACTTGAAAGCCTTGATTGAGAATCCAATCTCAATGTTGGTTTAAGTCAGCTATTGTTATTTTAGAGATTTAGAAGGAAGTAAGACATGGCCTTAGAAGTAATTATGCCAAAAGCCGGCGTGGATATGACAGAAGGACAAATCGTCCAATGGAATAAAAAAGTCGGAGAATTTGTAAAAGAAGGAGAAATCCTTTTGGAAATCATGACTGACAAAGTCAGCATGGAATTGGAAGCCGAAGAAGATGGATACTTGATTGCCATCCTTAAAGGAGATGGTGAAACTGTTCCAGTAACTGAAGTTATCGGTTATCTTGGCGAAGAAGGGGAAAACATCCCAACTGCTGGAGCGGCTGCGCCAGAATCAAAACCTGCACCTGCAACTAGTACCTCAAACGACGATGGTAAGAGCGATGATGCCTTTGATATCGTTGTGATTGGTGGAGGTCCTGCTGGTTATGTTGCAGCCATTAAAGCTGCCCAACTCGGTGGGAAGGTTGCCCTTGTTGAGAAATCTGAACTCGGTGGAACGTGCTTGAACCGTGGCTGTATCCCAACGAAGACCTACCTTCACAACGCTGAAATCATCGAAAACATCGGTCATGCAGCAAACCGTGGTATCGTCATTGAAAATCCAAACTTCACTGTAGATATGGACAGACTCCTTGAAACCAAGTCTAAGGTCGTCAATACTTTGGTTGGCGGAGTTGCAGGTCTTCTTCGTAGCTACGGTGTTACTGTACATAAAGGTATTGGTACCATCACTAAAGACAAGAATGTCTTGGTAAATGGTTCGGAATTGCTTGAAACCAAGAAAATCATCCTTGCTGGTGGTTCAAAAGTCAGCAAGATTAACGTTCTTGGTATGGAATCTTCACTCGTGATGACAAGTGATGACATCCTTGAAATGAACGAAGTTCCAGAAAGCCTTGTTATCATCGGTGGTGGAGTTGTCGGTATCGAACTCGGTCAGGCCTTCATGACATTTGGTTCAAAAGTAACTGTTATCGAAATGATGGACCGTATCGTTCCAGCTATGGATGCGGAAGTTTCTAAGAATCTTCGTTTGATCCTTGAACGTAAAGGAATGACCATCTTGACAGGTACAAAATTGCAAGAAATCATCGAAGAAAATGGTCAACTTCGTATCAAAGTTGAAGGAAAAGACGATATCATCGCTAGCAAAGCTCTTCTTTCAATCGGTCGTGTGCCAGACCTTGAAGGAATTGGTGATGTTGAGTTTGAATTGGATCGTGGACGTATCAAGGTCAACGAATATATGGAAACTTCTGTTCCTGGAATATACGCACCAGGTGACATCAACGGTACTAAAATGTTGGCGCACGCAGCCTTCCGCATGGGTGAAGTTGCCGCTGAAAATGCCCTCAAAGGAAATCATGCTGTTGCCAAACTGAACTTGACTCCTGCAGCCATCTACACTCTCCCTGAAGTAGCAGCAGTTGGTTTAACAGAAGAGCAAGCTCGTGAGAAATACGATGTTGCTATCGGTAAATTCAACTTTGCGGCTAACGGACGTGCCATTGCTTCTGATGCGGCCCAAGGATTCGTTAAAGTCATTGCAGATAAGAAATACGGAGAAATCTTCGGTGTTCACATCATTGGTCCTGCAGCTGCAGAATTGATCAACGAAGCGTCAAGCATTATCGAAATGGAAATCACTGTTGAAGAAATGTTGAAGACTATCCACGGACACCCAACTTACTCTGAAGTGATGTACGAAGCATTTGCAGATGTTTTAGGAATGGCCATCCATTCACCTAAGAAAAAATAAATCGAAGATAGAATAGACTGGAAAGGTATTTTCCAGTCTCTATCGTATAAAGGGATATCATGAAATATATTATCAATCATTCAAACGACACTGCTTTTAATATCGCCTTGGAAGAATATGCCTTTAAACACTTACTAGATGAGGATCAAATCTTCCTACTTTGGATTAACAAACCATCTATCATTGTTGGGCGTCACCAAAACACAATCGAGGAAATCAACCGTGATTATGTTCGAGAAAATGGCATTGAGGTAGTCCGCCGTATCAGTGGTGGTGGAGCTGTTTACCACGATTTAAACAACCTCAACTACACCATCATTTCAAAAGAAGATGAAAACAAGGCCTTTGACTTCAAGAGCTTCTCAACTCCAGTTATCAATACCTTGGCTCAACTAGGCGTTAAAGCTGAGTTTACAGGCCGTAATGACCTTGAGATTGATGGCAAAAAATTCTGTGGCAATGCCCAAGCCTATATCAATGGACGTATCATGCATCACGGTTGCTTGTTATTTGACGTTGATTTGTCAGTCCTAGCAAATGCCCTTAAGGTTTCAAAAGATAAATTTGAATCAAAAGGTGTGAAATCCGTCCGTGCTCGAGTAACCAATATTGTCAATGAATTACCAGAAAAAATCACTGTTGAAGAATTCCGTGATTTGCTATTGGAATACATGAAAAAAGAGTACCCAGAAATGACAGAATACGTTTTTTCTGAGCAAGAATTGGCTGAAATCAATCGCATCAAGGATACTAAGTTTGGAACTTGGGACTGGAACTATGGTAAATCACCTGAATTTAACATTCGTCGTGGAACAAAATTCACTAGTGGTAAAGTCGAAATCTTTGCCAATGTTCTCGAATCAAAAATCCAAGACATCAAGATTTATGGTGACTTCTTTGGTATAGAAGACGTTGTAGCTGTAGAAGATGTCCTTCGTGGAGTGAAATACGAACGCGAAGATGTCCTTAAGGCACTAGAAACTATTGATATTACACGCTACTTCGCTGGTATTAGCCGAGAAGAAATCGCTGAAGCAGTAGTAGGATAATCAAACGAAGTTGGTTGCAGAACCAGCTTCGTTTTTTGGTCATCTTATATATAATAATTTGTATTTTTTTGAAAAAGTGATATAATACAGTTGTAAAGAGTTGCTCTGGAAAGGAGAAAAAAACGGAAACTATATTTTGAGCAATTCATAATTTTATTGTTAAATAAAGCTTTTAATTATGGAAGTTGAGTTGTAGCTTAGCGTGTCCTGTCTTTGCTGATTGGGTATCTGGTGGTAACTGGAGTTACGGAGGATATCATGATTCAGGCAATTGGGGAGCATTCTCAAGTTATTTCCACGACTATCGTTGGCATTGGTCAAGTGTGGCTCGAGCAAGTGACAGCAAATCTAATGTAGGTTATGCTTCTGCTCATTACACATCAAAATCGTTCATAAATACAAGTTTTGATGAATTTGTATACTTTAATTTAGGATAAACTAGAAAGAGTAGAATTATGAAACGTTTATTTATACTTTTTTCGAACCTTTTTATTCTAATCTTTCTGCTTTGGATTGCCTTTATTTCACCAAATACGGTCATCTACCGAAGCCTCCCTGTGGTAGGAGTTCTTAAACAAGAAAGAAATATCACCAATGAGGAGCTTTCGGCCAACTTAGATCAGTTAGCAAGGGAAAGCAATAGTGTAATCGCTCGCCAGATTCAAAAAACGGATTCTAAAGGGCAAGTTAAGTTTTCGTATGATATCTACGGAGAAGGAGCACTTCCTAATGGCATCAAAAAAGAAGAGAAAGAATTCGCTGCAAAGGAAAGTTTGCTTACCAATTACTATATACTATCTGGGAATTTAACCCTTGAAAAATTGGATCAAAAACTCCACGATCTTGGTTTTTCAAAAAGTTTCATGAATAAGCCTAATCTCTTGCAGAATTTTATGGCATTTTTTGGTTCCGGTTCCCAATCCTTAGCCTTGGTTATTTTTATTCTTAGCTTTAGTGCATTGGCCATTATTCAAAAAACACTTGAATTGAGGAGTGCAGGGATTCGTTACATTGCAGGGATGAGACGGTACCAACTCTTTGGACGTTCTCTCATGGAAGACAGCAGAGAGCTGCTTTTAGGATGTATTGGAGCCAGTGCCTTAGGATCCATTTTGATTTATTGTTTACAATTAACCCCCTTTGCCTATTCCTTCATTATTACGAGTAGTATCATTTACAATATGCTCTTACTCATCGTATCAGCTCTCCTGTCCTTTATCTTTGCTTTCAGCATCCAGACGGTGCACTTGGTTAACCTTTTAAAAGGGAAAATTCCAGTAAAAAGGATTTTAGTTTTTCTCTTTACCTGTCAATTTCTCGCTGTTGCTCTCATTGGCCTTGCTATCCATCGAGTCAGTATCTATGGTTCTGTCTGGCAGACTTACCAAGAGGGGAAAGTGGCTTGGTCTAAAGAGACGAATTGGGTTCAAATTGGTGTAAATCGGGAGGATTTTTCACAGAGTACAAACAAAGAGACGCGAATTGAGAACAGAGCCAAATGGTCTAAGCTCATCGAGTCTGGCATCGAAAAAGGTGGTCTCTTGGTCTATCATCAGCTTGCATCTTTTAATTCAAAAGGCTTCATGAACGATCCTAGAACAGGGAGAGAGCTTTCGATCACAGATTACGATCCTCTTGCCAATACCCTGTATGTCACTCCAAATTACCTTGATATCCAAAGGATCTCAGTTTCCCCTGAGGAAAAAAAGCGCTTGAATCACTTGCAAGCTGGAGAATTTGGACTCTTGCTCCCTGAAAAGTTGATAGGGCAAGAAGAGGAGTTGAAAAAATGCTATGAAGATTATTTGACTCCTAGAGATGATCAAGGAAAGAGCCAGTTGCCTATGAAAGCACGGGTGACCTATCTTCCTAACAACCAAAAACGCTTTATCTATAATAATACACCGATGAACTATCAGCAATTTCTGACAGACCCGATTTTAGTTGTTGTTCGACCTGGGAGCTTTGGTGGCTACGACAATCCTTATTTCTCTCACCTCAATTCTTATCTGTATTTTGATGGACTCGAAAAAAGCAAGAAGCTAGTAGCTGAGAATGGCCTTGAAAAAAACGTTAGTCAATATGACTATGCAGTAGCTGTCTATCAGCAGATGATGCAATCCATTCAATTAGAGAACCTCATGACCATTGCTGGAGGTGTTTTCGGAATGGCGACCTCCATTCTACTCTTTAACACTATGAATTTCCTCTATTTTGAAGAGTTTAGAAGACCGATCTTCCTGAAGAAGATTGCGGGTATGGACTTTTTGAAAATTCACAAAAGTATGCTCATATCAGAGATTGCCATGCTGCTATTAGGTAGTGTCCTGATTTTCTTTCTCACACAGGAATGGTGGATCGCTCTCGTCACTCTTTTATTATTTACGATTAATGCATGGCTGATTCTCCTTTACCGCTCGCATAAAGAAGAGCATTTCTTGCCCATTATTCTGAAAGGAGCCTAATATGATTAAAATAGAACATCTGGCAAAATCATTTGGAGAACGGACTGTCTTTCAGGATATCAATCTGCAATTTGCAGCAGGAAAGGTCTATGCCCTAATCGGAAATAGCGGTTGTGGCAAAACAACCCTACTCAATATTCTGGCTAAGCTGGAACCTTATGAAAAGGGAAGCATCAGCTATCGAGGGCAAGAACTTAAGCAAATCAAATCTCATCACTTTTTTAAAAATGAATTAGGCTATCTCTTTCAAAATTTTGGCCTTCTTGAAAATGAGACCGTGGCTTCCAATTTAGAACTTGGATTGATTGGTCAAAAATGGACTAAACAAGAGAAGAAGCAGCGAGAAGAAGAAGTCTTAGAAAAGGTGGGATTGGATTATCTCACACTCGATCAAAAGATCTATGAATTATCAGGCGGAGAAGCGCAACGTGTCGCCTTGGCCAAAGTCATCCTCAAGGATCCTCCTTTGATTTTGGCAGATGAACTGACTGCAGCACTTGATCCAGAAACTTCACAAGAAATTATGAACTTGCTTTTATCATTGAAAAAGCCAGACCGCTTGATAATTCTTGCAACTCATAATCCAGTGATTTGGGAAAAGGCCGATGAAGTGATTCGGTTAAATACTATCTAAGTAAAAATACTCTATGATTAAAAATCGTAGAGTATTTTCTGTATATGACATAATTTTAATTATGTAAATCAGAGCTTATCTAGAGCATTCTTTTGTTCATCATTGACAATATGGGTATAGAGGTCAGTGACTTGTGTACTGGCGTGACCTAGCTGGTGACTGACTAAAACTTGCGATTTAGTCGCATCATAGAGCCTAGTTGCTAGGGTATGGCGTAGTTTATGGGGTGTTACACGGACTTTAAAATCCTCTGAGTACTTAGCAACCATTTTTTCAACACTGGAAGCATCGATACGATTGGGAACACCACGATAGAGTGTCAAAAAGAGTGCTATATCCGTTTTTTCCGTCTTATAGCGTTGATTTCGAATGGCTAGATAATTCTCTAAATAAGGCTTTGCAAAGGCAGCGACATTGACCGAGTCATGTTTACCACCTTTTCGAGTGACATCGATAACCATTATTTTGAGATTGAGATCTCTTAGATCCAGATTAACAGCTTCAGATAAGCGAACACCAGACGCCAATAGAAGGGCGATAATGGCCAAATCACGTTCTTTATTTTTATTGAATGACGAGAGAGCTCGATTAGAGAGTTGTTTAGGGTACTCTTGATCGATATAAGTTAGAAAACCTTCTGTTTCATCACCTAAAAAAAGTTTTTGCTTGATGTTTTCAGCTCTGGAAGCAAGGGTTTCTTTCTTTTTCTTGGTTGAAACTTTCTTCATTACATTACGATAGAAATAAGGTTCTCCCTGGTCATTTTCGACTTCCTCGGTCAGATACTTATAAAGACTTGAAAGTGCTGACAAGGTCCGATTGATGGTTGTCTGAGAGACACCTTGTTTGGTTGTATTGGCGTTCAGCAAAGGACGTTCTCGTAGATAAAGGATAAAAGATTCCATGTCTTTCTTGGTCAAATGTTCCAGAACGTCTAAGGGAATATCTGAAATAGCCTCAGCATTAGAAATTCCAGACTCTAAAACCCAGCTGAAAAAACGATCATATTCCTTGAGGTATTCGTACAAGGTTGTAAAACTATAAGGAACAGCAAGCTTAGATTGGTAGTATTCCAGAACATACCAGGGCATGATTTGTTTTAGTTTGTCGATTCGTTCCAGTAAAATCTCACGTTTCATCTATTTTCTCCATAAATCAGTCTACTAGTAGTATAGCATAGACTTATATATTTTTCAAGAAAATTATAGTTTTTCGGAAAGATGATATAAGAAACTTTTAAAAAAACTAACCATAAAGCATTCATCACTCTGAACCACTTTATTAAATTTCATCATACTTGAGCAACATATTAGGAATCTTTTCTTCAAGACTCTTGCGAACTTTTCCTTGAATTGCAGTGTCCATTTGGCTGTTTATGCTTGTAATGGTTGATTTGGTTTCTGTAGCAATTTTCTTAGCTGCCTTATTAAAGTTTTCTTTTAATTTATTTTTTGCTGTTATTGCTAACTTTGCTTCCGTAATAATTCGGTTTCGTTCCATCATTCGATACATTTGTTTCAGTGCATATTGATATTCTTCATCTGTGTAGTATTCATTCATTGGTGCTTGCATAATCTCTCCTTAATCTGTAAAATTCTTCATCTAAATCATTTCTTTTTTTGCGAAATTCCTTATCGTATTTTTCTATCTCATCTTCGAGTTTAATTCTATGTTCTCGGTATACTTGATCTGAAAAGTGTCTCAGATTTTCTATTTCTGTAAAGTACTCTCTAACATCATCAGCAGTTGAATCAAATTTCCTCAAGACTTGATACATTTTATCAACTTCTTCGGACATCAGTTTTTCTAAATTTGCATTTCGTTCGTCTAAATCGAATACTTTGTTATCGAGTTCTTTCTTTTGTTGATAATATTGTTCTTCTAGATTAAACAGTTCTCTCTTTTTCTCTCTGATTTCCTCCCATTTTACATCTTTTCTTTCCATTGTCGAAACTCCTTGGCCAATTGTTTGTCTGTTGCTACTGTTTTTTCGATGACTTCCTGTAATTGTTTATCCAAATTTTCAAATGCTTGGGCGGAAGCATTCATCTTAGTGACTGTTTGATCCGTTTCTGCCTGAAAAGTATTGATAAACTGTGCTTGAGTGATACCTTGGCTAGCAAAAAGGGCCTCAACCTCATAGGGAGCTAATGCTGTGTAACTCGTAAAGTCGATTTTGGACCAAATTTCTTGTAATTCTTGATTGGCTTTTTTTGCTAAGGCACTTACTTCATCAGCTCCAGTTCTGGCTGCTGTAGCCATAGATGATGATAAGATAGAACCTTGGGCTGCATCTAAGTATATTTCCTCAGAACTACTAATGCCATCTGATGACCATTTTGATTTCAAGTCCTTGTAACTAGCCATTCCTCGGAGACTGTTGGCATAAGCTCGATAAACGCCACTAATTAAGGGGTTTCCTCCTTTACCATCAACAACTTGACCAGTTACAGGATCAAATTCCCAATCAGCAATTTTGTGACTAGAGCCATCAAGCCAGTGAATCGTATTAGGCATAGAATTTGTAGTGGTAGTATTATACCATTCTGGATGGTTGAAATCATTCCAGACTACTACGTCATCATTTTTTCTACGGTAATCTATAAACATAGAAGGGTTACTTTCAATAAATGCTTTTTCTTTTAATGAGAGAGCTCCATATTTGAACCAAGCATTAAAGGTAGTTGTAGGTATGTGATATTTAGCCCCTACTTTCAGCATATAAGCCCCTTGTGAATAGCCTGATAGTTGACTGACTTCATATCTGGGATCGTCCATAATCTCTTTTACAAATTGATCAGCAACCTTATATTGTGGAGATAAATAAGTTTGCCTTGCAATTATGGCACTATTGACATCGCGTGCAATGAAAACATTTTTATTCACTGGACTATCAGGATCCGTTCCAGCAGCAATCACGGCTACATTTTTATAATCTGGTTTGCCATTGACTATAGGAGCTACCGCCAGCCCATCAAAACCAGTTTCAGTGTCAGACTTAGTGGCAACAACACGGAATTCTTGACTATCTGAGGTGGTTATAGTGTTGGTTTCGTTTTTATTATTTGGATTATCAGTCACAAATTTCTTTTTATTGCGTTCTGAAAACTCTTTATTAACACTATAGACCGCAAAATCTTGGTTTAAATTATTCAATTGATTATCAGTATAATTAAATACCATTATTGCTCTCCTGTTTCACCATTTGAATATCGTACTAATATTGTAGATTCTGTTTTACCAATGTGTTTTTGAAGTATCGACCATTGTTGATCAATTTCTTCATTAGTATTTCCTTTCATAAGACCATCATGATTTTCTTTATAGGTTAATCTGTGATTAATTCCATAAGTAATAGTTTGACTATCATTGAACTGTACTGAAATATCACAAGACCACGAACCCGGTTTGTCATTATAGTAAGGATCCATAATCTTAATCTCCTCAATCCCTTGGTAGGAATTCTTTAACGCATTAACCAGACTAACTTCATATTCTCTATTTCGACGCTCTTCTTGAGACTTCCCTAACATACTAAACATAAAAACACCTCCTGCTGTGATGATTACGAGTGATAAAACGATTAGTAGCTTTTTATGACTTTTTTTGATGCTGGAATTGTTCATTTAAGATTTTCTCCTTTTTCTTATTATACAATATTTTAATTAATTTTAACGAAACAAGAAGTAAAAACCGATCTCATCACTGAGAATCGGTTTTCTAAATACATTAAGAAAGTATTTTACATAATTTATGTTATGCAAAATACTACAACAACAAATCTTTGACTTTCCCAATTTCACTTTTTGGAATAACCAAATGAATCATATCGCCCAGATACATTCTGGTTGAGCCATTAACGGTTTGGCTTTTCCCATTATGGACTTGCGTGGTGATGAGTACGTTGTGTGGTAAGTTGAGTTCATGGACTTGTTTACCTGCTATTTTATCTGAAACAGGGATTTCGATAAGAGTCACTTCTCCTTCGTCTGTCGCTTCTTCTGGCAGCATTTTCTCCAACATGGCTTCGTACACTGGGGCCCCCTTTAGTAAATCCATGATAATGTAAGCTACTAAGGTCACAAGTCCGAGGGGCATGAGATTTCGGATATCTCCTACCATTTCGGTTACAAGGATCATAGCTGTTAGGGGAGCCTTGGATATTGCTCCAAAGTAGCCACTCATTCCTAAAATGATGAATATTGGAAATTGTTCCTGACTGACAAGACCAAGATTGACACAAATAACTCCAACTAGGGCACCAAGTAAGGAACCAAGAGCCAGAATAGGTAGGAAAATTCCACCAGGTAATCCACTTCCGTAACTTATCATGCTCCAAACAAAACGAATCAGAAAGTAAGCTAATAGAACTTGGAAACTAAAATCTTGCTCAGTTAGGGAAAGAACCAGCTGATTTCCACCACCAAGTATTTGTGGTAAGAAGATTCCCACTGGTATGATAAGGATAAAAGCTAAGATTGGATAATAAGCTCTATCTAAATGGATTTTTTGACCAAGCCAGTCATAAACTTTGCTGACATTTAGTACAGCTTTCTCATAAAGAAAACCTGATAATCCGAGAAAAATACCCATGAAAAGATAAATCCAATACTGGTCTAGAGTCATGAGAGGGATATTGTCAGGCATATCCAGTACGGGTGTTAGGCCAAATATGAGTAGAGAGACAAAGTTTGCTACAATGCTGGCTGCTAGAGTGGAAACCCAGAAAAATCGTGAAAAGTGATGATAGACTTCTTCAACTACAAAGAGAAGGCCTGCTATTGGGGCGTTAAAGGCTGCAGCAAGACCAGCAGCTGCTCCACTGGCAATTAAGGAACGTTCCTCAACTGGACTGGATTTGAGCCATTTAGCAATTCCCTTACCACCAACTGCTCCAAGTTGAATACTCGGACCTTCTCGACCCAGCATGAGTCCGCTGGCAATAGCTAGAATACCTAGAATATATTTCTTCCAGAGAACACTCCACCAATTAAGCGACATGAGTCCTTTTAATTCGGCCTCAATCTGTGGGATTCCTGAGCCTTTGATATCTTTCTCCGAGCGAGTTAATTTAGCACTGAGCCAGCAGATGAGTATGTAAAATAGAACAAGGACAAAAAGATTGCGCACTAGGTGCGCTTGATCTTGATAGAGGCCTTGTATCAGGTGGAAGCCTTTTTCGATTAAGAAACGAAAGGATCCGACGATTAGCCCGACAACTAGCCCGACGATAATTCCTCGCCCAACTTGGGATAATATGGTACTTGAGGCAAAGGCAAATTCTTTCTTAGACCGGAGTATTTCTGACTGTTCCTCCATAATCATTTCCTCCAACTTAACTTTCTTTATTTGCTGAAACCAGTGATTTTATCGGTTCAAAACTGGTCCGATGAATGGGAGTAACTCCTAGTTTATCAAGACCTTCTAAGTGTTTTGCTGTTCCATATCCAGCATTTGCAGCGAAATCATATCCAGGAAACTGGTTGTCATAATCCTTCATTAAACTATCCCGTGTCACTTTGGCAACTATAGAAGCGGCTGCGATAGAGAGCGACTTAGCATCTCCCTTGATAATTGCTGTTTGGGAAATTGGTAAATCAAGTTGCATGGCATCAATCAGGAGGTGTTCAGGTTGAGGACTGAGCTGGGAGATTGCTTCTTTCATGGCGAGTTTGGTCGCTTCATAGATATTGATTTGGTCAATGACTTGATTATTCATGATTCCAATGCCGATTGCCAAGGCTTGGTCTTGAACGGCTTGAAAAATCTCCACATGTTTCTTTTTAGGGATTTTTTTGCTATCGTTAAGGCCTTTAATCTTACAATTTTTAGGTAAAATAACGGCTGCAGCGACTACAGGTCCAGCAAGAGGACCACGGCCGACCTCGTCAACGCCTGCAATTAAGGTTAATCCTTGTTTATAAAGCTCTTTTTCATAGGAAAGCATAGATTCCAAGCGAAGGTCTTCATCCAGTTCTGCCTGAATGGCTTTTTTCCGCTTGCTGATTTCCTTTTGAACTCCAGTTCGGCTATCTTTTTCCAGTTCAAGAAAAAGGGGATTGTCTAAGTCTTTGACAGTAGCAAGAAGTTCTCTGATTTCTTTAATCGTCGTCATCGATATCGTCCAATGTATCTAAGGTATAGTTACCGAGCTTTCCATCGCGGACTTCCTTCACGAAGAGACTGTAAAAACGGTCGTAGTCGTCTCGGAAACCAAGAGCACGTGTCATATCCATGATGATTACAGGAGCTTCTTCTTCAATTTTCATTTGTTTAAAGCGTTCAGCTAGCTTATCTGGATAATGTTCTTTGAAATAATTGAGACCAAAAATGGTCACTTCATCCATTGGAAGTAACTGGTCCTTAATAGCTCCAGTTAAGGCTAGTTTAAGTGCGATAGTATCATCTTCAAACTTAGGCCAAAGAATACCTGGTGTGTCTAAGATTTCAAGGTCTTTATTGGTTTTGAGCCATTGTTGCCCCTTGGTAACACCTGGTTTATTGCCGACAACCGCAATTTTTTTTCCAGCCAAACGATTCATCAGGGTTGATTTACCAGCGTTTGGAATTCCGATAATCATAGTCCGCAAGGTTTCAATCTTGATACCGCGTTCTTTCTGGCGTGCAATCTTATCAGCCATGAGCTTTTTCGCTGCATCAGTCACAACTTTTACAGTAACTTGCTCTTTGGAATTGATGGCCAGTGTTTGAATTCCTTGTGATTCAAAGTACTGACGCCATTCTTTGGTCATTGCTGGATCTGCAAGGTCTGCCTTGTTTAAAATCAAAAGTTTGGGTTTATCACCCACAATCTTGTTCAACATAGGGTTTTGACTAGATAAAGGTAGACGTGCATCTACCAAAATCGTCACAAAATCGACAAATTTTAAATTCTCCTGAACTTGTCGCCGAGCCTTAGACATGTGGCCCGGAAACCATTGAATAGTAGCCATAATATTTTCCCCTTCCGACTAAAAAAACGTAATAAAACGTTTTCTTTCTCACCATCTATTCTATCATAAATTAGGTGCTTTTGCACAAGCTTTGACTAAAATAAAATCACACTAACATACATAACTTAATTTATGTATGTTAGTGTTTGCTTGACGTTATTTGCTGTTTGGTATATACTTTGTATATACGATTTCGTGGAGGTGGAGTGATGAATACGGTAAAGACTCGGAAGGTGGGAAATTCTCTCACAGTGACCATTCCTAAAAATTTGGGGATGACTGAAGGTCAAGAAATGGTTGTCTACAAAGGGATTGACGGAGTCATTGTCTTGGCTCCGAAACTAAAAGATCCTTTTGATGGGATTGCTGATTTAAGAATGGCAAATGATTTTGAAGGAGTAAGGTCACTTGATAGCGAAATCTGAGTATATTCCTGAAAAGCAAGATATCATTTGGCTGGACTTTGATCCATCAGTTGGTCGGGAAATTCAAAAACGGCGCCCTGCCTTGGTTGTGTCTAGGAGAGAATATGCTTTGCAAACTGGTTTTGTGGCTGTCTGTCCTATCACCCATGGTCAGCAGCATTTAGCAGAAAAAGGCCTGCTCGTTCCTGTCTCGTTGGATAAGGTAGATGGTGCTGTCAACCCATTTCAACTGTATACCTTTGATTTTCGGATGCGCAATGCTCAAAAAATAACTAGAATGGACACTCAGTGTTTTCAGAAAGTTGTTCAACTTTACCAGTACATCTTTGGAGATGCTTAAATCCTACCATGCATAGACAAGGTAGGATTTTTTCTATATGAGCAATCTATCTAAAAATGGGTGAAGGCAATTGAGGAGAATCCCTCTAATCCAGCTTTCTTGTGCTGACGATAGATGTTTTGTCTGAAGGCATTCTTTTAGAAAATCTCGAACTTGTTCTGGAGCAATCTCAAACTCAAAGGCTTTCATCTTGTAGAAAAAGTCGACGAGTTGCTCAGACATGTAATCTTCTGAAAAGGGCACTTCTCCAGTTTTTCGATATTCTAGTAAGAGTCGAGAGAATCTGGCTTTTTCATCTGGTAAATCACGAAAATAAGAATTAAGAATCCAAGTCTGCTTTTGCTTTCTTTCAATAGGATCCTGATTTGCAATTCTCTGGTCTTTTTCAAGCTCTTTTTGATTTTGCTTTGCCTTGATGACCCGTTCTTCTCTATTTTTACCAAAAAGGATTTTCTCCCACTTTCGTTCTTCTTGGGTTAGGGTTTCTGTAAAACCGAAGTAATCTTGATAAGCTCGTTCAGCAGGCCCCATGGCTAGGATGAGATTATCTGCGTATTGCTTGGCGATTTTATCTCTTTTCTTACGTTCTTTCTCTGCCTGAATCCGTAAATTCTGCTCGTAGTCTATTTTCTCCTTACCTAGTCTGATAAGGTAGAGTTGGTCGTCGGTCTTACCAAGTAAAAAAGGTTTGATACACTTTTCCAGCACTTCTTCCATACGAGCCTTCTTCTTTGGCTCTGCCTTGGTCCAACTTCCACCTTGAAAGACTTCTAGGAAGAGCTGGTAATCTTTCTCAGGTGCAAATTGATTGCCACGATTGGCTTTGAAAACACCTTTTTCCCAAAACCAATTTAGAAGTCGTTCATCAAAATCGCTTTTATTGACCTTGATTTTTTCCTTTTTCTTGACCTTTCTAGTCAGATTTTCGAGCTTTCTGAGAAGTTTTTCTTCCTCTTCTAGTTGCTGGTCGAGACTAATACGGTGAAAATGGCGAACACAGTCACTTCCGATAGGAAAGAGACGTTGACCTGTGACATTGTTAAAGAGTTCGTAAGCATATTTAATGGCATTTCCGCAGATACAATTGCTACGGCCAATACCATTAAAAATCAAGGAAACTTCATTCCATTCCTTGGTAGCTTGATCCCAAGTATCAGCTTTTGAAGCCTGTAACACCGCATCATGCAGGGATTTTCTAACTGGAAGTGGCATGAGGTCTCCTTTCTAATACTCAATGAAAATCAAAGAGCAAACTAGGAAGCTAGCCGCAGGCTGTACTTGAGTACGGCAAGGTGAAGCTGACGTGGTTTGAATTTGATTTTCATTGAGTATAAATTATACTTTTACAACTTGAACCTCTTCTTTTCCGAGTAAGATCAAGTATTTTTCAATATTTTCAATCGAATAAGTTCGTGATAAAGCTTCTCCGTAGAGGGCTAACTGACCACGATAACGGTCTATGAGTTGACTTGGATCATCATAGCGGTCTGTCTTATAGTCGAACAGAACGATTTTGTCCTCGTAAAGCAGATAGCCATCAAGGATACCACGGACAACGAAGTCTTCCTGACTCCTTTGGTCTCGTTTGAGCATGGAGAAGGGTTGTTCGCGATAGAGATGGTTTGTATTGGCGAGAATCTCCTGACCAAGTGGCGTATCAAAGAAAGCTAGGATTTTAGCAAGATTGATCTTGCCTCTGACAGCTTGGCTGGTTTGAACTTGTTTGAGAGTATCTTTCAGGCTAGCAAGTGTTGGTTGCTGACTGAGGTCAATTCTTTGCATGAGTTCGTGGGTTGCACTACCAATCTCCGCTCCAGTTACCTTTTCTTTAGTTGAAAAATCTGGTAAATCGAAGCTGATATGTTTCTCTGGTGATTTGGTTTGGTTAGCAATTTGTACCCCTTCCATATCCATCACCGGTTCATAGAATTTCTTGATTTGACTCGGTGTTTGGACACTTGGGAGCTCAATAGCCGCACGGTGAAGAGTATTATAGACTTCCACCTCTTTGAGCATTTCAAGAGCTTCTTTAATGGTATCTGACTGACGGTTGCTTGCTTGGGAACTATCTTGTAGAGGGCCCATGTTTTCCAATTGACCAATAGCTTCTCTGGTCAGCTGGTCTTCACCAACAAAGCGATAGCTAAAGTTGAGATTATCTTTGGCAAACACTTTAGTGATAGCCCAAATCCAATCTTGGAAATTCTTGGCTTGCAGTCTGGTATTTTTATCTAGTTTTCCGTTTTCAGCAGCTGGATATTCCTTGGCTTCCAGCTTTTCACGAGAGCCCTTACCGACAAGATAGAGCTTTCTCTCAGCCCGTGTCATGGCAACATACAGCAGACGCATCTGCTCTGAATAGCTAGCCAGTTTCAGTTCTTCTTCATTCTGCGTATAAGTAAGGCTAGGAATGGAGAGTTTAATGGTTTTAGGATAGTGAGCTTCAACTGCTCCTGTTTCCACCTTGGCAATGTATTTGACACCAAGCCCATTTTTTCGACTGAGAATGATGTCTGACATAGAGTCTTGTTTATTGAAGTCCTGATCCATGTTGAGGATAAAGACATAAGGAAACTCCAGTCCTTTGCTCTTGTGAATTGTCATGAGTTCCAGGGCATCTTTAGGCGGTGCGACGGCTACGCTTGCGAGATCATGCTGGGCTTCTAAAACCTGATCAATCATACGAATAAAACGTGACAAGCCCTTGAAATTACTCTTTTCAAACTGATCTGCTCGCAGAGCTAGGGCATAAAGATTGGCTTGTCTAGCTGGACCGTTTGGCAGGGCCCCAACATAGTCATAATAAAAACGGTCGTTGTAAATCTTCCAAATCAAGTCATAGAGAGAGTGGGTTTTGGCATATAAGCGCCAAGAATCCAAAATATCCATGAATTGATTGAGTTTTTCAGCTAGATCCTTGTGAATTAAATCTTTCTGGCTAGTTGCTTGTTTTTGAGCATTGACCAGTTTCTCATAGAGATTTTCTTGGAGTTTATCTTCTACTTTCTGAAGGGACAAGCGTGCCAACTCGTCCTCATCAAAGCTAAACATAGGAGACTTCATCAGAGCTACCAAGGCATAGTCTTGCAGGGGATTGTGAATGACACGAAGGGTATCCAGCATGACTTGTACTTCTAGGGATTGGAGGTAATTGTTTTGCTCGCCGTCTGTTTTAACAGGAATTCCGTACTCAGACAGGGCGAGTAGAATCTGGTCATTTCGACTGCGACTGGAAGTCAAAAGGGCAATTTCTTTAAAGGAAACACCTTTTTCCTGATGAAGTTTCAAGATTTCCTTTATGACTAAGCGCATTTCCCCAGTTAGTTTCGTTTCTGCTTGACTCTCTTCTTCCTCTTGTCCGCTATCGTCCTTATCGTAGAGGAGAAATTCTGCCTTGTTGTCTGGATTAGGAGTCAGTTTGGTATTGGCAAAAACAAGCTGGTGCATGCTATCATAGTTGATTTCGCCGACCTCTTGGTCCATAAGGCGTCCAAAAGCATCATTGGTTGCTGATAGCACTTCTGAACTACTACGGAAATTTTCCTTGAGGAGAATCAACTTGCCTTCTTGAGGATTTTGCGCATAGCGTTGGAATTTTTCATTGAAAATCTGCGGGTCTGCCTGACGGAAACGATAGATGGACTGCTTGATATCTCCCACCATAAAGCGATTGTGACCATTCGACAGCAATTCCAACATCCGTTCTTGAATGTGGTTGGTATCCTGATACTCATCGACCATGACTTCGTGGAAGCGATCCTGATAAGCCTCACGAACTTGCGGGAAATTCTCTAAAATCTCAATGGTGTAATGACTGATATCAGCGAATTCAAAGGCATTTTCCTGACGTTTACGTTCACGATAAGCCTCCACAAAATCACTCATAAAGGTTTGGAAGGTTTTAGTTAGCTCCCAAGTGTCTTTATAATAATGTTCTTGGTAGTCGAGAATCGTTATCTGGTCCGCCAGTTGTCCTAGTTTAGCAAACTGGGTCTTTCTCTCATCGTTATAGGCATCAGCCAGTGGCTTCAAATCGGCCTTACGACTGGAATTAGCCAGAGCTCGACCGTTTTTCTCCTTCGAAATGGCAACAACACGCGCAAGAATTGCTTGATAAGCCTGGCTATCGGACTCTTGATTTAAGGAGCCAATTTCATCCAGAACCAACTGCACATTTTCTAAATAGGCAGCTTTGGGAAACTCCTTGGCATCATTATCCAGATGATAACGGAAGAAACTTTCCAAGTCCCAAAGCGCCTGCTTGATTTGCTCAGTTAGTTTGTCTTTTTCATTTGCAAAGTCAGCTTCTTCAAATCCTTTGAGGAAGGAGTTGCTCAACCATTTTTGGGGGCTACTGGTGGATTGAAGAAAATCATAGATTTTGTAGACTTGCTGGCGCAGACCTCGTTCATCCTTGCCTCGCCCAGCAAAGTTCTTCACCAAACGGCTAAATTTCTCTTTATTCTCACCTTGGTAATGGTCTTCAAAAACCTGATGAAAAACTTCGTTCTTTAAGAATAGCTGTTCACTTTCATTTTGCAGAATACGGAAGTTCGGTGCGATATCAATCAGATAGCCGTGTTTGCCAAGGAATTTTTGTGTGAAGGAGTCCATGGTTCCGATGGCCGCGTTTGGCAGATCCGCCAACTGACGTCCCAAGTGTTGTTTGAGATCAACATCATCGGTTTCTTGGATTTGCTGGCTGATTTTTTTCTCCAAGCGTTCCTTGAGTTCAGTCGCAGCCTTAACGGTAAAGGTTGAGATAAAGAGTTGAGAAATTTCCACACCACGCGCCAATTGATCAAGAATGCGCTCGGCCATGACAAAGGTCTTCCCTGAACCAGCAGACGCTGAAACAAGGATATTTTGCCCTGCCGTATAAATGGCTTCGATTTGCTCGGCAGTTTTCTTTTGTTCCTTACTCGAATTCGCTTCTGCTTCTTGCATTTTTTGAATTTCTTCCTCAGTTAAAAAGGGAATAGCATTCATCGATTCAACTCCTCTCTCATTTTTTTAAACCAAGCTTGCTTGAGTTTTTCTCCGACCAGACGTTTGCCATCCTCTAGGTCTAACTTTTCTAGGAAACGAGCTTGACCCAAATGGTAATTGGCTTCAAATCCTGTAATGGCTTGATGTTGCTGCACGTATGGGGCAATACTTCTGCCGTTCTCTGTGTATGGATTGATGGCGAACTGGCCTTCTAAGATCTTCTCAGCCGCTTTCTTGTAAAGATGAACATTGTAGTCCAGTAGGAGCTGAAATTCATCATCTGTCAGCTGATTGGCCTTGTTTTTGTTGTAAAATTCGCCCAAATGACTACTTTCTTTCTCTAAAAAGATTCCTTGGTATTTCATAGACTTGCTGGCTTCTACTACTGCTCCTGCCAGACTTTTAACGGTCAAGAGAGATTGGACAGGCTCAGCCATTTCCAAGTACATGGCACCGAAAAAGTTCTGCTCCCCTTCTCTTTTTAGGGCTGCTAAATAGGTTGGCAGTTGGGAATTAAGCCCATTAAAGAAATGAGGAAACTGGAACTGAGTCAAACTAGACTTGTAGTCTACCACCCCTAGTGCTCCATCAGCTTTCAGGCGGTCAATCCGGTCCACCTTACCTCGCACATGGACACTGCGACCATTATCCAGCTGAATAAATGCTTGGTCTCTGCCGCCAAATGTTGCCTCTTCTTGGATGGTTTCGATGGCTGGATTATGACGAAGGATGTGGCCAGTAGTCCGAGCGACATCAAGAAGAACTTCCTTGGTAAACTGGGCTTCCAAACTTTCTTGATAAATGGCTTCAAATTCCCGTTCTTGACTGGTTTCCTTAATAGCTTGCTCCAGACGTTGGTCAAACGAATTTTCAGCAGGCAGTTTCAAGGCACGTTCAAAAATACGGTGTAAGAAATTCCCATGACTGCGAGCATCTGGACGCAGGCGCAATTCTTCCTGCAAACCAAGGACATAACGGAGGAAATAACTATATTCATTGCGGTAAAACTCTGTCAAACCAGAGGTAGACAGATAAAACTCCTTGTCAGCTGGATAAAGAGCTTGCAAGGTATCCTTTGCTAATGGCTTGCTGCTTGGGCTGGTTGGGAGGGCAGGATTGGCAAGGCCTTTTTGGTCAAGTTTTTTCCCCATGACACGCGCCAGCACCTTGACAAAAGTTAAATCTTGTTCATTTTCACTAGAAGCAGCCTGCTGATGATAGGCAACCAGACTAGACAAGAGACTGTGATAAGAACCCATATCTTCTTTGCTAAGATTTTTATGGTTCATCCTCTTTTCTCTTCGGCAAAATCCAAAACTTACCAGTTCATGAAGATAGGCAGATTCCTTGCTCTCGTTTTCATTGAGAAGACTTGGTGCTGACAAAATCAATTGCTTACGGGCAGAATTGACCAAGGAAAGCATGGTATAGCGATTTTTCTTGAGATTTTCACTGCTGGCAATCAGCAGTTGAGCCCCCTCTTCTGTCGCTTGGTTTAAGGTCTCTCTCTCTTCGTCTGTCAAAAGGCTGGTATTTTGAGCGATTTTTGGTAAATGATCCTGAGTGAGTCCAATGCCATAGACAAAGTCAGCAGTCAGTGGTGCAATCAAATCGTAACTCTGCACCAGAACAGTGTCCACTGTCGCTGGAATGGTTCGATACTGAGATAAAGTCATTCCTGAGTGGAGTAAGGCTAAGAAGTCCTCCAGACTTACTTGTGAACCAGCAAAAACGGTCGCAAATTGTTCTAAAACATGACAGAAAGCTTTCCAAACTTCGGCTTGTCTCTCCTGTTCTATGGCTTCCATAGTGGATGTTAAACCTTGCATCTGCTTGCTTAAAGCAGCATTTTTTAGAAAAGTACTCCACTTTTGCAAGAGATTTTCAGCCTTTTGTTTCCGACTGGCAAACAAGGTTTCTAGAGGAGCCAAAACTCGTAAACGAATGGCATTCAAACGTTCCAAATCAAACTTTCCATGGTGGGATTTGGTGAAGGTTTGCTGAAAGGCTGGCAAGCCGTTGATACCAAGATAGAGGAGGTATTGTTCAAAGGCATCGATATCAGCTTGACTAAGATCAGTATACAAGCCGGTTCTGAGGAGGTTAATCAAATCCTCCTGACGGAAACGGTAGCGTTTTAATCGTAAAATAGACTCCACATACTGGGTCAAGTGATGATGAGCCATGGATTCGCTTTTACCTAGATAGAATGGAATCTGATACTGGTCAAAAATGGTCTTTAAGGACAACTGATAAGAAGCCACATCTCCTAACAGAATCCGAAAATGCTTGTAACTCAAGTCTGGATTGTCATGTAGTTTTTGACGAATGCTGCGGGCTACCAACTCCAACTCTTCCTTTTGTGTCAAGCAAGACCAGATTTGCAGATTTTCACGGTCCTTGTCATCGATATCTAAGGTGACTTCTGAAAAGTCATAAGAAGACTCCAGCAAACGAGAGGCCTTGTCAAAACTATCCATTTTCTCATGAGTCTGAGAGCGGTCTTGGGCAGGCGTTTGATATTTAGAACCTAAATGATGAAGAAATTCTATACTGGCCTGGTAGAGATTGCCCTCAGCGAAGGGACTGGTATAGGCCTTCTTACTTGCATAAGCACCAATAACAATCCCAACACCTTTACGATGGAGCAGATCCACCACATGCTCCTCCTCAGCGGAAAAACGGGTAAAACCGTCGATAACCAAAGCCAGCTGACTGAAATCACTACTTACCTTTTCATTCTCAATAGCCTCAATCAAATGGGACAACTGACTTCCCTGAGACAACTGGCTTTTATTGAGATAGGCCGTTACTTTCTCAAAAATCAAAAGTAAATCTGCTCGCTTGTCCTCATCGGTCAAACTTTCCAAGTCCAAAAAACTCATCTGAGCAGTCGTCATCTCGTGATAGAGTTCAATCAACTGCTGGATAAATTGAGGGTCTTGTTTAATAGCACCATAAACTCGTAACTTTTTGGGATCAAGTTCAGCCAGGCATTTATAAAAGGCCATCCCAAGGCCGATGTCATCAAGACTGGTCTTTGTAGGCAAGTCATTTAAAACCAGGTAACGAGCCATTTGAGCAAAGCGCGTGACAGTAATGGCAAAAGAAGCCTGCTGGGACAAGCATTCCAGCACGGCACGTTCCTTTTCAAATGAAAGAGAGTTGGGGGCAATGTAGAAGATCCGTTTGCCAGCAGCAACCAGCTCTTCTGCCTCTCTGGTTAGGATTTTTGTCAAAGAAGTCCGAACATCAGTATAAAGTAATTTCATCTCTGCCTCGTTACATTTTCTGTCATTATCCTATATTATACCATGATTTAGCCGAAGATTCTGCCTCTTTCTAACCAAAATATGCTATAATAAAAGCAAAAACACCTAGAAAAGGAAGCCTTATGATTAAACTACTAGCCTTAGATATGGACGGAACCCTCCTCAATGAAGCCAAGAAAATCCCACAAGCCCACATTACTGCCATTCACCAAGCTATTGAGAAAGGGGTAAAACTGGTTCTCTGTACGGGCCGCCCACTTTTCGGTGTCCTTCCTTATTACAAAAAATTGGGACTGGACCTCCAGAATGAGTATGTCATTGTCAATAATGGGTGCTCAACCCACCAGACCAGTGATTGGAGTCTAGTTGACTGGCAAGAACTCAGTCCAGCTGACATTGAATACCTCTATGACCTAGCTGAAAAAAGCGATGTCCAGTTGACTCTTTTTGATGAGGAACACTATTTTGTCCTTGGTGGCAAGCCAAATGAAATCGTTCAAAACGATGCAAAACTAGTCTTTTCAGACCTGACTGAAATTTCCCTTGAGGAAGCCACCAGTGGTAAGCATCGTATGTTCCAAGGCATGTTTTTAGGCACTAAAGAACAAACAGACGATTTTGAAGAGCGTTTTGCTGAGGAACTCTGCCAAAGATTCAGCGGCGTTCGTTCGCAGCCTGTCATTTATGAAGCCATGCCACTTGGAACCACAAAGGCTACTGCTCTTTCACGACTAGCAGAGATTTTGCAGATTGAGCCTTCAGAAATCATGGCTATGGGCGATGCTAATAATGATATCGAAATGCTCCAGTTTGCAGGCCTTGGTATTGCTATGGGAAATGCTAGTGACCATGTCAAATCTCTAGCTGATGACGTTACAGAAAGCAATGAAGAAGACGGCGTCGCGCGTGCCATTGAGAAGTATATTTTATAGAGAAAATCCCCAGTTAAATCCTTAACTGGGTTTTTGACATTTTAAAAATCTGAAAACTTTAGAAACTCTTTAGAAATACTTGAGCTTTCCTTGATTTCTATGCTTTATACTAAAGTTATCAAAATAAATCAAAAGGAGATAATCATGAAAACAGTACTTGAAATTCATGGATTGTCCAAAAACTTTGACAAACAAGCTATTCTTCAAGATCTTAGTCTAACGATAAAAGAGGGAGATATTTATGGTCTAATTGGGAAAAACGGAGCAGGTAAAACTACTCTTATCAAAATAATTACACAACTACTGTTTGCGGATAAAGGAACTGTTTCCCTCTTTTCTAGTCAATCGGAAAAGGAGTGGATCAAGTCCCTATCTCGAGTAGGTTCGGTTATCGAATCACCTGTAGCTCATAATCACTTAACAGCATACCAGAATCTGAAATATTATTGTATGATACGTCATATTCCAAATGCTGATAAGGTGATTCATGAGACTTTGGACTATGTTGGGTTGTCAGATACAGGAAAAAAAGTCTTTCGTGATTTTTCACTAGGAATGAAACAAAGACTTGGCATCGCCATTGCCCTCCTATCCAAACCTGATTTCCTGATTCTTGATGAACCCATTAATGGTCTCGACCCAATTGGAATCAAAGAATTTCGTCTCATGATTCACCGGCTCAATCAAGAAAAAGGCATAACTATCCTCATCTCTAGCCATATCTTGTCAGAACTCTATCTCTTAGCTAATCGCTTTGGTATTCTGGATCAAGGTAAGATTATCCGTGAAATCAGTAAAGCTGAATTTGAAACACTGAGTGAGGATTATATTGTGCTTAAAACAAGCGACAAAGAAAGAGCTTGTCAGGTATTGAAAGAACAAATCCAACTCCAGTTTAAGGTTGTCAATCCTGAAAATGAAATCCATATCTTTGGTAATGAACAAGATGTCAAACAGATTCTTAAGCAACTAACTTTGGCCGATGTTGCTATTGATGAGATATACTTTGCCCGTCAAAACCTAGAAGAATACTTCACACAATTGGTAGAATAGGAGAAAAATCATGATACACACCATTCAAGCAGATTTTTACCGTCTCTTTCGCTCCAAAGGATTCTGGATTACAGAATTCATTCTCTTTGTACTTATGTTAATGGGTGCTACTATTGGCGCTACAGGACATCTGATGTCAGTAAATACTACACCTGAAACAGAATTTCCGACAAAAGGTTGGGACGGCATCCAAGCTCTTATCAACGCGTCTAGCAATGGTTCAAATCTCGTTTTTCTCTGCATCATTCTGGCATGCCTCGTTCTTGGAGTTGATTTAATCGGCAAACTCTATAAAAATAGTTTGACAGTTGGCGTTTCTCGTACAGAGTTTTTCCTTGCTAAATCCTTTGTTCTAGCAAGTATCGCTTTCTTACAACTTATCCTTAGCCTTGTTATTGCCTTTATTCCAGCAACTATCTTAAATGGATTTGGAACCATGCCTGATGGATTTATTGGCAATCTATTGATAACCATTTCCCTTCAATTTCTTTGCCTCCTTGCTTGGCTTTCCATCGTTTCCTTCATTCTCTATGTTAGTCACTCTTATCTAGCGGTATTTATTGGTTATTTGGTCAGCTCTATCTTACTTTCTATGCCAATGCTCATTTTTCCAAATATCAAAATTTTACCATATTTATCATTGCAATTCGCCTATGATATGACTGCTAATAGTGAGTCAATTTTCTACACATTTATAGTTAGCCTAGCTGTTATTGTAATCTTTAATATGAGTGGACTGACAGTTTTCAAAAAGAAAAGTCTATAAAAAAATGACCTCCTCTATGCCTACAGAGGAGGTTTCTTTTCGTTAAAAATAAATGAAAACCGACAACCACTGCCCATCTGTGCTCAGTTTCATCTCCGCTCCAAGAAGATGAACCAATTCCTCGGTAATATAGAGACCTAAACCAGAGGATTCTTCTGTGTCTGATAGATTTTCAGAATAAAAACGATTGCTGAGATTGTCTATATTCTTGATAGGTTTTTTAACAAGATTATCGATTTCTAAAACAATCCCTTTTTCTCCCTTTTTCAAAGAAAGCCGAGCCTTTTCCTTGCCGTGCTTGAAAACATTTCCAAGGAGGTTTTGTAAAATTCTATCCAGTAAGTCTTCATCAGTCGTCGTTTTCAATCCTGGTTCAACGTTAAAATCAAGAACAATATGTGAAGACTGAAAAACGTCATAATAGGCTAAAGTCTTCTTTGTTATAAAAGTTGATAAATCAAGTTCTTCCAGTTTCGGTTTGACTGCTCCTTCCATCAAATGACGGTATTCAAGGAGAGCCTCCAAACGTTTAGAAACCAAATCAAGGTGATGGGCTATTTTGTTTAACGTTTCTGGATTAGGTTCAGGATTTTTTATCAGTTGCTGAGTATATCCTGAAGCGATTGTTAAAGGTGTCCGAATATCATGAGCGATGTTACTGATTGCCATATCTAGGGTGCGTTTTTCCTGCTTCATGATGAGCTGATTCTGTTCCACTTCTTGAAATAGATTTTCAATTTGGTTATGTAGACGCAAAATAGTCTTTGAAAAGAAATTTACACCGATCCTCTTCATGCTACCAGAGCGAATCTTCTCTTCAATTTGTCTGCTTAAATCTCTAACTGCTAGATGATAGCGAATCAAAGACACTGACAAAATGATGTTAATGAGGAACACCAGAGATAGCAAAATATAAATCATTGCTTGTCTCCTTTTAATCGTACACCAACTCCCCAAATGGTTTCGATGTATTCGTGATTTGGATCCAGTTGATGCAGTTTTTTA
Source organism: Streptococcus sp. oral taxon 058 str. F0407 (assembly GCF_000235485.1). GTDB lineage: Bacteria > Bacillota > Bacilli > Lactobacillales > Streptococcaceae > Streptococcus. Next base: position 347,964 of record NZ_JH378888.1, read on the forward strand.
CGGAGATTGCTTAGATGGGTGTTGAGTGTATTATCTCCAGGCAGGTAACTTTCTTCCCAAATCAATTCATAGAGTTCTTCCTTTGTGAAGATCTTTTTAGGATGATGGAGCAAGATTTGGAGAATTTGACATTCTTTCTTTGCAAGGCGAATGGTTTCAGTTACGCTACTTATTTCAAAACTATCTGCATCAAACTGGATATTTTTAAAGTTTTGTACGAGGTTATCAATTTCTCTTCGATCTCCTGACTGATGTTCACCACTTTGGCGTAATTGCACGGTGACTCTGGCAAAGACTTCGTCCAAATCAAAAGGTTTTACTACATAATCATTGGCACCGTCTAGTAGATATTGGCTGATGAGCTTTTTATCACCTAAAGCAGTAAGCATGATGACCGGAGTCTGACTAGTTTGTCGAATAGCTTGCAAGACTTGGTCACCATTTTTCCCAGGAAGCATGATATCTAGCAAAACGAGATCAATGCCACCTTTATCAAATTGCATGATACCTTCTGTGCCTGAAAATGCTTGAATCACCTCATGTTCCTCAGTAAGAAGGATTTTTAAAATCTCCTGAATTTCATTATTATCTTCAATAACCAATATCTTAGCCATAAATAACGTCCTTTCTAAAACTATTATAACATGTTTTATTAGGAATTCCAGATACAGAAAAACTCCTCTCACATTTTAAGCAAGAAAGAGCTAATAAATTGAATCTATTTAACCAAATAAGCAATCAGGGTAATAATCCATAAATGGGCTGGGTAGAAAATATAAAAGAAATACTTATTCCATATAGTTTGTTCACCACGCTCCCCATTATACAAGGCCATAAAAGGAAAAACAGTGATAAAGAGCCAGTCAGAGTTGTAAAGCATCATTTCCAGTGTTTGATACCATGTGTCATAGATTTGGATAGAAGTCACTAATAGGAAGGCCCAAAGGAGAGTATAGAGGAGATTTCGCAATCCCTTACGATTTCGACAAGAGTAACTAATCAAGAGAAATGGTAGCATGGTAATGCCACCCTCAGTAAAAAGACAACCGAAAATCAAGAGACCAGCAACTCCAATCCGACGCCATAACCTCTCTTTTTGATTCATCTCTTTTCGAGGAAAACCAAGCCAAAGCATGGTGACACCGATGGACAAAGTTAAGAAAATGTTATTATTAACCATTACTCCCTTAGAGGCAAACAGGGCATTGAGCAGACTATTGCCTGCGAACATGATAAGCGCCCAACTCCAGAGACGAATGAGGTAGTTTTTCAAATTTCGAGTATGGATGAAGCCTTCCATAGCCATATAGGCAAACCAAACTCCCACACAACGGGTCAAGGCGTGAAGAATACCTTCCCACATAGGAGAAATAATTCCGGTGATATGAGGAATATGGTCTAAAACCATTATTGCAGCCATCAGATACTTCAACTGCGTCGCATTCCATTTTTTCATAATAAACCTCTTTCTTTTTGATCTACATAGAGTATAGCATACATTTCCACGTATAATCGTACACCCATCTTACATTTAAAAAGCCTATCTTACATTTTTGTAAGACAGGCGTGAATATCAAAAGTTTATTATGAAATTTACTTTCTAGTCGGTAATCCGTTGGTACATTTCTGGTCTTCTATCTCGAAATAGTCCCCAGTTGAGGCGTTCGCTTGCTCCCTTGTCAAGGTCATAAGTTGCTAACAGAACAGCCTCACCTTGCCTTTCAGCTCGCTCTAGAATAGCTCCTGTTTCATCCGTCATAAAGGACGAACCGTAGAAGTCAAGACTAGAACTTTGTCCACCATTTTCCGCACTAGGAGAGACTTCCTCCAAACCATAACGATTGGCTGCAATGACTGGAACAATATTTGCTGCTGCGTGCCCCTGCATGGTACGTTGCCAATGACCACAACTATCTGTATCTAAAATTGGTTCTGAACCAATGGCTGTAGGATAAAAGAGTAATTCTGCTCCATTTAACGCAAGACAACGGGCTGTTTCAGGGAACCATTGATCCCAACAGATGCCGATGCCAATCTTAGCGTAGCGCGTATCCCAGACTTTGAAACCAGTGTTACCAGGCGTGAAATAAAACTTTTCTTGATAGTAATGATCATCTGGTATGTGGGTCTTCCGATAAACTCCTAACACTTCCCCATCTGCGTCAATGACAGCGATAGAGTTATACAAGACATTGCCATCTTTTTCATAGAAACTGATCGGTAAAACAACTTCTAGTTCTTTAGCAAGCACTTTAAAATGCTGAATGGCTGTATTTTCTGTCACCGACTGGGCATACTGGTAGTAGTCATACTGGCGTTCCTGACAGAAATAGGGACGTTCAAACAGCTCCGGCAAGAGAATGATTTGTGCGCCTTGTTTTGCAGCTTGGCGAACTAAACGTTCCGCTGTTTGGATATTCGTTTCCACATCCTTAGCACATTGCATCTGGATCGCTGCAACTCTTACATTTCTCATCTTTTTCTCCTATTCTGGGATTTGTTGGGTGATACAGTGGATATTGCCACCACCTAACAGAATATCTCTGGCTGGAATTCCGACAACTTTGCGGTCTGGGAAACACTTGCTGAGGATATCTAAGGCCACTTGGTCGTTTACATCCTCAAACTGTGGGACTAAGACAGCCTTGTTGGCAATATAGAAATTGATATAGGAAGCTGCAAGACGCTCGCCCTCATAACGCTCCTCTTCCCCTTCTTCATAGGTATAGCCTGGTAAATTCTCTTTAGTAACAACCTGACGAATAGCTGGGATAGGAAGCTTATGAACTGTGAAGGGACGGCCTTTTGCATCTGTCTCTTGCTCTAACAGTTCGAAATCTGCTTTTGACATAGCATACTGGGGATCGTTTTGATTGTCTGTCCATGCCAAGACAAGCTCTGCAGGACCAACAAAGGCAGCAACGTTGTCAACGTGTTCATTGGTTTCGTCCTGATAAATACCATAAGGAAGCCAAATAACTTTTTTAGCTCCAAGGCTCTCTAATAAGGTATTCTCGATTTCCTCTTTAGTCAGGTGAGGATTACGACCAGGACTAAGCAAGCAACTTTCAGTCACGAGAATCGTTCCTTGACCATCGCTATGTATTGCGCCGCCTTCTAGTACAAAAGGTTTAGCATCATAAACGGGCATTTCCAAGGCCTCAGCAAAACGACTAGCTACTTGGTCATCTGCTTCATAGTCTTGATAGAGACCATCTACAGCTCCACCCCAAGCATTAAAAGACCAGTCCACTGCCAACTTTTCCCTTTTATCATTGACGAGAATGGTCGGACCAGTATCACGCGCCCAGGCATCATTTGTCGGAATATCTAAATAAACAACCTTGTCTCCTAGATAAGATTGGGCTTCAGATAGATAATCCTGCTCCACCAAAAGATAAACTCTTTCCCTTTCTGCTATGGTCTTGATAATCTGGCTAAATGCTTTTTTGGCAGCCTTTCCTTGAAAGGGCCATGAACCTGATCGAGTCGGCCAGATCATGAGGGTTCCATGATGTGGTTCGTACTCTGCTGGCATACGATAGCCTAATTTTTTTGGACTGTCCATCATGATAATCTCCCTTTAAAGTCTTGATAGTCGAAGGCTTTGACTAAGCTGCAGTTACCTTGCTCGTCCATGAGATAGAGACTTGGCAAGCCAATACCGTTAAAGGTATTATTTTTTACAAAAGAGTAAATAGCCATGTCTTCGAAATAGAGTCTGTCACCGATTTGGACAGGATTTTCAAAACTATAGTCGCCAATCACATCACCCGTTAGACAGGTATTGGAAGAAAGTCTATAGGTATGGGCTTTTTTCTGAGCCTCAAATCCATTTCTCAAAGGTGGACGATAGGGCATCTCAAGTACATCTGGCATATGGCATGTCGCGGACGCATCTAAAACCAAGATATCCATACCGTTTTCTACAATATCCAATACTTCAGTTGCTAGATAACCCGCATTGAGCGCAATAGCTTCACCCGGCTCGATATAGACGTCAAGATTGTAAGTTTCTCGGATACGCTTGATTTCAGAAATCAACAGATCCACATCATAGTCTTCTCTTGTGATGTGGTGTCCGCCACCCATATTGAGCCATTTAACTTGATGTAAGTACGAACCGAACTGCTCTTCTACTGCTTTCAAGGTTGTCTCTAAATCATCTGCCCCTTGCTCACAAAGGGTATGAAAATGAAGACCATCCACCAAGTTCAGCAAATCACTCGGTATCTTGTCTAGGGTAACTCCAAAACGGGAGCCAGGTGCACAAGGGTCATAGAGCGCGTGGTCACCTTGCGTTGAACATTGAGGGTTGATGCGCAGACCCACACTAATACCAGCCTCACGGCAACAGGGACCGTGTTTACGCAACTGTCTCTCCGAGTTGAAAACAATATGGTCCGTTATCTCCAGCAATTCCTCCAAGTCCGTATCCTTGAAAGCTGGCGCAAAGACATGGACTTCCCCTGGGAATTCTTCTCTAGCTAGCTTGGCTTCATAGAGACCACTAGCCGTCGTACCAGTGAGATACTGGCTAATCAAAGGATAGGTTTTATAAAGAGAATATGCCTTCTGGGCAAGCAAAACCTTGCAACCAGCTTCTTCTTGTACATATTGTAGAATGCGGCAGTTGGCTTCTAACTTTGCTAAGTCAATGACATAGGCTGGTGTTGGTACTTGTTCTAGATTCATTAGTCCACCATTTGTGGATTTTCAACCACAACCCATGGCAAACCATACTCATTCAAAGCTTCCATGAATGGATCTGGATCCAATTCTTCAAGGTTATAGACCCCGGGTTGTTTCCAAGTGCCATCCATCACTAATTTTGTCCCAATCATAGCTGGAACACCTGTTGTATAAGAAATTGCTTGTGAACCAACCTCAGCGTAGCATTCCTGATGGTCGCAAACATTGTAGATGTAGATGGTCTTTTCAACACCATCTTTGACCCCTGTAAAGATACAACCAATATTGGTTTTACCAACAGTGCGTGGGCCAAGGCTTGCAGGATCTGGAAGCAAGGCTTTCAAGAATTGAATTGGAACGATTTCTTGTCCGTTAAAATTGATCGCATCTGTACGAAGGAGACCAACGTTTTCTAAGCATTTCATGTGCGTGAGATAAGATTGACCAAAGGTCATAAAGAAACGAATCCGTTTGACACCTGGAATGTTCTTCGCCAATGATTCGATTTCTTCATGGTGAAGGAGATACATGTCTTTTTGTCCAACTTGAGGGAAATCATACTCACGTTTGATAGACATGGCTTCGACTTCTACCCACTTTCCATCTTCCCAGTAAGAACCTGGCGCAGAAACCTCGCGTAGATTGATTTCTGGGTTAAAGTTTGTCGCAAATGGATAACCGTGGTCCCCACCATTACAGTCTAAAATGTCGATATAGTGGATTTCGTCAAAGTAGTGTTTGAGAGCATAAGCTGAAAAGACACTAGTCACCCCTGGGTCAAAACCAGAACCAAGCAGAGCAGTCAGGCCTGCTTCTTTGAATTTATCTTGGTAAGCCCATTGCCATGAGTAATCAAAGTAGGCTGTAAAACCAAGCTCCTTACAGCGTTTCTCATAAATAGCACGCCATTCAGGATCTTCTGTGTCCTCTGCCTCATAGTTGGCAGTATCGATATAGTGGACTCCAGTTGCTAAACAAGCATCCATAATGGTCAAGTCTTGGTATGGTAAAGCTACGTTCAAAACGGCTTCTGGCTTGTAGCTTTCAATCAAAGCAATCACTTCTTCAACCTTGTCAGCGTCAAGGGCAGCTGTTTCAATCTTTGTACTTGTTTTGCCTTCTAATTTAGCCTTCAAATCATCACATTTTGACTTTGTACGACTAGCAATCATAATCTCTGTAAATGTTTCGCTATCTTGGCAAATCTTTGAAATAGCAACTTGGGCAACGCCCCCACATCCGATAACTAATAGACGACTCATTTTTTCCCTTCCTCTTCTTCTAAAATGTCTTCTACATACTTAGGCAACATAAAGGCTCCCACATGTAAGTTTGCAGTGTAGTATTCTGTGAAAAGCTGGCGTTTTTTCCAGCCTTCCTTATCAAAATCTTTAACAGGGTGGTATTTTTTCGATGCAAATCCAAATAGCCAATAGCCAGCTGGACTGGTTGGGATGTGCGCCTGATAAACCCGACTGATTGGAAAGGCTTGATTGACCTTACGGTGCATGCTTCGGCAAGCTGACTCATCCTCGTCAAAGAAGGGACTCCCATGCTGATAAATCATGATGCCGTCTTCTTTCAAGGCTCTGTAACTGTTTCCGTAAAATTCCTTGGTAAAGAGCCCTTCCGTATGTCCAAATGGATCTGTCGCATCGTTGATGATAATATCGTAGTCATCTTCACAGTTTCGTAAAAAGCGTAGCCCATTTTGATAATAAATGGTAACACGAGGATCATCTAGCCCCACAGCAAAGTCTGGAAAATACTCACGACAGACCTCAACCAACATCTCATCTGGTTCCACAATATCAATTTGCTCCAGTTCAGGATAGAGAGTTAATACTTGAGCAACACCACCGTCACCACCCCCAATAACCAAGACTTTCTTGGGATTGGGATGCACAGCCATGGGAACGTGAACGGTCATTTCGTTGTAAACAAAATCATCCGCATCTGAAAACAAGACATGCCCATTTAAAATCAGTATTTTCCCAAAAGCTGGCGTATCCAAGACTTCGATATCCTGCCATTCACTTTTACCAGCGTAGAGTTGCTTGGCTGTTCTCAGGGATAATTTCACATCTGGAGTATGAACTTCAGAAAACCATAAATCCATCTAGTTCTCCTTTCTCTTAATGACGTTGATGTGATTGACCTCTGGATCTTCCGTCCCTTGAAGGGAGCAACCACGTTCCTTGGCAAACTGGATATAGTCTACAATTTCTCGTGTAATGCGTTCACCTGGTGCTAGGATTGGAATCCCTGGAGGATAGCACATGACAAATTCTCCACAGACCTGTCCAACAGACTCATCTAAGGTCAAACTTCTTCTCTCTGAATAGAAGGCTTCTTGTGGAGACAGTACTAACTCGGGCTGAATATATTCTCCAGCTATCAAGTCTTTTCCATCTCTCGAATAAAGTCTCTTAATATCAGCCAAAGCGCCGACCAAACGCTCGATGTCTTGGATGCGGTCACCAATCGAAATATAGGCTAAGATATTGCCGATATCACCAAACTCGATCTGAATGTCGTATTCGTCTCGTAGGAGGTCGTAAACCTCAATACCTGTTAAGCCAATACCCTGAGTGTAAACTGACAGCTTTGTCACGTCAAAATCACAAACAGACACTCCGTCTATTAACTCTTTTGAGTAGGCATAGTAACCACCGATAGCATTGATTTCACGACGAGCGTACTCGGATAGCTCAATGACTTTCTCAAATGACTCTTTACCACGAAGAACCAGGTTGCGACGTGAAATATCCAAACTAGACATTAACAAGTATGAGGCGGATGTTGACTGGGTCAGATTTATAATCTGACGAACGTACTCAGGATTCATCTGCTCCCCGATAAGTAAAATGGAGCTTTGGGTCAAACTCCCACCAGACTTATGCATAGAGACCGCTGCCATATCAGCGCCAACGTCCATAGCAGATAGTGGCAATTTATCTGTAAAATGCAGATGAGCTCCATGGGCTTCGTCCACTAAAACAAGCATGCCAGCTTCATGAGCCATTTCCGTCAAACCTTTAAGATCTGAACAAATCCCATAGTAGGTTGGATTGTTGATTAGGATAGCCTTGGCATCTGGATGTTCCTTTATAGCTTGAGCTACTCGGTCATTTTCGAGTCCCAAAGCAATTCCGATTTTAGGATCTACACTCATCTCGATATAGATGGGAATGGCACCACATAGAACCAATGCATTAATAGCAGATTTGTGGACATTACGCGGCAGAATAATCTTATCTCCAGCCTTGCAGGTAGAAAGAATCATGGTTTGAACAGATGATGTTGTTCCCCCAATCATTAAGAATGCGTGGGCTGCTCCAAAAGCATCAGCTGCTAGCTCCTCTGCATCCCGAATAATCGAAATGGGATGGCCTAAATTATCCAAGGGTTTCATAGAATTGACATCAATGCCAACACATTTTTCTCCCAACAATTCAACAAGTTCTGGATTTCCCCGTCCGCGTTTGTGACCTGGTACATCAAAGGGAACAATCCGTTTTTTTCGTAGCTTAATCAGACCTTCATAAATAGGTGCCTGATTCTGATCTAACTTTCTCAAGACATACTCCTTTACCATATTTTTAAAGCCTTAAAAGATGAAGGCGACCAAAGCTTGACTTATGAAAAAAGAGCAGGTTTTCACCTGCTCTGCAATCTTCTGACGTGTTTATTTTGGTTTCTGTTGAGTATGTCTGTTCCCGATGTTTCCTAACTCTCTAGTAGCAAATATTACGTACTTTATTGATCGTTTCACAAGATGACGTGTGCTTTCACCACACTAAAATTTATGAATTAGGACAAGTGTCCTAACATCAACTTATAAAAGTAGGCTTTTAACCCTATCAATAATGTGGCTTTTCAACCACGCTTCGGCATTCAACCCTGCCTGTCCGTAGGCATTTTTTACTCGGGTTTATATTTGCTAGAAAACATCTTCTCATTTTCTAAGCCTCATAACTATATCATGTTTACACAAGTTTGTAAAGTATTTTGTGAAAGTTTTTTTTAAAAAAATAATTTTTGTTCGTATTTTTAATATATCTAAAAATTAAAAACTATTTCAAATTTGCCTTTAAATAATAAAATAGGAACTAGGTTTGGTAGCTCCTATTCTTCATATGATGATTTAAAAGATAATAAAAGTATACTATGAAACAATGCACCAGTTTTCATATTCTAAAATTAAATTAGAGATTAGACATTAAAAGAATACAAAGGAATGTATATTAATGTAATTGTATCATTAAAATTTAATCAGTATCAACCCCGATCTGGTATTTTTGACAGTGAAGGCATCTAAAAAGGTAGCCACAAAGAGAGCCATCCTTAACCAAGTATTCTTCAATATCTTGATATTCTCCACGCTCTTCATAGTCTGCCAAGACTTGCTCGGCAATTCCCATGGCCTTTAATTCTCGAGTGCCAACTGTACCCAAATAAGCACAATAATCCTGGCAACAAGAAAGCCAATTTTCTCCCTGCCAACTAGAGTAGCCAGGAGTCTGGCAAAAAAGCACCTGGTCTTTTTCTGGATCCAATTCACCCTGACACTCAGCATCTTGAACAAATTCTGCATCGAATTTCTTTGCTGCTAGCCCGTTTGCAATACAAAATGGACAAAGATTTTTGATGTTGTCAATACAATAAGGCATCAAGTTATAAAATATATTGCTTTCTTTCCCACAAGATGGACAAAGCTTGGCTTCTCCCTCTACAAAAGCTCCCGTTGATAGAGGATCTGGATGGTAGATAAAATGTGGCAAAGACTGTGATAGCTCTGTTCTCTGCTTCTTCTCTTCTTTTCTTAGAGGACGAGGAAGGGCAAAGCGATCTCCATGGCTTTGACTCATCTCTGCTAAGTGAGCTAATTTTTTAATTTGTTTTCGATCTGGCTTAGTGATTATTTTGGTAAATAAATCATAGGCACTAGCGTAGAGACCTAATTGCTCATAGAGATCTACTAAGACTTTCTTCGCTTCCAAATCATCAGACTTAGCTAATTCATCAACTAATTCATAAAGAGCTGAGACACTTGGTAGATTGCCCTCCTGGGCTATATATTGCTTCTTTAAAGTAATGTATTTTTGTAAATATGGATTCATAGGATTACCTTTCTAATGGATTATAAAAACCTTAACAAATAGTCACTAAGACATTTCCCTTGAAATCTAAGATTTTCTTGTAAAAGTCTTTCATTTTTACAAAGCTGGTTCGAATATCATCCTTGATTTCTTCCTCTTCTTCAAGATAATCCCAAATATCGGGGTATAACTCTGCCTTCTTGCATGCTTCCATGCTAAAGTCTCCCAGAGCCCTATCCATGTCAAAACTTTCTAGAGCTTCTACGATCTCGGCTATCTTGTTTTTTTCAGTATAGGCTATGTATTCAGACACTTCTTCTAAAGGAGTCACTCCCAAGACAGCTTCTCTCAAAGGATCGTCATCCATAAATTCTGAACTACTAAAGCCTGTCATAACAAAGAGTAAGGCGTCCCACATTTTGTCAATATCTATTAACGTCTCATTTTCCTTAGTAGAATCCTCTACTAAGTCAAACAATTCCTCTTCCTGACGAGAATCTGGCACTATTTGGCTTAATTCATTGTCAGATAGATATTGATAATTAGCAATCATTCCCATAAAGTTTCCTCCTATTCGTTTCTTAGGATAGCACTAATTTTACTAGTTAGCTTTCTTGAAAAGACATAATACTGTTTTTGGACTCTCCTCCTTATTTCAAATCCTCATCTTCCGTCACTTCCCAGACTTCTGACTGGTATCCCTCGCCGTCAATATCATAGCGCTGCATATAGCCTATAAATTTTCCTTTTTATTGCCTTACGAGGCTTGAGAATGTTTACAGCCCAGAATCCAATAAGAAGGACAACTAAAAGCGCCATTACTGTTTCCATCTCATCACCTTTGCCTACCTTAATACCCTTCAACCCACTTTTCATTGTCCATGATGAAAGGCTTAGCTAGTCCGTCACCTGTGTAATCCGCATATTTGGTGGATAGATACTTGTAACAGTCTTCCTTGGTCGCAAATTTGATGGCTTGATAAGGCTCTTCAAAAGTCAGTTTTTCAACAAATAAGAAACCCTCATCAGCTGGCACTAAAACACCAACGTGCCCGACAAAAAGATACTCTCCATCCAAATTGTCATGCAACACAACAGACAACATTCGAGCCTTGTCATTAAATTTAAACTGGGAGAAGAATTTCTCCATCTTCTGCGCGCGTACTTTTACATCCGTCGTTGGTTCCGTCTCCACCCTAGAAAATAGAATATCAAACTCTTCCTTGTCTTTCTCATCAAATAGCTTTCCCTTATCGATAGCATCGTTATCAACAAAAAGAAGCTGATCATTCTTTTCAAGTTTTGGAATTGTGACCGAATTTTTCAAGAGCGCATAGCTATTAATACGGCAGTTGGTCCCGACAAAGTCACCCTTTTTTTGATTCCAGAGATTGCTGATTTTCTCTACATCGTATTCCGTTTTTGTAAAGGAGGCAAAATCACCACTTAAACCAGTGGAGCCGACAGTCGCATTATAGTCTGTAACAAGATTGAAAAATGCCTCAACACTGTTTTGATCCAAGTGAGCTGATAAGAGAGATTTGACCTCTTCGGTACTGACCTGACTGTTTAGATTGGTATATGAAGCCTTCCAAGGAACTTTATCTGAACTGGTCTGTGACTGATTTGTAGCTTCAGTACTCGTATTATTTTGGTGACAAGCAGCCAATCCAAGAAATAACGACAAGCACAGTCCTATGGCTACTACTTTTTTCGTTCGTTTCATGCAATTCTCCTTCTAAAGCACAAGTCTCTCTTTCTCTTTAAACACCCTTCACTAATCCCTCATCCAGTAATCTGTGACTTAGCTATATTATACTACATAAATAGAAAAAAGACTGGAACGAATGGTTGCCCGTCATTACAGTCTTTTTAATCATATTTTTTATTGAATGACAAATCCTTTTGGCAAAATCACCAGTTGCTGCTCCAATTCTTGGCAATGACTGGCTAGTGCTACAGAATTACGATCTACAAGATAGGTTTCAGTTGATTGGTTAAAAATAGCTTGGATTTTTTGTCTATCATAATTCCTTTCGAGAGCAAGCACGTCCGACTTGATTTCTTTCAGGCTATATGTTCCATGTTGGATAATGTCTGAAACACTCTTGCGAATCTGAATCAATTTCTTCATGAAATTAAGCATCTCGTTGCTTTCGGAAACACGTTCCCAAGGCATAACGCGACGACAATCTGGATCTGGTCCTCCATCTAACTCTAACTCAGTTCCATAGTAGAAACACGGCGTCCCCCTTTGCAAGAAGAGGCAGGCGAGAGCAGACTTAACAAGCTGGGTATCTCCTTTGGCCGTTGCCAAAATGCGCTCCGTATCGTGAGAATCCAGAAGATTGAACATCACTTCCGAAATCTGCTGTCTATAGTACATAGACTGGCTATTGATTTCATCGATAAATTGATAAGGCTTCTTAACCCCTCGTAAGAAATAATCCTTGATGCTGTCAGAGAGAGGATAGTTCATGACTGCGTGAAATTCATCGCCATTTAGCCAAGGCTGAGAAGTGTGCCAGACCTCTCCAAGGATATAAAGGTCAGGCTTTTTAGTCAAGACAGCCTTCCGGAAATCTCTCCAAAATTGGTGGTTGACTTCATTTGCCACATCCAAGCGCCAAGCATCGATATCAAACTCTTCAATCCAGTAGGTCGCAACGCTTAGCAAATAGTCCCTCACTTGAGGATTTGCCGTATTGAGCTTGGGCATATAGCTCTCAAAGGCAAAGGTATGGTAGGATAGTTCTCTTTTATTAACAAGATTTTCTTTAACTACTGGAAAGTCTTGAATATGGAACCAGTCTTTATAAAAGGAATCTTGACCGTGTTTGAGGACATCCTGCCACTGTGGAGATTGGTCTCCGATATGGTTGAAAACAGCATCCAGCATGATTTTCATGCCTCTCTGATGGGCCTGATCTACCAGTTTACGGAAGGTTTTCTTGTCTCCAAAATGACGGTCAATTTCAAAATAATCCGTCGTATTGTACTTGTGATTGCTTGGAGATTCGAAAATCGGACAGAGATAAAGACCCGTAATGCCCAAGTCCTGCAAGTAATCCAGATGGTCAATAATCCCCTGTAAATCACCACCAAAGAAATCCTTACTTTTAGGTTTGATAGAGGAATCCCAAGCTAGAGAACCTTCTGGTGAAATCTCAGGATTGCCATTAGCAAAGCGTTCTGGGAAAATCTGGTACCATACCGTCTCTGCTACCCAGTCAGGAACATGGCAAGCATCAATCTCATGGATATAGGGAATTTTAAAGCCGTTTCCTTCGTAATGAAGGTTTTCTAGCGTATTTTCAACACATCCCTTGTCGCCATATAAAATCTTCTGACCTTTCTTATCCTTGAGTTCAAAGAGATACTGGAGTCGTGCATAGCCGACTGTAACCTCCACCTGCCAGTAATCAAACAAAACATCGGAGGTAACTTTGGTCATCTCCTTGATTGCTTCATAACGGTCCTCTATAAAGATAAACGGATCTCCATAATGTAAGTTAATGCTTTCGATATCATCTTTCTTGGTCCGGATACGAATGTGCATTGTCTTGTCTTTATAAAGATAAGCATACTCCGACTCTGGTCTGTGGTAAATGGCTGTTAATTCCATTGTTCTGTCTCCTAATTTACTTCTATTCATCTTAATGCGCAAACGTTTTCATAATCGTAACCCTAGTATACTACTTTCGTATTTTATTTGCAAGGTTTGCTCGTAGTTTCGAGTGGTTTGTTTCTATAAATAAAAAATCAGCCAGTCTTACAACTTACTACTTTTCAAATGATGATTTACAAATGACTTTCCAGCCACTCAATTTTTTTAAAATCCTTATTGTTATTGTGCTCATTTCGATAAGAATCTTGGGAAGAAGCCTTGTAAATACTTAAATACTGTTCTAGATTTGGGACACGAAACGTGATATCTTCGAGATGAATAATCTCTATATCCGATTCCAAAACTCCTGCAAAATCAGGTAAGGAATCGATACTTCCAAATTCAACGCTCACACCATCCTTTTGGAATTCATGCTCATGAATATCTATTAAGGCGTAGCCTAAGTGTTTCATAACTTTCATTATCTTGTCCCAGTCATAAATCCTGAGATGATCAGGTGCTTCCCAACCTCTAGGGTCACCAGGCACATGAATGTCAATGTCAGACGGCCCCCATTCTTCATTTGAACGGTATTCAAACCCCAAAGACCCCATTAGCGTCGGTGTGATTCCAACTTGGTTTAAATGAGAACAAATTATTCGAAATTCATCAAATAGAGAATTCATTCCTCCTCCAATCGTTGATATAAAATCGATTTCTTTGTGAAAGATAAACTAACTTCTACCTTCTACTCTTTCGGTTTCGAAAATACTTCTACTCGCTGAGCTAGGACTTTAATTTCTACAGGTAGGTTATCAGATTTATCGCCGTCAACATCTGACTCCAATTCACTATCTGAAGAGATCTTAATAGTACGCGCTCTGATATACTCAATATTATCATTGCCGACAACATCTCCTTTTAGTAAATCAGGAATAACGGATAATTTAGAAAATATAGAAGCATCTTTTAGAATCAAAATATTGGCATAGCCATCTTTGTTTTCTTCGAAGATTTTCTTATCAGCGAAGTAATTTGTTAATAGAACCAAAACATGACTAGCTTCACCAACATAATTTCCATTTTCAGTCTCAACCTTAATGTTAAAGGTCTGATCCGTCATGACAGACTTCATGGTATTTACAGCATAGGCAAGAATACCAAATTTTGTCTTGTCTTCAATTTCAACATTATGAATCGCTTCAGGCAGAGAACCGATACTAAAGATATAACCGAAATAATTGTCATTCGCTTTACCGATATCAATCTTGTTGGTTAAGTTAAAATCGAGTTCATCAATCGCACCATCGATGTCTTGATTGATTTCCAACAGCTTCGTAATGAGGTTACCCGTCCCACCAGGGATAATCCCTAACTTAGGAATGTAGTCTTTCTCAGCAATACCTGAAATCACTTCATTAACCGTCCCGTCTCCACCAAACACAATCACTGCATCGTACTTCTCACGTGAAGCTTCCTCAGCAAAGTGTGTTGCATCAAGCGCTTTTTCAGTGATTTTGGTTTCTACGTGCTCAAAATAATCTTTGGCTTTATTCTCCAGTTTGACTTTATAATCCAAAGCCTTTTCCCCACCAGAGGTAGGGTTGATAATTACCATTGCTTTTTTCATTGATAATACTCCTTTATTTTTAAATAGAAATGTTAGTGTAACTACATCAGTCATTACATATAATGATATTATATAATGAAACCTCAGAAAAGAGAACCCTGACGTACTGGAGATTGATTTATTAAAACATAGACAAAGAGTTTACTAATAATTTCAAGCATATAAAACATAGGTTAAATAAAGATTAGCAGATAATATCAGACGAATAGCTCCAAAATATTGTCAGTTACCTATCTAAAATAAAGAAACCATTTTATTAATCTGTCCACCATTAAATCCAGCTTGCGCGAAAATTTCTTTAAAAATTCCTTTTACCTCATCCTCTTCCTTTTTCTTCCAATCCCCATGAAATTTATTCTCGATTCGGTAACTTCTTTGAATAATCACTTTTACATGATTGATTAAAAATTCTTTTGCTAATTTATTATTATTTTTTTGAAGACGACCTAAGTAACGACCACTTAATGAAAAAACATAGTCTTCTTTGAAACTTGGAACAATATTCTTTATGATTAATCTATCCTTGTCAAAACAATCTTCAAAATAGTAATCCATGATGAATTTGTTTAGATCTTCTCCCCAGCTTTCTTTAATCCAATCTCTCCAGTTTTGATGGGAACCAGCTTTATGACAATCCATTATTGTATCCATTTTTAGAAGCCAGTTATCTGCTCCATGACTTCCAGGGGGGAAACTTTCCACCACTGGCATCATATTTCCACACCAATAGTAAACAATGGCAAAAGCTTTAAAATAAGGCTCCAAACCATTTGGTATCTCTAAATCACCTTTTAATATTCCGTCTTTTATCTCTTTACCACCTTTCAAGTTAGGTTCAACATTGGTAATTTTTTTATACGGAACAGTAATTGAAGTAAGGATGTCAGCCGTAAGTGCTATACCTTTCGATTTATTGCCAAGCAAATGAGCCCCCTTATATCCTGATTTTGATTTTTCTTTGTATGCTTCAATCTCATTATATTTTTGGGTATCCTTTAAATTATTATATTGATTAACTGAGTTTTGAAACTTAATAATCTTCCAATCATCTTCCTCATAAAAAGGATACTTCTTATAAAAATCCATTGCCTTTTTACGTACTTCAAATTCACAATTGACATTATCACTATCTGTAATATCTACTTTATTAATAAACTCATTTACTTGTATCATAAAATATCCTCCATATTTTTTATTATATAAATCCGTTTAAAAAGACAAATAGATGTGTGTAAATTTACACTAGCTCACTACTTACTCCGTCTTCAGAATAAATATCCTTGACTTGCTCAAAATCGCTTAAAATGATTGTAGCTTACTTTAAACTTAGATACTGCTTTAATTCAGCTAAGTCAACAGCAACCAAATCAAAAATATCAAAATGAGGTCACTTCTATTGAACTACCTTACCATACTCTTTTATTTTATCAGCGTATTCGGTCAAAAGATTCTTTGAATAAATTTTTTCATTTTTTGAATTTCTGACTTCTTTCCAAAGAATAGAAGCAACTTTTAACTTGTTTGAGTAGTTACGACTGTTTTCGTCTGCACAGAAATCCTTTAAAAATTGATTCCATTGACAAACCGAATGGTCATACTTGGCATAATCTGAATCTCCATAATAAACTTTTAGCATATCTTGAATTGTAAATCTCAAATCATTTTCTCTTTTTACTTTTCTCCAAGCAGTTGCCATATCAGCAGTAAATTTAAAGGGCGAAACACCTGTTAAAATTGAGAAATATTCTCTAAAGTGTGCATTAAAGGAGAATCCACATTCAAGTAAGGGCGTATCTAAGGTAATGACTTCTACTCGTTTCTTCTTGCTTTTTATTAATGATTTTTTAATCAAATTCCCCTTGAAGTACTGCTCAATAATATCATTGAGTTCCTGTTTTGTACCTCTATATTCAAGTCCTAATGACCTGCATATCTGTGAAAGTTCATCCCGATACCAATAGTATTTATTAAATTCATCAAAGGATACGACTTTATTGAACTCAGGTCTGCTTTCTATCAATATAACACCTCCTTAAAAACAGTTTAGGTTTTCATTTCTAAATAATGGAGTTTTAGTTTCTTTATTCTGAGGATTAGCTACGTTTCTCTAATAAATTTACACACTCCACGTGTGGTAATATTCTTCTTTTATACTAATCTAAAGTTAAAATTACTTTTCCTTACTAATTCTATTACTCGCCAATATAGTATAAGTCAAATAACCAATAAAAATGATAATAAAAATAAGATTAATTTTTAACACAAAATAGAGATTTAACAAATTTGCGAACGCATGAAATAATATACAGTATCCCACAGATTTCGTTTGACGGTAAAGAACTCCTAAAACAAAACTTAAAAATAATGTATATATAAAAAATAAAATAAAAGGAAATTCTTGATGACTTTCTCCAACTATAAACCATAAAGGTAGATGCCATATTCCCCAAATTGATCCTACAATCAAATTAGATTGCCAATAAGTATATTTTTTATCAAGTAATGGTTGTAATATTCCTCTCCATCCTAATTCTTCGTGACCGCCACCAAAAAAAATTAATTGAATAAAGAATAGTGGCATCAGATAAATGGATACTCCGTTTAATTCTAAGGAAGATACAGAGAATAGTATCAAAATTGCTAACAAATGAATAATGAAATAAATTCTACTATTTTCTTTCTTACTAAATACAAAATGTTTAAATTTTATATTATTCCTTTTCAAATAAAAGCCACTTGCAATAGCTGGTCCAAGTGCACCTACTATATGCAATGTTCTTCCTATAATCGTTTCTAATCCAAAAATATGAGATTGCGTAAAGATGGCCAGAATCCCCCAAGCTATATAAGTAATTCCAAATGTACAATAAAGATAATTTTTTAAATTCTTTTTGTCAATTTCTGTCATTTTATCTTCCTTATTTTGATTATTTTATATGTAATATTTGTTACTACTTCTTAGTTGTTCTCGATTATAACTACCTATATTCTATCATAAAAACACAAAAAAGCCTTACAATCAAGGCTTTTCATTATTCATTTCGTCAATACTTTAGTTTCGTAGATTCAGATTCGCATGATTAAAACTAGTCAATTTTCTCTATGATATTTCCAAGTTTATCCAATACAAGACATGAATGATCATTTAGTGGAATTATGGGAACATTAACGAGTTCTTCAGCTCTATTCTTATTAGCTTTATCATTCCATGAATCATAATGGACACTAATTAAAAACTGACTAAAGAGTCCTAATCCATTTTTTATCTTTATCTGATGATCTGAATTATCATTAGGTGAGATATAGACTTTCTCTCCTAATAATAAGGCTCCTGCAGAAAATCCTATAACTTTCGCCCCTTTTTTCAGCATAAGCTCGATATAATTTTTGAACTCCTGATTGACATAAGTAGCTATATATTTTTCCGTATTTCCACCACCGATGATAATTAGATCAACATCTAGATAGCTATCAAAATCAATCTGCTCAGTGTCCAGGAGCAAGTAATCAACGTTTAGATTAGGAAAATGACTTTGAAAAACTTCCGTGTACTTTTTCATGTACGGTTCCCAATTTTCTCGAAAAACTGTAAAAATGATAATTCTTTTAATCTTGCTTGATAATACTATTTTATCAACAATGCTATATTTCATTATTGGTGGATTCCCACCCATCAAAAAAATTTGTTCTTTCAAGTTATCACACTTTCTAAAGATACATAAAGTTTAAACATGTTTATTCATGTTTAGAAATTATAATTTTTTCTTAAAATGAATAATTCTATTTGCCTCCTGAAATCCAATATTAAGATGAAATCTTATAGAATCCGTATTCGTTAAAGTACAGTCACTTGCAAATTCCTTACATCCTTTATTTTTCGCCCATTCCTCACATTTTGTACAGAGATTTTTAGCAATATCCTTTAAACGATATTCCTCATCGACAATAATCCCTTCTAAGAATCCAACAGGGCTATATTTACAACCTTCAACATAATCAAATCTGAGTGAACATAGTGCTAGACCTACAATTGTGTCACCTTCAACTTCAGTAAAGATTGCAGTATTTTTGCCATTCGTATTTTTTTTTACTTCATCAATAGCTTCTTTATCGGTCAATTGGGGCCATAATTGTTTCATTAGTTTAGCCGTTTTTATAGAATCTTTTGTTATTCCATCCATATTGATGTTCCTCCGCAAATTACAAGCAAATGTTTCGAATCATGCTGTTACTTTGTTACTCATTGATTGATACCAATACCATCCCCTTCGACTTTTTGACTGTCTCAGATCGGAAGAGCAGAGCCACGCACTCAGCGGTTCGGACTTACCGTATCATTTCGTCGGTTTCCCTCCTCATTCTACGAGTCCTATCCCATGGGCGGGGAGCATCTACTTCTACTTCACCGATGAATCAGCTCGTACAAGCAGTGATACGGCCTTAACATGATGCGTCTGCGGGACTCAAAAGGTTTGGGAAACCTTTTGAGGATTAACTACGTTTCTCTAACAAGCTTACACACTCAACATGATGCGTCTGCGGAAAAAGATCCACTGGCTGTACTTTCTTCAACTCATACCCCAACTCTTGATAGAGTTTGATATCACGCGCCATGGTTGCGACATTGCAGGAGATATAGGCAATACGGTCTGCTCCTGTTTGGGCGCTAGCTTTGATAAAGCTCTCAGTGAGGCCTTTTCTTGGTGGATCTACTAGGATAAGACTTGGTTGAATACCTTCTTTAAGCCAATTCTTCATAGCATTTTCAGCCGTGTCGCAGACATAGTGGGCGTTTGAAATATTGTTTAGCTGAGCATTTTTTTCGCTATTTTCAACCGCTTCTGGAATGACTTCAACACCATAGACTTCCTTGACATGTTTCGCAACAGAGAGTCCAATCGTCCCGATACCAGAATAGGCATCAATGACCACATCATCTGATTTTAATTCTGAAAAGTCAATGGCTGTTTGATAGAGTTTTTCAGCCATGATTGTATTGACCTGATAGAAGGCAGGTCCTGAAATTTGGAAGTCATTTCCCAACATTTGGTCGGTAATGTAATCTTGACCATAAAGTGTGTGCCATTCTTTCCCAAAAATCGCATTGGTATTCTGGTCGTTGATATTTTGCATGACAGAGACAATCTCCGGGAACTGCTTGATTAGTTGTTCAATCAATTGGTCAACACGGAAAACTTTCGGACGAGTGGTTACCAAAATGACCATGATTTGTCCTGAATAGTGCCCGCGACGCACAACGAGGTTGCGAATCAAGCCAGACTGTTCCTTTTCGTCATAAGGTTTCAAATCATAACGACGGAGTAAGTCACGTAGCGCTACTACTACATCATCAATCACTGGATCCTGGATAAAGAAGTCTTCGAGAGGCATGAGATCATGCGAATTCTTACGGAAAAAGCCAGTTTCCAAGACACCATTGACACGACGAACAGGCACCTGCGCCTTATTTCGATACTTGACTGGATTTTCCATACCCAGCATTTTAGTAACTTCTACATCCCTAATGCCAGCAATCTTGTAGAGACTATCCTTGACTTGCTTGGTTTTAAACTTGAGCTGTTCTGGATAGGCAAGATGCCCCAAGTCAGCGATACCTGAACGTAGATAAGCTAGGTCAAGGTCTTGATTACGATGAGGTGACTGAACAAGGTATTCTTCAACTTTCCCAAAGCCAATCTTTTTATTGACCTTAAGGACACGCATGAGGATTTTCTCAGTTGGTAGAGCATTTTCTACAAAGAAAACCAAACCATCTACCTTGGCAACTCCCGCCCCTTCATGGGTCAAATCAACAATTTCAACTTCTACAATATCATTTTTCTTTAACATAATATTCTTCACTTTCTATCGGCCAACAAAAAAAAGACGGCAACATTTCTGTTACCATCTATTATATCATGAAATGACCTAAGCACCAAAACTCTTGAAGAAATTGACAATGGCTTGCCAAAGGGAACTAAAGAAGTTGCCCCCCTCTTCTAGCGCTTTATTAGCATCAAAGTTGAGGTTGATATTTTTAAAACTATCTCCAGCTTGGGAAACGATGCTTTCCTTGAGATCATTTAGGGTTTTAGTGAAATCAGCATTGTTCAAAATGTCACTCTTTGAGAGGTTGAGGGCAAAATTGATGATGATATTGACCTGGTTTCCTGTTATAACCTGATCAAGTTTGTAGTTTTTTAGGATATCTTCAACGATTTTGCGGACATCTTCTTCTGTCAGACTTCCTTTGGCTTCTTTTGCCTTTGCGATTCCTGCCTTGATATCTGTCATAGCCGCATTGAGTTTATTGGCATCGTAACCTGACTTGTCCTTGTTTTCAGCATTGATATCGGACAAGGCTTTTAGTTCTTCTTGAGCCAAGTCTTTATTGGCTTGCGGTACTTTAGCACCATTGGCCTCTAACGAGTAGTAAATCCCTGCCAACGCACTCTCACCCGTAACTGGAATGGGAGCTGCAACTGTGATTTTGGCATGCTCCACTCCCAGCGTCACTGCTGCGTTACGGTACATATCCTGCGTCACTTTGGTGATATTTTCAGGCGTTTCAATCTTGACCTCTAGAGGCGACTTATCACCCAGCTTTTGAATCTTGGCTGACGAATAGAGCTGTAGGCTAGCATCATTAGCCACATTCATGATTTTTGAGTAGATATCAGGCGTCATGGTTTTGATATCTTTGGTGTCTTTTGATGCATCATAGCCAAGTTTGCTAAGCGTTTGATTTTTCTGGTCTTCAGATAGAGAAGAACCTAGGACATATTCAGGTTGTACATAGGTTTCATCGATTACTTTTTGAACATCGGTTGCTGCGTGGACGCTCGTCATAGCTGTTGCTGCCCACAGAATTGCAGCGCTTGTTAGAAAGAATTTCTTTCTCATAGGGTATTCCCTCCTTTACCTTTCTAGGGTAATAAAACAATCTTAAAGAAAGCTTATAGTGAAAAACACCTGGCAAAACCAGATGCTTAAAAGAAATTAAAGAATTTCATGATATAGAGGTTAAAGCGAACCTGTCTCGAGTAGTAATAATTTCCACCATTTTCATAAAGTTCTGCTCCGTGGAAGATAGAAATCGGGTTGATATAGGTATAGGTTTTCCCAGTGGTATTTCCAAGAATGGGAGCGACGGTTTCACGAGAATATTGTTTGGCCAAGGCGAGAGTGTTTTCCTTGCCATTTTGAGCGATAAAATCAATATAAGCGGGGCCAAAATTATAGGCTTGCACGGCTGTCCAGACATCAACGCCCTTTTCCTGAGCTAGATAAAGGTTCTCTGTTAGAGTTTGAATCCCTTGTCGAATACTAGAGGCATTGTCATTGATAGTATTTGTAGTGCCGCTAGCAGACTCGCTAGACTGCATGACATCGCCTTCTTTTCCTTTAGTTTCGGTATAAATCATGGCGAGCACAAGCTCTTCATTGGCTGGAGTGTCTCTTTCACTGAGGACTTCTCGAACCATGGGTTGGTAGGTCATGACTTGCTTCACATCTTGGTGTATATGATAGACTTTATAGACAGCGAAAAGGAAGACTGCTAGCATTAGCACTCTTCGTAGTAATTTAAACATTATTTACTTTGAATATCCTCGATATTTTTGATTAAAATAGAATAGGTTCCATTATCATTTTGGATAAACTCAACAGACTCCGCATCTTGGTAAACATTATTTGGAACGATGAGTTCGATTCCGTTTGACAAGGAAAGTTTTTGGTTTTCAAATTTCTTGAGCTGACGACTGGCATCAATTTCATCAAACTGAACTGGTTCAGGTACAGCTTCCTTGACTTGATCGATAAAACTTAGACGAGCTGTCAGGTTGTTGTCAAAAAGGTCATTAGCCAATTTCTCAGGCGACAATTCATTGCTTTCTTCTAAATTATTGAAAATCGCTGATTTGACCTTGGATTGAAACTGAAAATCATCTGTGTTAAAGGACTCTGCAATTCTCTGGGCTGTTTTTTCCAATTCCTTGATGGATTTCTTGGGAGAAATCTTAGGAGCGACAGCGAGAAGATTTTCTGAAAAGTAGTTCAAAAAAGTCCCATTATACTTGATTCGTTTTTCAATCAGGTGATACTTGCGACTTTGAAGATTAATCACCAAAGCCTCATCCGCTCCCGTTCCAAAACCTGGCAGATTATTCTGAGTTAGCTTGATTGGATTATCAACTTCTCCCCCAAGGTGGGTCAAGGTTTCCCGTAGGGCGATTCGTAAGAAAGCGAAATGCTCTACACCTTCTTTAGAAAACTGAACAAAAACCAAGTCATTGGTCTTGAGATTTTCAGAAATACTGAACTCCTCTTTCCAGAGATTAGCCAGCGTTACTGATGTCTCCAACAGATCGTCTGTGATATGATTGAAGAAGGGATTTTCTTCCTCGAAAATCCCAGTCTTGGCTTCATCTGAATACACACGTTCAATTTTTTTACGCAGGTATTCTTCGATTTTTGGAGTGATATTGAGAAACTTATCCGCTAGAAACAACTCAGTATCATCTGGGCTGAACTGATGGATAATGGCTTTCTTAATATAAATGTCCATAAAAGTATTAGTCCTCGTATAATGGGAAGGCATCTGTCAATTCTTTGACTGCGCTTCTCACTTCTTCTAAGACAGCTTCATTTTCTGCATTCTTAAGGGTTTTAATGATGAGTTCAGCAACTTTACGACTTTCTTCTTCACCAAATCCACGTGCAGTGATGGCTGCAGATCCGATACGAATACCGCTTGTCTTGAATGGTGACAAGGTTTCGTATGGGATTGAGTTTTTATTTAGGGTAATATTAACCTCATCCAACAAGTTTTGAGCAACTTTTCCATTTTCAACAACCTTAGTCACATCAACGAGGAAAAGGTGGTTTTCAGTCCCACCTGAAATGATACGGAAATCAGGATCTTGCAAGAAGACTTCAACCATAGCCTTGCTGTTTTTGATAACATTAGCAGCATATTCCTTGAAGGCTGGGTCCAAAACTTCTTTGAAGGAAACAGCCTTAGCAGCCACAACATGCTCCAAAGGACCACCTTGAATACCAGGGAAAATAGCTGAGTTAATTTTCTTAGCTAGATCCTCATCATTGGTCAAAATCAAGCCACCACGTGGTCCACGAAGGGTTTTATGGGTCGTTGTTGTGGTGATATGAGCGTATGGTACTGGGCTTGGGTGAAGACCAGCTGCAACCAAACCAGCGATATGGGCCATATCGACCATGAGCTTAGCACCAACAGCATCAGCGATTTCACGGAATTTTGAGAAGTCGATAATTTGAGAATAGGCTGAAGCACCAGCTACGATCAATTTTGGTTTTACTTCTTGGGCTTGTTTCAAGATCGCATCAAAGTCCAAGAGTTCTGTTTCAGGATCTACACTATAAGAAACAAAGTTGTAGGTTTGGCCAGAGAAGCTGACAGGAGCTCCGTGGGTCAAGTGTCCACCTGCTGCCAAATCCATTCCCATAACGGTATCACCTGGCTCAATCAAGGCCATGTAAGCCGCACAGTTAGCTTGACTTCCTGAGTGAGGTTGAACATTGGCAAATTTAGCACCGAAAATTTCTTTCGCGCGTTCAATAGCAAGAGTCTCTACTACGTCTACTACATCAGTTCCACCATAATAACGGCGTCCTGGGTAACCCTCGGCATATTTGTTGGTCAAGATAGACCCTTGAGCAGCCATAACAGCCTTGGAAACCACGTTTTCCGAAGCAATCAACTCAATGTTGTTTTGTTGGCGTTCTTCTTCTTTGGCAATAGCATTCCAGAGATCAGCATCGTATGCTTTAAAATCATCTTTGTCAAAAATCATAGGTCTTCTCCTTTTATAGTGTGACTGGTCCTTTAGTTTAAGAAAATAAACTAAAAGATGCGAATAAACCGTTTCTGCACTTTATCACAAGTATAACCAACTTTTTCATAAAATGCATGAGCTCCCAGACGATGATCAGCAGAGTTTAAGCGGATAAACCCATAACCACGTCTTTTTGCCTCTTCTTCCAACCCTTGCATTAAGCTTTTACCAATACCTTGCCCTTGTACTTGAGGTGAAACTGCCAAAGCTAAGATATTAAATCCTGCTTTGGAATAAAGGGACTCATAGACCTCAGCATGGACATATCCAAGTAGGACATGACTGGCTTCATCCTCATAGCCAAGAAGGAAATGATGTGAATCCTGAGATAGTCTAGCTAGTTGACTAGCTGTGTCCTCTGTACTAAAAGTATAGCCCAAAGTCTCTTGGTTAATCTCACATATAGCTTTCACATCTGTTTCTTGCAAATCTCTTAGCATCTCATTTCTCCTCAAAAGGAATCTCTGGCAACTGAGCAAGAATGTTTTCTCGCTTGATCGCCCCTTGGCGTAAGATTTTCACCTTGTCTCCAGACAGATCCAAAATAGTAGAATCCTGTCCAGTTAGAAAAGCATCGTCTTTCAGACCTAAAACCACTTGGTCAAAATCTTCTAGAATTTGCTGAAAGGTTACTCCACTTGCTTGACCAGAAATATTGGCAGACGGCCCAATCAAGGGACCTGTCTCTCGAATCAAATCTAGTGTGATAGGGTGACTAGGCATCCGAAATCCAACAGTTGCAAGACCAGAATTGACCCAATAGGGCACTCTGTCATTTGCTTCAAGGATAAGGGTCAAGGGACCTGGTAAAAAGGTCTCCACAAGCTTTTTTAGATAAGTTGGCTGATTCTTAGAAAAGTGCAAGATGTCCTCTAGAGAGGCGACATTGAGGTTAAGCGCCTTGTCTCTAGGACGACGCTTGAGCTGGTAAACATGGTCAACCGCTTTTTCGTCTAGAGCTTTGGCAAAGAGACCATAAACTGTCTCAGTAGGTAAGACAACTGCCCCACTCTTTTCTAACTCTTGTCTAATCCTGTCCATCATCAACTACAACCATCCTATCTTGACCAAACTGGTCCTTGAGTGTTCGAACTCGTTTTTCAGGAAGATGTTTCCTAAAAAGATCGGAAACACTTTGACCTTGCTTGTATCCAATTTCAAGGTAAATCTTACCACCATCTTTGAGATATTCCTTTGCATCTTCCGCAATTCTGCGGTAAATAGCTAGGCCATCCTCATCCGCAAAGAGAGCTAGATGAGGTTCTGAATGCAAAACATTCAAACCAACCTCTGACTCATCTTTACGAGAGATATAGGGTGGATTGGATACAATTATATCATATTTTTCAGAAATTTCTGTAAAACAATCGGATTTTTTTAAAAATATCTGGATATTCTGAACTTTAGCGTTTTCAGTTGCCAAATCTAGTGCATCCTGTGAAATATCAACTGCTGTCACTGACCAGTCTGGACGATTCTTTGCTAAAGAAAGGGCAATGGCACCACTTCCCGTACCGATATCGAGTACTGAAAGATTCGTCTCAGGATTTTCTGCCAAGATAAGTTCCACTAACTCCTCTGTCTCTGGACGAGGAATCAAAACCCGCTCATCAACTGTTAACTGCATACCAAAGAAGTCTGCATGACCGATGATGTACTGGGCAGGTTTATGAGCTGCTAACTGCAGGTAAATTTCTTTTACAAATTCCTTTTCTTCCGCTGTTACCTCTTGCTGGAGGGCAAAGACAAAGTCTGTAAAGGATTGATTTTTCAGGCTACGATAGACAAAAGAGAGGCTTTCAGCTTCCTCTCCTTGTCTTATCAACTCTTCTTCAAAATCTGAAAATAATTGAGCTAATTTCATTATTTGTTTAATTCTTCTAATTTCTGTGTTTGGTCATAAAGAACCAAGGCATCCACAACTTCATCCAATTTACCAGACAAAATGGTATCTAGTTTTTGGAGAGTCAAGCCAATACGGTGGTCTGTGACACGGTTTTGTGGGAAATTATAAGTGCGAATCCGTTCTGAACGGTCACCAGTACCGATTGTTGACTTACGCTCAGCGTCTTGCTCGTCTTGTGCAATCTGAGCAAAGTGGTCAGCAACACGCGCACGAATGATTTTCATGGCCTTCTCACGGTTTTTCTGCTGGGTACGTTCTTCCTGCATTTCAACCTTGATATTGGTTGGCAAGTGAACGATACGAACGGCTGTCGCAACCTTATTGACGTTCTGTCCACCAGCACCAGATGCGTGATAGATGTCAACACGAAGGTCTTTTGGATCAATATCGTACTCTACTTCTTCGACTTCAGGCATAACAAGAACTGTCGCTGTAGAGGTATGAACACGACCTTGGCTTTCTGTCACAGGGACCCGTTGCACACGATGGGCACCTGATTCATACTTAAGTTTGGAGTAAACGGATTGACCAGAAACCATGGCAACCACTTCTTTGAAACCACCGACACCGTTCATAGAAGCTTCCATGACTTCGAAGCGCCAGCCTTGTGCTTCAGCATACTTTTGGTACATGGTTAGAAGGTCTCCAGCGAAAAGCGCCGCTTCGTCACCACCTGCTGCTCCACGGATTTCTAAGATGATGTTCTTATCATCATTTGGATCTTTTGGAAGGAGCAAGATTTTTAGTTTCTCTTCGTATTCTTCTTTTTCGGCCTTAGCATCTTTGAGTTCCTGCTTGGCCATTTCTTCCAAGTCCGCATCTCCGCCAGATTCTTTAATCATCTCTTCGGCATCGATGATGTTTTGAAGGACCTGTTTGTATTCACGGTAGGCTGTTACGGTATCACGAGTAGAAGCCTCTTCTTTTGAAAGCTCCATGAAACGCTTGGTATCAGATACCACATCAGGGTCACTCAGCAATTCTCCTAATTCTTCATAACGGTCTTCTACAGCTTGTAGTTGATCATAGATGTTCATTTTTCTTCATTCTCCTTATTGATTTCAGGGGCAAAATAATGTTTACGGCAGACTGAGATATAAGTTTCATTTCCACCGATCTGAATTTGTTCGCCATCATAGACTGGCACGCCATCTTGAGTTCTCAACACCATAGTCGCCTTTTTCTTACAGTACTGACAGATGGTCTTGATTTCGTCAATCTTATCTGCTAAAAGCAAGAGATATTTGGAACCTTCGAACAATTCATTGCGAAAGTCATTCTTCAAACCAAAAGCCATGACAGGTATGTCTAACTCATCAACAACACGAGCTAGGTCGTAAACATGGTGACGCTTGAGAAACTGGGCTTCGTCGACCAAAACACAGTAAGGTTTTTCAGCTAAGTCTCGGATAAAGCCAAAGATATCCGTCGTTTCCTCAATCGCAATGGCTGGTCGTTTCATGCCAATCCGACTAGATACATAGCCAACACCGTCACGCGTATCCAGAGCAGAAGTCATAATCACAACTCCTTTTCCTTGCTCCTCGTAGTTATAGGCCACTTTTAAAATCTCAATCGTCTTACCAGAGTTCATGGTCCCATAACGATAATACAACTGTGCCATGCTTCTATTTCACGTCCATTTCTAAATTTTTGCTACATTCTAGTATATCATATTTTCCGACAGCTTTAAACGGCAAAATGTGGTAAAATAGAAGAAATACAAAACTAGTGGAGGAAGCTATTATGCCATTTGTACGCATCGATTTATTTGAAGGACGCACGCTCGAGCAAAAGAAAGCTCTTGCTAAGGAAGTAACGGAAGCTGTTGTTCGTAATACTGGAGCACCTCAATCAGCCGTTCATGTCATTATCAACGACATGCCAGAAGGAACTTACTTCCCTCAGGGTGAAATGCGCACCAAATAAGCTAGCTTAAGCAGATTTGCTTAGGCTTTTTCAATCCCCAAGTAGCCTCCATTGAAGAAATAGTTTAAATTTGTTACAATTTGAAAAGAAACTTGGAAATATTACCAAGAAATGAGCTATTAAATAAGGAAATATTATGATTACACGTGAATTTGATACCATCGCTGCAATTTCTACTCCTCTTGGAGAAGGGGCCATTGGGATTGTCCGCCTAAGTGGAACAGATAGTTTTGCTATTGCGCAAAAGATTTTTAAAGGTAAAGACTTAAGTCAGGTTGCTAGCCACACGCTGAACTACGGACACATTGTTGATCCTCTAACTGGTAAGGTTATGGACGAGGTTATGGTTGGAGCTATGAAGTCTCCAAAGACCTTCACTCGTGAGGATATTATTGAGATTAACACTCATGGTGGGATTGCGGTGACTAACGAAATTCTCCAGCTAGCTATCCGTGAAGGAGCTCGGTTGGCAGAACCTGGAGAATTTACCAAGCGCGCCTTCCTAAATGGACGTGTGGATTTGACGCAGGCTGAGGCGGTGATGGATATCATCCGTGCCAAGACAGATAAAGCCATGAACATTGCCGTCAAACAATTGGACGGTTCTCTTTCTGATCTCATTAACAATACTCGGCAAGAAATCCTCAATACACTTGCGCAAGTCGAGGTCAATATTGACTATCCTGAGTATGATGATGTTGAGGAAGCTACTACAGCCGTAGTCCGAGAAAAGACTATGGAGTTTGAACAATTGCTAACCAATCTCCTTAGGACAGCCCGCCGCGGTAAAATCCTTCGTGAGGGAATTTCTACTGCTATCATCGGACGCCCCAACGTTGGGAAATCCAGCCTCCTCAATAACCTCTTGCGTGAGGACAAGGCCATCGTAACTGACATCGCTGGCACCACCCGTGATGTCATCGAAGAATACGTCAACATTAACGGGGTTCCTCTCAAATTGATTGATACAGCTGGCATTCGTGACACGGAAGATATCGTGGAACAAATAGGTGTTGAACGCTCTAAAAAAGCCCTTAAGGAAGCTGACTTGGTTCTACTAGTGCTAAATGCCAGTGAGCCACTGACCGCCCAAGATCGTCAACTTCTTGAAATCAGTCAGGACACTAATCGCATTATTCTACTTAATAAAACAGACCTACCTGAAGCGATTGAAACTTCCGAACTTCCAGATGATGTCATCCGTATTTCAGTCCTTAAAAACCAAAACATTGATAAAATTGAAGAACGCATTAACGACCTCTTCTTTGAAAATGCTGGCTTGGTCGAGCAAGATGCTACTTACTTGTCTAATGCCCGTCACATTTCCTTGATTGAAAAGGCAGTCGAAAGCCTACAAGCTGTAAACGAAGGCTTGGAACTAGGTATGCCAGTTGATTTGCTTCAAGTTGATTTGACTCGTACTTGGGAGATCCTTGGAGAAATCACTGGTGATGCTGCTCCAGATGAACTCATCACCCAACTCTTTAGTCAATTCTGTTTAGGAAAATAAGAAATCCATGATCGTTTCGGTCATGGATTTTATATTTATTAATAATCTGGTCGTAAGACACCTGTAACAGTTGCCTTTGTTGCTTCGTAGTCACCATCTACGACAACCTTGATAATGCGTTTGGCATCTTCCTCTGGTGCTGGAACAAGAGGTAAACGAGTTGGGCCAGCTGCAAATCCCATATAGTTAAGAACTGCCTTAACTGGTGCAGGACTTGGATAAGAGAAGAGGGCATTGACCTTAGGAATGAATTTGCGCTGAATTGCTGCAGCTTTCTTCATGTCGCTTTCTGCAATGGCAGTAAACATCTCATACATCTCATCTCCATTTGTATGAGATGCAACAGAAATAACCCCGTCAGCACCAAGGTTCATGGCATGGAAGGCATCACCATCTTCACCAGTATAAATCAAAAATTCCTCTGGCTTATGCTCAATCAAGTAAGCCATATTTGCCAAACTGGTACATTCTTTAACACCGATGATATTAGGATGGTCAGCCAAGCGAAGCATGGTCTCAGGAGTCAATTCGACAACCACACGCCCCGGAATGTTATAAATGATAATTGGCAAATCTGAGGCATCAGCAATAGCCTTAAAGTGCTGATACATCCCTTCTTGAGAAGGTTTGTTGTAGTAAGGAACAATAGCAAGCCCAGCAGCAAAACCACCAAATTCTGCCACTTCTTTGACAAACTCGATAGAGTCTCGCGTATCATTGGTACCCACACCCGCAATCAAAGGAACCCGTCCATTGAGCACTTTTTGTACAGCCGCAAAGAGCTCCAACTCTTCATCGTGAGTCAAAGTCGGACTTTCAGCTGTAGTTCCAGCCAGCAAAATACCATCTGTATGGTGGGCCAACAAATGCTCAATTAAGGCTGGAATGGCATCAAAGTTGATAGAACCATCTTCATGGAAAGGGGTGATGAAGGCAGTGATAATTTTACACTCTTTTAGATCTTGGTAGGACATGAGAAACACCTCTCTATTTCAAAGAAGGAGTTCATTCGAACTCCTAAACCATTATTTTAATTCAAATTTCAGCTCAGCTGTTGGACGGACCAAACCACGCTCATGAAGCGTTTCTGCGATCTGTACAGAGTTCCAAGCAGCACCTTTGAGAAGGTTATCTGAAACAACCCACATGTGAATTCCTTTTTCGGCATCCAAATCCTTACGGATACGACCAACAAAAGTATCACGTGAACCTACTGCATTGATAGCTTGCGGATAGATTTGATGAGCCACATCATCCTCCAGAACTGCACCTGGGAAGGCTGTGATAGCTTCTTTCACTTCTTCGATTGGAGCCACTTCTTTTGTTTCGATATAAACAGACTCAGAGTGAGCTGACAAGACTGGGATACGCACACAGGTTGCAGATACTGCAATGCTGTCATCTTCCATGATTTTCTTAGTTTCCTTGGTCATCTTCATCTCTTCGTAAGTGTAATCATTGTCAGTGAAGACATCGATTTGTGGAAGTGCATTGAAGGCGATAGGATAGTGTTTTTTGTCACCACCTGAAGGCAAGATTTCCGCATGCAAATCACGTGGATTTACACCATCATTCAAGACTTCACGAAGTTCACGTTGTGTTTCAAGAATCGCTCCCATACCAGCACCTGAGACCGCTTGGTAAGTTGAAACGATGATACGGTCCAAGCCCCATTTTTGACGAACAGGTTCAAGGGCCACCATCATTTGGATTGTTGAACAGTTCGGGCAGGCAATGATTCCGTTGTGGGCATCAAGTGCGTGAGCATTGACCTCTGGAACAACCAATGGCACATCTGGATTTTGGCGGAAATAAGATGTATTATCCACTACTACCGCACCAGCTTTAACGGCGTACGGTGCATACTTAGCAGATGTCGAACCTCCTGCTGAAAAGAGAGCAATATCAACACCCTCAAAAGCTGTCTCAGTTGTTTCCTCAATCGTAATATCTTGATCTTTAAATTTCAAAGTCTTACCTGC
The DNA here is from genome assembly GCF_000235485.1 of Streptococcus sp. oral taxon 058 str. F0407. Taxonomy (GTDB): domain Bacteria; phylum Bacillota; class Bacilli; order Lactobacillales; family Streptococcaceae; genus Streptococcus. The sequence goes on from NZ_JH378888.1 coordinate 380,194, forward strand.
TGAACGTGCAGAAGCAAGGTAACGAATTTTATCAATAGGAAGTGTTGATTCTTCCAACATTTTTATCATCTGAGCTCCGACAGCACCTGTCGCGCCGACTACAGCAACTGTATATCCCATAAATAACCTCTTTCGGAATTTTCTAAAAATTTCTATAATAGAAGTATTATACTACTTTTTCTAAAAATTGAAAAGTATTTTGGGTTCTATTTTCTGAAAATAAAAAAATCCCTAGCCATTGACTAGGGACTAAGAGGCATCTTCATGTGATGAGCAGGTTCACACAACTCATCAAGGTCCGCTCCTGCGTTATGACCTCCTTATGCTCAATAGTAGTCCTAAGACTACCTATCGACTCATCGCACCTACTATTCTACTAAAGAGAGTCACTTTTGTCAACAGCCAAAACTCTTTGGCTTCATTTACACAGGTCTATAAGAAAAACCTTGGGAAACCAAGGTTTTTCTGCCTATATCATGCTAATTGCCGGGATTGAACCGGCGACCTCATCCTTACCATGGATGCGCTCTGCCAACTGAGCTAAATCAGCTTACCTAAAAAGTATACTATAGTTCTATGTTCTTGTCAAGCGCTCTCTTTTAATTTTATGGAATGAAAAAAGCTAGATTTAGCAAGAATCTAGCTTATACACTTCTTATTTTGTGAGGTCGATTCTCTGCCCTAGTTTATTGATCAAAATCGCACCTACGATAAGTGATGCAAACTCTCCAATTCCTGTAGAGAACCATGTGAAGAAGAATGGAGCCTCTGCAACGATATGAAGTTCTGCTGCAATGGTAATCATTGAAATAGAGAATAGGATTGAAAAGAAGAAATGATCTTTTCGAATCAAACCATTGAACAAATAGTCTTTCTTGTACTTGCTAAAGAGCCATACACCCAGACTAAGGAAAACTAGGGTAGATCCCCCTCCGACAAAGACATCTATCAGACCAAAGCTAAAGAAATTAGCAATCATACAACCAATCGTCACACCGATGATATATTTAGGATTGTAGAAGGCCAAAAAATTCATCATCTCAGAAATACGGAACTGGTAAGCACCGTAGCTAATGGCATTCAGCGGTGGGGTAATGGTCAAAACCACATAGATAGCAGCAACGATAGCAATATCTGCCATATCACGAACAGTTAATTTTTTCATGTTTTCTCCTTTAGCGGTTTCCCGCGTAAAATATGCTTGGTGAAAGAAGCTAAGCACCAAGGGTTGATTGAATCAACCTTACCAGTATAGCACAATAGCCAGCTTTATGCTATACTAAAATCATGAAAAATCAAATAAAAGCTTTCTTTGATAATGAAATCCTATCCTACTTATTTTTCGGTGGTGCTACTACTCTAGTATCTATCTTATCACGTTTGGTTATCTACCATATCAGCCGCCAGGAAATCCTAGCAACCGCACTCGCAAATATTATCAGTATTCTTTTTGCCTTTATCACAAATGACACCATCGTCTTTAAGCAAAAGAGAAGGAATTGGCCAATTCGCCTAGTTAAATTTTTCTTAGCACGTCTTTCTACACTTGGTCTTGACGTTCTTTTAACTTATATCTTCGTTACATCTTATCCCGATATTATTGGGCAGTTTGTCAACGATCAACTAGATCAGGTCAATGCCATCGAAACGCTAATTGCTCAGGTTTTGATTATCATTCTTAACTATATTTTTAGTAAAGTATACGTTTTTTATAAATGAAATAGGTATCAGTAAGCATTAAGGTTGCAATATTTAGGTATTTCAGGTACAATTAAGATTAGTTTTTGAAAGGATTTTATGAAAATGTTAAAAGATCTTAAAGAATTTTTGCTTCGTGGTAATGTCGTTGACCTCGCTGTCGGTGTGATCATTGCCTCTGCTTTTGGTGCTATCGTTACTTCACTTGTAAATGATATCATCACTCCACTTATCTTGAATCCAGCCTTGAAAGCAGCAAATGTTGAGCGTATCGCTGAACTTTCATGGAATGGTGTTGGATATGGTAGCTTCTTGAGCGCTGTCATCAACTTTTTAGTGATTGGTACTGTTCTTTTCTTCGTTATCAAAGCTGTTGAAAAAGCGCAAAACCTTACTAAGAAAGAAGAGCCAGCTGAAGATACACCTGCTGCTCCAACTGAACTAGAAGTTCTTCAAGAAATCAAAGCCCTTCTTGAGAAAAAATAAGACAAAAAAGGATCTAGCTTCATGCTAAATCCTTTTTTCTTTAGTCTTTCGGCAACTTACCTGCCTTTTCTAGCATTTTTTTAATTAAGTAAGGCATCTTCACATTTTCACGGCCTTTTTTCTCAATCAGTTTTTTAACAAATTCTGGCATTTGAAGATCGTCTGTTTCCTCCATAATATCCTTAGTGGTTGCTGAAGGAGCTAATTCGTCAAAGGTTTCTTCTTCTGGGAGAAATTCCTTAAATTCTTTTTGTTCATTGGCCCTTACAGTAGCAACTAAAGCGTCAATTAAACGGTAATCTGTATTTGGCATAGGTGGTCGATGGTAGGTTACACCTAATTCTTGACATAATTCATAACATTCTACATCGTTGTCAAACAAGACTTCAATGTGCTCACTGATAAAGCTAATTGGTACAAAAATATAATGCTCTGGATGTTGCTTTTGTTCTCGCAAATATTCTAAGACATCTGGCTTGATCCAAGGGATTCCAATATCGCTCTCGCTCTGCCAAGTATTGGTATACTGATCTGCTGTTAGACTGAGTTGCTCTGCTATCAGTTTGCTATTATCGAAAATCTGGTCGATATAAGGATCTCCAAAGTCCAAGGCAAAAATTGGAACACTGTGGGCTGAGAAGATCACCTTAAAGGACTCTTCTCCCACATCGTTCCGTAAAATTTTGCTAATCTCATCTGTCCAAAAGTCCAGCAAAGACTGTTGCTGATACCAGTCCTTAATGACTAAAAATCGGATTTGCTGGCTTTCCAGAAACTTCTCATACCCCATAACCGAGTAGAAGGAATAATGGGGTTCTAAAATCAAACAAATACACTCTTCAACGCCATCAGCCTCCATCTGCTTGATCACATCAGGAATAAAGGGGCGAGAAAATTTGTTGGCAAAGTAGATGCCATACTCTTCTCCTAACCGTTCCTTGACTAGACTGACCTCCTCACGTGTAATCCGCTGTAAGGGCGTTCCACCTATAAGGACGTAGTTGTCATAGAGAGTCTGAATCTCGTGATCTTTGGGTCTAACTCCACGACGAATGTTGGTAAAAAAATCCGCCACACTCTCAAAGGTGATCTCTTCTGGCGAACCGAATGTCATCATTAAAATTGCTTTTTTCATTGATATGTCCTTGTGATATTTTTTTCAATTACCATTGTACCATGAAATATATAATAAATAAACGCTTTCATTCATTTTATTTTTATTTACTCCTCTTTGTTTTTCTCCCCATTCTATGATACAATGAAAAAAATGATTATTAAAGGAGTTTTTATGACTTATCCCAACCTTTTAGATCGTTTCTTGACTTACGTTAAGGTCAATACGCGTTCTGATGAACACTCTACTACTACTCCAAGTACGCAAAGCCAGGTAGATTTTGCGACCAATGTTCTTATTCCTGAAATGAAACGTGTTGGTCTGCAAAATGTTTACTACCTCCCAAATGGTTTCGCCATTGGTACCTTACCAGCTAACGATCCAAATCTCACTCGCAAAATTGGCTTCATCTCCCACATGGATACTGCTGATTTTAATGCTGAAGGGGTGAAGCCGCAAGTTATCGAAAACTATGATGGTGAAGCCATCGACTTAGGTACTTCCGGTTTCAAACTCGATCCTGCTGACTTCAAGAATCTTGAAAAATATCATGGTCAAACGCTTATCACAACTGACGGCACGACCTTACTAGGTGCTGATGACAAATCAGGTATTGCTGAGATTATGACCGCTATCGAGTACTTAAATGCTCATCCTGAAATCAAACACTGCGAAATCCGTGTCGGTTTTGGACCAGATGAAGAAATCGGTGTCGGTGCTAATCAGTTTGATGCAGAAGATTTTGATGTTGACTTTGCCTACACTGTTGACGGAGGACCACTAGGGGAACTACAGTACGAGACTTTCTCAGCAGCTGCTGCTGAGCTCCATTTCCAAGGGCGTAATGTCCACCCTGGTACTGCCAAAGGACAGATGGTCAACGCCCTTCAGCTGGCGATTGATTTTCATAATCAACTTCCTGAGAATGACCGACCAGAGCTGACAGATGGTTATCAAGGTTTCTATCATCTCATGGATGTGTCAGGTAGTGTCGAGGAGGCGCGTGCAAGCTATATCATTCGAGACTTTGAAAAAGATGCCTTTAAAGCTCGTAAGGAAACCATGCAAGACATCGCTGACAAGATGAATCAAGAGCTTGGAAATAATCGAGTAACCTTGACTCTGACAGACCAGTACTACAATATGAAAGAAGTCATCGAGAAAGACATGACACCTGTTACCATTGCCAAAGCCGTTATGGAAGATCTTGGAATCACCCCAATCATTGAACCGATTCGCGGAGGGACTGATGGATCTAAGATTTCCTTTATGGGTATTCCAACTCCAAATATCTTTGCTGGGGGTGAAAACATGCACGGCCGTTTTGAATACGTTAGCCTTCAGACCATGGAGCGCGCAGTGGATACCATCATTGGTATTGTATCTTATAAAGACTAAAAAAAGACGAGGTAGCTCAGCTACTTCGCCTTTCTTTTTATTCGTTTGGTTGAGTACTTGAGTCAGACTCACTTTGCTCTTGCTTTTCGCTTGTTTGAGAAGCAGCTGTTTCACTGCCTTTCTCAGACTTAGATTGGTTAGCAGTTTCACTTGATTTTGAACGGAGTTCCTGGTTCAAGCTAATAATCTCTTTAGCTAGAGTGAGGAGACCTTCTTTATCACTACTTTTGGCTGCGAGTTGATCAAATAGGGCATCAACACGTTCAAAGTCAGCATCGGATCCTTTGTTATCTTCCAAGTACTTGTGAAGAGAGAGCAAGACATTATAAAGTTTTTGATAGATGATCACCGTTTGTGGATCTTGTTCTGCCTGTTTTTCTTCTCGTTGGATAGTTGTTGCAATGCGGTTCAAAAGTTCCTCAAGCTGTGTTTTTGCTTCATCAAAATCTGCATTTTCTTTTTCTGCGGCTGCTTTGATATTGGCTGCTTCTTCAGCTAGGGATTGTTTGACACCGTCTTCTTTGACACGCGCTAGGAGTTGGTCAACTTTGGTTAAGAGAGCATCCACTTCTCCCTTTTTGACCTGGCTAACCCGCTCTTCTGGCATAAAATCACCGTAGAGTTCTTTTAGGAATTCATAGATAGCTGTCTTAGCAGTTTGGCTGTCCACTTTTTCCGTATCCAGAATGGTTTTGCCGGCTTTTGTAGAAACTGGTTCGTCTTTGAGAGCTTCTTCCACTTCTAGTTTAGTTTGGTAGATGGTTGGGAATAACTTGTTTAAGTCGGTTGCTTTGAGGAAAGATTGCGACTGGTAAAGTTCCCAAGTCAGCTTGGCAACACGATTCCGAAGTTCTTCTCTGAGACGGCCATCAGATACATGTTCGTAGAAGTACTTGATGTACTCTACTGTTGTAACTCCTGTACGATCGCGGAAATCTTGCAAGGCTTGCAGTTTCGCTTCAATCGCATCCAACTCTGTTTCATCTTGTGCTAGTTTCGCATCTTGCAAATGAAGCAAGAGATCCTTCTTAGGCAAACCATAAGTATCTGTATCCAGTGTATTGATCTTATCTACAAGGGCTTGGTATTTCTTGTCCAAAGGTGATGTTTCAACTGGAGACACACTGTGATCCACATGGATATATTGCTTATCAAAGAGATCCAAGGCTGCTAGGTAACCAGCAGTTGAGTTGGTTGCCAGTTTTTTCATGTTCTCGGTAAATTGACCCAAAGCAAGTTCAACCCGTCTCTGCATAATAGGTTGGTCTTTGTAGAGACTTCTGCTATCTGCTAACAGTTGATCAACTTTAGAAAGAACAGTCTGCTCGTCAAAAGCTCCAGGCTGGTAGCTTGATTGTAAAGTAGGAATCTTGTTCTTTAAGGCTACTTCATAGCCCTTTGTCTGAACCTTAATGTAGTGATTGTGATCACCATGTGGAATGACAAAACTACCATTTTCAACCTGCAAACTATAAGGAGACACATTGTCGCGTAGGGCAGTAGTATAAAGTTCATTTAAGAAATCAAGTTCAGGATCACCTGTCTGCAGCGGTATACGAACATGTTCTTTTCGTACTGCATAGGGATGAATATGAGTAGGATCATAGGCTTGATCCGGATTTCCAAAGACAAAGAATCCATTTGAAATACGAATCGCTTCAAGCGGTACTCCGTAGGTCTGTGAGATATACTTGATTTTTTCTTCATCGCTAGCATCTCTCGAGAAACTTTCCACAGTCTTGGCGAGTGGTTGAACAGGCTCAGACTGATGATTTTCTTTCAAGTGGTTTTGGGCGGCTTTAATTTGAGCATCAGTCAAGTCCTTCTTAAAGAAATAATGAGCGTGATCTCCATGAGAAACTACAAAACCTTGCTCATCCTCACTGATAACGCGTTCAGCTGCAAAGTCGTGATCATGCTCTTCGTCATGATGGTGATCATGGTTCTCTCCATCGTGGTCATGATCTTTATGCTTGGTCCCCTGACTTCCATGGTCACCGTCTTGGTCATGATGATGGTCTTGCTGATCAGGATGTTCTACTGGTTTACTTGGATTTTCCAAAGGTGCTGGTTTCCCACTGTCGCTAGATAAAGGAATCATACGTGCAATCTTTTCTTCCAAGGCAGAAAGTTTTGTATATGGGATGAAATGATAGTGATTTCCGTGTGGAATCGCTACGCCACTTGCTGTTCTGCTCGAAATCTTAGCAGGGTCAAAAATCAAGCCATCTGATTCAGCATAACGTTGACTACTTGGAAGAGCATAGAGTTGCTGCAATAGAGTTTGTAAGCTCTCTTCTGGATTGCTTGGTGTTTCAGCTTCTTGACTCAGATTGCTAGTTTGACTAGTTGTGTTTGGACTCGGACGATAGTCAGTCACACTTGCTTGTTTTCTAGTTCCAGAGAGGTAGGCTTGGGCAGCTGCCAATTCGCTAGCAGACAAGGAGCTCTTTGGAATATAGTGGTAATGTCCACCATGAGGGACAATATAAGCATCACCAGTATCCTCGATAATATCAGACGGATTAAAGATGTAGCCGTCATCTGTAGTATAACGACCTTGAGATTGAGCAAGCGCCACTGCACTGTTAGAAGTTGGTGCATCATGAGTATGACCTTGTTTTTGGCGCTCAATTTCGTCCTTCGTACGAATATTATCAGCATGAGCCGCATCTTTAAGGTAGACATAATACTTGCCATCAACCTTGATAATGTAGCCACCTTTGATTTCATTGACAATATCAGCATCTTTCAGTTGATAATTAGCATCTTTCATCAACAGTTCTTCGCTGAAAATCGCGTCAAAAGGAACTTTACCATTGTAATAATGGAAATGATCACCGTGTGAAGTCACATAACCTTGATCTGTGATTTTCACAACAATTTGTTCAGCCTGAATGTCTTCTTTTTTGCTAACTTGATCTGGTGTCTGATTCTCTGTTTTTTGAGAGTCTTGCTTCCCATCGACATAAGACACACGGTTATTATCTTTGTTTTCTTCTACCTGGTGTTGGTTCAATGCATAGATGCAAAGGCTTAGGGAAAGGACAAGAGCCGATCCTGCTGCAAGGTATTTCTTCTTCATTTTCATCATCTCCTCATTTTAATTCTTCTGCAAGAACATTCATGTTTTCTTCTAGATTTTCTAAGTAAGTTTTATCATTTTCAGGATCTGCTTCTAAAGGATTGAGTGTCTTTAGGCTAACTCCTGTTGATTTGACCAAGGTCTCAGCGACTTTAGAAGAAGCATTGCTCTCAGTAAAGATGGTTTTAACCTTATAGGTCTTAACGAATTCTTGAATTTCTGTTAGTTGTCTCGGACTTGGCTCTTGTTCAGGGGAAATCCCTGCTATACCAAGTTGTTTCAATCCAAAGCGTTTAGCGAGATAAGAAAAGGCTGTGTGTTGTGTAACAAAAGTCTTTTGACTCGCTTTTTCAAAAATAGGCTGGTACTTCTTAGTCAATTCTTGGGCTTTAGCGATAAAGTTTTTGGCATTCTTTTGATACGCTTCCTTATTGGCACTGTCAATCTCCGAAAGTTTGTCAGCGATAATCTGTGCCTCTTCACCTGCTTTTTCTGGATCTAACCAAGTGTGAGGGTCGTAGAGTGTTTTTTCATCAATACCGTCACCAGCTTCAACATCTTCCAAACCTGGTACACGCTCCAATGTCATTCCTTCAGAAGCTTCTAAAACTTTAACTTTTGAGTTTTTCAAGTTAGGATCCAGACTTCCCGCCCAAGATTCGAGCGTATGAGAGTGGTAGACAAAGACATCCGCATCATAAATGGCAGCAATATCATTCGCGGAGGGTTCATATGAGTGAATCCCACTACTTGACTGAATCATCCGTACATCATTCAAGTCCTCCGATACCTCTTTGACCATGGCATAGATTGGGTAAAAACTTGTTACAATCTTCATTCCTTTTGCTTCTTGTTTTTCTTTTTGACCACATGCTCCTAATACAAGAACCAGCAGACTTGCCACTAATAATAGAAATGTTCTTTTTTTCATCATTACTCCTTAACTAGTATTTAACCATTTAATTAACTAGTAAATAGTTTATCTTTATTTACACTATATGTCAAGATATTTTACATATTTTCATGAAAAAAAATGAGAACTAGAACTCACATTCTGCTCTCATTTTGTGTTTTCTTCCTTTCTAGTTCTCCTATCCTGTTTTTAGGATCTAGAAAATGCTACTACCTTTACTTACTCTCCTTTAATAATGCCAACAACTTTTCAGCTTCAGCCATAATGGTATTGTTATCCCGAGCACCAAATAGCAGGTTATTTTTTAAGCCAGTGAGAGTTTCTTTGGCATTGGACTTGATAATGGGGTCTTGGATCTTTGCAAGTAGCTCTTCAGCCTCTCTCAACTTCGCTTCAACCTTTTCAGTCTCGACCTGAGGTTCTTCTGCTTCCTCTGGTGATTCTTCTTCCGGCTCCTCAGTTGGTTTTGGAGATTCTGGTTTCTCACTTTGAGGCTTCTCTTCGCGTGGCTTTTCTTCCTCAGGTTTGTTTGTCCGAGGTTTCTCCTCTGATGGTTTTTCCGTTTGATTGGTATCAGCTTGACCATTTTGGTTTCTTTGAACATGGTCACTTGCATTTCCCCAACCACTATCTGAATGCGGACGTTCGTTTGGATGTTCGACATAGTACTTGACAGTCGCAAAGAGATCTTCTAGAGTATACCCCTTAGGTGCCTCATAAAGTCCTTCGTCAAACCACTCAAATTTGATGTTATGGTAATGGTCATAATGAGGAATGATTAAACTACCGTTTTTGACTTCCACGGTATGTTGGAGATTGTAAGGCATACGATCAAGCGGCACCTTCTTAGTTGCTTTCACGCGGTTGTAGATAGCTTCTGCTCCTTTAGCCTCCGTATTTCCTGGATACTGATGGTCTGTTGAAGAAGGAGTCAAACCTTTCTCTTTAGCATAAGCTTGGGCTGCCGCTCTTTCGGCTTCAGACAAACTATCTTTTTTAATCCAATGACTATGGGTCATATGTGGAGTTACATAGGCATCCCCCTCATCACTGGTGATATCACGAGGATCAAAGATATATCCATCTTCTGTTGTATACTTGCCTGCCAACTTAGCTACCTGAATCTCATCATCTGTGTAAGCAATTTGCGCATTTGGTTTTCCTAAACGTTCTGGATGACGAATCAGTGCTAGGAAGGCCAGAATATCATCCACCAACTTGACTTTATCACTTGAGGTATCATTGAGACGTTCCAACAGTTTATCCAAAGTGTCAAAATCAGCTTGGCGCCCTTTATTATCAAGTAAGTCTTGATGAACTCTTGCTAGTAAATCATAAGCCCTATTGTAAAATTCTCGGTCACTAGATGGGAGATCAGTTTTCTTAGCTTCTAGCACATGAGAATAACTTTCCTGCTTGGCCAGTTTGCTATCAATAGCTGCTGCTGTTTCTGCTGAAAGTTCCTTTGCTGGGATATAGCGAGAGTTGCCATTCTCCTCAAAGACATAGCCATCAGCTACTTTTCGAACCGCTTCTTTGATCAATTTTTCATCAATTGGATTGCTTGGAGCTGGTTGAGGATTTGGTGCAGGTTGTGGAGTTGGACTAGGTTCTGGAGTCGGTTGTGGACTTGGTTCTTCTGGTCTTGAATCTGGTACCCAATGGTTCGAACGATAACGAAGAGGAATAATACGAGCAATTCGTTCTTCCAATTCAGACATTTGTTCATAAGGGATAAAGTGGTAATGGTTACCATGAGGGACAGCTACACCTCTGGCTGTGCGACTTGTGATTTGTGCTGGGTCGAAAACAAGACCATCAGATTCTACGTGTCGTTGCCTCAAAGGCAGTTTGTAGAGCTGTTTCAAAAGACTATCAATGTCATTACTTTGACTTGCTTGACTGTTAGTATTGCTGTTGTTGCTTGTGTTAGTATTGGTAGTTCCCTGATTGCTTACAGAAGGAACCCAGTTAGTTCTTGGGGTGCTATCGCTATTTTGTCGGCGATAGGTTCTTGAACTTGACAGATTGCCCCGACCAGATAGGAAGGCTTCTGCGGTAGCCAATTCGCTGGCTGATAACTCATTCTTGGGAATATAATGGTAATGATCGCCATGAGGAACAATATAAGCATCACCAGTATCCTCAATGATATCAGAGGCATTAAAGATGTAACCATCATCTGTAGTATAGCGTCCTTGTGAACGTGCCAAGGCTACCGCTCCATCGTTTGCTGAAGTTCCTCCTTCACGATGCTGACCATGCTCTTGTTTTTGTCGATTGATTTCTTCTTTCGTACGAACATTCTCTGCATGGGCTGCATCCTTAAGGTAGACATAGTACTTTCCATCTATCTTGATAACATAACCACCCTTGACCTCATTAACAATATCCTCATCTTTTAGCTTATAGTTTGGATCCTTCATGAGTAATTCTTCACTAAAAATCGCGTCATAAGGAACCTTACCATTGTAATAATGATAGTGGTCGCCATGTGAAGTGACATAGCCTTGGTCTGTTATCTTGATGACGATTTGCTCCGCATTGATTCCTTCACGCTTGCTAACCTCATCAGGAGTCAGATTCTCCGTTTTTTGCCTTGCTTGTTTTCCATCTATATAGGAAACACGATTATTTTCCTTAACCGTTCTGGCTTGATAAAGTCCCAACTCGTAAGAACAAACACTTAACATCAAAGCTGCCGCAGAACCAGCAAGGTATTTCTTATTAACTTTCATCAAAACTCTCTTTCTTTTTGATATTTCTTGTTGCAATTCATTTCTAAATTGCAGAAACTCCTTTCTATTACTTAACTGGTTAATAGTTTACTCCTAAATTTACAACTTGTCAAGAATTTTATGAACTGGTTAAGTATTTTTTATTCTGTCTCACTACTTTGTCTTCAAAAGGCTTCATATAAGCAGTTTACCATGATAATTCTTTAAAAAATATCAAAAAAATCCCTGCAACTGAGTTGCAAGGACTTTTCGATTAATCAAAATTAACGTATTCTTTTTGAAGTTCAAGAACTTCTTCCATTGTTGAGCATTCTGTAAGGGCACGATTTGCGTACTCTTCCATCTTAGCTGTGTCGAGTTTTTTCATCAAGCTGCGTGTACGAAGTACAGATGTTGCTGACATAGAGAACTCATCCAAGCCCATTCCGACAAGGAGTGGAACAGCTTGTTGATCACCAGCCATCTCACCACACATACCAGCCCATTTCCCTTCAGCGTGAGCCGCTTTGATAACGTTGTTGATCAAACGGAGGATTGATGGGTTATATGGTTGGTAAAGGTATGAAACTTGCTCGTTCATACGGTCTGCTGCCATTGTGTATTGGATTAAGTCGTTTGTACCAATTGAGAAGAAGTCAACTTCTTTAGCAAATTGGTCTGCAAGCATTGCTGCTGCTGGGATTTCGATCATGATACCAACTTGGATATTATCCGCAACTGCAACACCTTCAGCAAGAAGGTTTGCTTTTTCTTCGTCAAAGACTGCTTTAGCTGCACGGAATTCTTTCAAGAGCGCAACCATTGGGAACATGATACGCAATTGACCGTGAACTGATGCACGAAGAAGGGCACGGATTTGAGTGCGGAACATAGCATCTCCAGTCTCAGAGATAGAGATACGAAGGGCACGGAATCCAAGGAATGGGTTCATTTCGTGAGGCATATCGAAGTAAGGAAGCTCCTTATCTCCACCGATATCCATTGTACGAACGACAACTGGTTTACCGTTCATTCCTTCAAGAACAGCCTTGTATGCTTCGTACTGCTCGTCTTCTGTTGGGAAGTCTTGAGAATCCATGTACAAGAATTCTGTACGGTAAAGTCCAACAGCTTCAGCACCGTTGTCATTTACACCTTCAACGTCTTTTGGAGTACCGATGTTGGCAGCCAATTCGAAGTGTTTGCCATCAGCTGTCACTGTTTTGGCATCTTTCAAAAGTGCCCATTCAGCTTTTTGCTTAGCATAAGCTTCACCAGCGGCCTTGAATTCTGCCGCTTGCTCATCAGTTGGGTTGATAATCACTTCACCAGTGATACCGTTAACAGCAAGGATATCACCATCTTTAACAATTTCAGTGATGTTGTTTGTACCTAATACTGCCGCGATTTCAAGTGTACGCGCCATGATAGCTGAGTGGCTTGTACGTCCACCAATGTTGGTTACAAAAGCTTTTACAAAGTTTTTGTCCAATTGAGCTGTATCTGAAGGAGTCAAGTCATGCGCAATCACGATCACTTCTTCATTGATAGAAGCTGGGTTTGGCAATTTTTTACCAAGAAGATTTGCCAATACACGTTTTGTCACGTCGCGGATATCCGCTGCACGTTCTTGCATGTATGGGTTGTCTTCCATACCCTCAAAGATAGTGATAAACATGTCTGTCACTTCTTTCAGACCTGCTTCCGCATTCACTTTCTTAGCACGAATTGTTTCTTTGATTTGACTAATCATTTCTGGGTCAGCAAGAACCATTAAGTGAGCGTCAAATACTTGAGCAGCTTCTTCACCTAGCGTACCTACTGCTTTCTCACGAATAACAGAAAGCTCGTCTTGTGATGCTTTTAGAGCGACATCAAGGCGAGCTTCTTCTGCGTTTGTATCTTCGACTGTAACAGTCTCAAATGACAAATCCGGTTGAACGAGTAGATATGCTTTTGCAACTGCAACACCGTCTGATGCTGCGATTCCTTTAAGCATTTCTGTCATTTCCTTATGCCAATCCTTCTTTTTCCATTGTTTCTGAGATAGCAGCAATTGCATCGTCAGCATCTGCACCTTCAGCTGAAATTGTAACGTCAGCGCCTTGGCCAACACCAAGACTCATAACACCCATGATAGATTTAAGGTTTACTGATTTACCTTTGTACTCAAGAGTGATATCTGAAGCAAATTTGCTAGCTGTTTGTACCAACAATGTTGCTGGACGTGCGTGGATACCTGTTTCTGCCACTACGTGGAAATCTTTAGAAGCCATAGTTTGACTCTCCTTTAAGTGTTTTCTATTTGAGTTATAAGTGATAACCCTTACAATAGTGTATTATATCACCTTCAAGATAATTTTTCAAGTATTTTATGGACTTTCTTCAATTTCCTTTCAGATAACTTGCTGAAAATCTTCTATATAAATTACCAACATACAGGATATAGTTTTGAGTTTTCATCAGTCTTTGATAGGTCAATGAAAACGCAATCTTTACCATTAGCCTCATACTATATATAGTGTCCTGGTTTTAAATATTTTTATTCAAAACACAATATTTAGTCAAAATTGTTTGACAAAGTTTTTTTTTCTGATATACTAAGATAGTATTAAATTTTGAAGAGGAGTTACAAAAATGGTAACCGTTTATTCTAAAAATAACTGTGTCCAATGTAAAATGACCAAACGTTTCTTGGATAGTAACAATGTCGCTTATCGTGAGATCAATCTCGACGAGCAACCTGAGTATATCGATCAAGTTAAAGAGCTCGGTTTCAGTGCTGCTCCTGTTATCCAAACACCAACTGAAGTCTTTTCAGGCTTCCAACCAGGAAAACTGAAACAATTAGCATAATCTTAGTACATCATCCAGAAGAAACTCGCTTCTAGGGCTAACTTAGAAGCCTTTCTTTTGTAGTTAGATAAGGGAAATTTTATGGGATTAAAACATCTTGAGGACGTAACTTACTTCCGTCTCAATAACGAAATCAACCGTCCTGTTAATGGACAAATCATGCTTCATAAAGATAAGGATGCCTTGGATGCCTTCTTTAAAGAAAATGTGGTTCCAAATACCATGGTTTTTGATTCAATCACTGATAAAATCAACTACCTCATTGAACATAACTATATCGAAACTGCATTTCTCAAGAAGTACCGTCCAGAGTTTTTGGAAGAATTGCACCAATTTATCAAAGACCAAAACTTCCAATTCAAGTCATTCATGGCTGCCTATAAATTTTACAACCAGTACGCCTTGAAGACTAATGATGGGGAATATTACCTTGAAAGTATGGAAGACCGCGTCTTCTTTAATGCGCTTTATTTTGCAGACGGGGATGAGGCGATTGCGACTGATATTGCCAATGAAATCATCCACCAACGCTACCAACCAGCTACTCCTTCCTTCTTGAATGCTGGTCGCGCCCGTCGTGGGGAGTTGGTATCTTGTTTCTTGATTCAGGTCACAGATGATATGAACTCTATCGGACGTTCTATCAACTCAGCTCTTCAACTTTCACGTATCGGTGGTGGTGTGGGAATTTCCCTCAGCAACCTTCGTGAAGCTGGAGCTCCTATCAAAGGTTATGAAGGAGCAGCGTCTGGTGTCGTGCCAGTTATGAAGCTTTTTGAGGACAGCTTCTCTTACTCAAACCAATTGGGGCAACGTCAAGGTGCTGGGGTTGTCTACCTCAATGTCTTTCACCCAGATATCATCGCTTTCCTTTCAACTAAGAAAGAAAATGCCGATGAAAAAGTTCGTGTGAAGACTCTTTCACTTGGTGTTGTGGTACCCGATAAATTCTACGAATTGGCTCGCAAAAATGAAGAAATGTACCTCTTCAGCCCATACTCTGTAGAGCTTGAATATGGTGTGCCATTTAACTACATCGACATCACTGAAAAATACGATGAATTGGTCGCAAATCCAAACATCCGCAAGACAAAAATCAAGGCGCGTGATTTGGAAACTGAAATCTCTAAATTGCAACAAGAGTCTGGCTATCCCTATGTGGTCAACATTGATACAGCTAACCGTGCAAATCCTATTGATGGTAAGATTATCATGAGTAACTTGTGTTCTGAGATTCTTCAAGTTCAAGAACCAAGTTTGATCAACGATGCTCAAGAATTCCTTCAAATGGGAACGGACGTTTCATGTAACCTTGGTTCAACTAACGTTGTCAACATGATGACCTCACCTGACTTTGGTCGTTCTATCCGTGCAATGGTACGTGCTCTTACTTTCGTTACAGATAGTTCGCACATCGTGGCTGTTCCTACTATTGACCACGGAAATAGTTTGGCTCACACCTTTGGTCTTGGTGCCATGGGACTTCATAGTTACCTTGCCCAACAACTGATCGAATATGGATCACCTGAGTCAGTAGAATTTACAAGCATCTACTTTATGCTTATGAACTACTGGACTTTAGTTGAGTCAAACAATATTGCGCGTGAACGTGGTATCACCTTCCACAATTTTGAAAAATCAGACTATGCTAACGGAAGCTACTTCGATAAGTATGTGACAGGTGAATTTGTTCCAAAATCAGACCGTGTCAAAGAGCTCTTCAAAGACGTCTTTATTCCAAGTGCTGCTGACTGGGCTGAACTTCGCGAAAAGGTTCAAGCAGATGGACTTTATCACCAAAACCGTCTTGCTGTAGCACCAAACGGTTCTATCAGTTACATCAACGACGTTTCTGCTTCTATCCACCCGATTACGCAACGTATCGAAGAACGCCAAGAGAAGAAAATCGGTAAAATCTACTATCCAGCTGCGGGCTTGTCAACAGAAACCATTCCTTACTACACTTCTGCTTATGACATGGATATGCGTAAGGTGATTGATGTTTACGCTGCTGCAACAGAGCATGTGGACCAAGGACTTTCACTCACCCTCTTCATGCGTAGTGATATTCCAAAAGGCCTTTACGAATGGAAGAAAGAAAACAAACAAACGACACGTGACTTGTCTATCCTTCGTAACTATGCCTTTAACAAGGGAATCAAATCAATTTACTACGTCCGTACCTTTACAGACGACGGTGGAGAAGTCGGTGCTAACCAATGTGAAAGCTGTGTGATTTAATGGAAAAAATTTTTACTACTTGTTTAAATAGTAAATGGGAGCCACTTTACGCTATACTCATAACATTTATTGCTTGCTCCGCAATAAAAAAATATGATACCATTGAAATAGGTTCTATAAAACTAAGCAAAGCTGCATAATAATTACTATTACATTGGAGAAATACACCTTATGGAAACTTACTACAAAGCCATTAACTGGAATGCCATCGAAGATGTCATCGACAAATCAACTTGGGAGAAATTGACGGAGCAATTCTGGCTCGATACTCGTATCCCCTTGTCAAATGACCTTGACGACTGGAGAAAACTATCAAACAAAGAAAAAGACTTGGTAGGAAAAGTCTTTGGTGGTTTAACGCTTCTTGATACCATGCAATCAGAAACTGGTGTTCAGGCTCTTCGTTCAGACATCCGTACACCACATGAAGAAGCTGTTTTTAACAACATCCAATTTATGGAATCTGTCCACGCAAAATCCTATTCTTCTATCTTTTCAACCTTGAATACCAAGGCTGAAATCGAAGAAATCTTTGAATGGACCAACACTAACCCCTACCTACAAAGAAAAGCAGAGATTATCAATGAAATCTACCTCAATGGTACGCCTCTTGAAAAGAAAGTTGCCAGCGTTTTCCTTGAAACCTTCCTCTTCTACTCTGGTTTCTTTACACCCCTCTACTATCTCGGTAACAACAAACTGGCCAACGTTGCGGAAATCATCAAACTGATCATCCGTGATGAGTCTGTTCACGGAACTTACATTGGTTACAAATTCCAACTTGGTTTTAACGAATTGCCTGAAGAAGAGCAAGAAAAACTCAAAGAATGGATGTACGACTTGCTCTACACTCTTTATGAAAACGAAGAAGGCTATACTGAAAGTCTCTATGACGGTGTTGGTTGGACCGAAGAAGTTAAAACCTTCCTTCGCTACAATGCCAATAAGGCCCTTATGAACCTAGGACAAGATCCACTCTTCCCAGATTCATCTGATGATGTCAATCCTATCGTTATGAACGGTATTTCAACAGGAACTTCTAACCACGACTTCTTCTCCCAAGTCGGAAATGGTTACCTCCTTGGTGAAGTTGAAGCCATGCAAGACGAGGATTACAACTACGGTTTAGACTAATTTGACCAATCATTCAAAATATCATGGTTTGTTTAAAACAACCATGGTATTTTTGTTTTTGTTTTATTTTGTTTTTTTCTATTTGATTGATTGAGCGTTTTATGGTAAGATAATAATAGTAGAAATCGAGGTGATAAGGATGCTAAAGCAAGAAAAACTAGATAGTATTCTAGAATCAGTAAACGCAAAAGGTACTATTACTGTAAAAGAGATTATGGAGAGTCTTGATGTGTCAGATATGACCGCTCGCCGCTATTTACAAGAACTAGCAGATAAGGATTTGTTGGTCCGTGTGCATGGTGGGGCAGAAAAACTTCGTACAGGTTCTCTCTTAAACAATGAACGGTCAAACGTTGAAAAACAAGGCTTGCAGATTGCTGAAAAACAAGAAATTAGTCGTTTTGCAGGTCATTTGATTGACGAAGGAGAAACCATTTTTATCGGCCCAGGAACGACCTTGGAGTGTTTTGCTCGTGAACTTCCTATCGATAATATTCGTGTTGTAACAAACAGTCTTCCTGTTTTTCTTATCCTAAACGAACGAAAACTAACAGATTTGATTTTGATTGGTGGAAATTATCGCTCTATCACTGGTGCTTTTGTAGGGACACTTACCTTACAGGATTTGACCAACCTTCAGTTTTCTAAGGCTTTTGTTAGCTGTAATGGTATTAAGGATAAGGCTATTGCCACCTTTAGTGAAGAAGAGGGCGAAGCTCAACGAATCGCCTTGAACAATGCCAATAAAAAATACTTACTGGCAGACCACAGTAAGTTTAATAAGTTTGATTTTTACACTTTTTACAATATCTCAGAGATTGATACCATCGTTTCAGATTCTAAACTGAGTCAGGAAACATTTGAAGACCTGTCAAAACAAACAACCATTCTTTTATCAAAACCATAAAAATTCCCCTACCTTTTGGTGGGGAATTTTTGTTGAATTTTATTCAATAAGTTGTGTCTCAACTAGTTTCTTGTACCAATGAGCCGATTTCTTTGGATAACGCTCCTGCGTCTCAAAATCTACATAGAAGAGACCGTAACGCTTTTCGTAACCATTTGACCAAGAAAAGACATCCATCAGCGACCAGATAAAGTAGCCTTTGACATTGGCTCCATCGGAGATGGCACCTGAAATCACTTCCATGTGTTTCTTAACATAATCAATCCGTCCATCATCATAGACTGTCCCATCCACAAACTCATCTTTGTATCCAAGACCATTCTCAGTGATGTAGATTTTCTTGTAGTTCGGATAATCTTTCTTCACGCGCATGATTTGATCATATAAACCTTGAGGATAGATAATCCAGTCCCAATCTGTGCGCGGTACATAATCAGGAGCTACACGGCGTCCGACTCCCTTAATCTGATATTTAGAGCTTCCTTTTTCACCCTTACCATTGTGAATGATTTCTGTTTCGCCATCAAAGGCTTGCATCCAATCACTCATATAGTAGTTAATACCAAGGAAGTCATTCAAGTCTTTTGCTGCTTCTAATGCAGCGAAATCTTCTTCACGCAGATCTAAGCTACCACCATTGACTGCTAGGATATGGTCGACACCTTCCATGGTTTCTTCGGAATATCGCCCTAAATAAGTCGCGTCTAGGATAAACTTGTTATGGATAATATCTTCTAACTCAGCTGCACGGACATCTGCAGGATTTTCAGGATCCAGAGGATACTTGGTAGGCAGGGCATGAACCACACCAATTTCACCTTTATAACCCTTGTCCTTGAAAAGTTTTACTGCACGCGCATGTGAAACCATCATATTGTGATGAGATTGGAAGACTTTGGCAAGATCATATTGAATACCTGGAGGAAATTTCCCAACCAAATACTGGCCATCTCCTATCGGCCCAATTTCATTAAAGGTTGTCCAATAATTGACTTCTGGAAATTCTTCAAAACAGAAAGCCGCGTAGTCTACAAAGTGTTCAATGTTTTCACGGTTTAAGAAGTCTCCATTTGAATGTAGAGCTTCTGGCGTATCAAAGTGATGAAGAGTTACAAAGGGCTCAACATGTCGTTTGTGGCACTCTGCAAATAGATTATGATAGAACTCAACTCCCTTATCATTGACTTTCCCGTAACCAGTTGGAAAGATACGTGACCAAGCGATTGAAATACGGATACCATTGACACCATACTCTTCTGCTAGTTTGAGATCAACTGGGTATTTGTGGTAGAAATCACTGGCTGGTTCAGCAGTGTACCAGTAGTTATCTTTGAGGTATTTGTCCCAGGCGACTGGCCCTTTACCATCAGTATGTGTTGCACCTTCTGCTTGGTAGGCTGCTGTTGCTCCACCAAAAATAAAGTCTTTTGGAAGTGTTTTTGTCATTTGATTCACCTTTCAAGAAATAGAAATGAGATGGAGATAGAGTTGGGAGGAATTCCTCCATCTCACTTCTTCGCTATTTACCTTTTATTCTTCGAACTGCGCTTGAACAAAGGCAAGAGCGCCTTTTCCATCGCGAGTCAGTTTAATGTATTGCCCACCTTCTGTCTTGGCAAGTTTGATACCAAGCTTGTCGGTTTCGGCCTTCATGTCTTCAAAGTTTGAAGCAACTTGAGGAGCAAGGATAACCAGATCAAACTCAGGCAGCATTTCACGGTGAGCTCCATAGCCACCAGCTGCTGCTTTAACAGGAACCTTGTACTCCGCAGCTGCCTTGTTTAAAGCATTTGCAAGGAGGCCACTTGTTCCTCCACCTGCACAGAGAACGAGAACATTTGTTTCTTCTGTGATTGTGTTTTGCGCTGTTTCTACACCTGCTTTTTCAAGAATAGCATCTGCTTTGGCAGTATTGAAGTTTGCTGCTACTTTTTCTTTCAATTCATCATTGGCTTTACCTGAACGCTCTTCTTCAAGAATTTGTTCATCATAAACCTTGAGGAATGGATAGTAAATGGCTACGTCAACAAGGATTAACAAAGCAGCAAGTACAAATGACAAGAATTGGAAGTTTGTACCGAGAACAATACCGAGCGGACCTGGTGTTGTCCAAGGAAGGTTGGCAGTAAATGAGTTCATGCCAAGCGTTTCAATAAAGAATTTAAAGATCCATACGTTGGCAATTGGCGCAAAGATAAATGGAATAAAGAAAATCGGGTTCAAGACAAGTGGTGCACCAAACAAGATTGGTTCATTTACACCAAAGAAAGTTGGAACTACTGAAGCACGTCCGATTGCACGGTTTCGTTTTGATTTGGTCAACCACATGAACATGAATGGAACAACCAGTGTCGCACCAGTACCACCCATGGTAACGATAAACATTTGTGTACCAGAAGTAAGAATCTTGTCAGCGTGCATACCTTGTTGGAGAAGGTTCAAGTTGACTTCGGCATTTGCATAGGTAATAGCTGCGATTGCTGGTTCAACGATAGATGGACCATGGATACCAACAAACCAGAAGAAGGCAAAGGCACCAAAGATAATGGTAATACCTAGATAACCATCAGCAGCAGAGAATAATGGTGCAAAGAATTTACCGATTGATTCAGCTACGCTTGCACCAACAAAATGACGAGCTAGTAAATCAAGAGCATAAAGAGAAACCACTGATAGAGTGAATGGAATCACATCTTTAAAAACTTGTGAGATATTGGGTGGAACTTCGTCAGGCATACGAATGGTAACGTTGTTCTTAACACAGACCTTATAGATTGCTACGGTAACAAAGGCAGCAAGGAAGGCTGAAAGCAAACCTTTTGTCCCAAGGAAACCTGTCGCAAAGCCACCTTCAATCGGATCAGCTGCTAACATCAACAAACCAACAATCGCAGCCAAAAGTGTTGACATATAGTTGATTTGATTGGTTTTCTCCATGCTACGGTTTACTGAGTCCGTCAAAGACTTAGCTGTTGTACCAGCTACCAAGAGAGCCAAAATTCCCATTGAATAGCTGTAAGGTTTCATGAGGAGATTAACAACATCGTCAGACCATTTAAAACCCCATGAGTTTGGTACAAAAGCAATCAAGATAAAGATACTTGAGAAGAGAATAACAGGCATACCTGCAATGAAACCATCACGAATAGCACGAAGATAGATATTACGAGACAGTTTTTCAAAGAAAGGCTTCCCTTTCTCGATAAATGAAATTAGTTTGTTCATTACTTAACTCCTCTCTTGTAGAGTTCGATTAAATGGTGCATCAAATCTTTTAACAAGATTGTTGTCATCAAGTGGTCTTGGCCATGCATCATGGTTACACTATAAGCTAAGTCCTCACCTGAAGCTTCCTTAGTTAATAGACTTGTTTGCGCGTGGTGAGCCTCAGCGATGCAACCACCAGCTTCCTCTACGAGAGTATCAGCTTTCGCAAAATCACCAGCTTCAGCAGCCTTTAAAGCTTCCAATAGTTTTGAACGAGCATCGCCAGCATAGGCAACAATCTCAAAACCTAACAATGTTACTTCTTCTCTATTCATGATAGAATTCTCCTTATGTATTTTTAATTAAATTTTTATGACAATAAACGTTGGATATGTAGAACTAGATAAACTCGTTCACTTTTATACAAATCAAGACCCGTATGTTGCGTAATCACATCATAGATCTTGGAACCAATCTCGAACGCTTTTGGATAGGATTGTTTAATATGATCTTCCATATCCAGAAGTGATTGGTTATCATCTCTAGATCTGTCTAGATAATCCAAGAAATAATTCAAATGAATCATAAAACGATCATAGAAATGATTATTCTCTTTGGTTCGTTGAATTGCATAACCCTTTAGCACTTCTTCGACATTCCTGAGAATTTCTTTCCTCTTATCAATCGACTCAACCACTTGAACTTCATGCTCCCCTTCGGCATTGATGAAATGATAAGCGATCCGAATAATTTCATCCTCAGGGAAATGATCTGTCAACTTCTGACGATAGATTTCAAAGGCTTCCTTTGCGATTTGAAAAGCGACAGGATACTTAGTGGAAATATCTGGCAGATTACTATCCTTGTACCTTCCTTGTGCTAGAGCTTGGTAAGAGCAGTAAATATGATCTGTCAAGGTTACGTAGAGATACTCTTGAATCGGATAATGATATTTCTTTGATAGCTTATCAATGATTTCATAAGTCACTGTGATAAAATCAAGCGGAACATCTTTGAGGAGAGCCATAAAGTTTTCCCTAGACTCCTCTGTCTTCATCCGAAAGATTTTCTCAACTTGATCTTCAGAAATTAAATCCCCCTTCTTTTTCCCAAATGCAATCCCCTTACCAATCACAATCACTTCTTCTCCCTTATCATTTCTGACAAGAGAGACGTTGTGATTCATTGGATTTAGAATTCGATACATGGCAACCTCCTTTTATCTCTTAATGGTATATGAGTATAAAAAATGACCACAAATGAACTAGAAAATCTTTTGATTTCTAATTCACCTGTGATCATGCCTAATATTACTTAGTAACACTCACCTTGTATTAACTTGTGATTTAAGTATAGCACAAGTAAGTTTTTTTGTAAACCTTTACATTCAACTTTTTTTAAATTTTTTATTTAGATCAATGTTCCTAAGATTAGGGGGGAAAACTTATACACGTTCAGTCCATGAAGTCGCTGTTGTTTGAAGAACCTTGTTGAGTTCGTCAATGTTCTCAAATCCAGTTGTACGCAACCATTCACGAGCTGCTGCCTCACCATCTTTGATGTAGGCTTCAACTGATCCAGCCCAAGTTGCACGGCCGCAAAGAACTCCATTGAAGTTTGCGCCTGATTCGTGGGCAAAGACAAGGGTTTCTTGGA
>NZ_JH378888.1:403615-497490 GCF_000235485.1 Streptococcus sp. oral taxon 058 str. F0407
TAGCTGACACTCCCGCACTCAAGTAGATGTATGGCAAGTTTGTTGCTTCATCTTGAGCTTTGAAGAAGGCTGCTGCTTCTTCACGAGTATACACGATTTCACCATCGCCAAAACCTTCAACGTATTTGACATTAACTGGAACTTCAACTTTCAAGACATCGATATTGAAGCGTGGGTCTGAGAAGACCTTCATAGCACCGATAACCTTGTGTGGTTTCACTTTAGCGTACTCTGCAGAACCTGCGTCCGCAATCTTTTCATCGTAAGCAAGAATTTCAAGGAAGAAGGGAATGTCTTCTGCCACACACTCAGAACCAATACGTTCGATGTAGGCTTGTTTTTGTTGATTGAGCTCGTCAGCGCTGTCTACATCGTAGTAAAGCAAGAACTTAACAGCATCTGCACCTTGTTCCTTGATACGTTTTGCAGACCAAACATCCAAGCAGTCAGGCAAGCGTTTGGTGCTAGTTGTGTCGTAACCAGTTTTTTCATAGGCAAGGAGAAGACCAGCATTTGCATCAAGCGCTTTTGTAGCTGGAAGTCCATACTCAGGGTCAAGGAGCATAGATGATGCGTATTTTGTCAATTCATCAGCTACTAATACTTTAAGTTCTTCCATTTGAGCGACAGTTGGTTCTTCTATTTGGTATTGAGCCATAAGGCGTTTCAAAGCACCACGTTGGTCAAAGGCAAGAGCTGAGATGATTCCATTTTCATCTGAAAGTTTTTCTAAGCATGCACGTTTTTGTTCTGTTAAAGCCATTTTATACCTCTTTTACTATTAATTGATCATATAAAGCTTGATAGTTAGCCATATTGACATGACCTGTCATCTTTTCTTGGGCATTGAGCATACCAAGGACATTGGCCTTGATGAGGAGTTCTTGATCAGATTCCTTATGAAGAAGTCCTGAAGAAATTCCTGCCACAGTAGAATCTCCAGATCCAACTGGATTAACTACCTGAATTCTTGGAATATCTACCTTGTAGAAAGTATCACCATGTTTGGCAAAGGCACCATTTGCACCAAGTGAAACGATAATCCATTCAATTCCTGCAAATAGAGGCTCTTGAAGGACTTCTTTTAATTCATTCAAATCCTCAGAAACTTCTCTTCCTAGAAGCTGAGACAATTCCTCATTATTTGGTTTGATTACTGTTGGTTTATGTGATGATTCAAGAACAGCCTGAAGAGCCGCACCTGAGCAGTCTAGAACAACAGGTTTCTCTGCTTTATTAGCAAGTTCTACTAAGCTCGCATAGTAATCAACTGGAAGGCCAGCTGGAAGACTACCTGAGATGGCTACTACTTCTACAGTGTCAAGAAGTTTCTCGAAATGAGCCAAGAAATCTTGACCTTCTTGTTCCAGAACTTCGGGCCCTTTTTCAAGGATTTCTGTTTGATTGTCTCCATGCAGAATAGCGATACAGTTACGAGTCTCTCCTTGAATTGAGAAGAAATCTTTCGTTACTTTATCATCGATATGTTCTACCAAGAATTCACCAAGCTTGCCACCAACTAAACCAGTAGCAGCAACAGAATCACCAAATTCTGAAAGAACTCGCGTAACATTGAGCCCTTTACCACCAGCTGTCTTGGTCACGTCCACCACACGGTTGACAGTATCAATTTTCAATTCATCCAAAGGATAAGAAATATCAATGGATGGATTCATTGTGACTGTTAAAATCATGCGTCACCTCTTAGTCGTGGTATTCACCACGATCCCATTTTTCAAGGAATTCTGTAAAGAAGTTTGCATCTGCTTGATGAGCATTGTGAGTTTCAACATGCTCGATTTTAGCAATCAATTTTTTGTTTTCTTCTGATGGTTTGTATTCAGCATTGATGAAAGCTTCGATGATATCGCACATAAGCAATTCACCAGTAATTTTACCACCAAAACCGATAACGTTGGCATTCAATTGCTCTTTAGCATAAAGGGCTGTTGTCATATCACGAACCAAGGCAGAGCGTACACCTGGAACTTTGTTAACAGCGTTATTGATACCAACACCTGTACCACAGATACAAACCCCAAGATCAGCTTGGCCGCTAGTTACAGCTTCACCAACTTTTTTACCAAAGATTGGGTAGTGTGTTCGCGCATGATCGTAAGTACCAAAGTCAATGACTTCATGTCCTTTTGATTTCAAAAATTCTGAAACCGCCATTTTTTCATCTGTTACGATGTGGTCACATCCGATTGCAATTCTCATTAGTTATTCCCTCCAATTAATTGTATAAATCTAAAATCATTTATCCTTACTCAATAAAAATCAAGATTAGCTTAGGAAGCGAGCTGCGAGCATAACTGAAGTTAGCTAAGGCGAGCTGACAACAGATTATCTTGATTTTTGAAGAGTATTAGCACATTTTGTTCAACATGTCGACACGAATCTGGTGACGTCCACCGTCGTATTTACCATTAACAAAACCTTTAGCAATGTTTTTGGCCAATTCATCACCAACAAGTTGTGCACCCATAGTGATCATACGTGAGTTGTTGTGTCCACGAGTCATATAGGCTGAACGTTCATCTGAAACTTCTGCAGCAACCATTCCTTTGATTTTAGTTGCAACCATGAAAGGACCAGCACCATAAGCGTCAATCACGATACCAAGATTTTGTTCTTCTTTGTTTACTTCTGCAGCAACAGCAAGAGTCACATCAACAAAATCTTGACCTTCAGCTGTAACATCCACAACGTGGAAGTTTTCTTTTTCCAAGAAGTCTTTCACAACTTCTTTCAATCTCAAACCTGCAGCATCTGCACCGATAACAATAGACATATTGTATACTCCTTTTTATTATTCTAGGCTAGTAAAGACTTTTATAGCTAGTATTATAAGTACAAAAGGCTTTCTAGCAGTTTATTGACAACTTAATTGAATAAGCTGTTCGATAGCTTATCCAAGTCTAGGAAATCAAGGTCCTAGAAATGATACTCCCTCAATCAGAAAGAATATAACAAGTGATTGTTTGTTTGTTGCAAACATCATTTGTTGCTTACAAACATAATATACTCCTATTTTACGCAAAAGTCAACAGTAAATGTTTGTTTCTGTGTTTTTTTTTAAAAAAATTATAAGATTTCGATCTCAAAACCAATCTGATCGACTTCACCTGCTTCTAAGAGACGAACATTCTTTTTATCTTCTAAATGATTTCCTTCTTCAAGTGAAGTTGATAAGCCTGACCAGGGTTCAAAAGCGATGAAAGGACCTTTATTTAGGGTAGACCAAATGATGAGATTAGGAAACTCTTGGAAGTTTACTTTCAATCCCTTCTCATGCTTCCGCGAACGGAGCGCAATTGTTCTAGATTGCAACTCATCAAGTGTCACTGCATCAACATTGAATAGTTCGTAACTGAGATCAACTTTATTTTGAGAAACCAACCATGAACTCCTATCTTGGAAGTCTAAGAGTCCAGTTTCTGGGAAAGGACGAGGAACAGAGCAAGTCTCTTCTTTTTCAAACTCCAAATAGTAATCTTCATAAACCTCATCATCAAGTAGAGGACAATTAAATCCTGGATGTCCTCCTATGAAGAATGGCATGACTTTATTCGTTTCTTTGTTGAAAATCTTGTATTGAGTACGAACAGTCTTGCCGGTCACTAGATAAGTGATTTCAAGACGGAAATGATAAGGATAGTTTTGATAAGTATTCTCATCATCTTCGATCGCAAAAGTTACACTATTTTCTGTTTGGTCAACTAATTCAAATTCATTTTTACGGACTAAACCATGACGCGGAATGCTTCCTTTTGTTTCCGTCTCATCTGCATGACTATAGAAGGCTGTATCCTCTCTCAAAGAGCCACAGATTGGAAAAAGTACAGGAGCTTGTCCACTCCAATAGGTGGCATCTCCTTGCCACAAGTACTCAATGCCATCTCGGTCTTTGATCGATGACAATGCGCCACCTAAGGTTTTAAACTGGACCGTTAACTGGTCTGATTTTACTTCAATTACCATAATGTTCTCCAACTATTTTTAGATTTTTATATAAAAAACTAGGTTGCCACTCCCAATGTCGGAAATTGACAACCTAGTTTTCACAATTTACATTTTATAGGAGCGAATTATTTAGCATTTGCTGCGTATTCTTCGTTACGTTTGATCATTTGTTTTCTATACCAAGCAAAGATACCTACATAGAATACAAGGAAGGCTGCTGCACCAAGGATTGCTTTGATATCACCTGTTGTAGCATTACCGATTGCCCAACCAAATAGTTTTTCGATTGGTCCTTCAAGAGTTGAGTGAGTGATCAATTGAGTTTGGCTCACACCTTCTGGGAAGGCACCTACACCTTTCGCAAGTTCAGTTGCAAATGGAGCGATAAGAGTACCTGAAAGAAGGAAGAGAGGCAACAAGAGTGTTCCGAAGATAATCATACGGAGCAATTTACCACGTGTAACAACCAAGAGAGCTGGAGTTACACCCATAGCAATGATACCTGCAAGTGGCAAGATACCATTTCCGACGTTTGAAAGAAGCACTGCTTCTACTAGCATGATTGGAGCAAGTACGTTGGCACAAGCCCAGATTTCCGCACGACCAGCGATGAAAGGCCAGTCAAGACCGATGTTGAATTTACGTCCTTGAAGACGTTTAGTAGCAACGTTTGTAATACCTTGTGAAAGTGGTTCTACAGCTGCGATGAACCAAGATCCGATAAGTGAGAAGAGTTCCAAGCAGACACCGGCGGTCAAACCAAGGCTCAACCAACCTTTAATAACAAGTTCCCATTTATCGGCTCCTTCTACACCAGCAACTGGGTGTGGAGTTCCCATCAAACCAATAACGATACCAAGGATAAAACCGATGAAGAATTTAGATCCCCAGAAACCGATTTTCTTGTTCAATTTTGCAGCATCAAAGTCGTATTTATCAAGACCTGGCAATACTTTATCGAAGATCTTATCCAAAACCATGATAACCGGGTTCATCATGTAGTTCATGTGAGTTGAAGTCATTGGTGATGAACTTGGTGCATTAAGAAGGTCGTCGAATGTTGGTTTCATCAAGTCAGAGTTGATGATTTTCAAAACACCTACAAGGACAACTGCTGCAGTTGCGATGAAAAGTGAAACTCCTTGGCTAACACCATTGTTGTCTGCATACCATTTGATCAAAAGACCAGTGATTGACAAGTGCCAGATATCAAAGATATCGACGTCCAGTGTGTCCGTTTTCTTCATTGCAAGCATCACAACGTTGACAATCAACATCACAAGCAAGAAGTAAAGTGTCCATGCAGAACCCCAAGTGATGGTTGCAAGTGGTGCCCAACCAACGTCAGTGATGTTCAATTGGATACCAGTGTTTTCAACGAATTTCGCAAGAGATGCTGAGAAAGCTCCGTTGAGCATACCGATGATAGCACCGATACCAGTAAGAGCGATGGCAAGTTTGATACCACCTTCAAGCGCTTTGGAGAATTTCACTCCAAAAAGTAGAGCCAATACTGTCAAGATGATCAGCATGATGATAGGACCACCCATTTCCAAGACTGGCTTGAAAATCTTATTGGCTAGTTCGATAATGACATCCATAATAGTTCCTCCCTTTATTTTTATGGAATCTTACAAAATAATAATTAACTTAGTCCGTGTTCTTTGATAGCTGCCTCAATATTGTCAAATACTGGAGCGCTCATTGCTGGAATACGGAACAAGATTGGTCCAGCTTCAATCACTGGAATCCCTGGTTCAAAACCAAGGTCAGTTGCAGCGATTGGTGTAAAGATATCATATCCTTTGATAAGATCTTCATTCACATCTTTTACCATAACTGCATCGCAGTGAACATCGTACCCGCGGTTTGCGAGTTCTTCTTCAAGAGCACTTTTGATTTGGTGACTTGAGTTTACACCTGCACCGCAGGCAGCGAGAATTTTAATCATTAGGATTTCCTCCGATTTTATTTTTTAATATACAAGATTAAGCTGTTGCTTCAGAGATATAAGCATAAAGTTTTTCTGGTTCAGAAATTTTTGATAAATCTTCCAGATGGCCATTTCCTGTGAAAAAGTCCATCAACTGAGCAAGAATATTTGTTTGACTCGAACTTGAATTGTTAATGATAAAGAAGAGTAGAGATACTTCCACTTCTCTATCAGGAACAATCATATTGTGAAAAGTTACTGGTTTTTCTAATCGAACAACCACCACTTTCTCAGCTAGATTATGAACAATATCTGTATGAGGAATCGCTACATTTGGCAAGTCCTTCCCCAGAAATTCCATGTCTAAGCCAGTTGGAAATGACTTTTCACGCGTGATCAAGGCTTCACGATAAGTTGGAGTCACGATTTTTCGTTCTTCCAATAAGGTTGCTACCTGATCAAAGAGTTGTTCTTGATTATCCGCTTCTAAGCAAAACACGAGGTCTTTGTCAAAGAAATGATCTAATCCCATAACAGTTTCCCTTCTTTCAATTAACTTTTACTTTATAAGTATAACAGCATCTATGAAATCGTTGTCAATACTTTTTGTTTTATTTTGTTTCTTTTTTGTTGATTGTGTTTTTTTAATTAATTACAATCATTATCAAACAATCTTTTTAAATTCTATTTTCGTGCATTTCAAACAAAAAAAGACCAAAATGGGTCTTTTTGTTACTAATTCTAATGTTATTTAGTTAATGGAAGATAAAATTTCTTCTAGCTTTTGATAGTCCTTGACACTATCGATTTCATAGATGCTGTTACCTTCTAATTCTTCGACATACACATCTAGTTCTTTAATGTTATCTTTAACCATGTTATCCCAATAGAGATCAACAAATTCGCCGCTTGCATAAGCTTTGTCAATAAAGCCAACAATCTTTTCTGCAGTTGGAGCATCCCAGAATGATACGCCGCTCAGAATACGACCAGCCTTGCTATCAACGATGATGTCTTGAACTTTATAGTCATCACTATAAACCAAGAACCATTCATTCTCACAGTCTTCACGATAAACACTGAAATAGGTCGAACGTTTAAGATCGTTTCTAAACATATTTTTGAAAAGATAGTTATCCGCATCAATCACATAGCTGTTAGCCAAGTCTTCTTTAACGAGATAAAGTGAGTAAAAGTTGTTGTAATCTGCATACTTGTCGTTGAAGACTAAACGAACACCATATTTTTCTTTTAGGTAGTCAAATTGTTCTTTGAGGTATCCGACAACGATGATAATCTCATCAATTCCTCTCTCTTTCAAAAACTCGATTTGGTATTCTACCAAGGGTTTTTGATTAACCCTAACCAAAGCTTTTGGGGTATTTTCAGTCATAGGGCGCAGACGAGTTCCTAAGCCCGCTGCTAAAATAATCGCTTTCACACGAATCTCCTTTATTCTTTAATAATAATATAAACACCAGCCATGACAACAAGCGATGTAATAATGGTCACCATATCGAGTGGTGTACCTAAAAGCATTGCTGAGAACAATACTGTCCATACGACATAGCTTACGTTCAAACCAGTTGCTTTTGCAGGTTGTAAACGGTTGATAGCAATGTAGTAAGCTAAGTAAGAAATCATATTACATGCTGCAAAGACTAACATCAAACCGAGCAATTGTCCATCTGCTACTTCTGCAAATGAATGATGAGAAAAAAGTACAATGACAAGGTATGACAAGAATGAGGTTACTTGGCGGATTAACAAGGCTTCAATTTCACTTAATTCACTTTCCATAGCATAGGAACTAAGAACACTTTCACTTCCCCAAGCGATGGCACAAACTAATGCACAAAGGATTCCGATATAAAAAGAATTAACCTGCTCAACTTTGTAAGTCTGGGCAATAATACCAGCGATAATCAACAAAATACCAAAGACAGTATTCTTAGATATCTTGTGTTTCAAAATGAAAAATGCTAGCAAAACAGAAACTGCTGGGTAGATAGCTGATACTGAAGACGCAAGAGAACTACCAATATATTTAACCGCATAAAGATTGGCCTGCATGCCAATAGGTCCAGCTAGCAAGGCACCGATAATAACACTGACATTTCGGATATTTAGGAAAATTGAAAAGCGAACTTTCCCTTCTTTTACCAAAAGAAAAGCTAACAAGATAAAGATACTCAAGAAATCATGAGCAGCTGCCACCACAAAAGGAGAAAGATTGGTAAAAACTGAAAAGATATAAGAACTGATTGTCAGACCTAGCCCCCAGAAGATCCCTGAGAGCAGACCGAAAGAAACACCATTTTTATTCTTCATCCTAACCTCCATAATAGGTCAAACCGTCAACAGCTCTTTGGTAACGACTCACACCATAATCTCCAAAGTCAGCACCTTGAGCTTCTTTGTACACTGTCCACAAACTCCAGATGGTATCTTGCAAAATTTTATAGATTCGAATCTTTTCACGAGATACTGGAGTTTTGTCACTCTCATAGTAGGTTAGGAAATCTTCTTCCTCTTGCTTTGTAAATTCAGACTCCAAAAAGAGAGCTGCCAAATCCCACATTGGGTCATTCATAGAAGAGTATTCCCAGTCAATCAAATACATGCGTCCTTGGGGAGACTCGATAAAGTTTTCTGGAACCAAATCGATATGGCAAGACTTTCTGTCAACACCTAAGTCAGCCAGTCTTTTCTCTAGTGAAAAAACTTCTTTTCGTACAGCTTCATAGTTGGCGTAAGGGATATTTCCCTCAATCAGGGCTTCGTATTTTTTGATTTCCTCAAAAGGTGCAAATTCCCCTCTTAGTTCTTTGCCTGATGCATGAATGGTCTGTAGAATCGGTGAAATCTTTTCAAACTTGGTCTTGATCGAATTGGAATCAAGCGTTGTTGCAGATTCAATGTATTCATTTACCTTAATCCCTGAATCAATATCAAAAAGATAATTTTTGACATCAAGATTCAAATCTTTCAACAATTCAAGATTGTATTTTTCATCTTGACGATTGATGAGCTTTTCAGTCCCTTTCCCGAAAAATTTAACGATATAGGGTTT
The DNA here is from genome assembly GCF_000235485.1 of Streptococcus sp. oral taxon 058 str. F0407. Classification (GTDB taxonomy): domain Bacteria; phylum Bacillota; class Bacilli; order Lactobacillales; family Streptococcaceae; genus Streptococcus. The sequence goes on from NZ_JH378888.1 coordinate 412,588, forward strand.
AGAAGTTGTTTTAACCAAATAATTCTGATTGGTCATGCCCCCCAGTTGTTCAACACTGAGGACTCCCTCTTCCTCAGATAGCAAGGAAGAGATTTTTTCTTTGATGAGTTTCTCCACAATTTACCTCCATCTTCTACACTTCCCACTTGAACACTGTTTTAAAAGCAGTATTTAGGTCTGTAGCAAAGACTCGGTGAATATCCTTGATTTCTCTCACTGGTTCTTCAATATAAAGGATATTTTTCAGACGATTCGCAAACTTTTTAACTTCCATCATCTGAATTGCATTTTCAAAATCAATCCGTCCTGATCGTGATGAACCAACCAATAATAAACCTTTTTCTAAAGCATCTCGTGTATTGATATTGACCTTGTACTCGCTCACTCCCATCATGAGAATCGTTCCTTGTGGGCGAATGTAACGAATCAAATCATTGATAGCTGGTCCTGTTCCATCGCCACCACAACATTCAAATCCATGATCAAAGGTCAGATCCTCAGGAATATTATCAGTGATGTAGCACTCTTTTGCAAAAGAGAAGAGCTCTAGTTTTTCCCAATGGCGACCAATCACGATAATCTCTGCTTCTGGTAGAGTGTAATTGATAATATTGGCAACCACAAAGGCCAAACTACCATCTCCGATAACAGCGATACGCTCTCGTTTGCTGTGGGCAAGATTTAAGAAACGATCCATAGCATGCATACCCACACTCACAAACTCGGTAATGGCTGCAACTGTATCTTCGATGTCATTATAAGAAACAACTCGGTCTTTTGGAAGAAAGACAAATTCTCTCATAAAGCCATCATAACCACTAGATAGGAAGTAGGTTCCAGTCATGTAGTTCTCGTAGAACTCCTTATCACTCTGCATAGGCGGTTGATTCGGAATCATAACTACCTTTTGGCCAACTTCATAAGTCCCAGTTGGATCTGAAATAACCGTTCCACAAGACTCGTGAATCATAGCCATAGGAAGCTTTTTAGCCAATACCTTTGGATCGCGTTTCCCTTGATAGTAACGTTGATCCGCATGACAAACCGCCATATAATTAGGACGAATAAGGATATGATTCTCCTGATCAATGTCCTCTTCTTGGTATTTTACATTGATAAACTTTGGTTTGGTCAGTTGATAAATTTGATTAATCATATCCTTAGTCTTTCTCAATCATGCTTTTCGCGATTTTCAAGTCAGTTACTGTTGTGATTTTAAGGTTTGAGTATTCCCCTTTTGCTAGGGCAACGTCTTTCCCTTTAATAACAAAAATCTTACATGCATCCGTCAGGATTTCCTTTTCTTGATCAGATAGGGAACCATACAGATCCATGAAATCCTTGCAGCGGAAGGTTTGAGGTGTTTGACCTTGATAGAGGTGAGCACGATTTGGAATATCCGTGATAAACTGGCCATTAGTGCTTTCAACAATGGTGTCAACCGCTTCTACTACTGTGTCAACTGCATCATGATTTTGAGCGAGTTTGATATTGTCCTGAATCATGCGGAGCGTGATAAATGGACGAACAGAGTCGTGGGTAATCACGATATCTTCTGGAGTAATTGGACGGTAGGCATCAATGGCTTCTATAATCTTCTCAATACTGCTATTGCGATCAGCACCACCCTTGGTAATGATGATACGATCCTTGTGGAGAGAAAGATACTTGTCAACTAAGTCCTCAGCGTGTGATACCCAATCTCCATGAACTCCAACTACAATTTTTTCAATGCTTGGCTCCAAGACAAATTTTTCGATTGTGTGAATCAAAATAGGACGATCACCCAACTCCAAAAATTGTTTCGGTAAATTACTGATTCCCATGCGTGTGCCAGTTCCTCCGGCTAGGATTCCTGCATAGATCATATATTTTCTCCTTTATTTATTCTAAAAAACTCATTACCATCTATTATATCACAATCTATCTTTATCATGAAGAAAAGACAGAGAATCATTTAGTGGAATTAACTCACTATTTATACTAAAAAATGAACATTCTCCAACTAAAATCGAAAACATCATAACAGATTAAAAAATAAAATTAGGTTATCCTCTATATTATCCATTTAACGTTCGGTTAACATAGAGTTCTTTAGGATATAATAGAAACCTTAAAGAAAACTTAAATACATTTTTTAGAATACAAAAATAAGCTAGGAAACTGTTCAATTTGTCTAGACAGCTACAGTCCCTAACTTTCTTGTTTTTATCTATGATGACAGAGTAGTTTACTTTTCCTGATCTTGGTCACCAGCTCCTTTAACTGCCTTTTTAAACTCAGACAGCATTTTACCAATTGATTCACCAAGTTCTGGTAAACGTTTTGGTCCAAAGATTAAGAGTGCACCTAGAACGATGATAATCAATCCTGGAGCACCGATATCACGTAAGATTCCCATTCTTTTCTCCTTTCATTTTTTTCTTTATTATCCTCTTGCTAATTACAATACTAAGCTCATAGAGCGAGATTAAAGGAATTGTCATGGCTAGATCGCTAATAAAATCAGCTGGTGTCAAAATAACAGCTAGTACCAATAAAATAAAGTATGCATAACGTCTATAGGTAACTAAGAGCCCTGGTCCAATCAAGCCAATCGATGTTAAAAAAGCAATGATGACTGGCAATTCAAAGATGAACGCCAAAGGGATAGTTGTTTGAAAAACAAAGTCTAAGTAGTTCTGCGCCGTTAATTGAGTTTCAAATAATCCTTCCCCAAGTCCTAAAAGCACTTGAAGTAAGGCAGGCGTTACAAAGTAGAATCCAAAGGCTAGTCCAAGCAGAAAGCAAATAAAACTAGCTGGAATATAGGCAAAGATTGCTCTTGCTTCTTCTGTTTTCAATCCTGGTTTGATAAAACTCCAAATCTGATAGACTGTAAAAGGTAGCGTAATGGTAAAGGACATCAGACTCGCCAAGCGCAAATAAATCCACAAAATATCATTTGGACCTAATACAATCAACTTTTGATTAAAGGACTGAGTTAGATAATAGTATAGCTGATCTGCAAACAATAAAGCTCCGCAGAAAACTATAAAAAAGCAGGCTATAACAGCAATGAATCTCTTTCTAAATTCTACCAGATGTTCAATAATTGTCAATTCTTTTGTATCCATCTACTTATCACCCTGTCTCAATGTGACAACCAAAACAATTATCAAAAAGACTAGCTGACTTCCTAAACCTTCCCAACTTGGATAGATGCCCAATAGGTCGATAGTAGGGAAACCAGGCAATAAGTGGTTAGGTGCCATATCGGTCAGCTGGAGAGCATGTACGCTAACGCCTAGCATCTTGAAGGCAAGAACATAAATCATCCACGTCAGTAGGAAGAAAACCTTATGAGGTAGGAAAAATTGACTGGCCTTGTTCATCAGAAATGCAATAATCAACAAGACTAACAAAGCTAGAGAAATACCTAGGATAAACTCAAAACGAGATATTCTCGGTAAAATTCCTACGTAGAATAGAATGGTCTCTGCCCCTTCACGAAAAACTGCTAGAAAACTAAGAGCAAACATGGAAATGAATGAACCTGTTTTGGTCACAGTTTTCATCTGCGAATCCATAAAGTCATTCCATTTTTTGACTGAGGATTTACTGTGAAGCCAGATACCGATCAAAAGCATCATCGCTACTGCAAAAATACCAATAACTCCCTCGATGATTTCACGATTGGCCCCTGATGTTACAGCAGGAAAGGCAATTTGGAGTATAAATGCAATCACTAGACTGGCAATGATTCCTGTTATCGCTCCACCATATACCCACTTGAGTCCTTTGCGCATCTTGACTGCTTTTAAAGTTGTGACTAGGGCCATGACGATTAAGAGAGCCTCCACTCCTTCTCGTAGGAGAATGAGCATAGCATCAAAAGCATTGTAGCTTGCATTGGTATCAATTTGAGATAAATCCGCAATCAGATTTTCTAATTTTTCTTGATAATCCTTCTCACTTCCCTTGACCATGATTACAGGACTTTCACTTTCGACTCGGGTGTAGAGGGAAGGATTGGTTGTTCTAACGGTTCCTTCAACTGTCGGCCAAATTGTGATAAACTCTTTCATGGTAGCTGCCCCTGCAGTCTGATCTCCAGATTTAAATTCTTCCAAGGCTTTTTTGAGAAGCTCGATGCCATCTTTGAGACTTAGATTAGAGGAAGTTTTCGCCACTTCTTTACCAGCTACGAAGTTATCAATGGCAGTTTTTAAGTCATTAAAAGAAGACTGGATAGCATCATAATCTGTCGGCTCCGTTTCGATACTACTGCGTAAGAAAGAGATAGCAGTTTCTACTTGACCATAATGACTTGTACTGTTGTCTCGGACAACACTCTCATTGATCGTCCAAGTTGAATTCATCTTTTTATAGGCTTCTCGAATTTGCTCTATGTCTTTGGAAGAAATTGCCTTATCCAAAGTCTCAAAACGTGGTCTTAAGCGACTGACAAGTTTTTCCTTCTCTGCATTCAGATCTATTGGATTTTGTTCTTTTTCAAAAGCTAGAAGAGCAGAAGAGATTTGTGTCAAATTTTCTTCACTAATTTCCCCTGAAAGAGCAAGTTTCTCCTTGACAACCTTTCCAGCATCCGAATCAGCATGTTCTACTTTTTCAAAATCCGTCGCCATTTCTCTAACTAGGGCTTTAGCTTCTGCCTGATTTCCATTTTTTAGAGCCTGAGAGGCATCCGTAATCTTCACAAAATAAGAACTTAGACTTTCCTTAGCACGAACAGGAGACATAGCTAACAAGAGAAAAGACAAAGCAAAAAGACAAATACTAGTCTTCCAATAATTTCTGACCAATATAGCCTCCTTTCTCTACTCCACCAAAGCAGGCAAAAAGACCGCTACCGATGTGGGTTACATACTCATTCATCTTGTCTGTAGCTCCGAGGTTGGTTTGAACCTTGACAAAATGATCTGGATCCTTTTGGAAAGAGATAAAGAGTAAACCTGTGTCAAATTGTCCAGTCTTATCATCAATTCCATCCGAGTATGAATAAGATCGTCGTAAGAGCGGCTTATCTACCTCTTTGGCTAATCGAACATGCGAATCATCTGGTAAAAGACTCAAATCCACTTCATCAAACTCATTCTTTTTACCAAATGGAGCACCACTTTCCTTGTAGCGACCGAAGGTATTTTCTTGCTCTTCAAGATTGGTTCGATCCCAAGTATCGAGAAACATCTGGATGCGACGAACGGCCATATAGGATCCATTTTCCATCCAGTCCTTGCTGTCAGCCCAGACAACACGATCAAAATCCTTTTCTTTGGTCACATTAGCAGTTCCGTCCTTGAAACCAAAAAGATTGCGTGGTGTCTCCAGACGATCTCCGATAGCAGCAAATCCAGATTGGCTCCAACGGAGGGTCACCGCATTTCTCCCTTTACGGATAAGGTTTCGAATAGCATGAAAAGCAACTTGCTCGTCATCTGCACAGGCTTGGATAACAATATCTCCTCCAGTATATTTTTCACGCAGCTGCTCTTTGGGGAAGGGGGGTAAATCCTTAAAAAGTTGAGGACGTTTTTGCTCTAATTTCATCTTTTTCAGGAAACTAGCAGACACACCAAAAGTCAGCGTTAAACGATGAGGATTTAGCCCCACGGTTTCTCCAGTATCACTAGGTGGCAAGAGGGCATTCTGACCATCTTTTTTGACCAGTTCTCCTTCTACCAACTTGCTACTATAATCTGTCCAATCCTTAAAAAGCTGGATAATCTTATCTTTATCTGTCGTATGCAGATCTAGGACAACAAAATAAATATTCTTCTGCATAGGGGTCGTGATACCCGCTTGGTGTTTCCCATAAAAGTCAATCTTTTCATTACCGTACGAGATTTTTTCCTGTTTGTCTAACCTAGGTGCTAAAAAAGCGGAGGCACCGGAGAGACCGAGCGCTAGCCCAGCACCTCCAATACCCGCTTTTTTTAGAAATTCTCGACGGTCCATTTTTTTCTCAAAAAAATTTTCGTCTTTCTTAGTCATACTGCTTATTCTCCATCAAGAAATTTGCCCATTTGTGATAGAGGTTCACCAAGTTTTGTCACGGCTTCAGCCAATTCTTTGGTGTCTTCTTTTGATAAGTCTGTATAAAGTTTGTAGTGTTCCTTGTCTGTCATATGTTTGTCCAACAAGCTATTAACCGATTTGAAATCAGCTTCTAATTCTTTAACTAAATCAGCATCTGATTTTTCTAGTAAAGGTTTAAAGAGTTGGAATATCTTTTCAGCTCCCTCGATATTAGCGCGGAAGTCGTATAAATCTGTATGAGAGTAGATTTCCTCTTCACCAGTAATCTTACTTGTTGCTACTTCATTAAGCAAGTCAACTGCTCCAGTCAACATAATCTTGTGATCGACTTCAACAGTCGCTACCTTAGCCTTCAACTCTTTGATATCGTTGACTAATTGTTCCCCATAACTTTCTGTCCCCTTAGTTGTGTTTTCTTCCCAGAGGATTCGTTCGATACGGTGGAAACCAGACCAACCTTCATCGGTCTTGTTTTCATCAACATAGTCTGCTAGACGAAAGTCAATCTTAACATCTGACTCACCAAAACTCTCAGCGATTGGCTCAGAGCGTTCGTAAGCCATACGAACAAGTGGATAAGCTTTCTTTGCTTCCTCAAGTTTTCCGTCTTTTAAAAGCTGGACAAAACCTTCTGTATCCGTTAAGAGTTTATCAATTTGTCCTTGAACAAAAGTCTTATAATCTGCAGTTGCCTTATCAAGTAATTTTTGTTTGTCATCTGACAGGGCTGTCACCTTAGAGGAATCACTTGTTCCAGTAGATTTTTCAAAACGGACTGCACATGCTGTCAATAGCAAAGCTGAAGATAAAAGGACGAAACCTAGTTTTTTCATTGTTTACTCCTATTAGTTCAGGAAGCCTGAATTTATTTTACGTTCCATTATAACATGTCTTCACTCATTTTTCAATAAATTGTCAGAAAATTTAATGTTTTAGGATTTGAAGTAGCCTTTTTCGGTAAAGTCAAAAAGGGCTTGAAAATTAGAATCGTAGAACTTTTTTCAGATAGTTTAAAAAGTTTGTATTCCACTTCTCTTTTCTCTATAATGGAGAGAAAGGAGATGACTATGACAGAAATGAAACATGAAATTGATGCAAACTTTGCAGGGCGACTCAATATACTACGCGCTGGTGTTCTCGGTGCCAATGATGGGATTATTTCCATTGCAGGAGTCGTTATCGGGGTTGCTAGTGCGACAAACAATATCTGGATTATCTTTTTATCTGGACTAGCCGCTATCCTCGCTGGTGCTTTTTCTATGGCAGGTGGCGAATATGTCTCTGTATCCACTCAGAAAGACACAGAAGAAGCCGCTGTCGCTAGAGAGCAATTACTCTTGGATAAAGACATCAAATCTGCAAAACAATCCCTCTATGCTGCTTACCTTCAAAATGGTGAGTGTGAAACATCCGCCCAACTCTTGACCAACAAAGCCTTTTTAAAAAATCCACTCAAAGCCTTGGTCGAGGAAAAATATGGAATCGAGTACGAAGAGTTTACTAATCCTTGGCATGCTGCTATCTCTAGCTTTATCGCCTTTGTACTGGGAAGTCTTCCTCCCATGCTTTCAATCATCGTCTTTCCAAGCGACTATCGTATTCCAGCCACTGTTCTTATCGTAGCCCTTTCCCTTCTCATTACGGGCTATACCAGTGCTAAACTAGGCAAGGCTCCTACGAAAACTGCTATGATCCGTAACCTTTGTATCGGACTTCTCACCATGGGCGTAACCTTCCTCTTGGGACAACTCTTTAGTATCTAAGATAAAAGAAATACCTCGATGAATTTCGAGGTATCTTTGTTTTACATTTGCACAATCTTGCGATAGCTTCTTGAGGTAATCATAAAGATCAAAACGTAGACGATGAGGAAGATAGCACAGATGGACAATGTAACGGTCAACATCATGGTCGCATCGAGTACCCCAATGACTTTTAGGATCAGGCTAAGCATATGATAGGCAAAGACAAGGTGTAGGAAGGCAAATAGCAAAGGGAGGAAGAAAACAGTTAGGACCTGTTTGTTGATAGTTTGCTTGATTTGCTTTTGATCGAGTCCGACCTTTTGCAAAATGATAAAGCGTTCACGATCTTCATAGCCCTCAGAGATTTGTTTGTAATAGATAACGAGGACTGTTCCAACCATAAAGATGATAGAGAGGAAGATACCGATGAAGAAGACACCTCCATAGAGGGCACTGATTTGTGCACTGCTATCAGCCAGATTGCTTCCGTATACATAGCTTCCCTCTTTGTTTAATTCTCTATTAAAGTTATTAAGGAATTTTGAAAAATCATCAGCGAGTTTGAGCTGTTCTTCCTCACTAGCTGTTACATTCATACCGCCATAAAGTTGATCAAAGAGAGAGGAATCCGGATATTGATCAATAAAAGCTTGCAGATTAGGCACAACAAGATAATTGTAGTCAGATGTGAGAATGTTAAACTGATTTGGCACATGTTCCAGAACGAAATCATTTTTAATTTCTTCTTTAACAGTGTAAGTCTGGTCATTTAGAGTGAGTTCTTTCTGCCCTTCAAGCACCTTATTCTTAGTAAACAAGCCGACTTCATTGCCTGAAAGGGAGAGTTTTTGACCAGTCATGATTTCATAGTCTTTTTGATCAAAGACCATGAAAATGGTTTTCGGTTGGACAAAGTTATTCCCCTTTTTAAAGATACGGAGTTTGGTTCCATCTTGACTCTCGATGCCAAAATTGCTGTGACGAAAGACTTCTTTTTTGGTGACAGTTAATCCCTTATCGCTAGCATACTGACTCAAAAGTTTATCTAAATCTTCTTTATCAACATTTCGCCCTGAAATTCCAAAATCATGTGGATTCATGAATTTCTTGAAGGTTTCTGAAGCCTTGAAGATACTAGTTGCAGCAGACATGGTCACCAAGACCATGGTTGAAAGAATGGCAATCGTCGCAAGACCAACCGCATTTTTCTTCATACGGAAGATGAGATTGGATACGGAAATCATGTTGTTGGGTTGGTAATAATAACGCTTGTTTTTCTTCAAGATTTGTAGGAATACTGTAATCCCTGCATTAAACAAGAGATAGGTACCAAAGATTACCAGCAAGACTGCTACAAAGAAAATTATGAGTGCAGTTAAAGGATTTTCAACTGTCACTGCTAGGTAGTATCCTGAACCCAAACTGATTAATCCAAGAATCGTTTGCAAGCCCAAGAAACGTCCTTTTTTCTCACCACTGGCCTTCTCACGAGAGAGCTGAAGGGCATTCATGCGGGCTATGCGAAAGGCATTGATAAAAACCAAACCTAGGAAAATAGCTCCAAAAATAAGGATAACTAGGATAAAGACGCTTGGTTGGAAAGTCGCTACGAGCTCCACCTTCATATTCATTAGCTTCAGAAGCAGAGCAAAGATTAGCTTATCAAAGAGAGCTCCTAGGCCAAGTCCAGCTGTCAAGGTTAGGGAACCAAATATAAGAAGCTCCTTAAAGACCATGCTGATTAAATGGCGTTTTTCTAATCCTAGCATGCCGTAAATCCCTAGTTCTTTGGAACGGTTTTTCATGACGAAACTATTGGCATAAAAGACAATGATAGCCGAAGCAATAGTGACAATCACCATCCCAAGACCAAGCGTCATAGAGATAGTCTCTCCCCCTCGAATATTGCCAATATTAGGGTTAAGTGTCAATGAGTAAAAGAGATAAGTGATGGTCACAGCTAGGAGAACAGCTAAAGCAAAGGGATAGTAGAGTTTGCGGTTTTTGATTAAGTTAGATACCGCTAACTTATTGGTCAATCGAAACATACTAATTCACCTCGCTCGCCATGACTGTCAAGGTATCAGAGATTTCTTGGAACATCTGACGTTCTGTCTTTTCTCCACGGTAGATTTGGTTGTAAAGAATGCCGTCCTTGATAAAGAGAACGCGCTTGGCCCTGCTAGCTGCCGCTGTTGAGTGGGTTACCATGAGAATGGTTTGCCCACGCTCATTGATTTCATCAAAAACATCTAGAAGAGCTGCGGACGACTTGGAGTCAAGGGCTCCTGTTGGCTCATCGGCAAGGAGAATTTCAGGCTCGGTAATGATGGCGCGTGCTACTGCAACCCGCTGTTTTTGCCCACCAGAGATCTCATAAGGGTACTTCTCTTGCAATTGGTTGATGCCCAAATTTTCAGCGGTTACTACCAATTTTTTCATCATCTCCGTAATGGGCTTTCTTGACAAGACCAAGGGAAGCAAGATATTGTCCTTAACAGACAGGGTATCTAGTAAGTTAAAGTCTTGGAAGACGAAGCCTAACTTCTCACGACGGAAGCTCGAAGCCTGAGAATTTTTAATGGTTGCTGTGTCTGTTCCATTTAGATACACCTGTCCCCGAGTTGGTTTGTCAAGCATCGCTAGGATGTTGAGTAGGGTGGATTTCCCAGAACCAGATTCTCCCATGATGGCAACGTAGTCACCCTTTTCTACTGTAAAGTGAATGTCTTTAAGGGCCTCTACTTGGTTGCCTTGAAAACGTGTTTTGTAGATTTTTTGAACGTGTTTTACATCTAAAAGTGTCATGATTTTCTCCTTCTTAATATCCCATCAATTGAAATTGTGCTTGCATCATAGCGCATCCTAGTTGAACACGCTCGATATCTTTTTGACTTGGTTTTCTTCTTTTCTTTTGTAAGATTTGTTTCATGTTATTACTCCTTTGTTCTTTATGAGTCTAGTTTATCGCAAAAAAAGACGGCTTGCCATAACCTAACCTTACAAAAGAGACTTTAATCTTACATTTTTGTAAGATTGAAGAATATCAAGCAATTTCGCTATCAATATTTTACCATAAAAGAAATACAAGAAGAAAACCCTTGAAAATACAAGGGTTAAAATTCACTTCTTTTTCTAATTTCCTTGAGAAACGAAGAAATTATCTATAAACTATTTCCAAATTCGACTCACCAAAACCAGCCATCATCATCATTGATTGGTTGAGCTTCTTTGATTTTTCGTGGTCCTGTTCCGTACATTTCTGCTTCGATTTCTTCCTTAGTTGGCAGGATTGAGGCGAGGATGATGTAAATTATCACACCAACTCCAAAATTTGATATGGTAAAAATTGCGAAGAGAAAGCGAACTAGGGTTACATCAAAATTCCACTTGTCTGATAGACCCGCTAAAACTCCTGATACCATACGATTTCGTCTCATTTTATAAAATTTTGTATTCATGATTGTTTCCTCTTTCGGTATTCTTACAAGTAGTATAGCATGAATCAGAACTATCAACATCAGTCCTTAGGCTGATTTAAGATGACGAGTTTACCTCGGCAGACGCCACAGCGATAGCGCTTGGTATCAATCCTTCTCTTACGCTGATAACTTTGCTGGCAAGATTGGCACTGATAGACTAGGTAGGTACTTTGGGCTTTCAAAGGGGGAACAAAGCGCAGTCCATCCACTTCTTTCAAAAGTTCCTTAAAATCTCGGTCCTTGTGGCGATAACCCTTCTTTTGAAAATAAAGGTGATAGTGACAGAGTTCATGGCGCACGATTTTGCGAAAGACTTCCAAACCTAGTTCGTTATAAACCTTGGGATTAAAATCCAAATGCCCATCCTTTGGGAAAAATCGGCCACCTGTCGTTCGCAGACGAGAATTCCACTGGGCTTGGTGCGTGAAAGGTCTACCAAAGTCTTCTAGGGAAACAGACTTAACGTACTCAGTCAGATTCATCTGGAGCTAAGAGCGACAGATTGACTTTTTCACGTTCAGTATCGATTTTCTTAACCCAAACCGTTACCAAATCCCCAACTGACACCACTTGGCTGGGATGTTTGATAAATTTACGGCTCATATGCGAAATATGAATCAAGCCGTCCTCATGAATCCCGATATCAACGAAGGCACCGAAGTCAACGACATTCCGTACCACACCTTCCAGCTTCTGACCAACAACTAAGTCCTTGATATCTAGGACATCTTGACGGAGTACTGGAGCATCAAAAGAGTCACGGAAATCACGACCTGGTTTGAGTAGATCTGCAATAATATCTTTGAGGGTTTCCGGTCCAAGTTCTAGCTCTTGCGCCATTTCCTTGACTGAAAGGGACTTCAGCTTATTTTGGACTTCTTCATTTAAGTCCTTGATATCCAAGCGTTTGAAGAGTTCCTTGACAGCAGCATAGTTCTCTGGGTGAACTCCTGTATTATCGAGGATATTGCTACTTTCAGGAATACGGAGGAAACCAGCAGCCTGCTCAAAGGCTTTGGCACCGAGCCGAGGAACCTTCTTGATTTGAGCGCGTGAAGTGATTTTTCCTTCTTCCTCACGGTATTTGACGATATTTTCAGAAATGGTTTTATTGAGTCCAGCTACGTGGGAAAGAAGAGCTGGGCTGGCTGTGTTGACATTGACACCGACTTGGTTGACCACCGTATCGACAACAAAATCCAGACTCTCAGATAGTTTCTTCTGACTGACATCGTGTTGGTATTGACCGACACCGATTGACTTAGGATCAATTTTGACCAACTCCGCAAGTGGGTCTTGTAAACGACGGGCGATAGAGATAGCCGAGCGTTTTTCAACGGTTAAGTCTGGGAATTCCTGACGAGCAAGCTCGCTGGCAGAGTAGACCGAAGCGCCACTTTCATTGACGATAACATAGCTGACCTCTGGAAAATTTTTAAGAACTTCCGCCACAAAGGCTTCACTTTCACGACTGGCCGTTCCGTTTCCGATGGCGATAATTTCTACGCCGTACTGACCAATCAAGTCAGCCAAGTCTCGCTTGGCTTCTTCAATCTGACGAGCAGAGGCTGGTTTAACGGGATAAATGACTTGAGTCGTCAGCATTTTCCCCGTCGCATCAACGACAGCCAGCTTGGCACCTGTACGAAAGGCAGGGTCAAATCCTAAAACCACGCGCCCTTTCAGTGGAGCAACCAAGAGGAGATTGCGCAGATTGTCCGAAAAGAGTTGGATAGCCCCTTCTTCCGCTTTCTCAGTCAATTCTGTCCGAATGCGGCGCTCGATAGCAGGCAAGACTTTTTTCTTAACAGATTGCTGGATAACTTCATCAATATAGGCGTTCTTCACCTTGAAACGAGCAGCAAAGAAAGCTAGAATACGATCCGTTGCATGTTCAAAACCAACCTTCAGTATGCCAAGTTTTTCCCCACGGTTGAGGGCCAAGGTTCGATAGCCCTGCATGTTCCCAACAGTCTCAGAGAAATCATAATAAATCTGAAAAACTTGTTTTTCATCAAGACTCTCATCCTTGACTTGCGAGGTGATTTTAGAGTGTCTCAGCACTTCCTGATAGGTCATAGCACGTAGATTGACATCTTCCGATAAGGCTTCTACCAAGATATCAACTGCTCCAGCTAAGGTTTCTTGACCAGTCGCAAATCCTTCACAGACAAATTTCTCAGCCTCTTTCTCTAAGTCAGCTACGTTTTGCAAAATCAAGCGTGCGAGAGGGAAGAGTCCAGCTTCACGGGCAATGGTTGCCTTAGTTCGACGATTTTCCTTGTAAGGAAGATAAAGTTCTTCTACGTCTGCTAATTTCTCAGCTACCAAGATAGCTTCTTCCAATTCCTTAGTTAGCTTGCCTTGTTCTTGAATCTTAGCCAAGACAGCTTCTTTACGCTCATTGAGATTAGTCAGGCTTTTATCCAAGTCGATAATGGCCTTAATCGCCACTTCATCCAGACTACCAGTCATGTCCTTGCGGTAACGTGCGATGAAGGGAATCGTCGCCCCTTCTGCCGTCAAACTTAGAACAGTATCGATTTGCTTTAACGTTACACCCAAATCTTGGGAGATTTTTTCATATTTTTTATCCATAAACCTATTATACCATAAGGGACAAGGCTTGTTTCACCTTATCTGTTTTTACCTCTTTAATTCTCAAAATAAAAATAATCCCTTTTCCGTAAAATAATAGTATAATAGAGGTAGAATTTAGAAAAGAGGTAGGCCCATGGCTGTTAAATTTACGAAAACTGATGACTTGGACAAGATGTTTGAAGAATTTGCCAAACTTCCTGACTTAACACAGGTCACTTTTCCAGATGGCAAAGATAAAAAAGAAAAAGTTGAGAAGAAAAAATAGATGACGATTTTCCAATCTCTTCCTCCTAGTGTATTACAAGCAGGGGCTATTTTTCTCTCCATCATAATCGAAGCCCTTCCTTTTGTTCTGATTGGGAGCCTCATTTCAGGCTGTATTGAAGTCTATATCACGCCTGATAAAGTCACTGAATTTCTCCCTCGCAATCGTTGGGGGAGGATTTTTTTTGGTACCTTCATCAGCTTTCTCTTTCCCTCTTGCGAGTGTGGAATCGTTCCCATCATCAATCGTTTTCTGGAAAAAAAGGTGCCCAGCTACACAGCGGTTCCCTTTCTGGTGACTGCTCCCATTATCAATCCTATCGTTCTTTTCGCTACTTACTCTGCCTTTGGCAATTCAATAAAGCTTGCCTTCTTGCGAGCGCTGGGAGCTATTGTGATTGCTTTGGTGTTTGGGATTTTCCTAGGATTTTTCTGGAAGGAACCCATTCAAAAAGAGAATCCTATCACTTGTCACGAACATGACTTTTCACACTTAACTCCTGCTAGAAAGGTCTTTCAGGTCTTTATACAAGCTATTGATGAGTTTTTCGATATGGGTCGTTACTTGGTCTTTGGTTGTCTCTTTGCTGCTATCGTGCAGGTCTATGTCCCGACTCGGATCCTGACCTCTATCAGCTCTAGTCCAGTCCTTGCGATTCTCTTGCTCATGTTTCTTGCCTTTCTCCTTTCCCTTTGTAGCGAGGCGGACGCCTTTATAGGAGCTTCTCTCCTCTCGAGCTTCGGCCTTGCGCCAGTCCTTGCTTTTCTGGTCATTGGCCCCATGCTTGATATCAAAAATCTCCTCATGATGAAACACTATCTCAAAGCGCGCTTCATCTGGCAATTCATGGGCATCGTGACTCTGCTTGTCTTGCTTTATTCTTACACGATAGGAGTGATGCTATGATCCGATTTTTCATTCTACTGGGCTATTTTGCTCTGACCCTTTATCTGCAGCTATCTGGCAAGCTTAGCCACTACATTAACCTCCACTATTCCTATCTAGTCTATATCTCCATGATCCTTTCTCTTCTGTTGGCTCTGGTCCAATTCTATATCTGGATCAAGAAAATTAACTCTCACAGCCATATGGAAAGTCGGCGAACTAGACAAATCAGTATCCTTTTACTGTCTCTACCTCTCTTGATTGGAATTGCCTTTCCGACGGTAAGTTTGGACTCGAGAACCGTATCTGCCAAAGGCTATCATTTCCCGCTTGCTGAGGGAATCGATACAGCTATTCAGGCAAACGAAGGCACATCCAGTCAATACCTCAAACCCGATACCAGTACCTATTTTTCCAAGTCTGCTTATGAAAAGGAAATGCGGACTACAGCTGATAAATACCTCTCCCTGTCAATCATTCAAGTCACAGACGAAAACTATATGGAATTCATGGAAGTTCTCTATGATTATCCACAAGAGTTTGAAGGAAAGAAAATCGAGTTTACAGGCTTTGTCTATAACGATCCCAGTCATCCAGATAGCCAGTTCCTCTTTCGCTTTGGGATTATTCACTGTATCGCTGACTCTGGTGTATATGGACTCTTGACCAAGGGAAACTCACGCCAGTATCCTGACAACACCTGGATTACCGCTAGAGGAACCCTGACCCTCCACTACCATAAAGAACTCAAACAAAAACTCCCAACACTGGAAGTGGAGAGTTTCACAAAAGTAGACAAACCAGAAAATCCTTACGTCTATCGTGTGTTTCAAAAGTAACCCGACAACAGACAAATTACTTTTTAAAGTAGTTTGTCTTTTTTGTTCTCCTAGTTCAACAAAATCAACAGACAACCTTTCAAGCAATAGAAAAAGTCCCAAGAAATAAGATTTCTCGAGACCATAAAAATGTTAACAAGATAGGGTTGACAATTATCACATATCATAGCTTAACTGCAATAGAGTTGTGATAGAAAACGTTGATTTACTAGAAAAATAAAACTCATATTAAACTGAATATTTCAGTTTCTTACTGGCATAAAGCTATTTGAGTTTAATTTAACAACCACTAACCTCTATTAACGCCACCAAATGCTGAACCACAAACGGAAGTAGAATCCTAAGAACATAATGTGCACCTCCTTTTGAAAAACGTTTTTCCATCTCAACTATATTATATATTTTCTTGTGGAGAATTGCAAATTTTTTCAGTCAAATTACTAGCTTTTTTCAAAAAAATATGATAAAACGCAAAATTTTATATTAAAAATAGTTATTTACTTTCGGTTTCTGTAAAATGAAGGCATAATATAAATGCACTAAGTCCCATAACTGGATTTTTTCTGTTAAAATTTTGAGGCTAGTTCATAACTTCCAACTGTTGAAATTATGAACTAGCCTCTTTTCTGCGCCATGAAACTCCGCTTTTTACTGTTTTTCTTCAGCTCAGTTGGACTACTTCTCATTTTGTAATAAGGCTCTTACCCCGTCTGCTCCAATTTTATCCTCAGCTTTTTCAAAGAGTTGAATAGATTGATAAAAATAATCTCGTGATTTATTTGAATTTTGCTTCAGATAAATCTCTCCCATCCCTCTATAGGAACAGGCTTGGGCAATGAAGTCCTCGGTTGTCAAAGCAAAATCTAGGGATTCTTGCATATAGCTTTCTGCCTCTTTTAGATTTCCCAACTTTAAACGAAGGTAGCCTTGTTCATAGTTGTTAACAGAAAATTTCAAAGCATCATTGGGAAAATATTCTTTTATAATTTGCATTTCCTGATCGATATAGAGTAGAGCTTTTTGAAAATGACCCATTTCTCGGTAAACCATCGCTAACTGATGATAACCAACATGTTCATTTTCTTGATCACTTTTAGTTCGGGCTAAGTCAATATAAGACTGGTAGATACTTAAGCACTCCTTATAATTTTGCTCTTCAAGGTAGATATAGCCCATCAAATTTAATAAACTAAAATCTGTGCAAGTTTCCAATAAAAAGTCAGCTTCAACTAATGTTTTAGCTTCTTCAATCTTGCCCTCAAACAATAATTCCCATGCTTGATTCATTTTTTCCCTCGAAATTTTTATCAAAATACATGTAAGAAAGCAATCAGAGCTGACAGCATCTCATATGCGAAACCTTTTCTGTGATGCTTGTAGGAAATAGTATACCCCATAAAGATTACATTTTCTTTGAGCATAACGACCACTTCCTCTGCCATTTTATCACTCTCTCTTAAAGCTATAACCATAATAAACACTTCTTCTACAGAAATCTTTCCATTTTTTCTTTCTGCTATTAGCTTTATTAAGCCCTCCCTATCCTTTGTTTGACCTCTTTAATGACGGGAACAGAGCTGATTATTCCGGTAGTCATACAGAATATCTAAATCTTTTTCCTAGATATTACATAACAACAATCTTTCAGTTTCTAAAAAATCATACCCTTCCTCGCTTTCATTGGATGACAAATAGGATCAATATAATCAGGAATCTTACACGTTAGCCTCTGTTAGGTTCATACATTTTCACCAAAACTATTTTGCTACTGCTTTTCTACCTACTTTCCACCCTTCCAATTCCGAGCAATCTCTTCGTCTTTTTGGAGTTGGTCTACCAGTTCCTCTACGGAGTCAAATTTAACCATATCTCGGACACGGTCCAGCCAGTAGACCATGACTGTCTCACCGTAAATATCGTCAGAAAAGTCAAAAATATTGACTTCAAAACGTGGCTCTTCTCCATCGAAAGTAACATTTTTCCCAACGCTTGCCATGCCACGATATCTCTGACGTTGTACTTCTACATCGACTACGTAAACACCGTCTGCTGGCATATAAGTTCGATCTCTTAGGACTAGATTGGCTGTTGGATAACCGATAGTACGCCCACGAGCATTTCCGTGAACGACCATCCCACGAGAAGGGAGAGGTGTTCCGAGCAAGTGACCTGCCTCCCTCACATCACCATCAAGGATAGCTTGTCGGATTCGCGTAGAACTAATCTTGCCCTTTTCGTCCTCGACCGGAGGAACAATGATAATCTCTCCATCAAAATAATCCTTCAGGTCATCCGCAGTTTTCTTATCTGAACCAAACGTATAATCAAATCCTGCCACAATGACAGCTGGTTTTAAAGCTCTAACATAGGTATCAAAGAATTCTTGCCCTGTTAAGCTGGCAAACTTGCTACTAAAATCCAGTAAGAAAAGAGCCTCTACACCGTGCCACTTCATCTTGTGCTCCCGTTCATCATGATTGACGATGTGGAGCATGAGCTCAGGTTGGTAAGGTTGTAAGGCAAGTTTTGGCGACTCTGTAAAGGTCATCACGACAACTGGCAGATAATCCTTCATCGAAGCCTTGCTGGCCACTTCAAAAAGTTTCTGATGCCCCCTGTGGATGCCATCGAAATAACCTAGTACAAGGACTGTTTTACCCGGTACTGCAATATCTTTTTCGTTCTTAATAGGTACTGTTGTAATCATGAAACTATTATATCATAGAGCCTGTCTTTTCGCTAAGAGGAAATCCCAAATGTCGTTTTTTGCGCCTGAACTGACCTTGATAGACAATTTAAGGTATTCATTTTTAAAAAATAGCACCTCCTAAGAGATGCTATCGTTTGGTAACTAGTCTACTGTTTCTTCCAAGTCTTTTAACTTAACCGAAACAATTTTAGACACACCTGATTCTTGCATGGTAACTCCATAGATAGAATCCGCTGCCGCCATGGTCCCCTTACGGTGGGTCACGACGATAAACTGACTATCCTTGTCAAAGCGATTGAGGTAATCCCCAAAACGTTTAACATTTGCTTCGTCTAGCGCCGCCTCTACCTCATCCAAGATAACAAATGGAATAGTCTTGACTCGAATGATAGAGAATAACAAGGCCAGAGCCGATAGGGCTTTTTCACCACCACTCATGAGGTTGAGAGACTGGATTTTCTTACCTGGTGGTTGAACAGAAATCTCAACCCCAGCTGTTAAAAGGTCGCCCTCAGTTAATATCAAATCTGCCTGACCTCCGCCAAACATCTGTCTAAAGGTCACTTTAAAGGACTCACGAATCGCTTCAAAGGTTGATTTGAAGCGTTCCTTAACCTCATCATTCATCTCTGTGATGGTCTCAAGGAGCAGGTTTTTCGCAGACAAAATATCATCTCGTTGGCTATTTAGGAAATCCAAACGGTTGTGGACTTCTTCGTACTGTTCAATAGCATCCAAATTGACTGGACCCAGTGAGCGAATAGCCTTCTCAAGATCTTTAACCTCTTGCTCTGCTAGATTGAGATTTTCCAACACATGCGCTTTTTCGAGAGCCTCAGTGTAACTGATCTGGTACTGATCAGTTAATTGAGCTTGTAGATAGCGCAAGCGTTCGCTGATCTTCTCTTTCTTGGCTTCAGCACGTGTTTGTTTGCGAATCCACTCCTCATTCTGCTGACGAGCCTGGTCCAAATGGCTGGCAATATCATCCAGCTGGCCTTCGATATCATCCAACTCAAACTGCTTGCGAATCAAACCTTGCCGGAGGTTTGTTTTCTGAGTTTTGGCCTCTTCCGCCTGTTGACTTAACAAATCCGTATCAACTTTCTCAAGATTATCAACCTTTTCTTGGAGGAGACGCTGGATTTCCTCTTGTTCGATATCCAGATTATCCAGTTCCTTACCTAGGCGTTCAATATCAGTCACTTCGTACCGCTTTTGTCCTTGCAGTTCTGACTTAAGCAAGCGTGCTTGCGCTACTTGTTCCTGCAAGTTTTGATAGCGTTCTTGAATAGCGTTTTTATTAGACTTAATCTCTTCAATCTCAGCTTCTAGATTTTGCTTTTCACTTGCGATAGTAGAAAGGCGCTCTTGGCATTTTTCCTTATCCGCTTGCCAATCTCCTTCAGAAAGACGATTTAATTCCTCTGCTTGAAGTTTCCAAAGAGTTTCCAGTTCTTCGACCTGCTGATTGGTTTGTTGATAAGCAAGGTACAAGCCTTGCTCCTGAATACGAGCTTGCTCACCCTGAGATTTGATAGCTTCTAATCTTTCTGTTAATAATGCCATCTCATCTTGCAAAGTCTTCAAACTCGCTTCTTCTGAACGCAGGCTTGCTTCTTCTTCAGCAATTTCTTTTTGTAATTGCTCCAGCTCTGGCTTGATGAAAATACTATTATTCTGGCGATTGGCACCACCCGCGTAGGAACCACCTGTGCGCAACTCTGTCCCATCCAGTGTCACCATACGAACCTGGTAACGAACTTGGCGAGCTGCGGCACGCGCATGTTCTACAGTATCAAAGATAGCCGTCGTAGCTAGCAAGTTCTTGAAAATGGCTTCTAGTCTAGTATCAAAAGTAACCAACTCATCAGCCATTCCAAGGAAGCCTGGACTTGATGCGATAGCATCTTGATTCTGACTGGAAATCGTACGAGCCTTGATCGTCGACAAAGGAAGGAAGGTTGCACGACCAGCTCTGTTGCGCTTGAGGAAATCAATAGCCTTAGTCGCTGCGTTCTCATCTTCTACGATGATGTGCTGACTGCTTGCTCCAAGCGCAATTTCTAGGGCAGTTTGGTAATGCACATCAAAAGTCAAATGCTCACTGACTGCGCCAATAATTCCACCTAAGCGGTCTTTTTCTTGGAGAACACTCTTAACACCCGCATAAAAGTTACTATGATTTCTAAGGATATTCTCTAAACTCTGAGCTCTAGCCTGCTTGTTTTTGAGACTATCCAGACGGTCAAATAGTTGGCTCTGCTGGGCTTGGTAAGAAACTTTCTGTTCCTCTTGCTCCTTGGCACTAGCTTGGTAGTCCGCCAATAATTTCTGAACCTGCTCCTTGGCAGTTTCAAGCTCGGTCTCTTGCTGACTAGCCTTCTCTTTAGCTGTAGTCAGTTGATTTTTCAATTTCTCAAGTTGATCTGCTTGTTTTTGAGATAGCTGACGGCTGTTCTCTAGTTCATTCTCGATGCGGGTCAGTTGGTTTGAGACATCCGCTTCTTCTTGTAAAAGAGCGACAAAGCGTTCACGCAAGAGCTCGATCATCTGGTCAGGATCGTCTGAGAAAGCCAACAATTCTGCCTCTAAACGATTGAGTTCCTTGTTGTTTTCAGCTAGATTTTCCTCTAACTGTGCTAGCTTCGCTTCTTTTTCCGCCTTCTCTGTACTTAGAGTCTTTCTCTTATCTTCTAAAGATGCCAAACGGGCTTGTGCTTCTTGTTGATTGAGAGCAACTTGCTCAGATTCCAACTTCGATAGGGCTAATTTTCGCTCTAAATCACTTATCAGATTCGTCAGATCCATCAAACTTCCTTGGTCTTTGGACATTTGAGCTTGGAGATCTTGGCGTTTCTTTTTAAGACTTTGATTTTCTTCTTCTAACTCTTCACGCTTTTGATAATAACTAGTCAAAAGCTCCTGAACCTGAGTTAGTTCTTCTTCAGTCAGCTCTAGTTCAGCCTTGTTTTCCTTGATTTGGGCTACCAGTACATCCAAGTAAATGGCCTTGCGTTGACCATCCAGGTCGAGAAACTTACGAGCATTCTCAGCTTGTTTGGCAAGAGGCTTGATTTGATTGTCCAACTCGTAGATAATATCCTCTAAACGGTCTAGATTATCTTGAGTTTGTTGTAGCTTGCTTTCTGTTTCTTTTCTACGAGTCTTGTATTTCAGAACTCCAGCTGCTTCTTCAAAAATAGCTCGGCGTTCTTCAGGCTTGGAGTTAAAAATCTCCTCAACCTTCCCTTGAGAAATGATAGAGAAGGAATCCCGTCCCAGACCTGTATCTAAGAAAAGGTCATGTACATCACGTAGACGAACTTTCTTGCCATCAATTCGATACTCACTATCTCCACTACGATAGATATGGCGTTCTACCTTGATCTCTTGTCCCGCATCCTTGATAAAGCCATCTTCATTATCCAAGGTCACGACAACAGAGGCATAATTGAGCGGTTTACGACTTTCAGTCCCAGCAAAAATGACATCGGGCATCTTGCCACCACGAAGGCTTTTGACACTAGACTCCCCCAAGGCCCATCGCAGACTTTCTGTGATATTTGATTTTCCAGATCCATTTGGCCCAACGACAGCTGTCACACCTTGGTCAAAGACGACTTTTGTCTTGTCAGCAAAGGACTTGAATCCCTGAATCTCAATTTCCTTTAAATACATGAATCCAGCCCCTTCTCAACGGCATTTTTTGCAGCCTCTTGCTCTGCTAATTTTTTAGAACGGCCTTGACCTTTTCCGATACTCTTGCCTTCAACTAGAACTTCTACATCAAAAACCTTATCATGAGCCGGTCCTGTCTCAGAGATAACCTGGTAGCGAATGTCCACATCCCCATTGACCTGAAGCAACTCTTGCAGATGAGTCTTGTAATCCTTAATCATTTCAAAGTCACCTGCTTCGACCTTGGGAATCATGACCTGATAGATAAACTCTTTTACCCTAGAAACATCCTTGTCTAAAAGCAAAGCTCCCAGAAAGGCTTCAAAAGCATCACCGAGAATGGTGTCACGATTGCGCCCACCAGACTTTTCTTCCCCTTTTCCCAGCTTGATAAACTGATCAAACTGACAATCACGCGCAAAACCAGCCAAACTCTCCTCACGGACAATCATGGCACGGAGTTTGGACAAATCTCCCTCTGGTTTCTTAGGATATTTTTTATACAGATATTCTGAAATCAATAATTGCAGAACAGCGTCTCCTAAAAATTCCAAGCGCTCATTGTGTGAAATTTTTAAGAGGCGGTGCTCATTGGCATAACTCGTATGAGTAAAGGCCGTTTCCAGCAAATTCTTGTCTGCAAATTCGATTGCAAAACGCTTCTTCAGTACAGTTTGTAATTCTTTCATACTGACCTCTTTCTAATAATTACGATTCTTTCTATTATAACAAAAAAAGCCCTCTGAGTCACTTTAAAATGGGACTAGGGGAGAGTGGGATAGTTTTTGAAAAAAAAATTTCCAATTTTGGAGGCAATATAAAGAAAAAAGCCTTATTTAAAGGCTTTTTTAGGCTGTTTACATCCACCCTGAGGGAATCGAACCCCCATCTTAAGAACCGGAATCTTACGTGATATCCATTACACTAAGGGTGGAAACTTGTTTTATTATAACAGAAATTTGCTCTAATAACAAGTTTTTTATGGATGGACTAGGCGTCTATTAGTGGGAAGCATCACCATTCCAGATAGAGTTTTTCACGATAACATAATCAACGTGCTTGAGGTCAGCAACCTTGCGTCCCCCTGCGTAGGAGATTGCACTTTGCAGATCTTGCTCCATCTCAGTAAGGGTATCTTGCAGATGTCCTTTGGCAGGAAGTAAGATGCGTTTGCCTTCCACATTTTTATAAGCACCCTTTTGGTATTGGGAAGCTGAACCATAGTATTCTTTGAACTGTTCGCCATCGACTTCAATCGTCTTTCCTGGACTTTCGATATGCCCTGCAAATAGGGAACCAATCATGACCATGCTAGCACCGAAACGGATAGACTTGGCAATGTCACCGTGTGTACGAATCCCTCCATCAGCAATAATCGGTTTACGCGCAGCCTTAGCACACCAGCGAAGTGCTGCCAACTGCCAACCACCTGTACCAAAACCAGTCTTGACCTTGGTGATACAAACCTTACCAGGACCGATTCCGACCTTCGTAGCATCCGCACCAGCATTTTCCAATTCACGTACAGCTTCTGGTGTTCCCACATTTCCAGCAATGACAAAAGTATCTGGCAGTTCTTTCTTGATGTGCTGAATCATAGAAATCACGCTGTCTGCATGACCATGGGCAATATCAATCGTGATATACTCAGGAGCATCAACTTTGAGCTGGCTAACAAAGTCATACTCGTAGTCCTTAACACCGACAGAAATGGAAGCAATGAGCCCTTGATCGTGCATGCGTTTGATAAAAGGAATGCGCCCCGCCTCGTCAAAACGGTGCATAATGTAGAAGTATCCGCCTTTAGCCAGTTGCTCTGCAACATCCTCATCCAAAATCGTCTGCATATTTGCAGGTACTACAGGTAGTTTAAAAGTGTGATTTCCAAGTGTGACACTCGTATCTGCTTCTGCACGGCTTTTAATGACACATTTGTTTGGGATCAACTGAATATCTTCGTAATCAAAAATTGGAAATTCATTTAACATATCGATGTCTCGTTTCTTTTGTAATGACCTACCTATGCTTGCGCATCTCTACGTCTTTTACGACGTTTCCTTAATTCATTATAAACTAAAGTACAGTTTTTGTCAATTTTTAAAATAAATATTCTAAAAACGTTCGTTTTTTATCATAATCAAAATCTTCTGAAAATCACTAAAAAACATTAGATTCGTAAATTATAGTTGATAACTACTTTAGCCAATCCAAAAGTGCGATGACAGTTCTATACCATCACCGCACTGATTTAGTCTATTTATTATTCTAATCTCCTTTAGATGATTTCATTGTAAAGGTATAATACTTGTCTCCGCTATAAGTTATTTTAAAGACCCCATCTTTTTGTTCACTGTATAGGCTCGCATTTCCAGCAACCTTACCGTCAAATATAATGGTGCCTGTCACATAACTCCATTTAGGAGTGGCAATTTCTTCTCCTTTATAGGTGATTGTAGAAGTATGATCTGCCTTTAAAGTTGCTTTCAAGGAATCTGGTGCTATTTCTCCAGATGCGTCTGCATCCATTACATCCACTACAGACGCGCCTACCCAGTCTCCTAAGAGAGCTTTCTCTTCTTCTGGTAAGAAGTTCTCAGGTTTGGCTGCATCTGTTCCTTCTTTTGCAAGTTTCACATCCATTGAAGTTCCGACAAGCTCTTTCAAGATGCTTTCAAATGTAATCGTATCCTTACCAAGCTTGCCAACCATATCAGTATTTTCAATAGTAAGAGTTAACGTGTTATCATCATTTTTCCATCTACCTTCTGCAGTTGTTCCTTCTACGTTTAGTTTCGCCTTGCCTCCACTCATCAATTCGAGTTTGAAACCAGCCATATCATCACCAGAGAGCGTTACTCCCATGGCCGTTCCACTAACAGCCACGTATTTGCCCACTAAGGCATCGTCCGCTCTTCCACCTGATTTTCCACAAGCTCCAAGCGTGATAAGTAACATTTGAAAGTCTATCTCATTCACTCGTCTATTCTAATCAAAACTTGCCTCCTGCACCACCGTGAGTTCTTCCTGATGAAGATGTATGAGTACTGCTACCTCCAGAAGAAGATTTACTCTCTTTGGGACGAGCCACCTTATCAACCGTTTTATATAGAAACTTTTCTTCTGCTTGAGTGACAGTGAGACTATTTTCTACAATATAATTTGTCGCTGCCACCTCTGGCTCCACACTTTTGAGTTGACCAGCCATACTTGAAACAACTACAAAGGCTGTGACAAGACCTACACCTAGAGATAGGGGGACCCATATCCAACTTAGCGGTTCCTTAGGAAGATTCCCTTTGTCATAAGGTTTATCTGTCTTAGCCTGCGTTAAGAACTTATCGCTCAGTTCTGCAAAACTGCTAAATGCTTGCTCATATTCTCCGTTGCTTAGTTTCGGAACAAAGCGATCAGACATATATTCTAAACCTGCATCGGTAAATGCTCGAATCGCATAACCTGTTGTGGTGATATGCCAATCCCGTTCCTTCATACTTAACAACAACAATAAACCACTATGGTCCTCACCCTGACCATAACCATTATAGTCAAAATAATCATCTGCAAAGGCTTCTGGTGTCTTCCCTCCCAGATCCTTGACAGTCACAATAACAAGGTCACATTTCTGCCGCTCACTAATCTCATCAAGTTTACTTAATAAATCTTTTTCTTCTGCATCACTCAGTAAATCCGCTTCATCCACGAGACGCTTCAGGGGTCCAAACTTAGCAGCAATAGCAGTCAAACTACGGTGGGCACTGTCATACCAACTACTATTGCTATGATAAACTCCTTTGATAAAGGTATCCCAAAAATCTCCCAGAAGCTCTTTTGCTTTTCCCTTGTAGCAGATAGTTCTATAATCTTTAGACTTCCCTATTATCAGAAGAATAGCATCTTCCTTCCCTCTCTGGAAGAAATCCGTTGTATATTGAGTTACATCATCATAAGAGTCAGCAATGAGCAGATAAGATTTGAACTGATGCTCTTTGTAAATAGCTTGTGCTTCTTCTTCTAGTTTGCTTTTCTCATTGGATGATAGGAGGCCGACCTCATCATAAATTAAAGTTTGACTTGACATGTCAGCTGACACAATCCCAATCAAGGTAAAAGCGAGAAAAACCGCAAGAAGGAATGATAGTAGTTTTTTCATCATATCTTCCTCCTTACATTAGATAAATCAACCAAACAATGCCATAGCAAACAATAGAAGTAAATGCTGCAATCGTCATAAAATAGCGCCAGTAGACTCGTTTATCCAAGGGAAGATTACCTACAAATTTTCCTGTTTGACCATTCATAGCAAAAACGTACTTTTCATTATTCCAAGTTGTGTTTAACAACCAGACTGGATAAAGGACATACTTGGCTTTGCTATTTTTAAACTCAACATGGCTACTTTCTGGAGTTACCATTGTAAAGCCTTTAACTGTTTCCGCAAATCTATCTTCAGTACTCCTTTTAGCCCGTTTATTAGCGTGGGTGATACTTTCTTCTGCCGTCACATCATAACGCTCGGCCAAATAACCTGCTAAATAGGCTGTTTGAAAGTCAACTGCTTTTGAAACATCAAAAGGTTCAATGGATTCCATCAAGGTATTGTCCATACTTTTAGAACCGTCAACAGGTAGATGAGAAAAGGCTAACTGACCAGAACGAAGGACAGAGTAAAATTCAGTTTGGGTGTAATTGTAATCTTTGTCACTCCAAGTCGTTATCCTAGTTGCTTTGTACTTAATATCCGCATCCGCTTCTGTATTAAATAACCAAAATGGTACGTAAACACCCTTTACTTCATCAATATGGTTCTGATCCTTAAAAATTTTTGGCAATAAACGCTTGCCGAGAAGATGCTTGTTAAGCGCTTCTCTGGCAGCTTTTTTATCCAGTTTAAACGGAATAACCAACTCTGGTTTCAAATCACCTACCAGACGTTCCTTGAGAACAACTGGATTGTCACAATAAGGGCAAGTTGTCGCAGCAGTATTTTCATCAGCAATCAATTGTCCACCACAGGAATTGCAAATAAAGACGTTCAGCTGTTCATCATCCTCTTGCCATTCTGTAGCAGAATCCGTTGCTAGAGATGGCTCTGAAACAGACTGGGCTTCATCCAAATGCTCGTCCATGTGCTTGAGACTCTCCATTTCGTACTCAGAGTCACAATAAGGGCACTTCATTTTCTGAATTTTGGTGTCAAAAGATAGTGCTCCACCGCAACAAGGACATTTGTATTCTAAATTATCAGCCATGTCATCATCTCCTCTCCCGACACTAAGCCAATCTAGAGTTGTCTTGTTCTAAAACGTTGACCCGCATTCAGGACAGAATTTTGGTGCCTGGCCAGAATCTGGAACTGTCCAACCACAGTTACTACAATGTTTTGCCTGATGAACTATCGGTTTTGGACTGCCACAATTTGAACAGAATTTACCTGTATTTACCGTGCCACATGAACAAGTCCAGCTATTGTCCACTGGTTTCGGACTGCCACACTCTGGGCAGAACTTCCCCATAGCCTCATGGCCATTTGGACAGATCCACTTATTGACATTCGGAGTGCTTGGTGGTGCTTGATTTTCTGTTTGTGCTTGGTTAGCAGCCTGTTCTTGTCCCATAGCAAAGAGATTTTGTGCATTCATGCCACCGCCTGCATTGGCTGCCATGCCAAAGCCCATAAAGCCAGTCATAGCTCCTGCTTCATTACTTGCGGCTGCCTTCATAGCATCTGCCTGTGCTCCAACCAAGGTTGCGGCTGCCATAGTCGGATCTTTCATAATAGCAGTACGTTGAGCCTGCTTAATCATTTCGGCATCTTCTTCTGGGAGAGTAACAGAGCCGAGTGCAATGCTAATGACTTTAAGACCACGAAGTTGACCCCATTTTTCTGAGAGAGTTTCATTGAGGGCATTTTCTAATTCTGTATTGTGGCTGACAATTTGATTCGGTCTCAATTCCATATCAGATAACTTAGCAAAAGAAGGTTGCAAGGCGCTGATAAATTCAGTTTTCAACTGTGAGTCAATTTCTTCACGCAAATACTCTCTTTCAACATTTCCACAAACATTTGTATAGAATAAAAGTGGGTCAACAATCTTGTAAGAATAAACCCCTGAGCAACGAACAGAAACGTCAAGGTCTAAACCAATCTTAGAATCTACCACACGAAATGGAATTGGGTTTGGTGTACCGAATTTATTATCAACTAATTCTTTTGTATTAAAATAATATACACGCTGATCTTTGCCAGTATCGCCTCCATAAGTGAAGCGTTTACCAATTTGTTTGAAAGTATCCTTGATAGAATCCCCAAGATTTCCTGTAAAAATACTTGGTTCGCTAGATGTATCATAAGTGAACTCACCTGGTTCGGCACAAACTTCTACAACCTTACCTTGCTCAACAATCATCATACACTGACCATCAGCTACCGCAATACCTGAACCATTGGAAATAATATTATCACTGCCCTTAGTATTGGATGATCGACCAGAGACCCGCTTTTGCCCCTTGACAACCATGACAGATTTGTCCATAGACTCACAATAGAAAAATTCTTTCCATTGATCGGCTAATACCCCACCTACAGCTCCTGCACCTGCTTTGATAAGTCCCATATTGTACCTCTTTTCTTTTTATCAGTGAGCCATTAATAACTCACTTGCCTACCGCCTTTCTATTAAATAATCCTTTCCACCTCCCATTCATTGTGATTACTGGTATGAGCGATTCTATGCATAGCGACTATTAAAAATATTGTTAACAACTAATCAATTATAACTCAAAAAAGCCCACTTAGACCCGACTGCAAGTAGCAAAACATGCGAAGGGAGTCTAAATGAGCCACTTACAGTATAATTCTAGCTGTCATCAGCTACAACTCTCAGTAAGCTAACAAGGAGAGTGTAGGAAGCGAAAGAACGACGTTAAATGGATAATTCTAATATTTATATGATGATGGTGAGGTTCTATCAGCTTATTTTCAATAGACAAACTACTCGTAAATCCTCTTAAACAGTATCTTGGACTTTTAAGCACTCAAATGCCACTTAGTCTTTATATATTATGAGTTACATTAAGCAAATGGTAATCTATGTAAATCAGGGTCTCCTAATGATAAATCCCACTAATAAACCGCCTTACTTCAAACTCACTTTAAAATGTAATAGTTACGAATTTCTATCTTTATTTTACCTTTTTTTCTAGGATTTTGCATGTCCTATACTGAATTTTTGAAATTTTTAGACAATTGTTTCCATTATGTCTAATTAATTCTCGGAAATCACTATATATAAAAACATGTGAAAGGATAGCCGCTTAGGGTCTACTCAGCTTAATAATATTCGCCCTGACGATAGTCCCATGAGTTAAAGGTATCTGACAAGTGCATCATGAATTTATCAATGTCAAGTCCTTTACGGATCACAACTGGAGCTGGTGAGATTGAACGGGCTCCTCCTTGTTCTGGAACGAGTTTGCCCTCTTTATCAACCATAGATACCATCACACCTTGCTCATAGCGAGTTTCAATCGTTTTATCAGGCTGGATGGATGCCACGTAGTCGTCTGCTTCAATGACAAGGTCCACTGCTCCTTCAATACGTTCTCCGATACCTTCTACCTTACCTCGGTTTCCTTTACCAGATGGGTTGGCTGATGAGGCATAGACCATTTTACCTTCTTCCCACAGTTTAGCAGCCAACTGTTCACCAGCTTTACCAAACTTGATGACAAAACAGCTAGTACCACGAACGTCAGTCATAAGTTCTTCACGGCCATCACCGTATGCTTTGAGTTTTTCAAAGGCTTCTGGTTTCCATGGAAGGATACAGCCAAGGAGAATATCTTCATCCCAATGTTTTTGGTAGAAGGCTTCAATTTCTGGATTGAGTTGTGCTAAAGCGCGAAGCTCATCCATACTACCACAGAGGACGACTCCTGGTTTGTTGCGATTACGCTCTTTGGCTTCAAACTTGCGTTCAAGTCCTGCCTTATCGCTAGTCATGATGATGTAACCAACTTTGGTTGGACAAACGATACAACCGCCCTCTCCTTTTAAAATGTCATAGCCTTCTTGTGAAAGTGTTCCGTTCCATTGAATGTGTTTTGTCATAGTTCTATTTCCTTTTCTATTTTTTCTAATCCTGCCAGTAGGCTGGACGTTGTTTTTCATAGGCAGCAATCAAATCTTCATACTGCAACGTAATACCGATATCATCCAAACCATTTAAAAGCTTGTGTTTCCATTCACTATCGATTTCGAAAGTGAATTCTCCAACTGGTGAGATGATTTTCTGTTGTTCCAAGTCCACGGTTACCTGATCGCTTGGTTGCAACTGGGCTAGTTTCTCTCTAACCTCTCTGGGCTGGACAATAGGCAACATACCATTATTGAGTTCATTATTGTAATGAATATCCCCAAAAGATCCCGCAATCACAACTTTAAAACCATAGTCAGTTAGAGCCCAAGCTGCGTGTTCCCTAGACGATCCTGCGCCAAAGTTGTCCCCTGAGATGAGAATACTAGCTTTTCGATATTCAGGTCTGTTAAAGACAAAGTCTGGATCTTCAGTATACTTGTCGTCTAAATAACGCCAAGCATACATGAGGTACTTACCAAAGCCTTTCTTATCAATCAACTTGAGAAACTGCTTGGGGAGTATTTGGTCGGTGTCAATGTTATCATTCATAAGAGGAACGGTCGTTCCCGTATAAACTGTAAATTTCTCCATATCCTCTCCTTACTGGGCTTCTGGCATCTGCCGAACATCTACAAAACGCCCTGCAATAGCTGCCGCCGCTGCCATGGCTGGACTGCAGAGATGGGTCTTAGCACCAAATCCCTGTCTATCTTCAAAGTTTCGGTTACTGGTTGAAGCGCAGTGGACACCATCTGGAACCTTGTCAGGATTCATCCCCAGACACATGGAGCAACCTGGATCTCTCCACTCAAAACCAGCATCCAGAAAAACCTTGTCCAAGCCCAACTTCTCAGCAGCT
This sequence comes from Streptococcus sp. oral taxon 058 str. F0407, assembly GCF_000235485.1. Lineage (GTDB taxonomy): Bacteria > Bacillota > Bacilli > Lactobacillales > Streptococcaceae > Streptococcus. Next base: position 443,832 of record NZ_JH378888.1, read on the forward strand.
CGTTTCACAGGACGAGATCCTGGTACTACGATAGCCGTTAAGTTAGGAGCAATTTTCTTTCCTTTGACAAATCGTGCAGCTAGTTGTAAATCGCTGAGACGAGCATTTGTACAAGATCCAATAAAGATATAGCCTAGTTCAATATCTGCTGGCTTTTGACCAGGCTCCAAGTTCATGTAATTGTAGGCTCGCTCATCATTCATATCCTTAATTTCTGGGAAGCTACTGTCAAAGTCAACCCCCATAGCAGGATTGGTTCCCCAAGTCACCATAGGAGCCAAGTCTGAGACATCCATCTGGATAACCTTATCATAGACAGCATCATCATCACTAACCAGTCTTTTCCAATCGTCTACTGCCACATCAAAATTCTTGGGAACACACTCGCGACCCTTTAAATAGTCATAAGTCTTCTGATCTGGATTCATGATTCCCATCTTAGAGCCAAACTCGATGGACATATTGCAGATGGTCATTCGCTCTTCCATGGTCAAAGCATCAACTGCTTCCCCACGATATTCCACCACATAGCCAACACCACAGGCAACGCCGTACTTGGCAATCAAGGCGAGAATGTAATCCTTGGAATAAACTCCTTTTTGAGAAACACCAGTGAATTCTACCAGCATTTTCTTGGGTTTGACCTGCCAGAGTGTCTGGGTAGCAAAGACATGCTCCACCTCACTAGTCCCAATCCCAAAGGCGATAGCTCCGAAGGCTCCATGAGTTGCTGTATGGCTATCCCCACAAACGATGAATTTTCCTGGTTGGGTCCGTCCTGTTTCTGGACCAACCATGTGAACAATCCCTTGCTTCTCAGAACCGTGAGCTGCATGTTCAATCCCAAACTCCTCAACATTTTCAGCCAGTTTATCAATTTGAGCCTTGGAAATCACATCTCGAATATCATAGATATTGACCGTCGGGACATTGTGGTCAAAGGTTCCAAACGTCAAGTCTGGTCGTCTCAATCTGCGACCTGCGTCTCGTAATCCTTGAAAGGCTTGGGGACTGGTCACCTCGTGAATATAGTGTTGATCTACATACATGAGTTGGGGCTGCCCCTCTTCTCCTGTGATGACATGGCGTTCCCATAATTTATCAAAAATCGATTTTCCTGCCATTCATTACCTCCAAATGAAATATATGGCTACTAATGTGGTCACCATCCCAAGAAACCAAATCGTTTTAAAATACCATTTTCGAGTCTTGTGGTGAAAGGTGATTCCTGCTAACCAAGCACCAAATCCACCACAGACAAGAGCCATAGTCAAGAGAATTTTCTCTGGGATGCGCCAGGCACCTCTCCTTGCCTTTGATTTGTCAATTCCATAAATGATGAAAATTATGACATTCCAAATCAAAAGGACTAGAGTAATTTTTTCATCTAACTTCATAACCTTGCAATAATAGCTTCCGTCATTTCCTTGGTCGAAGCCTGACCTCCTATATCTCTTGTTAAAATGCCCGCTGCCAAACTGGCTTCCACTGCATGTTCGATACGCTCCGCATCCTCAAAACGTCCAAAACTATCTCTCAGCATCATGGCCACTGATAAAATCATGGAAATAGGATTAGCAATTCCTTGACCTGCAATATCAGGCGCTGAACCGTGAATGGGCTCATATAGACTTGGTCCATTTTCAGAATGACTGGCTGATGGCATGACCCCAAGTGTGCCAGATAGAACGCTTGATTCATCCGAGAGAATATCTCCGAAAAGATTCTCCGTCACGATAACATCAAACTTGGCAGGATTGGTAATCATGAGCATAGCAGCTGAGTCCACCAACTGGTGTTCCAAGGTTACATCTGGGAAATCCTGTGCGACCTCCTCAGCAACTCTGCGCCAGAGTTTTGATGTCGCTAGAACATTTTGCTTATCGATGCTGGTAACGATTTTTCTCCGATTTCTTGCGATTTCAAAGGCCTTGCGAAGAATTCTCTCCACTTCCTCATAGCTGTAGTCGTTGATATCACGCGCTTTTCGCTCTTCAAGAATATGATCCCCAAAGTAAATCCCGCCTGTCAACTCACGCACCACGACAAAGTCTACCCCAGCAATTCGTTCTGGTTTGAGTGGTGACAAATGCTTGAGACTCTCAAAAATCTTGACGGGGCGAATATTGGCATAGAGATTGAGTTCCTTACGAAGAGCCAGCAAGCCTTGTTCAGGCCGAACCACTGTCTCATCATACTGGGGACTACCGATAGCCGCTAGGAGAATTGCATCTGCTTCCCTACTTGCTTTGAGTGTTTCATCAGGTAAGGGATGTCCTACTGCATCAATACCTGCACCTCCAAAGGGGCGTCTGTCTACTTCATAGACAAATCCTGTTTTTTCAGCTAGAGCCTCCAGAACCTCCAAACCAGCTTCCATAATTTCTGGACCGATTCCATCCCCTGCTAGAGCTACTATTTTCTTTGTCATAGCCTTCTCCTTTACACACTAGGCATGTCTCGGTAGGAAACGCTGTACCCCATCTCACCAGCATTCTCTTTTTGAACAAAGGTATTGGCATTGATGTAGGCAATAGCTGAAGCCTTCAGTACATCGAAATCAATCCCTGCTGCGTTAAAGATGGTCTCTGTATCTCTGTTTTCAACAGTCACCAAAACCCGAGCCTGGGCATCGATCCCATCTGTCACCGCATCGATAGTGTAGGATACCAAGCGAACAGATTGATTGAAGAACTTGTCAATGGCGTTAAAGATAGCCTCAACAGAACCTTGTCCTGTCGCATTAAACTCAACCTTCTCACCATCCATATTGGCTAGACTGACGAGTGCTTCGATGTCATTATCTGCATGAGTTTGCAGTTGTAAATCATCAAAGTGGAATCCTTCTGGGTTTTCAACCATGGTTCCAGCTACCAGAGCACGAATATCTGCATCTGTGATTTCTTGTTTCTTATCAGCTAGTGCCTTGAACTTAGCAAAGAGTGGTTTGATATCCTCTTCTGTAAAATCTAGGGCCAGTTCTCTTAGTTTTTCAACAAAGGCATGGCGACCTGACAATTTACCAAGCGGAAGACTATTACTCTTAACACCAACCAATTCAGGTGTGATGATTTCATAGGTAAGAGGATTTTTAAGAACTCCATCTTGGTGAATACCAGACTCGTGAGAGAAGGCATTGCCACCAACGACAGCCTTGTTTTTAGGAACTGGAATACCAGAGAAGCGAGAAACCATTTCTGACGTATTCATTGTTTCATCCAAAATAATATCACTAGTTGCTTGGAAGAAATCCTCACGAATCTTCAAAGCAACAGCTACTTCTTCAAGAGCAACATTACCTGCGCGTTCACCGATACCATTAATAGTTCCCTGGACACGTCCAGCACCGTGTTTAATTGCTGTCAAAGTATTTGCAGTTGCCATACCGAGATCATCGTGACAGTGAACACCAAAGACAACTTTATGATCTGATTTAATATTTTCAGTCAAGTGATCAAAGATGCGCGCAAACTCTTCTGGAGTCGTAAAGCCAACTGTGTCAGGGATATTGATATAAGATGCACCTGCATCGACCGCTGTTTGAACGACTTGTAAGAGGAAATCCAACTCTGTTCTAGTCGCATCTTCAGGAGAGAACTCGACAACCTCAAACTTAGAACGTGCATAAGAAACATGCTCCTTAATAGCTTCTAAAATCTCTTCCTTGCTCTTATTGAGTTTATACTTGCGGTGAATCGGACTGGTAGCGATAAAGACATGAATTTGAGGATACTTGGCATCCTTAAGAGCCTCATAACAAGCATCAATATCAGATTTTACAGAACGAGCTAATCCTGTCACTGCTGTTTTTTTCATGGCTCTAGCAATTTCTTGAACAGCTATAAATGAATCTGGACTAGCAGCCGGAAAACCAGCTTCAATTACAGAAATTCCCCATTTCTCCAGCTGTCTTGCAATAGAAACTTTTTCCTTTATTGAGAAGTTAACACCAGGTGTTTGTTCCCCATCACGAAGGCTTGTATCAAAAAATTCAACTTTACGCATAAGATTTCCCCTTTTCCAAATGTGGTTTTAAAAAAACATCTCGCTCAGAAACCCAAGCGAGATGTTGATTTACTCCCGCTTGGTAAGCCAAACAGGACTAATGCTTCTGCACTAGCCCGAGTACCTCAACAACAAAGCAAATTGATTAAACTTAGCTGTTTTCATGTTTGACTTTCTCCTTCGTTTGATATCTTGTTTAGTATTTTAGCATAGGAAAAATCTCTTGTCAAGAAAAAATCCAATATTTTCTGAAAATTTCTTCAGTAAAGAATATTTTGCTAATTGAAAGTATTTGAAAATTCAAGCGAACTTCTTTATTTTTTCACAGTCAAGTTCCAACTTCTTTCGATGAGTTCTAACACTTCTTCGTCTAGTAAACTTTCATCAAGTGCTAGACTAAGCCAGTAGCGTTTGTTCATATGAAAAGCTGGATAAATGCCCTTTTGTGAAAGAAAATCAGCTACTTGGTCGTGTTTAATATTGACAGCTTCGACTAGCCCTTCTCTACCCTTTTCCAGCTTATCCCATGGGATTCTCATCAAAACGGCATACCACTTTTTATTGTCCTCATGGCGCAATACAGCTGTATCAGGTGATTTTTCCCACAGATACTCCAACTGATTACCATACTTTTCTTGAACTTGATCCATGATGCGCTTAGTCTGAGGGCAGATAAAATCCTGCACGTCAAAACAGGCCTTCCGAATCTGATAGAGAATCTCCAGACAAGCTTGACGGACACTTCCTACAAAAATCCCTCTCATGCTTTCCATATGGACTTGAGGATAAAGGTCACCAGTCTCCTGATCAAAAACTTGAAAGCTCACATTATCCGTAGTGATGGATACTTTCATGACAAAGTCTCCATCCAAAATCTGGAAACTGTAGGTCCAGACTCCCTCATTTTCTATAAAACCGTGGGCACTGGCTTTTTCTTGATTAAACTGATAGGATTTAAAAATTTCAAACATAAGTGAAAACTGCTACCCAAAGCTAGCAGTTCCTTTCTATTTTTTAAAATACAACCTTAGTACCGTGAAGTTGTGTCACGCCCAGTTGGTCAATAAAGGTTTGACGGTTGTCAAGGTCAATCCCTCCACCTGGTAAGATTTCAATTTTACCAGCTGCATGTTCCAAAATTCTGTGATAGTGAGCAAAACGTTCTTCTAGCGAGTCACCAGACACACCAGCACGAGTCAATATACGAGTGACACCAGCTTGGCTGAGCCAGTCAATGGCATCCAACTGGTCTTCATCGCTTAATTCATCAAAGGCCATGTGAAAGACAATTTCCATTCCTTTAGATGCGGCAATCAGCTTCTCAAGATTAGCCTTATCCAACTTCTTATCAGCAGTTAATGCTCCAAAAACGACTCCTTGACTTCCAGCCTGAGCAGTCAAACGAATGTCTTCTAGCATGATCGCTATTTCAAGATCAGTATAGACAAAGTCGCCACCACGTGGACGAATCATGGCCATAATGGTCGTATCGTAGTTAGCTGCCAGTTCAACCGCTGCCTTGGTCACTCCATAGCTAGGTGTTGTTCCTCCTACTGCTAGATTGTCACAAAGTTCGATTCGACGAGCTCCAGCCTGCATCGCTTTTTCAAGCAAGGTCACATTTTCAGCACAAAATTCGTAAATCATTTGATTCTCCTTGATGTTTTCTTTAAATTTATTATATCATATTGTTTTAAATATCCTTTCATTTTTATCAAGGCAAATAACTACTATTTTTATCTATTCTTTGTCAGGAATGACTTTAAAGAGATAGTAGGTGATAAAGATGGTTAGGGCTCCCAGACCGATTTTTACAGGTAAAAGAGGGGCAAGATAAATGGAAATTCCCATCAAGATATAGATGGATACGATGATTTTTTTCTTGCGTTCTCGAGCAATTGACTTAGTTTCCCGAAAATCAGCTACATAGGTCTGATAGAGCTTTGTGTGATAAAGCAAGTCTTCAAAACGCTTAGAAGATTTTGAAAAGCAAGCGATTGATAATAAAAGAAAGGGCGTTGTTGGCAAGAGCGGCAGGACAACACCTACAAGAGCTAGAGCCAAAGAAATAAAACCAATACAGAAATAAATAATGCGCATGTCTTCTCCTAATAAAATAATCTTCTACTAGTTTCGCATACAAGGGGGAAATTTGTCAAGCATCAACAAAAAAAGAGCCTGAAATTTATTTTCAGGACTCTTCGTGTTATTTAATTTTCTCTTCTTCGTAGTCACCATTACTACATACAACCTGCTTGCCACCACCACGGACTTTTTTCTCCACAAGGAAGTGTCCGCATTTTGGACAGTCACGGCCAATTGGTTTGTCCCACGAAGTAAATTCACATTCTGGATAGCGATTACAACCATAGAAGATACGATTGCGTTTGGTTTTGCGCTCAATGATTTGTCCTTGATGGCAGCTTGGGCACTCAACACCAATCTCCTTAACAATCGCTTGCGTATGACGACAGTCTGGGAAATTGCTACAAGCATAGAATTTACCAAAACGTCCTAGCTTAATGACCATTGGACTACCACAGACCTCACAGTCAAATCCAGCTGGCTCATCCTTAATCTGAATTTTTTCCATTTCAGCTTCAGCCTTGGCTACTTCTTTGGAGAATGGTTTATAAAATTCATCAATAACACGTTGCCACTGTTCTTTTCCAACTTCGACATCATCCAGTTTTCCTTCCATTTCAGCTGTGAAAGTCACATTGACGATGTCTGGGAAGTATTCAACGATGAGCTTGTTGACAATTTCTCCCAATTCTGTTGGTTCAAAGCGTTTGGCTGCCAGACGAACGTAGTATCGTTTCTGGATGGTTTCTATAGTCGGTGCGTAAGTTGAGGGACGTCCAACCCCATTTTCTTCCAAAGTCTTGATAAGCGTCGCTTCTGAATAGCGAGCTGGTGGTTGGGTGAAATGTTGTTCTGGCTTGCTATTGACCTGCTTGACTACATCTCCAACAGCCATATCTGGCAACATCTTGTTCTTGTCAGAGTCATTGTAGATAGCAAGATAACCATCAAACTTAACTTGGCTTCCATTTGCTGCAAATTGGACTCCATTTTGAGAGAGCTTGACAGCCATGGTATCAAAGATAGCTCCCGTCATCTGGCTCGCTACAAAACGGTTCCAGATAAGGGTATAGAGCTTAAGCTGGTCTTTGTCCAAGTACTTAGCGATGCTTTCTGGTGTATTAAAGACACTAGATGGGCGAATGGCTTCGTGGGCATCTTGAGCACCTGAGGCATTTTTGACCTTGCTACCATGCTTGGAATACTTGCTACCAAAACGGTCGTTAATGTAGCTTGCCGCTTCATTTTGAGCCACAGGACTGATACGGGTGGAGTCTGTACGCATATAGGTAATCAAACCTTGCACACCTGATCCGATATTAATCCCTTCATAGAGTTGTTGGGCCACCATCATAGTCTTACGAGTACGGAAATTGATTTTGTTAGCAGCATCCATTTGCATGGTTGAGGTCGTATAAGGTAGTGGCGCATTGCGTTTGCGCTCCTTCTTATCTACCTGATCCACTGTGAAATCTTTACTCGTTAGATGGGACAAGACTTCTTTGACCTCTTCATTGGTGGTCAATTTCATCTTTTTGCCATTCATACCATAGAAAGAAGCCTGAAATTGCTTGGTTCCCTTTTTAAAGACACCATCAATTGTCCAGTATTCTTCTGGTTGGAAGGCATTGATTTCATTTTCACGGTCAATGATTAGCTTAAGGGCAACAGACTGCACGCGTCCTGCTGATAAGCCCTTCTTGACCTTTTTCCACAAAATTGGCGAAATCGAATACCCTACCAAGCGGTCTAAGACACGACGAGCTTGTTGGGCGTCGACCAAGTCCATGTCAATCTTGCGAGGCTCTTTAAAGGCATTTTTAACCGCATCCTTGGTGATTTCATTAAAGACCACACGGTTGGCATCATTCTCATCCAAGTTAAGAATATGAGCCAAATGCCAGGAAATCGCTTCTCCCTCACGGTCCGGGTCACTTGCCAGAAAGACTTTATTAGCTTTTTTGGCTTCTTTTTTCAGATCATTGATGAGAGGACCTTTGCCTCGGATATTGATATACTGCGGTTCATAGTTGTTTTCAATGTCAACAGACATACTGGATTTTTTCAAATCCCGGATATGCCCGACACTAGCTAAAACCTTGTAGTTTCTGCCTAGATATTTTTCAATCGTTTTCGCCTTGGCAGGCGACTCCACGATGACTAGATTTTTCTTAACTGTTGATTTTTTCTTCTTTGTTGCCGTAGCCACACTATCACACCTTTTCAAAGTAATAAACTTTATAAAGTGTAAACCATTTTTCTATAGCTGTCAAGACCTAAGTCCTATATATAGAAGAAAAGTTTATCTGAGGGAACAAATTTCTCCTTAAAATTCAAACTCTGCTAGTACATCTTGCCCACTTGTGACCAGTTTTGCTCCCTCTTGGATCAAGTGGTGACAGCCATCTGAATGGCCATCAAGAATGTTCCCTGGAATGGCAAAAACATCGCGTCCTTCTTCCATTGCACGCTCACAGGTGATGAGACTGCCCGAACGCATCCTTGCCTCTGCTACAATAACCCCACGACAAAGTCCTGCTATGATACGATTTCGAGCTGGAAAATGAAATTTCAGAGGTTGCTCGCCAGGTCCATATTCACTGAGAACCAGATGGTCGTTGCCGATATAGTCTTGCAAACGTTTATTGGCTTTAGGATAAAATACATCCAATCCTGTTCCAATCACAGCAATCGTTTTTCCACCATTTTGGAGTGCAGCCATATGGGCAGCGGTATCAATTCCTTTGGCTAAACCACTGACCACGATTAACTCGTTTTCCAAACCTTGAATAACTTTCTGAACCGACTTAGCTCCTTGGCTCGAACAAGAACGACTCCCCACAACAGCAACCTTTGGAAATTTCAATAAGTCTAGATTTCCTTTATAAAACAAAAGAGCTGGAGGGTCATAAATCTCACTCAAATCCCAAGGATAACAGTCGTCTAAAATGGAGAAAGATGGAAATTTTTGAAACTCCTTCTCCAACTGTGCATCATCTATCTGGAAATAGCGTTCCATAAAGACAGCAGGATTGCGGCAACCAGAGATTTCAGCAATATCACCTAGCAAGAGCTCCTGATCTACGGTCTCGTCATATTCAAGAACAGTTAAGATCTGTTGATTGGTTAGCCCAGCTTTGCGAAATTTATAGATTTCATAGTTATCAATTTTCATAAGAAACTCCATTTCTTTTACTACTCTCTTATCTATTCGTAAAAAAATAAAAAGAAGATCAGTTGATCTTCTTTTTTTCATTTATTCCGCTTTTGTATGTGATAACTTGGTTCATCAAAAACATAAAAACTCTTGAGAAATCTTCAAGAGTTTTGTTTTTTATTTCTATTCTTCATCCATGCTCAAGACGCTGAGGAAGGCTTCTTGTGGAACTTCCACTGATCCGATAGCCTTCATGCGTTTCTTACCAGCTTTTTGTTTTTCAAGGAGTTTGCGTTTACGAGAAACGTCACCACCATAACACTTGGCAAGTACGTTTTTACGAAGGGCCTTGATATCAGTACGAGCCACAATCTTGTGTCCAATGGCTGCCTGAATTGGCACCTCAAACTGTTGACGAGGGATGATCTTCTTGAGCTTATCAACGATGAGTTTTCCACGTTCATAGGCAAAGTCCTTGTGAACTATAAAGCTAAGGGCATCAACCTTGTCTCCATTGAGAAGAATGTCCATTTTGACCAGCCTAGATGGACGGTACTCTGACAATTCATAGTCAAAACTTGCATAACCACGAGTCGAAGACTTAAGCTTATCAAAGAAGTCAAATACAATTTCAGCAAGTGGAATTTGATAGATGACATTGACACGATTATCATCAATATAGTCCATGGTTACAAAGTCCCCACGCTTGCGCTGAGCTAGTTCCATCACTGCTCCGACAAACTCCTGCGGTACCATGATTTGCGCCTTGACATACGGCTCCTCGATGGTCGCAATCTTAGTTGGGTCTGGGAATTCTGATGGATTTGATACATCCATAGATTCACCGTCAGTCTGGTTAACCTTGTAGATAACAGACGGAGCTGTCATGATGAGATCGATGTTAAACTCGCGCTCTAAACGCTCTTGGATAACATCCATATGAAGAAGACCGAGGAAACCACAACGGAAACCAAATCCAAGCGCCTGAGATGTTTCTGGTTCAAACTGCAAGCTGGCATCGTTGAGTTGCAATTTTTCAAGGGCTTCACGAAGGTCATTGTACTTGTTTGATTCGATTGGATAAAGACCCGCAAAGACCATAGGGTTCATTTGCTTGTAGCCATCAAGTGGTTCTGCTGCAGGATTGCTTGCTAGGGTCACTGTATCTCCGACACGCGTGTCTTGAACCGTCTTGATAGAAGCCGCAATATAACCAACATCACCAGTCGCAAGGAAATCACGCCCTACTGCTTTCGGTGTGAAAATTCCGACCTCAGTCACATCAAAGGTCTTGCCATTGCTCATGAGCTGAATCTTATCGCCAGGTTTGACTACCCCATCCATGACACGAACTTGGAGAATAACCCCACGGTAAGCATCATAGACAGAGTCGAAAATCAAGGCCTTGAGGGGCGCCGTCACATCACCAGTTGGGGCTGGGACTTTTTCCACGATTTGCTCGAGGATTTCTTCGATACCAATACCAGCCTTGGCAGAAGCCAAAACTGCTTCACTGGCATCCAGTCCAATGACATCCTCAATCTCCGTACGAACGCGCTCAGGATCGGCTGCTGGTAGGTCAATCTTGTTAATAACTGGAAGGATTTCCAAATCATTGTCCAAGGCAAGATAAACGTTGGCAAGTGTTTGAGCCTCAATCCCTTGGGCGGCATCGACCACCAAAATCGCCCCTTCACAGGCAGCTAGAGAACGCGACACTTCATAGGTAAAGTCCACGTGTCCAGGCGTGTCAATCAAGTGGAAGATATAGGTCTCCCCATCTTTAGCAGTGTAATTGAGCTCGATGGCATTAAGTTTGATGGTAATCCCACGTTCCCGTTCTAGGTCCATACTATCCAGAAGCTGAGCCTGCATTTCACGACTAGAAACCGTCTCAGTCGCCTCCAAAATGCGGTCCGCCAGCGTTGACTTCCCGTGGTCAATGTGGGCGATAATAGAGAAGTTGCGGATCTTCTCCTGTCGTTTTTTCAATTCTTCTAAATTCATGATTCTCTTCCTTTCAGGGTATCTATTTATTATAAATTGTTTTTAACATTTTGACAAGACCATACCCTGCTAGGAGTACTAATCTTCGGCAATGAAGCCATCATTTTCGATAAAGTGGTGTTCTGTCATTCCTTGGTCAGTAAAGACAATCCCATGCAAGACACCACCATAAACAGCTCCTCCATCCATGCCAATCTTGCCATCATCTGTTACCCAAAGCTCAGCAGTACCTCGGTCTTGCTTCAGCAAACCATAAACTGGTGTATGCCCAAAGACAATGGTTTTTCCAGTATGATTTTCAGCTTCGTGGAATGGTTTTCTGAGCCAGACTTTCTTGTAATCAGTTGTTTCATGCCAATCATCCAAGGTCAAGTCAATACCCGCATGAACAAAGATATACTTGTCTGTCTCTACCACAAATGGCATTTGACGAATAAATTCGACCAAGTCTGCCGCTTCTGTCGCAACCCGTTTGGCATCTTCTACGCTATCAACTGGTGCATCCAAGGGACGACCTAAAATAGAGTTAATGGTTGTATCTCCACCATTGCGACGATAGTGGTCATAGCTTTCCTCAGGATTTTCCAACCAAGTCAGAAACATGTACTCATGGTTTCCTGATAGACAGATAGCTCCATGATTGTCCACCAAGTCCTTGACCATTTCTAGAACATGGCGACTATCTTCACCTCGGTCAATCAAATCCCCTAGAAAAAGCAACTGGGTGTGACCATCCCATGTTTTGAGAAGGTCTTCCAGCATACCTGCTTTTCCATGGACATCTCCAATTACATAATAATCTGTCATTTATTTCTCCTTCTTTTGCAATAATTCTCTGGCTTGGGTAAGGGCTGCTTCTATTACATTCTCTCCTGCTAACATCTTAGCAACTTCCTCTACTCGCTCTTCTAAAGTCAAGAGACGAACCGTCGAAACAGTTGAATGTTCGTCACTAATCTTTTCAATAAAGAACTGGTAGTCTGCAATCGCAATCACTTGTGGTAAGTGAGAAATAGCTAAAACCTGACCATGCTGGCCAATCTTATGAATCTTTTGAGCGATGGCTTGGGCAACACGACCTGAGACTCCTGTATCCACCTCATCAAAGACAATACTGGTCTTACATTCCTTACGAGAAAAAGCAGAACTTATGGCTAGCATGAGACGAGATAATTCCCCACCAGACGCTACCTTGACCAAGGGTTTAAAGTCTTCACCAGGGTTGGTTGAAATGTAAAACTCGACCATTTCATTTCCTTCACGACTGAATTTGCCCTTACTAAAGCGAACCTGAAACTGTGCCTTTTCCATATATAGGTCTTGCAGTTCTTGCTTAATCTCTGCTTCGAGCTGCTGGGCCAAGTCATGGCGAGCAGATGCAAGCTGACCTGCCAAGTCGACAAGAGTTACTTCCAATTTCTTAAGTTCTGCTTCCATGTCTTCGGAAGAAAGGTTATTTCCAGTCAGGAGATTGTACTCATCCGTAATCTTAGCAAAGTAAAGCAAGACCTCATCCACAGTCCCACCATACTTACGTGTGATCGTGTTGAGCAAGTCTAAGCGATTTTCAACCTGCATGAGGCGATTGCCATCAAAATCTAAATCTTCAATGATATCTTCCAAACGCTTGGTAATATCTTCTAAAACATAGTAGGTCTCTGATAGAGAACTTGAAATTTCACGGTATTCAGGGTCGTATTCTTCAACACTTTCCATGTCATTCATGGCGGAACGGACATTTGCTAGGCTGGAGAATTCCTCATTGTCCAACATAGTGTAGGCATTTGTCAAGGTATCCGCTATATTCTTGTGATTGAGGAGTTTATCTCGTTCTTGGTTGAGAGTGACATCTTCCCCAGCTTGCAAGTTTACCGCCTCAATCTCTGCCATTTGAAATTCTAACATCTCAATGCGAGACTTGTGTTCTTGCTGATTTTTCTTGACTTCAAGAACTTGTTTCCGCATTTTGCGGTAGGTGTCAAAGCTTGTCTGATAGGCTTGTTTCAACTCCAAAAATGCTGCATCACCAAATTCATCCAACATTTGGATATGAAGTTGTGGACGCATTAACTCTTCTTGGTCATGTTGACCATGAATATCGACAAGATGCTGGCCGATTGCACGCAAGACAGAAAGATTGACCATCTGGCCATTTACACGACTGACACTTCGTCCGTTTTGGAGAATTTCTCGGCGGATGATAATCTCATCCCCCAGTTCCAAGCCTTGCTCCTCAAAGAGTTCTTGGAGAGAACGGCTGTTTTCAACCGAGAAAAGTCCCTCAATCTCAGCCTTGGGAGCACCATGCCGAATGATATCTGTAGTCGCTCTAGCTCCTAACATCATGTTCATGGCATCGATGATAATTGATTTACCAGCACCTGTTTCTCCAGTTAAGCCTGTCATGCCTTTTTCAAAATTTAGCGAAATCGCCTCTATAATGGCAAAGTTTTTTATTGAAATTTCAAGTAACATATAAACCTACCAATTTTTTACTTGTTCAAACATTTCCTTGGCATCTTCTTCATTTCTCAAGATAATCAAAATTGAGTTGTCGTCTGCCAGACAGTTGAAAATTCTCTCTGAGAAAGTATTCATCAGCTGACTCTTGACAAAGGCAGTATTCCCAGGAATGACATCCAGATTGATCATATTGCCCATGCGCTCAGAACCTACTATGTTGTTCTCAGCCAACTGCAAACTTCTTACAATTGTTTTTGGCAATTCATAGATGTATTTATTGTTCTTCAAGGGAATTTTTACGATGCCCAGTTCCTTAATATCTCGTGACACCGTCGCTTGAGTGGCAGAGATACCTGCTTCTTTTAAATGCTCAACGATTTCTTCCTGTGTTCCGATTTGGTAATCTGTTACAAATCTTCTAATTTTTTCAAGTCTTTCTTTTTTATTCATCTTTAAATTCTCTATGTGCTCTCTCTACAACTTTTTCTATTTCAGGGGCAACTTGGTTACTTGCTCCCTCTTCCTTTTTCAAATATGCCAGAAATTCGATGTTTCCATGCCCTCCTTGGATTGGTGAATAGTCTAATCCAAGCACTGAAAAACCTTGTTCAACCGCCATAGCAGTGACAGATTCAAGGACAGTTTGATGAACCTTGGCATCGCGAATGATTCCATTTTTTCCGATTTGCTCACGGCCTGCCTCAAACTGAGGTTTAACAAGTGCTATCACCTGACCTTGATCAGCTAAGACGCGGTGCAAGGCAGGCAAAATCAGACTGAGGGAAATGAAACTCACGTCAATACTGGCAAATCTCGGCTCCATTTCGAAATCAGTCTTTTCAGCATAACGAAAATTAAACTGCTCCATGCTGACAACCCGTGGGTCTTGGCGTAATTTCCAGGCTAACTGATTGGTGCCAACATCCACTGCATAGACAAGCTCAGCACCATTCTGCAGCATAACATCGGTAAAGCCACCAGTAGAGGCCCCAATATCAATCGTGGTCGCCCCATCCACTGACAAATCAAAAACCTGCAAGGCCTTTTCCAGTTTCAAACCACCACGGCTGACATACTTGAGTTTTTCACCTTTGAGTTTTAGCTCAGTGTCATCTGGGATTTTCTCTCCTGGTTTATCAAAACGCTCCCCATTCAGGACTGCTACGACTAGGCCTGCCATGACACCGCGCTTGGCCTGTTCTCGCGTTTCAAACAAGCCCTGTTTATAAGCTAGTACATCTACTCTTTCCTTAGCCATTGATTCTCAAACTTTCTACTACTTTCACAATCGGCTCTGTTTCAAAGCTGACTTGCTGGGCAATTTCTTCTAATTTAGCTGTGGCTTGATCCAGAGTTTGATTACAAAAGGCAATGGCCTCCTCCAAACCCAACAAGGCTGGATAGGTTGACTTTTCTGCCTGCAAATCCTTTTGCGGTGTTTTGCCAATTTCCTCAAAACTAGCCGTCACATCTAACACATCATCCCTGACTTGAAAGGCAAGTCCGATCAATTCACCCACAGTTTTCAGTTTTGCTTGTAACTCTGGTGCTAATTCTGCTATGATAGCAGCCGCCTGGAATGGATAGGCTAGTAATTTACCTGTTTTATTGGCATGAATAGTCTGGAGTTCTCCCAAAGACAAGTGCTGATGTTCACCCTCCATGTCCAGAACCTGCCCGGCCACCATGCCCAAACTACCTGACGCAAGGGATAGGTTGGCAATCAAGTCCACCTTGATCTGACTTGGCAAATCTGCCTGCGCTATCAAGGCATAGGGATCTAGGAACAAAGCATCTCCTGCCAAAATTGCCATTGCTTCGCCGAATTTCTTATGATTTGTCAGGCGTCCCCGACGGTAATCATCGTCATCCATAGCAG
This sequence comes from Streptococcus sp. oral taxon 058 str. F0407, assembly GCF_000235485.1. Lineage (GTDB taxonomy): Bacteria > Bacillota > Bacilli > Lactobacillales > Streptococcaceae > Streptococcus. Next base: position 459,428 of record NZ_JH378888.1, read on the forward strand.
GAAGATCATCATGAATCAAGCTACCCGTATGAATCATTTCCAAGGCAGCGGCCACCTGCGCGTGAGCTGGTTGGATTGCGACGTGCAAGGCTTCCAGAACTTCTAACAAGAGAAAAGGTCGAATACGCTTGCCACCAGCATGAATGGAATAGAGAATAGACTCTCGTAAACTATAGGCAAACTGCTGGTCTCCATAAAAGTCTTCCAAAGCCGACTCAACAAGAGCTAATTTTTCTTGCTTCTTCATTCAAAATCACTTTCTGTTCCGTCTTCTTGCATGACCTTGACCAAGGTTTTTTCAGCCTTATCCAGCGTCGCTTGGAGCTCTTTTGACAAGAGCATTCCCTTTTGGAAAGCAGTAATCGCATCTTCCAGAGCAATCTCACCGTTTTCCAAACTTTGGACAATGGTTTCCAGTTCTGCTAGATTTTCCTCAAATTTCTTTTGTTTTGACATCTTTAACCTCTAATTCTACTTGACCGTCTCGCATCAAAAGCGTCACCTGGTCTTTTTTCTTCAAACTCTCAACCGAATCAACAACGGACTCTTCTTTTTTGACAATAGCATAGCCACGCGCCACGATTCGACTGGTATCCAACATCAGCAAGGCTTCCGAAAGTCGCTTGACCTCAGCAACCTTAGCATCATAAACCAACGCCATTTGACTACGTAGGAGCTTGTCCAACTGGCCTAGACGGTCTTGATAGCGTTGGATTTTGGTAACGGGTGATAATTGTACCAAACCATGTGTCTTTGCTTGGACAACTTGTTTGCTATCAGAAATCCGTGTTCGCAAACTTTGTTTTAATCGCAGTTGCAGTTGATCCAACCGTTGCAAATAGCCGTCATACAAGCGCTCCGGTTGTCTAAAGATAACAGACTGACTGCATTTTTTCAAAGCTTCTTGTTTCTTAGATAGGACATTTCGGACTGCTGTTGCCATTCGTTTTTCTTGATTTTGCAAATGGGTCAAGAGATCCAACTTGGTTACAGGCGTTGCCAGTTCTGCCGCAGCTGTTGGTGTCGCCGCTCTGCGATCCGCCACAAAGTCTGCCAAGGTCACATCTGTCTCATGACCCACACTAGAAATGATTGGCAAACGGGATTCAAAAATAGCCCGTACCACAATCTCTTCGTTAAAGGCCCAGAGATCCTCGATAGAACCCCCTCCACGACCAATGATGAGGACATCTAGATCCTCACGCTGATTGGCACGAGCGATATTCCGTGCTATTTCCTCCGCAGCTCCATCTCCTTGAACCTTGGTCGGATAGAGAAGAATATCGACACCTGGAAATCGCCTGCTGACGGTCGTGATAATATCTCGAATAACGGCTCCACTGCGACTGGTTACTACACCAATTCTCTTAGAAAATTGGGGCAGAGGTTGCTTGAAGCGTTCTTGAAACAGGCCTTCTTCTGTCAATTTTTTCTTGAGTTGTTCAAACTGAATCGCAAGCGCCCCAACTCCATCAGGCTCTGCCTTTTCAATGATGATGGAGTAGCTCCCACTTGGTTCATAGACCTGTATACGACCAATCACATTGATTTTCATCCCTTCTTCCAGGTCGAAGCCTAATTTCTGATAGATCCCTGACCAGATGGTCGCTTGAATGACTGCATGGTCATCTTTTAGGGAGAAATATTGGTGAGTAGGTCGTTTACGAAAGTTGGAAACCTGGCCAGTTAAATAGACCCGTTCCAAATAAGGGTCTTTATCGAATTTCATTTTCAGATACTTGGTCAAAGTTGTTACCGATAAATACTTTTCCATCTCCACCTACTATTCATTTTCTTGCTTTTCCATGGGTATTATTATACCAAAAATATGATTAAAAATCTCCTTTTGCATACCGAAACGAAAGGAAAAATAGAAAAAGGAGGCCAAGCCTCCTCGTCTGATTATTTGCTGTTTCGAGCTTCTTCCAAAATCTTTGCAATCTTGGTCGTCAAAAGGTCGATTGCCACTGTATTACTGACCCCTTCAGGAATGACGATATCCGCATACCGCTTGGTCGGCTCGATAAACTGGTGGTACATGGGTTTGACCACGCCCAAATACTGCTCAATAACGCTGTCTAGACTACGGCCACGCTCCTCCATATCACGCTTGATACGACGAATAATGCGCACATCATCATCTGTATCCACAAAAATCTTGATATCCATCAAATCGCGCAGACGCTTGTCCTCCAAGACCAGAATACCCTCAACGATAAAGACATCCTGAGGCTCCTGACGATAGGTCTTGCTACTCCGCGTATGCTCTGTATAGTCATAAGTTGGAATGTCCACCGGACGTCCTGCCAACAATTCCTTAATCTGCTCAATCATCAGATCTGTATCAAAGGCAAAAGGATGGTCGTAGTTGGTTTTGACACGCTCTTGAAAGGTCAAATGAGACTGGTCCTTGTAGTATGAATCATGCTCAATCATAGCAATCTTCTCATCAGGAAAATTCGATAAAATGGCTCTTGAAACACTGGTTTTTCCACCACCAGAACCACCTGTCACTCCAATAATAATTGGTCTATTTTGCATGCTATCCTCCGTTTTTTTATCCGTCGTCTATTCTATCACATTTTTTGTAAAATTTATAGTCTGGTTTGGATAGTTTAGGGGTAACAATTCCATCCCCACACTCAGTTAGATTAGCTAAAAACCTTTCTTGGCTTGTAAAGATTATCTCTTTTTTCTAAAATAGCTAAAAGTTTTTCTCCTTCAAATCCTGCAAGTTGACCTTCAGACTGCTCTAGTTCGATAAAACGACCAAAGCGTACTTCTGTAGCCTGTTCTGGAGTTAGGAAAACTTTTACAAGATCCCCTGTTCCAATCTCTAACGGATAAAGAAAGTCCAATTGCCCAGCCTCCACTTTTTCAGCAATTTCTTCCAAGGTAAGAGCATCTTCTAGCTGTAAACCGGCTGCACTAGTACGTGTCAAATGGGACATATGAGCCGCATAACCCAGCTTCTCTCCCAAGTCAACAGACAAGGTACGGATATAGGTTCCCTTACTACATTTTACACGAAAAGTAAAGCGTGCAAGATGCCCATCATAAGAAATTGGACTTGTCCGTTCAAAGCTATAAACAGTTACCTGACGCTCTGGACGCTCCACTTCCTGACCAGCACGTGCATACTCATAGAGCTTGCGACCATTGACCTTGACAGCCGAATACATAGGCGGAATCTGAGTAATAGGCCCAGTCAGACTAGCAATTGCTTCATCGACGAGCTTTTCATCCAAGGGCGATAATACAGGTGTCTCTGCGACTACTTCACCACTAGCATCCTCGGTCGTCGTTGAATAGCCAAGAGTGATTTCTCCCTCGTAGACCTTGCCCTCATCCTGCATAAATTCGACCATGCGTGTCGCCTTGCCAACCGCAATGGGCAAAACGCCCACTACATCCGGATCCAAGGTTCCACCATGACCAATCTTCTTGATTCCCAAAATCTTACGCAGTTTAAAAACCGCATCATGCGAGGTCATTCCCGCTTCTTTTTTTAAGTTGATAATACCGTTCATGTGTTACTTTCTAATTCCCTTTTCACTTTACATCAACATATTCTATCTTAGACAGATTTTAAAACTATATCAGCTCATTTTTCTAAATACTTCCTAGCTTCCTGAACATAAAAGAGTTCTGGATTTTCATCGACAATGCTTTCAAACAAACTACGGGCACGTTCTTCATCTCCTTTTAGCTGGGCATTGAGAGCGCCGTAATAAGAAAACATGATTCGAGCTAGATTACTTTCTGGTTCAGTGGTGTCGAAGTAGTCATTCGCTTCTTTATTGAACACAATATCTTTTATGGCTTGGGATTGAGCAACGAGTTTAGCCTTACAATCTTTCGAATCTGGTGCCTTGGACAATTGTTCCTCAAAGAAAGTGATAGCTAATTCATCTTGAAGATGAATAGAAACTTTTAATAGTTCAAAGCTTGATATTAAAAATGTATAGTCTCTTAATCTGCCCCAAATTTTTTTCAAATTATATTTGGACATATTTTCCTTGGCAGATTGAAAGTCTCCTTTTAGATAAGCCACTTGACCTTGGATAAATTGATAATACTCACGATATGTCGCCCTAAAGGGCTTAATAGATTTTTCTGATTGAACTCTGAACATGTCCACATAGAGCTTAAGATTAATAGCATCGTTTAACACTAGATAAATAACTTTGTTTAGGACAAAACGTAGGTATAAAACAAGACTAGCAATTAGTACTACTACTAATAATATTACTCCCCACTTTTTGGTATCACTTTGGAAAATTAAAAATACAGCCAACACATCCAAAACAAGTCCAATAATTGAGCTAATTTGACTAATAGTCTCAATTTGTAGAAGAATATTCTCTGTCGCCCTACTTACTATTTTTTTTACTAATTTCATATGTTACTCCCCTTTATTATTAAAAATAGATATTCCAATAAGGATGCTAGTTAATCCTCCTAGTAATTTTGCAGTTAGCACAGCTCCTGCAGCAGTGATAGCTGAAGGAGCAACTGCTACAGCAACAATAACAGCTCCTATTGCGAAAATAGACTCTCCGGGGTGTTCTGCGACATAGTCAAATGTCCTTTGGAGATGATCCACCTTCCTCACTCCTGTTTCAGTGGTCGTTTTAACTGTTGCGTAGTCTTGTTTGACCTGGTTATGTTCCTTCACATAGGTGACGTACGGTAAGAACTTATATCAGTTTTATCTTTCTAAATAGCTCTTCGTTTCCTGTACATAAAGTTGTAAATATTTAATGTAGACATACGACTATTTTAAAGTTATTTCATATTTAAGGCTACTCCCCCTTCAGCGCTTCAAACTTAGCCTTCATAGTTGGATTTTTTCGAGTTAGTTTTTTAACCGAAACATCTTCCAATTTGTTGTTAGCGAGGCGGAGTTGGTTTTCAGATGTGGTTAGGAACTTTTTGACCTCTTCCATCCGTTTGATGGCCTTATCGATTTCATCGATTGCTTTACCAAAGTTGGTTGAAGCAGAGTTGTAGTTTTTGGCAAAAGCTACTTTGAAGGCATCCAAGTCTTCTTCAAAATGCGTAATATCGATATTCTGCTCCCGAACCAAGGCTAACTCTTGCTTGTATTTGAGGGAATTAAGCGCAGCATTTCGCAAGAGACCAATTAACTGGATAAAGAACTGGGGTCGAACCACATACATCTTTTCATACTCGTGACTGACGTCAACAATCCCAGTGTTAAAGTAGTCATTATCGGCCTCAAGCATGGTCACCAAAACGGCATATTCACAGTTTTTCTCCCGGCGGTCCTTGTCCAATTCCTTGTAAAAATCTGCATTCTTATGCTTCTTCTCTGTTCCGTCTGCTTCATTTTTCATTTCAAACATGATAGAAATGAATTCTAACCCATTTTCATCACATTCACGGAAGATAAAGTCGCCTTTAGAACCGCGCGCAGAAACCTTGTTATCCTTCTCAAAGTAGGCATTTGGAAAGGCAAAACTGCGTACCTTGTTAAACTCACTCTCTGCATACTGTTCCAGACTTTCTCCGATGGCTTTTGTAGATTGTTGAGCCTTGAAATTCTTGTAAAATTCAACCTGCTCACTGGCCGCCTTGAGCTGGGCTTCGTAATTCTGCTTAACAGAAGCCAAAGACAACTCATTTTCCTTTTCTTGCAAAAGGAGCTGATTTTTAACCTGGTCCCGTTCTTTTTCAAGGTCAGAAAGGGTCTTTTGCAGTTGATTTTCATGCTCTAAACGCAAGGTAGCCAATTGGTTTTCCAAGGTCTGCACTTCCTTATCCTTAGCCAATAAAGCCTCATGACTTGTCTGTTCAACCTCTTTTTTAGCCAGCTCTTTTTCTGTATCAAAGTTTTGGATTTGACTCTGTAATTGCGCGATTTCTTGGTCTTTTTGAGCCAGTTTAGACTGTTGCTCATTCATAGCCTTCTGCTCAGCCAAGGCAATCTCCTGCTTCATGCGACCGTGCAGTTCCTTATCAAACTCTGCCGTTCTTACTTGGGATATGAGTTCGGCATACTGGCTTTCATTTACTGTAAAGACTTCCCCACAGTTGGGGCACTTGATTTCGTTCATATCTTTCCTCTTTCTAGACTTCTGTAACCATTATATCATGCCTTAGGGAAAATCAAAAACAGTGAGTCGAAACCCACTGTTTATCTGTCTTACCTTAAACTTTTTCCAAGGCCAAACGCAAATCTTCAATCAGATCATCTACATTTTCAAGACCGATAGACAAGCGGATTTGGTTTGGTGTGATACCTGCCGCTTCTAGATCTTTTTCTGACAACTGACCGTGAGTGGTTGTCGCTGGATGGACAACAAGCGATTTGGCATCTGCTACGTTTGCAAGGTCAGAGAAGATTTCCAAATTATCAATGAGCTTGCGAGCTTCTGCCTCTCCACCTTTAACATGGAAGGTAAAGATTGAACCCACGCCTTTTGGCAAATATTTCTCAGCCAAGGCATGATATGGACTGTCAGCAAGCTTTGGATAGTTAACTTTTTCAACCTTAGGATGGTTGACAAGGAAATCAACAATTTTCTCTGCATTTTGCACATGGCGTTCCACACGAAGTGAAAGAGTTTCAAGTCCTTGGAGCAAGAGAAAGGCATTAAATGGCGACAAGGCTGCGCCTGTATCACGAAGCAATTGAACACGAACAGCAATAATAAAGGCCGCTGCACCAACATCCCGAGTATAGCTCAAGTTATGGTAGCTCGGATCTTCCTCAACAAATTGAGGGAACTTCCCTGAAGCCTCCCAGTCAAAACGACCACTATCGACAATCACTCCACCAATAGTCGTACCATGCCCACCGATAAACTTAGTTGCTGAATGAATGGCAATATCTACACCGTGAGAGAAGACGTTAATCAAATATGGTGTGGCAAAAGTATTGTCCGAAACGAGAGGAATCTTGTGTTTATGCGCAATCTCAGCCAATTTTTTCAAGTCAGGAATGTTAATCAAGGGATTCCCCAAGGTTTCAATCAAGACAAGTTTGGTATTGTCACTGATAGCTGCTTCCACTTCTTCCAAATTATCCACATCGACAAAGGTAGTTGTGATTCCATAACGAGGAAGGGTTTCTTTCAAGAGGTTGAAAGTCCCACCGTAAATAGTTGACGCAGCCACCACATGGTCACCTGCGTGAGCAAGCGCCAAAATAGTGTAGGTTACAGCAGCCATACCTGATGCTGTCGCTAGTGCTCCAACACCACCTTCAAGAGCAGCGATTCTTTCCTCAAAGGCTGCTGTTGTAGGATTGGTGATACGAGTATAGATATTGCCTGGTTTTCTCAAGGCAAACAAATCAGCACCTTCCTGCGTGTCATCAAAAACGAAAGATGTTGTTTGATAAATAGGTACTGCACGAGATTTGGTCGCTGGATCAACTACTTGCCCAGCATGTAATTGTAGAGTTTCAAATTTAAAATCACGAGTCATAAGACGACCTCCAAATAGCTTCATTACGGATATTGTATCATCTTGGGCTAGCCTTTTCCAATATCGTTTTTCTATATTTTGATATAAGGAACAACTATGACTAGTCTTACATCTCAAACAAAAAAGCACGATTAACTCGTGCTCATTTCTTTAATCTACATAAGTATCTTCGTTTTTATTGAGAAAGGCATATGGTAATCCCATCAAGAGACCTCCTCCGATAAAGTTCCCGACAAAGGTTACACCCCAGTGACGAAGGATATTAGGAATGTCAAAGTTTGCGATGGAATCAGCTGCAACACTGAACTTAACAATCGCAAAAGAAGCAAAGTTCGCAGCAATGTGTTCGTTTGTTAAGAATACAAACATGTAAATTGCAGACAAAACAAGCCAAAGTTTTGCCCTACCGTCTTTCACCAAAACGAATGAAAGAATAGCAATGTTTACGAAGATATTGGCTAAAATACCTTCAAGCAAGACTAGCTCATTGGAACGGCCTAACTTCATCTCTACAACCCCTGAGATGAAACTATCATGGGTCAGATTTGCATAGGCTGCTGAGTGGGCAAAGCCCCAACCTGCTATCAAAGCTCCGATGAGGTTGAACAAGGTACAGTATAGTAAAATCTCAGCTGTTTTTCTCCAAGAAATTTTCTTCAAAAAACTGCCAGCTGTCAAGAACATCATGTTTGAAGTTACCAACTCAGCATTTAAGAAAACAATGTAGGCCAATCCCCAGGCAAAAACGAATGGAAAGAGAAAACGTCCACTACCTGGCGCTATTTTATTAATCAAGTCAGCCCCAACTGCACCTGCAGCTGTACTGAAAGTTAAGAATGCACCTGCAAACATGGAACGAATCGCATATTTGAATTTGCTTTGATTATAAAGACTTTCTTTCTTCTTGCAAGCAAATTCAATTTTTGAGATAAATTCTGATGAGACCATAGAAAACTCCTAAAACTTTTATTTGTGAATATTATAACATAAAACACGCATTTTGAAAAGCCTTTCTTGTATCCGTTTTCTACAAAGAAAATCAAGGTATTGGGAATTCCATAAATCTCTCCTTTATCCATTAACAGAAAAACACTTCAACTTTTCAAATTGATCATCTAAAAATTCAAACTCAAATAGATGCCAGTCATCGAAGGTTTGCTCACAATAACTAACTGTTCCTTGATTGTAGTCAATGATAGGTTTCCCCAGCTTGTTCTTCACATCTTCCTCACTGACATCTCCATACATTTCCTTAAGATCAGCAAGCATGAAGTTGATGATTCTATTGATATTTTTCCGATAATTTTTTGCTAACAACTGAACTTTATCCATAAATCCACAATCAGGCTCCTCGTCCCAAACAAAGATCACTCCTTCATACTCATAAGTATATTTGCTGCAAACTCTCATCAAAATTCATTTTTCACTCTCCAAATATGCTTGCAACGATTAAAACATATCATCATAATGTTCACTTGCTTGTTGCACAAACTCGAAAATATTCAAAGATATGGGTTTCATTTCCAGTGAGCCTAATGCCCCCAAATCATTCATATAAATGGTATCGTCAGAATCTTTCTTTATAAAAAAAGCGATATCCCCATCTTGCCCAATCAGGAAAAAATCTGGTTCCCACTCTTCTATTTGGTAGGTGGAGTTTCTTTCTAACAAATCTAACCTCGAATATAAGGTAATACCTGTATTCTCTATTACAAAGTCTCCTGCTTTGTCGATTTTGCTCAAGAATTCTGCGTATAGGTTGGGAAGTACCAAGTCAATCTGATGATTCATTGTCAGCTCCTATTCTATTTTTCCTGCTGTAAAAGTCCTATACCTCATCTTAACCTAGTTCTCTAAAATGTGGAATATGGTATCCAAAATAACACTTCCCCGATTTTCCTATGAAGATTCCATGTCCAGCCATATTGGCAATTTCTCCCAGGAATATCATACGATAAATCTTTCAACCTACTGACCAACTTCCTCTCACATTGAAAAGATACCATTAAAGCTGAATGATCATCTTACATTATCAAATTTTATAGTTTTCGATTTCTTCTCTACTCATACCTACAAGTTCTGTCGTCCACAAGCCTACAATGTCCGACAAAACTGGATCGCAGGTATACTCTTCTTCCCCATCGATATACTTACAGGAAAAGACAGGCTCCCTTGTCGCTGCTCGGTAAAATGTCATGGCTACTTTTTCTAGTTTTTGGGGATTGAAATCAAGTGATAGTTTTTGAGCCATATTTCCTCGTACCAGATCCCAATTTTCCTGCTTAGTCTGATAGCTTTCTCGTATTTTAGCCACATAACCTTTACAAAATGCTTTCAATAAATCTGTGTTCTGATAAAGATACCGACAACTAAAACCCGAAATACAACCTGCGTGAAGTAGAAATGTCAGTAAGTCATCCAGACTTTCTGCTACTCTTCCCACTTGGCCCTCACTTCCGATAAAGCCTATGCTATTATCTTCGAGAAAAACATATTCGCCCCCACTACCGTCTTGAGCAAATGCCCTACAGGCAAGAGAGTATTCCTCATTGTTCCCTGAAAACTGGACTTCACTTACATTGTCATAAAAATAAATATCACACTCGGTCATCAGTAAGACCCTTAACTGTTCATTTTGTCTGACTTCTTGTAGTTTATCCATGGTCATTCCTTTCTTAAGCTAAACACTTATCTATCACTTACAATTCTAATATGGTAGTTTTTAGTTTCATTCTTTAGATTCTTGACAAGCATATCATTCTGTTTTGATTTGCCAAAGAAAAATGATAGAGTCTTTCTGTCTTTCTGTTCAATACACAAAAGATATTTTACCCCATTCAATTTAACACTGCGAATATATTTGACTTCAATCCTTTTGATGTTATTCAGTGGAATGATTCGCTTCACAAATGCGAAAGCATTGTGAATATAAAGTCTCCCATTGGCAATGTGAAACGGGGCAAAAAAATTACCACCACTACGACGGACAATTATAAAACGTCGCCAAAAGATTAGTAAAAGAATAGAGGTTAATAAGTAAAAGGCAAAACTAAAGACAGGACCTTCCCACATCGTTTTCATTCCAATCCAAAAATATTCGAACATGTATTATTCTCCTTTGGCAGACGGTTCTATTTGACAAAAAACCAGCGAAAAATACAATTCACTGGTTTTTGAGGTTAATAACGTTGTTTATATGGCTGATTAAAGGCGTTTAGGATATCATCAGATGTTTCAGAATATGCTTTAACTTCTTTAAAATCACCTTTAACAATAATCCGCTCTGTCGCATTATAGTCGACACAGGTTACCAATGTGATTTCTTTGATACCATCACGGTCTTCAATTTCGTCAACGCGATCAGGCGTTACGTGCTTCACCTCACGAATCTCATAGGTGTATACTTTATCTTTATCAGTCAGATAAATTTTCATCCCCGCTTTGGCATTGACCAAAGGCGAAAAGAGCATTTGACTTGCATTTTCAGCAGTAAAGATATGGTGGCTGGCTAGTGAATAGTTGCCTTCCCCCATTTTCTGATTTGCTTTCATGGTCCCTGCCCCGTAGAACAAGTTTACATTATCCAAACCTTTAAAAATGGGCAGGTTAATCTCTACTTCAGGAATGGCAATCCCTCCTATGACTGGAAGTTGTTGAGCATCCCACTGGGCAGCTAACACCGCTTCTGATGAGATGGATTTGACAGAATCAAAATCGAAATTTCCCTCTGTCTCTTTGTTCTCTTCAATCTTTTCCTTAGTCACCTGACTGACTTGGTATTTATTGGTATTCCAAACCATAAAGAGATCTCGAATCTTTGAATTAAAAATCAAGGCTAGGGAAAGAAGAATCAAGAAACCGGCTAAAATATTGATTAGTATATTTTTACGATTATTCTTCTTCATTTTTCTGTGAGACATTATGCTTCATCCTCTGTTTTCTCTTCTGTTGCTACCTCTTCTTTTTCTGCTGCAGCAACCGTTGTGAAGGTCACAATCTTGGCATCTTGGTCTAGACGCATCACCTTAACTCCCATCGTTGAGCGTCCTGTTTGTGAAATATTGGCAACATTTGTACGAATCATGACACCTGTATCCGTGATAATCATCAGGTCTTCATCTCCTTTAACAGTGAGGAGGCCTGCAAGAGGACCATTCTTTTCAGCAACATTGGCTGTCTTCATCCCTTTACCACCACGGCCTTTAGTTGGATATTCAGTTGCAAGAGTACGTTTACCATAACCTTTTTCAGTGATGATAAGGACCTCGTCCTGATCAGTAATCACACTAGCTCCAACTACTGTATCTCCTTCTCGAAGGTTAACTCCTCGAACACCTGTCGCGATACGGCTCATGCCACGAACGGCTGATTGATTAAAGCGAACAGCATAACCAAACTTGGTACCAATGATAATATCTGTGTCTTCTTCTGTCAGCAAGACGTTAATCAGTTCATCTTCATCCTTGAGATTCAAGGCCTTAAGTCCATTTTGACGAATATTGGCGAATTCTTTGACACTGGTTCTCTTCACGACACCGTGACGAGTTGTAAAGAAGAGATATGCGTCATCACTGCGTTCAGAATCAATGTTGATGATGGTCTGAATGCTTTCGCCTTCGTCCAACTTCAAAAGATTGACAACAGGCAATCCCTTGGCTGTACGACCATATTCAGGAATTTCATAGCCCTTAAGGCGATAGACGCGCCCTTTATTGGTAAAGAAGAGCAGATGATCATGAGTGCTGGTTGAAACCAACTCACGTACAAAGTCATCATCCTTAACCCCAGTACCTTGGACTCCACGACCACCACGTTTTTGAGCAGTGAACTCACCTTGGTCCAAACGTTTGATATAGCCCTTGTTAGAAAGGGTAATCAAGACATCCGTCTCCTCAATCAAATCTTCATCTTCAAGAGTCAAGACCTCTCCGACCATCAACTCGGTACGACGCTTGTCACCAAACTTGCGTTTGACTTCGTCCAATTCGTCTTTGATGATTTGCGCCACACGATCTGGTTTGGCAAGAATATCGGCCAAATCTGCAATCAAGGCGATCAATTCATCATACTCAGACTGAATCTTATCGCGTTCCAATCCTGTCAAACGACGAAGACGCATATCAAGGATAGCTTGGCTTTGACGTTCAGAAAGTTTGAACTTGCTCATCAACTCAGCTTGCGCTTCCGCATCTGTTTCACTGGCACGAATGATACGAATTACTTCATCGATATGGTCTAGCGCGATTAAAAGACCTTCTAAGATATGTGCCCGCGCTTCTGCTTTTTCCTTGTCAAAACGTGTACGACGAACAACTACTTCTTTTTGGTGCTCGATATAAGCATCCAAGATTTGACGAAGGGACAAGATCTTCGGTACACCGTTTTGAATCGCCAGCATATTAAAACCAAAATTGGTTTGCATCTGGGTCATCTTGAAGAGATTGTTAAGGATAACATTGGCAGAAGCATCACGTTTGACCTCGATCACAAAACGAACCCCTTCACGGTTGGACTCATCACGGACTGCTGTAATGCCCTCAATCCGTTTTTCTTGTACTAAGCGAACAATATGCTCATGCACCTTGGTTTTATTAACCATATAAGGAAATTCCGTTACAACGATACGCTCACGACCCGTCTTAGTGGTTTCAATCTCTGTTCGAGAACGAAGGACAATGGAGCCTTTACCGGTCTCATAAGCCTTATGGATTCCTGATTTTCCCATGACGAGAGCACCTGTTGGAAAATCTGGACCAGGCAAGACTTCCATCAAGTCCTTAGTAGTCACATCTGGATTGTCCATGACGAGCTTCACCGCATCAATAGTTTCGCCCAGGTTGTGAGGAGGAATGTTGGTAGCCATCCCAACAGCAATCCCAGTAGCCCCATTGACCAAAAGGTTTGGAAAACGAGCTGGCAAGACCAAGGGTTCACGTTCATTGGCATCGTAGTTATCTACGAAATCAACTGTGTTTTTATTGATGTCACGAAGCATTTCCAGAGCAATCTTGCTCATACGTGCCTCAGTGTACCGCTGCGCGGCAGCACCGTCCCCGTCCATAGAACCAAAGTTTCCATGCCCATCAACAAGCATGTAACGGTAGCTCCACCACTGAGCCATACGAACCATGGCTTCGTAAATAGATGAATCTCCGTGTGGGTGGTATTTACCCATAACATCCCCTGTAATACGGGCTGACTTTTTATGAGGTTTATCTGGTGTAACACCTAGTTCATTCATTCCATAAAGAATACGACGGTGAACAGGTTTTAAGCCATCTCGAACATCAGGAAGAGCACGCGCTACGATAACACTCATGGCGTAATCGATAAAGCTGGTCTTCATCTCCTTTGTCAGATTGACATTCACTAAATTTCTATCCTGCATTAATAAATGCCTCATTTCACTATTAGTAATTAGATATATTATACCATAAAATGTCCTTTATTTCAGGCATCTGAAACTACTAAAACGTTTACATTGATAACCGAATAGAATATTCGTGACAAAGCTTTTTAAAAGTGATAGAATGAAAGTGTCTGGGGATTCCCCTAAAAAAAATGAAGGAGATGTTTAGATAATGACTTCAACTAAACAACACAAAAAAGTGATCCTTGTTGGTGACGGTGCCGTAGGTTCATCTTACGCTTTCGCACTTGTTAACCAAGGAATTGCACAAGAGCTTGGAATTATCGAAATTCCACAATTACACGAAAAAGCTGTTGGTGATGCACTTGACCTTAGTCACGCCCTTGCCTTCACTTCACCTAAAAAAATCTACGCTGCTCAATACTCTGACTGTGCAGATGCTGACCTTGTTGTTATCACTGCAGGTGCTCCTCAAAAACCAGGTGAAACTCGCCTTGACCTTGTAGGTAAAAACTTGGCTATCAACAAATCAATCGTAACACAAGTTGTTGAATCAGGTTTTGATGGTATCTTCCTTGTAGCAGCTAACCCAGTTGACGTTTTGACTTACTCAACTTGGAAATTCTCTGGATTCCCTAAAGAACGTGTTATCGGTTCAGGTACTTCACTTGACTCAGCTCGTTTCCGTCAAGCACTTGCTGAAAAATTGGATGTTGATGCTCGTTCTGTTCACGCCTACATCATGGGTGAACACGGAGATTCTGAATTTGCAGTTTGGTCACATGCCAACATCGCTGGTGTAAACCTTGAAGAATTCCTTAAAGACACTCAAAACGTTCAAGAAGCTGAATTGATTGAATTGTTCGAAGGTGTTCGTGATGCTGCTTACACAATCATCAACAAAAAAGGAGCTACATACTATGGTATCGCCGTAGCACTCGCTCGTATCACAAAAGCAATTCTTGATGACGAAAATGCAGTACTTCCACTTTCAGTCTTCCAAGAGGGTCAATACGGAGTTGAAAACGTCTTTATCGGTCAACCAGCAGTTGTTGGTGCACACGGTATCGTTCGTCCAGTAAACATCCCATTGAACGACGCGGAAACTCAAAAAATGCAAGCATCTGCTAAAGAATTGCAAGCAATCATTGATGAAGCATGGAAAAATCCTGAATTCCAAGCAGCTTCTAAAAATTAATTAAAAGAAGGTTCTCATACATGAGGACCTTTTTCTTTTACTATAAATTTTTCAAAAGACTACTTATCTCAGAAGTTATATATTATATTAAATACTCGATTGAAAAAACACCTAAATTTATACATATATAACTAAACGAATGAAATCAACCGTGGCAGATGTCATGGAAAAGTATTAGCCTTTGCCCCAAAAATGCCCCAAAACAAGAAAAAAGCCTATCGACCAAGCAATGAAGCTTGATACAATAGGCTTTTTCTAAATTCATTATTTAACAGCGTCTTTAAGAGCTTTACCAGCTTTGAATGCTGGAACTTTAGAAGCTGCGATTTTGATTTCTTTACCAGTTTGTGGGTTACGACCTTTACGTGCAGCACGCTCACGAACTTCAAAGTTACCAAAACCGATCAATTGAACCTTTTCACCAGCTGCAAGGTATTCAGTTACTGCTGCGAATACAGCGTCAACTGCTGCTGCTGAATCTTTCTTAGTCAATTCTGTAGCTTCTGCTACTTTAGCGATCAAATCTTGTTTGTTTGCCATGTTAATAATTCCTCCAAATAATTTCTAATTAACAAATATAATCATATCCTAAAATTGCCCACAGGTCAAGTCAAAAACGCTATTTCTAACGATTTTTCTCTATTTTTTTAGGAATGATATCGAACTAAGATAGCCCATGCATTTTCACCTGTATGGGTCTGAATGATAGAGCCCGTTTCCAGTACTGAGATTGGTTTTTCGACATAAGTTTGTAAAACATTCTTCATCTCATTGGCCCATTCTTTAGTACCAGCGTAGGATATTCCAATTTCTGCAACAGATTTATGAGAAAGTGTCTCTGCTAATTCATCAAGCCATTTTTTAAATGTCTTAGCACCGCGCCCCTTTACAATAGGTTGCAGTTCATGCTCCTTCATTTGCATGACGACACGAATATTCAACAGAGAACTGAGCAAGCCTGTCACACGTCCGATACGTCCACCCTTAACTAGGTTTTCTAATGTTGAAACACCGATATAGAGTTCAGTATGTTTCTTGACCTCTTCCACACATGCCAAGATGGTTTCTAAATCTTTGCCTTCTTGGGCAAGTTTAGCAGCTTCAACAACTTGAAACTTCATCGCCTGATCTGTAAAAGAACTATCAATAACGGTCACATCAGCAGTTGAGAGACTTGCCCCTTGGCGAGCAGCTTCAACGGTTCCAGACAAGGCATGGGACATGTGAATAGCGAGTATCTGACTGCCGTCTTTACCTAGTTCTTCAAAAACTTCAGCAAATACTCCCACTGGAGGCTGACTGGTTTTGGGCAGGTTTTTACTTTGCTGCATAAGATGAAGGAATTCCCCTTCTTTCAAATCTGCATCAGAATAAAGGGTACCATCAATCATCACAGATAAAGGAACAACGGTGATATTTAATTCTTTAACTACTTCTGGTTCAATAGTAACAGAGGAATCAGTTACAATTTTTACTTGTATCATATCTTCAATCTTTCTATTCTTCTCAATAAGATAGGGATTTATCACTTTTATTATATCAAAAAATTGTTAAAAAATCATAATGAATCCAATGAAAAAGCTTGGAATTTTGGTATAATCTATCTATAGAAAAGCGAGGAAAAGTCATGATCCGAAAAGTTCAGCCTATTATTACTATCATACTTGGGGCAGCTATTTATGCCTTTGGTCTTACCTATTTTGTAGTTCCTCACCATTTGTTTGAAGGCGGAGCAACTGGTATCACATTGATCACCTTCTATCTCTTTAAAATTCCTGTCTCATTGATGAACCTCTTGATAAATATTCCTTTATTTATCCTAGCATGGAAAATATTTGGTCCCAGAACCCTCTATTCCAGTCTTTTGGGAACTATCTCCCTCTCTGTCTGGCTTGCAGTCTTTGAAAGAATTCCTTTACAGTTTGACTTACAAGGGGATCTCATTATCGTTTCCTTGGTTTCGGGTGTTTTACTGGGAGTCGGTTTAGGAATTATTTTTAACGCTGGAGGTACAACTGGAGGATCAGATATCGTTGCCCGTATCCTCAACAAATACACCAATATTTCGATTGGTAAATTACTCTTTGGGATTGACTTTTTTATCCTAATGTTGATTTTAATCATCTTCCAGGACCTTCGTTTGGTCACCTATACTCTCTTGTTTGATTTTATCATCGCTCGTGTTATCGACTTGATTGGGGAAGGGGGCTATGCTGGTAAAGGATTTATGATTATCACTCAGTATCCTGAGCAATTGGCTGATAAAATCAATGAAGAGCTAGGACGTGGCGTGACCTATATCTCTGGTCAGGGCTACTACAGTAAGAAAGATTTGAAAATCATTTATTGTATCGTTGGTCGAAATGAAATCGTTAAAATGAAGGATATGATTCACAAAGTCGATCCCCAAGCCTTTATCACTATCACCGAAGCTCATGAAATACTAGGCGAAGGATTCACTTTCAAAAAAGAAAATAGATAAAAAGCTGGGAAATTTTTCCAGCTTTTATTTTTCTTCAGAAAGTGTAGAGTGACGATAGCCATAAGTAAAGTAAATCACTAGTCCAACCGCCAAAGCAAGTCCAAAGGCAATCCATGTTTCCTTGGTGTACTGAAGCATAAAGGAAAGACAGATAAGAATGGAAAGGATTGGCAAAAGCGGCACTAAAGGAGTTTTGAACTCTCCATCTTTTGGCATGCCCTTCTCCTTTCTGAGTTTTATTATTCCGTAGGCTAACAAAATGAGATAGGCTAGTGTACAGATATTTAGAAAGGCGGCAATACTTGCCAAGGGGAAAATACCCGCAGCAATGGCTGAAGCAACCCCTGTTAAGATGGTCGCATTCTTTGGAACTCGGCTGCTTTTACTTAGTTGTTTGAAGCTTTGAGGAAAAAGCCCATCACGCGCTAGGCTGTAAATCATTCGAGATAGAGCGTAGGTCATGGAAATACATACGGTTATCAGGGTTAGAATGGCTACGAGTGAAACATAGTTGGCGGCCCAACCAATCCCAATACTACGCAATGAGAAGGCTACTGCGTCATCCACATTGAGCTTACTGTAGTGAACAATCCCTGTCAATACTAGGGTTACCAAAGCATAGAGAATGGTTACGATTGACAGAGAAAGCACTATTCCACGAGGAATATTTTTTTGTGGACTTTGAATTTCATCAACTGCCATTGAAATCGACTCAAAACCGAGAAAACCAAAGAACATCAAAGAGGCTCCTGCCATAATCCCAGTACTTCCGCCATAAAGCTGACCAAAGCCAAAGGGAGCAAAATTTAACCAATTTTCAGGTTTGATGTGCCAAATCCCAACTAGGATGAACAGAGCCAGAGCAGAGAATTTCAAGACTACTAGAAGCGAATTAAAGCGCAAGGCTGCCTTGGAATTCAATAAAACTACTCCTGTTACCAAAGTAAGCACCAAAATAGGTAAAAGATCGATATAGGTCCCCTGTTCAGGATTAAAGGTGCCATTCAAAGCTTGGGGCATGGAAATACCATAATTACTGAGCAAGCCCTTGAAGTAAGCTGCCCAGCCAGACGCCACGCCTGAAACAGCTGTCATGAATTCCATGATGGTCAACCAGCCGGCAATCCAAGCTGGTAATTCGCCTAAGATCGCATAGAGATAACTATAAGCACCTCCTGTTGCAGGCACACGAGAGGCAAATTCTGCGAAAAAGAGGGCAGATAAAGAAACACACAGGGCAGAAATCACAATGGATACAACCAGTGACGGACCAGCAAGTGTTGCTGCCGCCGTTCCTGTAATGGTGAAAATTCCCGTCCCTACCATGGCACCGATTCCTAATAAAATCAAATCCCATAATTTCAAATGGCGACGCATTTCTGTCCGTCCCAGACTAACATCCTTTGTTCTAAAAATATTCATACTTCATCTCCACAAATTGTAATTGTTTTATTTTACCACATAAAAGTATATTTGTGAATATTTATTAGGTCCTTTTTTGAAAAAAATTCTGAACAGGAAGATTTCCTGTTCAGATTCTGCATATTCTTACCCAACTGATCCTTCCATTTCATAGCTAATCAAGCGGTTGAGCTCAACTGCGTATTCCATTGGAAGTTCTTTAGTGAAGGGTTCTACAAATCCCATGACAATCATCTCAGTTGCCTCGGATTCTGATAAACCACGACTCATGAGGTAATACAATTGTTCTTCAGAAATCTTAGAAACTTTGGCTTCGTGTTCCAAAGCAACTTGCGAGTTATGGATTTCATTAAATGGAATGGTATCTGACGCTGACAAGTCATCCATGATAATGGTGTCACACTCGATGTGAGAGACAGATTTCTTAGAATTTTTATTAAAGGTTACTTGTCCACGATAGTCAACCTTTCCTCCGCCTTTAGCAATGGATTTTGACACGATAGACGAGCTGGTATGTGGAGCATTGTGGATCATCTTAGCACCCGTGTCTTGGTGTTGCCCAGCATTAGCAAAGGCGATAGAGAGCATGGTACCACGAGCCCCTTCTCCATCAAGGTAAACAGATGGGTATTTCATAGTCGTTTTGGCACCCAAGTTCCCATCAATCCACTCAACAGTTGCATCTTTCAAGGCTTTGGCGCGTTTGGTTACCAAGTTATAAACGTTATCAGACCAGTTTTGGATAGTTGTATAACGCATATAAGCTCCGTCCAAAGCAAAGATTTCTACAATGGCTGCATGCAAGCTGTTGCTTGAGTAAGTTGGTGCTGTACAGCCTTCTACGTAGTGAACACTTGCTCCTTCATCAACGATAATCAAGGTACGCTCAAACTGACCTGTATTTTCGTTGTTGATACGGAAGTAAGTTTGAAGCGGAATATCAACCTTGACACCTTTTGGTACGTAGATAAAGGTTCCACCAGACCATACTGCCGAGTTGAGGGCTGCCAACTTGTTATCTGTCGGTGGTACCAACTTAGCGAAGTATTGTTTAAACAAGTCTGGGTATTCCTTGAGGGCAGAATCTGTATCTGTAAAGATAATGCCTAACTTCTCAAACTCTTCCTTCATGTTGTGGTAAACCACTTCTGACTCGTACTGAGCAGAAGCTCCAGCTAGGTAGGCACGTTCAGCTTCTGGAATCCCGATACGTTCAAAGGTTTCTTTGATTTTTTCAGGAACTTCATCCCATGAACGAGCTGGTTTGTCAGATGGTTTTTGGTAGTAGATTAAGTCATCAAAGTCAATCTCTGACAAGTCTGCCCCCCAAGTTTGCATGGGCATTTTCTTAAAGGTTTCGTAAGATTTCAATCGAAATTCTAACATCCACTCAGGCTCACCCTTGGCAGCAGATAATTCACGAATAACACCTTCGTTGAGTCCTTTTCCTGTCGATAGGACAGGCTCTACATCATCATGGAAACCAAATTTATATTCACCAAGGTCAATTGGTTTTGGTTCTACTCTTTCTTCAGCCATAATATCCTTTCTTTCATTATATATTTCTATGTTTCTTATTTATCTTCTTGATTTTCAATTGTCTTCTTAAGGGCATTCCAAGCTAGAGTTGCACACTTAATCCGTTGTGGGAATTTGGCAACACCTGATAAGAAAGCTGCATCGCCAAGTTGGTCTTGGAGGTCATCTTTTTGACCTTGAACCATTTCTGAAAAAATGGTCGCAAGCTCTAAAATTTCTTGTTTGGTCTTGCCTAAAACTGCATCTGTCATCATACTAGCAGAGGCAGTTGAAATCGTGCATCCTGAATTTAGAAAAGCAATATCTTCCAAACGGTCCTCTGCGTCAAACTTGACAGAGAGGTTGATGACATCCCCACAGGTTGGATTATTGAGGCTGATTTGCTCAGCATCTTCCAGCTTCCCTTGGTGATGTGGATTTTTCGAATGGTCTGCCACCACTGCCATATAAAGGCTATCTAGTTTAGAAAGTGCCATTGAAAAACTCCTTTGTCTTTTGTAAAGCATCGACTAGTTTGTCACAATCTGCCTTGGTATTGTAGATATAAAAACTTACACGAGCTGTTGCTGGGACTTCCAAATACTGAAGCAAAGGTTGGGCGCAATGGTGACCAGCACGAACAGCCACTCCTTCATAATCTAATGCTGTAGCAAGATCATGAGGATGAAGATCCCCTAGGTTGAAGGCAATGACACCTGAACGTTGAGCCAGGTCTTGCGAACCATAAATAGTCAGTCCTTCAATCGCCTGTAGTTTTGGATAAACGTATGCAATCAGTTCCTGTTCATGGGCTTCAATCGCATCCATACCAATCTTTTCCAAATAATCCACTGCAGCAGCAAGTCCAATAGCACCTGCCATGTTAGGAGTTCCAGCCTCGAATTTCCAAGGCAATTCCTTCCAACTAGCAGATTGCTCATAAACAAAATCAATCATTTCGCCGCCGAATTCTACTGGTGACATTTGTTCCAGATACTTTTCTTTACCGTAAAGGACACCAATACCAGTTGGACCAGCCATCTTGTGACCTGAAAAGGCAAAAAAGTCTACATCCAAGTCCTGGACATCAATCTTCATATGAGGTGTAGATTGTGCTCCATCCACTACCATGATAGCTCCAACTTGGTGGGCCATCTGAGTGATTTCTTTGATAGGATTAACCACACCAAGAACATTGGAGGCATGAGCTAGCGAAACAAACTTGACCTTGTCCGTCAGTTTAGCTCGCAAGTCCTCCATATCCAAGGCTCCGTCTTTGAGATAAACATAGACAAGCTCCGCTCCAGTCTTGCGACAGGCCTCCTGCCAAGGGATGATGTTGGAATGGTGTTCCATGACGGAAATCAAGACCTGGTCCCTCTCAGTTAAAACTTCCTCAGCGAAGCGTGCCACCCAGTTAAGACTGGTTGTCGTTCCTCTGGTGAAGAGAACTTCCTTTGTCGAACCTGCGTTGATAAACTTACGAATGGTTTCACGAGCAGCTTCATAAGAAGCTGTCGCCCGTTCCGCCAAAGTATGAACCCCACGGTGAACATTGGCATTGTCCTGCTCATAGTAGCGGTTGATTGTTTCCAGAACTGCTAGTGGTTTTTGTGTCGTCGCAGCATTGTCCAAATAGACCAGAGGTTCATCGTTAACAATCTGGTCTAAAATTGGAAAATCCTTGCGAATCGCTTCTACATCTAACATCGGTTTCCCCTTAGCGTTTTGACAATTTTTCTTCGATGGTTGCAATCATTTCATCACGAACTTCCTTGACTGGAATCTCCACGATAACAGAGCCAAGGAAACCACGAACAACCAAACGCTCTGCAGTTGCCTTGTCCAAGCCACGGCTCATGAGGTAGTACATGTCTTCAGGATCTACCTGACCGATAGAAGCTGCGTGCCCTGCAGTAACGTCATTTTCATCAATCAAAAGAATTGGGTTGGCATCTGAACGAGCTTGGTCTGAAAGCATGAGAACACGACTTTCTTGTTGGGCATCTGCTCCCTTAGCTCCCTTGATGATGTGACCTATACCGTTGAAGGTCAAGGTTGCTTTCTCAAGAATAACGCCATGTTGGAGGATATTTCCAATAGAGTTGCAACCGTAGTTTGTTACGCGAGTATCAATCCCTTGCACCTGACGGCCACTTGAAAGAGCTACGACTTTAAGGTCAGCATGGCTACCATTACCAATCAAGTCGCTATCAAAGTCCGCAACGACATTCCCTTCGTTCATGACACCGATTGCCCAGTCAATGCTTGCATCGTTGCCTAGTTTACCACGACGGCTAATGTAGGCAGTCACATTTTCACCTAAACGGTCAATGGCTGCAAATTTCACTTGCGCACCAGAACGAGCAATCACTTCAACTGTGATATTGGCAGTTGCTTTTGCACTGCCTCCACCTCGTGACTCTAGGCGTTCAAGATAGCTTATTTTAGAGTTTTTGCCAGCGATAATCATAATATGCTTGTTAAACGGCACATCGCTGTCGCTATCTTGGTAGAAAATCCCTTCGATTGGTTCAGCAATTTCAACATTATCAGGAATGTAGAGAACAGCGCCACTATTAAAGTAAGCTGTGTGGTAGGCCGCCAACTTATCATCATCGTACTTGACTGATGACATGAAGAACTCCTCGATAAGTTCTGGAATTTCTTCTAAAGCTGAGTGGAAGTCTGTAAAGACTACACCTTGCTCAGCCAACTTAACTGGAATTTGTTCAAAAACTGTTTGGGTGCCTACTTGAACCAATTTCAAGTGATTGTCTAGAGCTGTAAAATCTGGAACATTTGCTGATGGTTCGCTTTCTGTAATCGTACCATCTCCCAGATTCCAACGGTGAAATTTCACACGCTCGATAACTGGTAATTCCAAACTCTCAATCTTATCAAAAGCTTTTTGACGGAGGTCAGCTAACCAGTTTGGTTCAGCGTGCATTTCTGAAAAAAGTTTAATAGTTTCTTTAGTCATTTACTTCTCCTAAAAGATACGAGGGAATTACAATTCTTCCTTGTAGTCATAGCCAAGTTCATCAGCTAGTTTTGCGTATCCTTCACGTTCCAAACGAGCAGCCAATTCTGGACCACCAGAAAGGACAACACGACCTTCCATCATCACGTGTACCACGTCTGGTGTGATGTAGTTCAAGAGACGTTGGTAGTGAGTGATGATCATGGCACCAAAGCCTTCACCACGCATAGCATTCACACCTTTCGATACGACTTTAAGGGCATCAATATCAAGACCAGAGTCAATCTCATCCAAAAGGGCAAATGTAGGCTCCAACATCAAGAGTTGAAGAATTTCATTACGTTTTTTCTCACCACCAGAGAAACCTTCGTTGAGGTAACGCTCTGCCATTTCTTCTTTCATGTTGAGCAATTCCATTTTCTCATCTAGTTTAGTGATAAACTCACGAACTGAAATCTTTTCATCATCTTCTTTACCAGCATTCATGGCTGCACGAAGAAACTCTGCGTTAGTAATTCCTGGGATTTCTGATGGGTACTGCATAGCAAGGAAAAGTCCCATACGAGCGCGCTCGTCTACTTCCAACTCAAGGATGTTTACGCCATCAAACAAGACCTCACCTTTAGTAACTTCATAGTTAGGGTTCCCCATGATAGCTGCAGAAAGAGTCGATTTACCTGTACCATTTGGTCCCATGATAGCTGCGATTTCTCCTGTTTTCAGAGTCAGATTGACTCCTTTCAAAATTTCTTTTCCTTCAATCTCAACGTGAAGATCTTTGATCTCTAATACTGACATGATAGTTCCTTTCTTTTTCAAACATTTTGCTCAATACCTTAGGAAATTGCTTACAATCCCTAAAAAATAGGACAAAAGGTCAATAAATATACCCTACTAGTATAACAAAAAAAAGCCTAAAAGGCTTTGATTTTGTCTAGAAGCTGGGGCTAATCCTTGCGGTTTAAGTGTTGATCAATAGCATCTACGATTTTTCCCATCACATAACTTAACCTAAAATTTCGAAAGAGCAGAATGGCCCAAAAAGCTGCCATAATGTAGCGACCAGTCATCCAAGCTTCATTGAAAAAATAAGTCTCGGCAGCCGTGAATAATGCTATTATGATAAATTGTTGTCTATTCATAAGATTATTGTACCATGAAATCCATTTTTAGTCTTCTTCAACCATGACTTTATCAGCCAGAAATTCAAATCCTTCTGGAATCAGACTCTCTTCTTCCACCTCTTGATCAGCTTGAGGAGACTTGTTTTTAGCTGAAAATGCTGCTCGAACTTCTTTCCATTCCTCTAGGGAAATAGCCAGAATCTCAGGTGAAAATCCAGCTGCTTGGCTGAGAATATTGCCGAACATGGTATTGAGGTTATCACGTTTCATGGTTTGACCAGCATTGAAATTAGACTCAAAGGCTAAAATAGCATGGTGTTCATTGGCCGCAACTGGCTGAGAACCTACAAGAAGAGCCTTATCAGGTCCAGCTAAACTTTCAATCACTTCTCCCCACGCATTCTGGAGGCGAATCAAGTTTTGTCGTGCCAAAACAGGATTTTCGACAGCTTCTTGCAGGATAGACTGAACTTTGTTGCGATCCACTCGATAGACTGTCTTGGAAGGGGCTGGACGACTAGGAACTGCCGCAGCTGGTTTAGGAGCTGTGCCCACATTGGCAAGTTCTTGTTTGAGACGGGCGACTTCCTGTCTCAGTGCAGAAATTTCACTTTCAACAGCTCCTGAAAGCACAGATTCAGGTTTGATTTCCGCTAAACGAATGGTCATCATCTCAGCGTAAATCTTAGGTTGCAGGCTGGCCTTCATATCTGCTAGACTCACTGTCGCTAGACGAATCATTTCAAAGAGACTTTCCTGAGAAAGAGCTAGATTGTCCATAAAAACTGGACTATGATGAGTATTTTCGCCACCTGTCTGAACAACCAGTAAATCACGCAAATACTGCAAGAGATCCGTCACAAACCGAGTCATGCTCTTGCCATTTTCAAACAAAAGATTCAAAGCATCAAGAGCTTTTGGAACATCCTGTTGGGACAAGGCCGCCACATAGTCATCTAGAGCTGATAGACTAATAGTGCCTGTAATCTCCTCAGAAATAGCTGTAGTTAAAGCATTCCCTTGAGTCAAACTTAAGGCCTGATCCAGAATAGACAAGGCATCCCGCATCCCACCTTCAGCTCGTCTAGCAATGATTTCTACTGCCTCTGGTTCAGAACTGATATTTTCTTTTTCTAAAATATGATAAATATGAGCCATGATATCTTGCGTTCGAATCGATTTAAACTCAAAACGTTGAACACGAGATAAAATCGTCGCAGGAATCTTGTGCAATTCAGTGGTTGCCAAAATAAAGACAACATTCTGAGTTGGTTCTTCAAGGGTCTTCAAAAGCGCATTAAAGGCTCCCGTAGACAGCATATGAACCTCGTCGATAATGTAGACCTTATAACGAGCCAAGCTTGGAGCATAGGTAGATTTATCACGAATTTCACGAATTTCATCAACACCATTGTTCGAAGCCGCATCCATTTCGATAACATCTTCTAGGCTACCTTCTGTCACTGCCTGACAGATATAACAGTTATTACATGGTTCTCCATCCACTTGGTTTGGGCAGTTCATGGCCTTAGCAAAAATCTTGGCGACACTGGTTTTCCCAGTTCCACGAGGTCCTGAGAAAAGATAAGCGTGACTAATTTTTTCCTGCTCAACTGCTTGTTTTAGGGTTTTAGCCACAACCTCTTGCCCTACTAGTTGTGAGAAAGTCTGACTTCTATATTTTCGATAAAGTGCTTGATACATTAGGCTTTCTCCTCAAACATCGTAAAGTCCCATTCTGTCTTCTCAAGCAAAATAGCGACAAATTGTTCCAAGTAATCACGATCAATAGCATTGTAATCATCGATAAGAGAAGAATCCAAGTCTAAGACTCCGACTAATCTTCCATTCTTGAGCATAGGGACTACGATTTCACTCTTGGCATGACCATCACAAGAAATGTAGTTTGGATAGGTGCTCACATCCCCTACTAAAACAGTCTCCTGAAACTCAGCAGCTTCTCCACACACGCCTTTTCCAAGTGGGATACGAATGCAAGAAACACCACCCTGAAAAGGACCTAGTACCAACTCATTTCCATCAAACAGATAAAAACCTGAAAATACAGTATTCGGAAAGCGAGATTTTAGGAGGGCACTAGCATTTGAAAGATTGGCAAGAACATTGGTCTCACCTTCTAGTAAATAAGAGAGTTCCTCATTTAACAGTTGATATTGTGATTGTTTTTCTGAATCTAACATAGAACTATTATATCAAAAATGAGAAAGAGACAAAAGAAAAATCCCTTGTTTTAAACAAAGGATTTTGCGATTATCAATTTGATTAAAGTTCGATATCACCGAACAAGTCAGCCATTGAGAATCCTGTTTGTGTTTCTGGAAGTTCGAAATCACGTTTTTCTTGACGTTTTGGACGACGAGGACGAGCAGCACGTTTCTCTTCTTTTTGTCCTTCTTCTTGAGCTGGACGTTCTTCAAGAGCTTTGATAGAAAGTGAAACACGTTCTGCATCAGCGTTAACATCAAGGACTTTAACAGTAACTTCCTGACCAACAGTAAGAGCTTCTTTTGGATTTTCGATACGTTTGTGTGAAATTTGTGATACGTGAACAAGTCCATCGATACCTGGCAATACTTCAACAAATGCACCGAAGTCAGTCAAACGTTTAACTGTTCCTTCTACTACATCACCTTTAGCCAATTTTTGCTCAACGCCATCCCATGGTCCAGGTGTTGTTGCTTTAAGTGAAAGGGATACGCGTCCTTCTTCTTCGTTAAGATCAAGGATCTTCACTTCGATTTCTTCACCAACAGTTACAACAGATTTAGGTGAAACGTTACGTTCATGTGACAATTCAGTCAAGTGAACCAATCCGTCAACACCACCAAGGTCGATGAAAGCACCGAAGCTTGTGATACGAGCAACTTTACCAGTTACTACATCACCAACAGCCAATTTACCGAATACTTCAGCACGAGCTGCTGCAGTAGCTGCTTCAACAACTTCACGACGTGAAAGGATGAAGCGGTTTTCTTTAGGATCAACTTCTTTGATTTTAGCATCAAATTCTTGACCTACGAAACGCTCAGTGTTACGTACGAAACGAGTATCCAACATTGAAGCTGGGATAAATCCACGAACACCTTCAAATTCTACTGAAAGTCCACCTTTAACAGCACGAGTTCCTTTAACAGTAACAACTTCTTCTTCGCGTCCAACAAGTTTGTCCCATGCTTTGCGAGCTTCAAGGCGTTTTTTAGATACAAGGTATGTAACTGTATCAGTATCTTTACCAACTACTTGACGAAGTACAAGAACATCCAATACTTCTCCTACTTTAACAAAGTCATTGATATCTGCATCGCGATCGTTTGTCAATTCGCGAAGAGTCAAGACACCTTCAACACCAGTCCCAGAGATTGCAACGTTAGCTTGAGTCGCATCAACTGTCAATACTTCAGCACTAACAACATCACCAGGCTCAACTTGGCTAACGCTATTTAGCAAATCTTCAAATTCGTTCATCTAAAAAATCCTCCAACAATCAAGTCTTTTCCAAAACTTGACATACTTATAATTTTTTTCCTAAGCACCCGCAAGAACATGTTCGTTTTGTTCATGTCTTTCAATATAAAAATAAAATACCCTAAGATATTTTTCTTTTTATCTTGAATTTATTACCTAAGAACTGGGGTAGCTGGATTCGAACCAACGCATGAGGGAGTCAAAGTCCCTTGCCTTACCGCTTGGCTATACCCCAATGATGAGATGGAGAGAGAGGGATTCGAACCCCCGAACCCGAAGGAGCGGATTTACAGTCCGCCGCGTTTAGCCTCTTCGCTATCTCTCCAATGCTTAACGAAAACTATTATATCATGAAATTTTCAAAAAAACAAGCATTATTTTGTTAAATTATAGTTTTCAATCAAAATTTCCACAGCTTTTTCAAGTTTTTTATAAAAACTATCGACATTTCCATTCTTTATGATGGCAAATTGACTATCTAATTCGGCAATTTCACCAATAACCTTTTTCCCGATCGTCAAAACGTAACCTTCATAACTGTCTTTTCCAACAGTCACTTTTGCATCTGTTAATTGAATTTCAATTTTCTTATCTTTTTTACTCATACTTTACCTCTTTTCACTTTTTCTATTGTACAGGAAAATGCTCAAACTAGCAAGAAAAAACTCCATTTCAGCCATTATAACTGCTATGGAGTTTCTCTTTGCTTCATGTCGTCTAGTCCACTTTGACAATCCATCCTTCAGGTGCTTCAACATCACCGAATTGGATACCGGTCAATTCATCATAGAGCTTACGTGTTACAGGACCTACTTCTGTTTCACTATAGAAAACATGGAAATCGTCGCCGTGTTGGATTCCCCCAATTGGGGAGATAACTGCTGCTGTTCCACAAGCACCTGCCTCAACAAAACGATCCAAATTGTCAATCGGAACATCACCTTCGATCGGTGTCAAGCCCAAGCGGTGTTCTGCCAAGTAGAGCAACGAGTACTTGGTAATAGATGGCAAGATAGAGGGGCTTAAAGGTGTAACAAATTCATTGTCAGCCGTGATTCCAAAGAAGTTAGCTGAACCGACTTCTTCAATCTTTGTATGTGTTGAAGGATCTAGGTAGATAACATCTGAGAAATGACGTGATTTTGCCATTTTACCTGGTAGAAGACTGGCAGCGTAGTTTCCACCTACCTTGGCCGCACCCGTACCATTTGGTGCTGCACGGTCGTATTCATCCTGAATCAAGAAATTAGTTGGAACCAAACCACCTTTAAAGTAATTACCAACTGGCATAGCAAAGATGGTGAAAATGTATTCCTCTGCTGGTTTTACCCCGATGATATCTCCGACACCAATCAAAAGAGGACGGAGATAGAGGGTTCCACCTGTTCCGTATGGTGGTACGTATTCTTCATTTGCTCGGACAACTGCCTTACAAGCTTCTACAAACATTTCTGTCGGAACTTGGGGCATCAAGAGACGGTCACAGGTACGTTGCAGACGCTTGGCATTTTCATCAGGACGGAAAAGTTGGATACTGCCATCCTTCGTACGATAGGCTTTCAATCCCTCAAATGCTTGCTGTCCATAGTGGAGACTTGGAGAAGACTCTGAAATATGCAAAGTCGCATCCTCTGTCAACTCTCCTTGATCCCATTGATCATTTTTATAATGAGCGATATAACGGTAAGGTAATTTCATATAAGAAAATCCAAGGTTTTCCCAATCAATTGCAACTGTCATGTGTTTCTCCTTTATACTATTCAAACTATGTGTTCTATTCTACACTTTTCTAGTAAAATTTCAAGTATTATTTGTAATTTTCTGAAAATTTTCTCGACAAAAAGAAATCAGTCACTTGGACTGATTCTTTTTATGGATTTTCTTTCCCTTCTTTAAAGACTTCTTTGAGGTAAGCATCGAAAACTTCTTCATCTGAAATGGTGTCTGAAATAAAGCTTCCATTGCTAGTGCGTTCTGACAAGTTTAAATCTTGCAATCGGCTTTCATAAATTGTTCCCTTGTTAGATTGGACAAGCAGTGTTTGGTCGTTCTCTTCCACTTCTGTACTGAAGAGATCACCGATGAAGCTTTGTTCTGCAACTGCTCCTGCCAAGAAGACACGATGCGGTTTGTTTTTCAACTCACGCAAGACTTGTAGACCTCGTTTGGCACGGCTAGTTGCTGGAATTTCGTCAATAGAAACACGTTTTAAACTACCACGTTGGGTCAAGAGGTAGAAGGATGAGGTGTTACAGATAAAGGCTGCCTGAAGCACATCATCTGCTTTCAGGTTCATGGCCTTGACACCTGCTGCCTTGGCACCAACAACTGGTACCTCTTCGATATTGAAACGAAGGGCATAACCATTTTGGCTAATCAAAAGAACATCATCTAGTTTAATCGGAGCCACTGCTACAATCTGGTCTGTCTCGTCTTTGAGCTTAGCATATTTGACAGACTTAGACCTGTAGGTCCGCCATGGAGTGAACTCTTTGCGTTCTACCCGTTTGATTTGACCAAGACGAGTTGCAGCAAAGTAGGTTGTCGCATCCTCAAACTGATCCACTACTTCAACATAAAGGATTTCTTCGTTAGTTTCGAAATTTGTAATAGTCTGGCTCAGATGCTCTCCGATATCCTTCCAGCGAATATCTGCCAACTCATGGATTGGTCGATAAATGACATTCCCAAGAGTTGTGAACATCAAGAGGTGCTGGGTTGTCTTGGCAGATTGTACAAAAATCAAACGATCATCATCACGTTTGCCAATTTCTTCCAGAGTGGAAGCTGCGAAGGAACGTGGGCTGGTACGCTTGATGTAACCAGCTTTGGTCACGCTAACATAGGTGTCTTCCTCGGCAATCAAACTAGCTGTATCAATCTCGATGACTTTTGCCGTATCTTCTAAAGAACTCAAACGAGGAGTCGCAAATTTCTTCTTGACCTCACGAAGCTCTTTCTTCATGAGATTGTACATGGTCCGCTCATCACCGATAATCGCTGCAAGCATGGCAATTTTCTCACGAAGTTCTGCTTCTTCTTCCTGCAAGACAACCACATCGGTATTGGTCAAACGATACAGTTGCAAGGTAACGATAGCCTCAGCCTGCTCCTCTGTGAATTCATAGCTGACCTTGAGATTTTCCTTAGCGTCAGCCTTATTCTCAGAAGCACGGATAAGAGCAATGACTTCATCCAAAATCGAAATCACGCGAATCAAACCTTCGACGATATGGAGACGTTTCTCAGCCTTTTCCTTGTCAAAGCGGGAACGCGCCAAAATCACTTCACGACGATGGGCAATGTAGCTAGACAAGATTGGAACAATCCCGACCTGACGAGGTGTGAAATTGTCAATCGCCACCATGTTAAAGTTGTAGTTGATTTGAAGGTCAGTATATTTGAATAGATAGTTAAGAACCAGCTCCGTATTAGCGTCTTTTTTGAGCTCAATAGCGATTCGAAGACCGTCACGGTCAGATTCGTCCCGAACCTCAGCAATCCCTGCCACCTTGTTATTGACACGAACATCATCGATTTTCTTAACCAGGTTGGCTTTATTGATTTCATAAGGAATCTCAGTGATAACGATTTGTTCCTTACCACCTTTTAGCTTTTCAATCTCAGTCTTTGAACGAACGACCACGCGCCCTTTCCCAGTTTCATAGGCTTTCTTGATTTCATCACGACCCTGAATAATCCCCCCTGTTGGGAAATCTGGTCCAGGCAAGAATTCCATGAGTTTATCCACCTTGGCAGTTGGGTGGTCAATCATGTAAACCGTCGCATCAATAACCTCAGCTAAATTATGGGGAGGAATGTCTGTGGCATAACCAGCTGAAATCCCAGTCGAACCATTGACTAGAAGGTTTGGAAAGGCTGCTGGTAAGACAGTTGGCTCTTTCTCGGTATCGTCAAAGTTCCAAGCAAAGGGAACTGTCTTTTTCTCGATATCTTGAAGAAGGTAACCAGCAATCTCAGACAAACGCGCCTCGGTATAACGCATTGCCGCAGGCGGATCTCCATCCATAGAACCGTTATTACCGTGCATTTCAACTAGAATCTCACGGTTCTTCCAGTCCTGTGACATACGAACCATGGCATCATAGATAGAACTATCACCGTGTGGGTGGAAATTCCCCATGATGTTCCCGACAGACTTGGCAGACTTACGGTAACTCTTGTCAAAAGTATTGCCATCCTTATTCATCGAATAAAGAATGCGACGCTGAACCGGCTTCAATCCATCACGAATATCTGGCAAAGCCCGGTCTTGAATGATGTATTTGGAGTAGCGACCAAAGCGCTCTCCCATGATGTCCTCCAGGGACATATTTTGAATGTTACTCATATAGGATACAGAGCCCGTAAAATATCAAGTGAAAATAGAAAATTCTTGAAGTAAGCAAGTTCACCAGAGAATTTATCTTTTTCACACAGCATTTAGGGCGTGTTCAACTCCTTTCAAAGAATGTAGAGTAGGTTTTAAATAGAGAAAAGATGAAAGGTCTAGGGATTTTAGTTTCTCATAACTAACTGTTATCTATTCTTCTAGCCATTTTTCATAGGAAATAGCGTAGGCTTTAAATCCCTTGCGCTCATAAATGCACTTTGCACTATCATTCCACGAGTAAGCATGAAGTTTAACACGCTGGATATTAGTTCTCTTCAGCCACTCCATACAGTCATCCAACAACATATGCCCAATTCCTTTCCCTCTAACAGAGGCGCTGACAAACAGTTCATCAATCAGTCCTATTTGACCTGTTCCATTATCCGCAGTTGCGTCTTCATCATACACCCTTGCCAAGCCATAACCTACAATATCTTGATGATATTCAGCTAAAATAATGTGTGTTCGTCCATCATATCTATTTTCAAATGTTTTTAGTGCCTGGCTTTTAATAGCTTCAAGAACCTGCGAATAATCATCGTATGTTGATTTTTCATCATGGTGTTGCCTGTTGAATCGGCTTAGAGCAGATGTCAGTTCGACAAAAATTTCTTTATCATTTTCGCGTGCTTCACGAAGTGTAATGGACTATTTGTTATGCTTCATGACTGATTGCCTTTCTCTTTTGTAATAGCTAGCTGAAATAGTGTATGAGACCAGCGAACCTAAAGTTGCATAGCGAAATTTAGAGTCTAAGTCTCTCTTTAGCGTACTGAATCATTTTTTCTGCAGTTTCTTTATCATAAGGAAAACCAGTCTTGAGAGAGAAGGCCTGCGCTTCTCTGTGGAAAAGTCTCATCGTAGCAAACAAAGACTGAGTGATTTTATCCCTACTTGAGAAATCAAGCAAATTCGAGAATTCCTTTTCTTTCTCAGCAGGCAAATAGTTAAAGAGATATTTATAGTTCTTGCCGATGTCGACCTTTCCCTTATCACTTGCTACCTGCCAAGCCAAGACCTTCAAGAGTTCTTGTTGGCAAATATCGTAGAGATGGTCGGTCGCGTAGATGAGCTGATTACGACAAATCCCTTTAACCACGTAGGCTGATACCCACCAAAATTCATTGCAGGCTTTTTCAAAATCTGTCTGACTAGCTGGACTTGTCCAGTAACGTTGAGGACTTGTAGTATAGGACTCAAACAAGCCTTTCTCATCTTTCAAAACTGTATAATCGGCCTCACTATCCACCCACTCTTGAATGTGGTCTTTGGGGCAAAGGGTCAAATCTATCCGATTGCCATCTTCAAAGAGCATGAGATAAAGTCGACGGTTTCCCAGCACATTATACTGTTCAATCAGACGTTTGCCAAACTGGTCCAACCAAGAAAGGTCACTTGTCAGATTATCTAAGTCGTCCACGATATAAACAACATCATAGTCTTGAAATTCATCTTTTGGTGCTTTTGTATCCGTTCGTGAACCAGACATGGCGACAGTATCGACTTGGAGCGCTTTTGCAGTTTGAAAAATTAAATCAAACATTTCGGGTTCAGTTCTCATCTTTCACTCCTTCATCACTTAGAGCTGTTTGAAAATGGGTCAGGGATAGGAAGTCCCTCTTGCTTTTATTTTTGAAGTTTCTGTATTCTTTTTCTTTCAAGAACCCAAAGCAGAAATTGAACTCCTGAAAAAAAGCCTTGCAAGAAAATAAGTATATAAATTTCTTTCGTTTCTCTAAATAATACTAAAACATTTACAATTGAGAGGAGAAATATAAACGTAACGTTGCATAGTAATATCCGAACAAACCTACTAGGAAAATACTTAACGTGTTTGATACTTTTATAAAGAGTAGTAATTGAATAAATTAGACTTAAAGGTATATGGGTTAGTATATAAAATATTCTTAAAAATACTTTTAAGTAGGGTTCGTCTAGAGACGGATTAAATAATACGAATACACCAATATTACACACCATAAATGCTAAGGAAGTTAGTGAGCTTGAATATTCCATTTTCTCTTTATTGGATATTGCATCAAGAATTATTCCAGCGATTACAATAATTTCGAAAATGAAAAACATCATTATTAAAGAACTGTTCACTATTCAACCTCCTTTGCTTTATAACCTCTTTTATAAAAAAGTGTAATATAATATTAACTTCTATGATTTCAAATGATTAAACATTTAAAACACTGTCGCTTCCTCCAGCGTAAACTTGACATTATCTTCAATCCACTTACGGCGTGGTTCGACCTTATCTCCCATAAGGACATTGACGCGACGTTCGGCGCGAGCCAGGTCTTCAATCGTGACACGGATGAGGGTACGCGTTTCTGGGTTCATGGTTGTTTCCCAGAGTTGATCCGCATTCATCTCACCAAGTCCCTTGTAACGTTGAAGGGTAGCGCCTTTACCAAACTGCTTGCGGAGTTCTTCTAGCTCTCCGTCTGTCCAAGCGTAGGCCACTTCTTCTTTCTTGCCTTTACCTTTAGACATCTTGTAAAGAGGAGGGAGAGCGATATAGACATGTCCTGCCTCAACTAGCGGACGCATGTAACGGTAGAAAAATGTTAAGAGCAAGGTCTGGATATGGGCACCATCGGTATCCGCATCTGTCATGATAATGATCTTGTCATAATTGGCATCTTCAATAGAGAAGTCTGCTCCGACACCCGCACCGATTGTATAAATCATGGTGTTGATTTCCTCATTTTTAAGGATATCCGCCATCTTGGCCTTGGCTGTATTGATAACCTTACCACGAAGAGGCAAAATAGCTTGGAATTTACGGTCACGACCTTGTTTGGCAGAACCGCCGGCAGAATCCCCCTCGACCAGATAGAGTTCGTTCTTAGCAGGATTTTTAGACTGGGCTGGTGTTAATTTCCCAGACAACAAGCCCTTATCTTTTTTATTTTTCTTACCATTTCGGCTCTCATCACGCGCCTTACGTGCTGCTTCACGGGCATCACGGGCCTTGATAGCCTTGCGGATGAGATTGGAAGCTAGTTCTCCATTTTCCATGAGGAAGAAAGTTAATTTTTCTGCGACAATGCTATCAACAATCGGGCGAGCTAGTGGACTTCCAAGTTTGTCCTTGGTCTGTCCTTCAAACTGGAGGTGTTCTTCCGGAACCAAGATAGAAAGAACGGCTGCTAGTCCCTCACGATAGTCTGAACCTTCAAGGTTTTTATCCTTTTCCTTGAGAAGACCTGTCTTACGCGCATAGTCATTCATAACCTTAGTAATGGCAGACTTGAGCCCCGTCTCGTGCGTTCCACCATCTTTGGTACGGACATTATTGACAAAGGAGAGAATGTTATCTGAAAATCCATCATTGTACTGGAGGGCAACTTCCACTTGGAAACCATTTTCTTCACCCTCAAAGTATAGTACTGGTGTCAAGGTTTCCTTGTCTTCATTCAGATAGGAAACAAAGTCCTGCACCCCATTTTCATAATGAAACTCGATCGCTTCTTCTGTTCGCTTGTCCGTTAATGACAAGGTTACATTCTTCAAGAGAAAAGCTGACTCATTGATGCGTTCTGAAATGGTATTGTACTTGAAGTCTGTCGTAGAAAAGATAGTCGCATCCGGCATGAAGGTAACCTTGGTACCTGTCTTAGACTTGGGTGCTGTCCCCACCTTTTCAAGAGTCGTAACTGGCTTACCACCATTTTCAAAACGTTGCTTGTAGACTGCACCATCACGGGTGATTTCAACTTCCAACCAGCTTGATAGGGCATTAACGACAGAAGAACCCACTCCGTGAAGACCACCAGAAGTCTTGTAGCCACCTTGACCGAATTTTCCTCCAGCGTGGAGAATGGTAAAGATAACCTCAACGGTTGGAATTCCCATGGCATGCATACCAGTCGGCATCCCACGGCCATGGTCCTCTACTGTTAAACTGCCATCTTTATTGATGGTCACATCAATGCGATTACCAAAGCCAGACAAGGCTTCATCGACTGCATTGTCCACAATTTCCCAGACTAGGTGATGGAGACCAGCACCGTCAGTCGATCCGATATACATCCCTGGACGTTTACGGACCGCATCCAACCCTTCTAGCACCTGAATGGCATCATCATTGTAGTTATTAATATTGATTTCCTTTTTTGACACAAGGAACCTCCTATTCGTTCATCTTTACTATTTTACAGGTTTTCTAGGTATTTTGCAAAGTTTTTCCCATTCAGCTGTCACAATTTCACAAGATATTCTCAGCCTTTCTACAGCATTTCATGGTATAATAGGTCTATGATGACATTTGTATTATTAATTTTAGCTTATCTGCTAGGTTCGATTCCGTCTGGTCTTTGGATTGGACAAGCTTTTTTTCAAACAAATTTGCGTGAACATGGTTCTGGAAATACTGGAACGACCAATACTTTCCGTATTTTGGGTAAGAAAGCAGGGATGGCAACCTTTGTGATTGATTTTTTCAAAGGAACCTTGGCCACACCACTTCCAATTCTTTTCCACCTACAAGGTGTATCACCTCTTGTCTTTGGACTTTTGGCCGTGATTGGACATACCTTTCCTATCTTTGCAGGATTTAAAGGGGGCAAGGCTGTCGCAACCAGCGCTGGTGTGATTTTCGGATTTGCGCCTGTCTTCTGTCTCTACCTAGCAGTCATATTCTTTGGAACCCTCTATCTTGGCAGTATGATTTCACTATCTAGCGTTGTTGCTTCTATTGCTGCTGTAATTGGAGTTCTGATTTTTCCACTATTTGGGTTTATCTTAAGTAGCTATGACCTTCTCTTCACTCTGATTATCCTAGCACTTGCTAGTTTGATTATCATTCGTCATAAGGATAATATCACACGCATCAAAAACAAAACTGAAAACCTCGTTCCTTGGGGACTGAACTTAACTCATCAAAATCCTAAAAAATAAAACGCCAGTTTTGTACTGACCCCAAAAAGTTAGACAAATAATTTAAGTGAAGGATTTAGTTCTGTATTGCACAGGACTAAGTCCTTTTAGTTTGACCTTAATTCGTTTGTTGTTGTAGTAATCAATGTAGTCCACAATAGCTTGTTCAAGGTCCTCTAAAGACCTAAAGTGCTTCTCATAACCGTAAAACATTTCTGATTTCAAAATACCGAAGAAGGACTCCATCATACCTTGTCTGGGCTGTTACCTTTACGTGACATGGATGCTTGAATTCCCTTACTCTCTAGGAACCGATAATAAGAATCGTGTTGGTATTGCCAGCCTTGGTCGCTGTGTAAAATGGTATTCTCATAGTGTTTCTCTGTGAAGGCCTGTTCCAACATCGTTTTTACTTGTTCTAAATTAGGCGAAGTAGAAAGATGATAAGCAATAATTTCACTGTTAAAGCCATCTAAAACAGGCGATAAATAGAGTTTCTGTGTGCTATTTGGAATGGCAAATTCTGTCACATCCGTATAGCACTTTTCCATTGGTTTCGTTGCTTCAAACTGGTGTTGAATGAGATTTTCTGCTTTCTTGCCAACTTCTCCTTGGTAGGAAGAATACTTGCGTTTCCGACGAATTCGAGCTGTTAAACCAAGGTCCTTCATCAGACGTTGGACCTTCTTATGATTCACTGTAAAGCCACGATTTCTTAGTTCAAGAGTAACTCTCCGATAGC
>NZ_JH378888.1:497500-498207 GCF_000235485.1 Streptococcus sp. oral taxon 058 str. F0407
GAGTAACTCTCCGATAGCCATAATTTCCTTTATGGTCATTATAAATGGCCTGAATTTCGATTTTAAGCTCTTTATCTTTGTCAAGCCCATCTAGTTGCTTCAACTGATAGTAGTAAGTTGAGCGAGGTAAACGAGCCGCTTCAAGAAGTAAATCTAGTCGAAATCCTCCTGAAGCCATTTCTCTAACTGTCTCTGCTTTTCTCGCTCTAAGGCTTCGTCCCTTTCCTCTAACTCTTTTAACTTTTTTAGGTAGGCCACCTCAGTCCGTAAGCGTTCATTCTCCTCCTGGAGTCGTTCTAATTCTGTCATTTCTTCCCAAGTTTTCTTCCGTTTACGTCCCATTTTAGCTGCTCTCCCTCTTGTTTTCTCAACAATAGTATACCCGTTTTTCTTGTATTGCGCCAGCCAGTTAAGAAGTATCGTACGACTTGGGAGACCGTATTCAAGAGAAACTCTATCTTTAGTCCAGTCTTCATGTAAGACTTTATTAATCATTTCTTGTTTTAAATCAGGAGAATAGTAACTATTTTTTCCTTTTTTGACAAACTCCATTCCGTAACGATCAATCAATTTAATCATGTACCTAAGATTAGAATTGTTTATCCCAAATTTATTTGAAAGCTTCTCTAAGCTATATCCTTGCTTTCTAAGTTCATAGATCTGAACTTTATCTTCATAACTCAATTTCATAATAAAACACCCCAAAA
>NZ_JH378888.1:498217-505171 GCF_000235485.1 Streptococcus sp. oral taxon 058 str. F0407
TCCCAAGTTTTCTTCCGTTTACGTCCCATTTTAGGTACTCTCCCTCTTATTTTCTCAAGAATAGTATACCCGTTTTTCTTGTATTGTGCCAGCCAGTTAAGAAGTATCGTACGACTTGGGAGACCGTATTCAAGAGAAACTCTATCTTGAGACCAGTTTTCATGTAGGACTTTATCAATCATTTCTTGTTTTAGTTCTGGAGAATAGTAACGATTCTTGCCTTTTTTGACGAACTCTATTCCGTAACGATCCATCAATTTAATCATGTATCTAAGATTAGAACTGTTTATCCCAAATTTATTTGAAAGTTGCTCTAAGCTATATCCTTGTTTTCTAAGTTCATAGATCTGAACTTTATCCTCATAACTCAATTTCATAATAAAACACCCCAAAAGTTAGATTTTTTCTGTCTAACTTTTGGGGTGCGGTTCATTTGAAACTGACGTTTTTTTGTATGCTTATTTTGACTTGATGTAGTTGATACCGTCTGCCTTAGGTGCAACTGCTTTTCCAAAGAAGGCTGCTAAGACAAGGATGGTCAAGACATAAGGTGCGATTTGAAGGTAAACCGCTGGCACTCCTTGTAGGAAAGGCAACTGAGAACCGATAACTGCCAAACTTTGTGAAAGTCCAAAGAAGAGACTAGAAAGCATAGCACCGATTGGGTTCCATTTACCAAAGATCATCGCAGCAAGAGCGATAAATCCAGGACCGACAATAGTTGTCACTGAGAAGTTTACAGAAATGGATTGAGCATAAATCGCTCCCCCAATTCCCCCAAGGAAACCTGAAATGATAACCCCAAGATATCGCATCTTGTAGACATTGATCCCCAAGGTATCTGCTGCCTGAGGATGTTCACCGACAGAGCGAAGGCGAAGACCAAAGCGTGTCTTAAAGAGAATAAACCAAGCAAGGAAAGAGAAGGCAATCGCGATATAACCTAGTAGACTAGTAGATTTGAAGAAGATATCACCAATCACTGGGATATCAGCCAAAACTGGGAAATCAAAACGTCCAAAAGTCTGACTTAGGTTATCAGTTTGCCCTTTGTTATAAAGAACTTTTACTAAGAAAACGGCTAAGGCAGGAGCCATCAAGTTCAATACTGTACCACTGACGACATGGTCTGCACGGAAATGAACCGTTGCAACTGCATGGATGAGGGAGAAAATAGCTCCCACAACGCCTGCAACTAACAAGGAAATCCAAGGAGTCGCTGCTCCAAGTTGTTCTGCAAACTCAAGGTTAAAGACAACTCCAGAAAAGGCACCCATAACCATAATTCCTTCAAGGCCGACGTTTACCACACCACCACGTTCGGAGAAAACTCCTCCGATACTCGTAAAAATAAGTGGTGCTGAGTAAATCAGCATAGAAGAGACTAAGAGGGTGAGTAATGTTGTAATAGACATCCTTACTTACCTCCTTTAACTTGTTTTTTGGGTTTGACAAAGCGTTCGATAAGGTAATGAACACTGACAAAGAAGATAATAGACGCTGTTACAATGCTGACAAGCTCAGACGGTACCTGCGCCGCATTCATACCAGGGGCTCCAACTTGGAGAACACCAAATAGGAAGGCTGCAAAGAGAATACCGATTGGAGAGTTTGCTGCAAGGAGACTAACTGCCATCCCGTTAAATCCGATAGCCAATGACGAACCTTGAACATAAACGTTTTGGAAAGTTCCAAGTCCTTCTACAGCTCCACCAAGACCTGCCAAGGCACCAGAGATAATCATTGATAGGATGATTGTACGTTTTGCTGAAATACCAGCGTACTCTGAAGCATGGGGATTAAGACCAACTGCTCGAATTTCAAAACCGAGAGTTGTTTTCTTGAGCAAGAACCAAATCACACCAACAGCAATGATTGCAAAGAAGATCCCGATATTCATACGAGAATTCCCAGTCAACTCTGATAACCAGGGTGTCTGATAAGTAGCATTGGCACTGACACGAATGGTCGAATCTGTACTTTGCATAATATCCTTAGGAAAGGCATGAATAAAGGCATTTCCCACATACAATACGATATAGTTCATCATGATAGTCACGATAACCTCTGACGTACCGAGATAGGCTCTGAGGATACCTGGAATCGCACCAACAATTCCACCTGCAATCAGGGCAATGACCACTGTTAATGGAATCAAAACGAGGCGTGGCATATCTGGATTTGACAAGGCAAACCAACCACTGAGAATCCAGCCCGCTAGAGCTTGACCTGGCAAACCGACATTAAAGAAACCTGCTCGACTGGCAACCGCAAAACCAAGCCCTATTAAAACAAGGGGACCCATGGCACGGAAAATCTCACCAATACCACGGAGGCTACCAAAAGCTGTATAGAACAACTCCTCATAACCCCAGATAGCATCGTAGCCGAAGATCCACATGACAATGGCTCCGAGCAAGATTCCTAAGAATACGGAAATCAAGGGAACCGAAATTTGTTGTAATTTTTTAGGCATCACTCTTCTCCTTTCCCAAGTTTCCACCTGCCATCAAGACACCAAGTTCTTGTTTGTTCGTTGTTTCTGGCGACACAATACCTTGAATCTTACCGTCATGAATAACAGCAATTCGGTCTGAGACATTTAAAATTTCATCCAATTCAAAGCTGACAACAAGAACTGCTTTCCCATTATCACGCTCTTCAATCAAACGTTTGTGGATATACTCAATGGCACCGACGTCCAACCCACGAGTTGGCTGGCTGACGATAAGGAGATCAGGATCACGGTCAATCTCACGAGCAATAATTGCTTTTTGTTGATTACCTCCTGAAAGAGCTGCTGCTGGAACAAATTCGCTTGCCGCACGGACATCAAATTCTTCCATCAATTTTTTAGCATGTGAAGTGATATTGGCATAGTTTAAGATACCATTCTTACTGAGTGGTTCTTTATAATAGGTTTGAAGAGCGATATTTTCTGAAATCATCATCTCTAAAATCAAACCATCACGGTGACGGTCTTCTGGAACGTGCCCAACACTCAACTCTGTAATCTGACGTGGGTGCAAGCCTACAATTGAATCTCCTTTTAGCTCAATACTACCAGACTCAACCTTGCGAAGACCTGTAATGGCTTGAATCAGTTCAGACTGGCCATTTCCATCAATCCCCGCAATACCGACAATTTCACCAACACGAACATCCAAAGAAAGATTCTTCACAGCTGGTACACCGCGGTTTTCATTGACTACCAAGTCTTTAATAGACAAGACTACTTCTTTTGGTTGAGAGGCTTGTTTCTCTGTTTTAAAGGAGACAGAGCGTCCAACCATCATTTCTGCCAAGTCAGCATTGGTTGCCCCTGCAATCTCAACCGTCTGGATTGATTTCCCACGACGGATAACCGTAACGCGGTCAGAAACTGCGCGAATCTCATCCAACTTGTGGGTAATCAAAATGATGGATTTCCCTTCTTTGACAAGATTCTTCATAATCTCCATCAATTCATCAATCTCTGAAGGAGTCAAAACAGCCGTCGGTTCGTCAAAGATAAGGATATCAGCCCCCCGATAAAGGGTTTTTAAAATTTCTACACGTTGTTGGGCTCCAACTGAGATGTCTGCCACCTTGGCAGAAGGATCCACTGCTAAACCATAACGTTCAGAAAGAGCCTTAATTTCTTTGCTAGCTCCAGCGATATCTAGCACACCATTTTTAGTTGATTCACTACCTAAAATGATGTTTTCAGCAACTGTGAAGGCTTCTACTAACATAAAGTGCTGGTGAACCATTCCGATTCCCAAGCTAGCTGCTTTAGATGGTGAATCAAGATTGACAACTTGACCGTTGACCACAATTTCACCACTGGTTGGTTCAAGAAGCCCTGCCAGCATGTTCATCAGAGTGGATTTACCCGCTCCATTTTCTCCTAAAAGTGCATGGATTTCACCTTTTCTCAGTTGCAAGTTGATTTTGTCGTTTGCTACAAATTCACCAAACACCTTGGTAATATCCCGCATCTCAATGACATTTTCGTGTGCCATGTGCTCTTCCTTTCAGAGTCTTATTTTATTTCAATAAAACTTGCTAGTTTCTCTAGTAGCAAGCTTTACTGAGGCAAAATGACTTTGTCTCAACTCTTAAAAAAGCGGCCTAGGGCCGCTTCCTAAGAAATGACTTTTATCCATTATTTTTCAGGAACTTTTACGCTTCCATCAAGGATTTTAGCTTTAGCATCTTCGACAGCTTTTTTACCTTCTTCTGAAAGGTTTGTTACTGCCAAGTCAACCCCTTTATCTTTCAATGAGTAAACGATCACTTGACCGCCAGGGAATTCACCTTTTTCTGCTTTGTTAGCAATATCTTTTACAGTTGTACCAACTTGTTTCAAAGTAGATGCAAGAACAAAGTTTGATTCTTTGCCATCTTTAGAAGTGTACTTACCTTCTGCTACTTGGTCACGGTCAACACCGATAACCCAAACTTTTTCATTTTCAGCACGGCTTTCGTTAAGTGATTTTGCTTCTGCAAAGACACCAGCACCTGTT
Organism: Streptococcus sp. oral taxon 058 str. F0407; assembly: GCF_000235485.1. GTDB lineage: Bacteria > Bacillota > Bacilli > Lactobacillales > Streptococcaceae > Streptococcus. Next base: position 502,726 of record NZ_JH378888.1, read on the forward strand.
CCACCAGCTGCTTGGTAGACAACGTCTGCACCTGCAGCATATTGAGCTGCTGCAATTGTTTTACCTTTAGCAGCATCACCAAATGAACCAGCATAGTCAACTTGTACTTTGATAGATGGATCTACAGATTCAACACCCGCTTTAAATCCAGCTGCAAAACGTGAGATAACTTCAGACTCAATACCACCTACAAAACCAACTTGTTTTGTTTTAGTTGTTTTAGCCGCTGCAACACCCGCAAGGTAAGCAGCTTCGTTATCAGCAAATGTTACGCTAGCAACATTTTTTTGATCCTTAATCACATCATCAATCAAGACATAGTTCAAATCAGAGTGGTCTTTTGCTGCTTCTTCAACCGCATTGTGAAGGGCAAAACCAACACCGAAGATTAGGTTGTAACTTCCAGCCGCTTGTTGCAAGTTGTTAGCATAGTCAGCTTCACTTGTTGATTGGAAGTAAGTATAACCTTTATCTTTTGAAAGATTGTGTTCTTTACCCCAGTCTTGCAAACCTTCCCAAGCTGATTGGTTAAATGATTTATCATCAACACCACCAGTATCTGTTACGATTGCTGCTTTCGTCTTCATTTCAGATGAAGATGAAGCTGCGTTACGAGAAGAGCGGTTACCACATGCAGCAAGTCCAACTGCTGCTACTGCAACTAGACCAAGGCCTAGCCATTGTTTCTTGTTCATTACTGAACCTCCTAAATAAGATGTGCAACGATGTTGCAAGTATGGATTGGTTGGTCACAAGGACCGTGCCACTCAGAGAGTGGAGCAGACTAGTTTAAGTCTGTAAATGAGTATGGAAGTAACTCCCCGACCGTCATCTCGACCGTCGATTTATCTTTAGCGACTAAGGTCACTTTTAGATCTTGTTCAAAAAATTCAACCATGACCTGGCGACAAGCACCACATGGCGAGATAGGTTTTTCAGTTTGACCGTAGACAATCAACTCTGAAAATTCCCGTTGTCCCTCCGAAACTGCTTTGAAGATAGCTGTACGCTCCCCACAATTAGTCAAGGGATAACTAGCATTCTCGATGTTCACACCCGTATAAATACTACCATCCTTAGCTACTAAAACAGCTCCAATAGGAAAGTGAGAATAGGGTACGTAGGCATTCTTGCTGGTTTCAATTGCTAGTTCAATCAACTCAGTAGTCGCCATCAGCCAATTCTCCTTTTAAGATTGCTACACCAGCGGATGTTCCAATACGAGTAGCACCTGCCTCCACAAAGGCAAGAGCGTCCGCGTAAGAACGAGCTCCACCGGCAGCCTTAACTCCCATATCTGGCCCAACTGTTTTACGCATCAACTTAACATCCTCTATAGTGGCACCACCAGTTGAAAATCCAGTTGATGTTTTGACAAAGTCAGCACCTGCTCTCTGGGATAATTGGCAAGCCACAACCTTTTCATCGTCTGTCAACAAGCAAGCTTCGATAATAACTTTCACCAACTTGTCACCACTTGCTTCGACGACAGCACGGATGTCCGATTCAACTAAATCCAGATTGCCTGATTTGAGGGCACCGACATTGATAACCATATCAATCTCATCTGCACCGTTTTGGACAGCTTCTTTTGTTTCAAAAGCTTTCACAGCAGAAGTTGTTGCTCCCAAAGGAAAACCTACTACTGTACAAACCTTTACATCTGAGCCTTCAAGTCCTGTTTTCGCATGTTTAACCCATGTGGGATTGACACAAACGCTGGCAAAGTCATACTCACGCGCTTCAGATAGCAAACGATCAATTTGTTCTTGACTTGCATCTTGCTTCAAAAGCGTATGATCGATATATTTATTTAACTTCATATTCGGATTCTCCCTGGTTTTATGAGATAATTTCTATAATTTCTCGTAAACTTTGCACTCCATCATTTATTTTAACATATTTTTGAAATTCTGTAACTAGTTCAGAAGAAATTTTTCCATTTGTATAAACTTTTGCAACAATTTCACCCTTTTGAACGGAATCTCCAACTTTCTTTTCAAAAACAATCCCTGTTTCATAGTCCAAGTCATCAGACTTGACTGCACGACCAGCTCCTAGTCTCATGGCATAGAGTCCAAATTCCATTGCAGGAAGAGCTGAAATAACACCCGTTTCTTGAGCAGGGATTTCCACCACATGGGCAACTTTGACGGGGCGATAGAGATCTTCTAAATCACCGCCTTGTGCTGCTACCATTTCTTCAAACTTAGCCAGTGCTTGACCATTTTCCAGGTGTTGACGGATTTCCTCGATCGTTTTTTCAACATCAGCCAATCCAAGCATAATCTGAGCTAGCTCGCAGATAAAGTGACTAATATCTTCTCGGCCATTTCCTTTGAGAATCTCGATTGCCTCAAGGATTTCGAGACGATTGCCAATAGCTTTTCCCAAGGGTTGGCTCATATCAGTAATGACTGCTACTGTCTTTCGACCAACAGCCTTA
>NZ_JH378888.1:505219-528477 GCF_000235485.1 Streptococcus sp. oral taxon 058 str. F0407
CCATGGTTTGAGCCAATTCACGCGCCTCACCAACCGTCTTCATGAAGGCACCCTCACCGACCGTTACGTCTAGCAAAATGGCATCCGCTCCTGCAGCAATTTTCTTGCTCATCACCGAACTAGCAATCAAAGGAATCGTGTCGACAGTTGCTGTCACATCACGGAGGGCATAGAGAAGCTTGTCTGCTTTAACCAGCTGATCGGACTGCCCAATGACAGATACACCAATGTCCTGTACCTGACGAATGAAATCTTCTTGACTTTGCTCGACTTGATAGCCCTTAATGGACTCCAATTTATCAATTGTCCCACCAGTATGGCCGAGACCTCGACCACTCATTTTAGCAACGGGTACACCGAAACTCGCAACAAGGGGAGCCAAGATTAAGGTCACCTTATCACCTACACCACCAGTCGAATGCTTGTCAACTTTAACCCCCTCAATAGCTGACAAATCAAACTCCTGACCTGTCTTGACCATATTCATCGTCAGATCAGAAATCTCACGTGTGGTCATTCCTTTAAAATAAACAGCCATAGCAAAAGCAGACATTTGATAATCTGGTACAGTTCCAGCTACATAGCCTTCTACCAGCCATTTGATTTCAGCTGCAGTCAGTTCTTGACCATCTCGTTTCTTTTGGATTAAATCAACTGCTCTCATTCTTTCACACTTCTAAGGATATAGTATCCCTTATCTTTCCTTACGATTTCACAATTTCCAAAAACGTCTTCCATCTTACTTTTAGCACTTGGAGCTCCTTGTTTTTTCTGAATGACAATGGTTAAATCTCCTCCGTCATTCAAGAAATCTCTGCTCTTTTCGATAATCTCATGAACAACCTGTTTGCCCGCTCGAATCGGCGGATTGGAAATAACATGGTCAAACTTCCCTTCAACTTGTTCATAGATATTGGATTGGAAAATCGTCGCTTCTACTTTATTTCGTTCAGCATTTTGTCGCGCTAAGTCCAAGGCACGATTATTGATATCGACCATGGTTGCCTGAACTCCATAAGCCTTGACCAATGACAAGCCCAATGGCCCATAACCACAACCCACATCAAGGACTGTCTCTCCTTTGTTAACCTCTAGACACTTCAATAAAAGCTGACTCCCAAAGTCAACCATTTTCTTGCTAAAAACACCCGCATCCGTCAAAAAGGTCATGTTTTCTCCCAACAACTCCACTCTCAACTCATGAATGTCGTGAGCAGCGTCAGGATTTTCTGCATAATACATTTTACTCATAAAACTATTTTACCATAATTTAGTGAAATGTTAAATCGTTTACAAAGCTAAATTTCAAGACACAGACTACATCTGTTATAATAACAATTAAAACTTTTCAATGATTTTATTTCTTTTAAAAACTATATATCATAAATAGATTTAATTCATTTATGTCTTTATAAATGAATTATGATATACTAAGGTATCAAACGAGGAAACATTATGACCAACGAATTTTTACATTTTGAAAAAATCAGCCGCCAGACTTGGCAATCATTGCATCGCAAGACAACCCCTCCCTTGACGGAAGAAGAACTGGACTCCATCAAGAGTTTTAACGACCAAATCAGCCTACAAGATGTAACAGACATCTATCTACCACTGGTTCACCTTATCCATATCTATAAAAAAGCCAAAGAAGATTTGTCTTTCTCAAAAGAAATCTTTCTTCAGAGAGATAGCAAGCCCCAACCTTTTATTATTGGGGTTTCGGGTAGTGTCGCCGTCGGCAAATCAACAACTAGCCGCCTCCTACAAATCCTTCTCTCCCGTACACTTTCAGATGCTTCTGTAGAGCTGGTGACGACTGATGGTTTTCTCTATCCCAACCAAACTTTAATTGACCAGGGTATCTTAAATCGCAAAGGTTTTCCAGAGAGTTATGACATGGAAGCCTTGCTGAATTTTCTTGATCGTCTAAAAAATGGGCAGGATGTCGATATTCCAGTCTATTCTCATGAGGTCTATGATATTGTTCCTGGGGAGAAACAGTGCGTTAAGGCTGCGAATTTTGTCATCGTTGAAGGAATCAATGTCTTTCAAAATCCTCAAAATGAGCGCCTTTACATCACCGACTTTTTTGACTTTTCCATCTATGTAGACGCAGCTGTTGAAGACATCGAAAGCTGGTATTTAGACCGCTTTTTAAAACTCCTCAGCTTTGCTCAGAATGATCCTGATAGCTACTACCACCGCTTTACAAAAATGCCGATTGGAGAAGTAGAGTCTTTTGCCCACCAAGTATGGACTACTATCAACCTTACAAATCTACAAAACTATATCGAACCAACAAGAAATCGGGCCGAGGTCATTCTCCACAAGGCTAAAAACCATGAAATCGATGAAATTTACCTAAAAAAATAATTTCCCCTTGTCAAAACCTAAGTTTTCAGATATAATGGTATAGTTAGTAAATATGGAGGTAAGAACATTGGCAAACATTAAATCAGCTATCAAACGCGCTGAATTGAACGTTAAACAAAACGAAAAAAACTCAGCTCAAAAATCAGCTATGCGTACTGCTATCAAAGCTTTCGAAGCAAACCCTTCTGAAGAACTTTTCCGTGCTGCTAGCTCAGCTATCGACAAAGCAGAAACTAAAGGTTTGATTCATAAAAACAAAGCAAGCCGCGATAAAGCTCGTCTTTCAGCTAAACTTGCTAAATAAGAAACAGTCCATAGAGGCTGTTTTTTTGTCCTCCATTACGAAAAGGTAGAAAATGAAAATCGCAATCATCGGCTATTCTGGTGCTGGTAAGTCAACTCTAGCAGAAAAGTTATCTAACTACTACTCCATGCCCAAACTGCATATGGACACCCTCCAATTTCAACCAGGTTGGCAGGACAGTGACCGTGATTGGATGTTGAACGAGATGAAAAGCTTTCTCACAAAGCATGAAACATCTTGGGTCATCGATGGCAACTACTCTTGGTGCTATTACGAGGAAAGAATGCAAGAAGCTGACCAAATCATCTTTCTCAAATTTCCCCCATTGACTTGTCTCTTTCGAGCCTTTAAACGGTATCTCACACATCGAGGCAAGGTCAGAGAAAGTATGGCAGCAGGCTGTCCCGAGCGCTTCGACTGGGAGTTTATCAGGTGGATTCTCTGGGATGGACGGACCAAAACTGCTAAAGAACGCTATCAACGAGTTCAAGACACCTATCCAGAGAAAGTAACTCTCCTCAGGTCGCAAAAGGAGATAGCCCAATTCTTAGAAAATCTCACACATAACAAGAAAAACCAACGTACATAACGTTGGTTTTTCACTTTTACCCAATCACACTTCCGTTTGGTACAGCTGGATCAACTGTGAGAAGGGTTAGTTTGCCATCATGTTCAGCTGAGAGAATCATCCCTTGGCTGACATATTTTTTCATCATCTTACGTGGTTTGAGGTTGGCAACGATTTGAACTTTCTTGCCGACCAATTCTTGTTCGTTTGGATAGTATTTTGCAATTCCTGAAAGAATTTGACGATCTTCACCATCACCAGCATCCAAGCGGAATTGAAGCAACTTATCAGAACCTTCTACTTTTGAAACTTCTTTGACTTCTGCGACACGGATTTCAATCTTGTCGAAGTCTTCAAACTTGATTTCTTCCTTGTTTAGTTTGAGTTCAACTTCATCTGGATTCCATTCTTTTTCAACGGCTGGTTTGTTCCCTTCCATTTGTTTCTTGATATAGGCGATTTCTTCTTCCATATCCAGACGTGGGAAGATTGGAGTTCCTTTGGCAACTACAGTTACACCTGCAGGGAAATCAGCCAAACTCAGGTTCTCAAGACTCGCTACTTCTGGTAAACCAAGTTGAGTCAAGACTGCACGACTAGTTTCCATCATAAATGGCTCAATCAAGTGAGCAACGACACGAAGACTAGCTGCCAAGTGGCTCATAACACTTGCCAATTGGTCACGAAGAGCTTCATCCTTAGCCAAGACCCATGGTGCGGTCTCATCGATGTATTTATTGGTACGAGAGATAAGGGTCCAGACTGCTTCAAGCGCACGTGGGTAGTCAACTGCTTCCATATGTGTATGGTAGTCGGCGATTGATTGTTCTGCAACGTCAGCAAGAGCATTGTCAAACTCTGTCACACTTTCTACATAGGCAGGAGTTTGCCCATCAAAGTACTTGTTAATCATAGAAACCGTACGGTTGAGGAGGTTTCCAAGGTCATTTGCCAATTCATAGTTGATTCGACCTACATAGTCCTCAGGAGTAAAGGTTCCGTCTGAACCAACTGGAAGGCTACGCATGAGGTAGTAACGAAGTGGATTCAGTCCATAACGCTCTACCAACATCTCAGGGTAAACGACATTTCCTTTAGACTTAGACATCTTGCCGTCTTTCATGACAAACCAACCGTGGGCAATCAAGCGATCCGGCAATTTGATATCCAACATCATGAGAAGGATTGGCCAGTAGATGGAGTGGAAACGAAGAATGTCTTTTCCAACCATGTGGAAGACTGTTCCATTCCAGAACTTGTCAAAGTTACCATGCTCATCTTGACCGTAACCAAGAGCTGTCGCATAGTTGAGAAGCGCATCAATCCAAACATAGACAACGTGTTTTGGATTGGATGGGACTGGTACACCCCATGTAAAGGTTGTACGAGAAACTGCCAAATCTTCCAAACCTGGCTCGATGAAGTTACGTAACATTTCGTTGAGGCGACCATCAGGTGTGATGAAGTCAGGATGAGATTTGAAAAATTCGACCAAACGGTCTTGGTATTTGCTGAGACGAAGGAAATAAGATTCTTCAGAAACCCATTCGACCTCGTGACCCGATGGAGCAATACCGCCCGTTACATTTCCAGCTTCGTCACGGAATACTTCTGCCAGCTGGCTTTCTGTAAAGAATTCCTCATCTGAGACTGAGTACCAACCAGAATATTCTCCCAAATAAATGTCATCTTGAGCAAGTAAGCGTTCAAAGACTTGCGCCACTATTTTTTCATGGTAGTCGTCCGTCGTACGGATGAATTTATCGTATGAGATATCTAGTAATTGCCAGAGTTCTTTGACTCCAACCGCCATCCCATCAACATAAGCTTGAGGCGTAATCCCAGCTTCTTCTGCTTTTTGCTGAATCTTTTGACCATGCTCATCTAAACCTGTCAGATAAAAGACATCGTAGCCCATAAGACGTTTGTAACGTGCTAAAACATCACAAGCAATGGTTGTGTAGGCAGAACCGATATGAAGTTTACCAGATGGATAGTAAATCGGTGTTGTAATATAAAAATTCTTTTCAGACATAATATTTCCTTTCCAGGCAAATGAAACCTGTTTTTCTAACACTTCATTATATCATATTTTTAGTGATTTTCGATAGGAAAATCCATACAAAAATAAGATAGACAAGCGTCCATCTTATTTATCTTATTCATAGCGAAGGGCTTCAATTGGATCAAGCTTAGACGCTTTATTGGCTGGCAAGACTCCGAAAATCATACCAACGCTGGCCGAAACAGCCAAGCTAAAGAGAGCGATCGGGAGCGAGACTCCGACTTCTATTCCTTCCATCATATTTTTTAACAAGGCACCTGCTAGCATGGTCAAGCCTGCCGCACTAACAAGACCGATGACTCCACCTAATAAGGTTAAAATCATGGACTCAATCAAAAACTGAACCAAGATATTAGCCCGTGTAGCTCCCAATGCTTTACGAAGACCAATCTCACGAGTACGCTCCGTTACAGAAACCAGCATGATATTCATAACTCCAGTCCCTCCCACAAAGAGAGAGATTCCTGCGATAGCACTAATAATAGCGGTCATAAAACCAAAGATTTGCTGAACCTCTGCAAAAGCGGCAGTTTCGTCTACAACCTGATATTCTCCCTGCTGTACTCCTGCAATTTCTGTCATCTTGCGTGCGAGTTCTGGCCCCAAAGTCGGAGTCAGACTCGTATCATTCACACGAAAGACAATATTAGAAATTTCCTCTACATTAAAATTAGCTGCTACAGAAGCATTGGTTGTAATCGGTAAACCACCTACACCAAACATCTTAGCACTTTTAACAGCAGGACTAGAGTAAACACCAATCACGCGATAGCTATATCCATTGGCTGAAATGATTTGATTAAGTGCTGCCTGAGGCGAGTCAAAAAGACTTTTAGCGAGTTCTTCATCTAGCAAAATCACACTTGCAAAATCTCGGTAGTCTTGTTCTCTCAGATCCCTACCTGCAATAATTTTATTTTCTACAGCAGACATATAAGTAATATTTCCGCCTGTCAGACTTGCTCTCTCTACCTTTTTATCCTTATAAGTCAAAGTAACATTTGTACTATTAGTCACATAATAGCCATCTACACCTTTTAGTTTGGCAGTTTCCTTAACCCACGATTCCTGTGTTTTAGGTGGTTCTACGTGAACATCTTCTTTACCAGATAGTGTCAGTGCAGATTGCTTTTGTGTGAAGGAACCATCCTTACTTTTAATCGGCGAGAAAAATACCTGAATATTTTTCTGAGATTTTGTCATATTTTTATTGACCTGACGAGACATAGAGTCCCCTAAAGCCATGATGACAACCACTGAAGAGACTCCGATGATAATGCCAATCATGGTCAAAAAGGAGCGCATCTTGTGTGCCATAATAGATGAAAAGGCAAATTTCAGATTTTGCATCTTAGTTCTCCTTTCCTTCCAAACGAGCGCTATCAGACGAAATAACCCCATCACGAATTACAATCTGGCGTTTTGCATAGGCTGCAATTTCGGGCTCGTGCGTTACCATAATAATAGTCTTGCCTTCTTCATTTAACTCAACCAAGAGTTCCATGATTTGACTTCCTGTTTTCGTATCCAAGGCACCTGTCGGTTCATCAGCTAGGATGATCGAGGGATCGTTAACAAGAGCACGCGCAATGGCCACCCGTTGTTTTTGACCGCCAGACAACTCCGAAGGAAGGTGATGAATACGATCGGTCAACTCTACTTTACTCAGATATTCCTCTGCCAATTTGCGACGTTGGGCAGCTGGAACTCCTGCATAAATCAAGGGCAACTCAACATTTTGAACAGCATCCATCTTTGACAAAAGAAAGAACTGTTGAAAGACAAATCCAATTTGTTGGTTACGTACCTGTGCCAACTGCTTTTCACCTAGACGGGCCACTTCTTGACCTTCTAGGTAGTATTCGCCGCTAGTCGGGGTATCCAGCATTCCGATGGTATTCATCAGAGTAGATTTACCCGAACCAGATGGGCCCATAATGGCAACAAATTCCCCTTCGCTAATCTCCAAATTAATATTTTTCAAGACCTGCAGTTCCTGTTCACCATTTCGATAGCTCCGACAGATGTTTTTTAGACTAATTAGTTGTTTCATCAGCCTTCACCTCTTTTCCTTCTTCCAAGGAAGTCGTTGGATTACTGATGACTTTGGTTCCGTCTGTCAAACCAGACGTAATCTCTTGGTTTTCTGCGTCAGCATTTCCTAAGCTAACTTCAACCTTCTTAGCCTTATTCTCTTCGTCAACAACCCAAACGTAGTTTTTCCCGTCTTCAGTAATGACACTGGTTAAGGGTACGAGGATTGATTTCTTGTCACTTTTAACCTCAACACTAACGGTAAAACCTGGTCTTAAATCACCGATCTCACTCGTCACTTCAATCGTATAGGGATATTTAGAACCAGTATTCCCCCCAGCTATAGCGTTCGTTCCTTCTCCACTATTTTTAGGGTAAGCTGAAATAAAGCTGATCTTCCCTGTCCAAGTTTTATCTTGGTAAACTTTAGAAGAGAAGGCCACTTCTTGGCCAACAGAAAGGTTGGCAAGATTGTACTCGGAAAGTTCTCCCTTGACTTGTAGATTGTCGTTACTTACTACATGAACCATCACTTGATTTGCAGCAGTTGTGGACTTCGATACATTGCGATTAACTTCTACAACTGTACCTTCTAGCGTACTCAAAACCTTTGTTGCGTCCAATTGGGCCTGCGCCTTTTTAAGTTGCGCCTCTGCATCAGCACGACTATCACGAGCATCACTAATCTGAGAATCAATGGAAGAGACAGAAGAACCCTGTGATCCATCATCATATTCTTCCGAATCAGCTAGAGTGTTGTTTCGTGATTCCTTCAAGTCATTGATACGACGATCAGCCTTGGCTATGGCACGGTTAGCTGCATCATAAGCAGACTGCGCTTCTGTGCTGTTGTATTTTACGAGCGCTTGTCCCTTGTCAACCTTATCTCCAACAGAAACCAAGATTTCATCTACCTCACCCTTACTTGCATCCAAATAAACATATTGTTCATTTTTTGCGGTGACGGTACCAGATAAGAGAACAGAGGAGGCAACTGTTCCTTCCTTTGCGACTACAAGATGCGATGTATCGTCCTTACCGGCAGCCTGAGAGGGCTGTCTAAATAGCAAAACACCCGCTGCACTGATTATAATAATACTTGCAGCTCCAATAGCTGTGTATAGTTGCCATTTTTTAGTTTTCTTATTCCCCTTCATCACAAAACTCCTGTTTTATTTTCAATACAAAGACCATTATAGCAAATTTACCTACTCTAAACAATGATTGTTCAGAGAAAAAAGAGAACAATTCAGGAAATGAACCTTATTTTCATTTAATTTATACAGAATTGTACTAGTAACATCATACACCTTATTTCTATATTTAGCAAGTAATTTCTGCTATTTCTTTAGGGCGTAGCAGATTTTTGCATTCAAAAAGTAAAAACGATAGAATATGACTATCAATGCTATAAGGAGTTTTCTATGAGAGAATATGATATCATCGCCATCGGTGGAGGAAGTGGCGGCATCGCCACTATGAACCGAGCTGGTGAACACGGCGCCAAGGCAGCTGTTATCGAAGAGAAAAAATTGGGTGGAACTTGTGTCAACGTTGGCTGTGTTCCTAAGAAAATCATGTGGTATGGAGCCCAAATCGCCGAAAGCTTCCACCACTACGGTCCAGACTACGGGTTTACGAGTTCAGATGTTCAATTTGATTTCGCAAAACTTCGTCAAAACCGTGAAGCCTATATCGATCGAGCTCGCTCATCTTATGATGGAAGTTTCAAGCGCAACGGCGTTGATTTGATTGAGGGTCGTGCTCATTTCGTTGATTCCCACACCGTCAGTGTTAATGGTGAATTGATTCGTGCCGAACATATCGTGATTGCGACTGGCGCTCGTCCAAGCATCCCAAATATTCCTGGAGCTGAACTCGGTGGCAGCTCCGACGATGTCTTTGCTTGGGAGCAACTTCCTGAATCCGTTGCAATCCTTGGTGCTGGCTATATCGCGGTTGAGCTAGCAGGTGTTCTTCATGCACTCGGTGTAAAAACTGATTTGTTCGTTCGCCGCGACCGTCCTTTGCGTGGTTTTGACAGCTACATCGTTGAAGGTCTTGTCAATGAGATGAAAAAAACAGGCCTACCTTTGCACACACATAAGGTACCCGTCAAACTAGAAGAAACTGAGCAAGGCATTACGATTCATTTCGAAGATGGTTCTAGTCACACTGCAAGCCAAGTTATCTGGGCTACCGGCCGCCGTCCAAATGTAGACGGATTGGAGTTAGAAAAGGCTGGAGTTACACTCAACGAACGTGGATTTATCCAAGTCGATGAGTATCAAAATACAGTTGTAGATGGCATCTACGCCCTTGGAGACGTTACTGGTGAGAAAGAACTTACCCCCGTAGCTATCAAAGCAGGACGTACCCTATCTGAACGTCTCTTTAATGGGAAAACAAGTGCTAAGATGGACTACACAACTATCCCTACTGTTGTCTTCTCCCACCCAGCAATCGGAACCGTGGGGTTGACTGAAGAAGAAGCTATCAAAGAATACGGCCAAGATCAGATCAAAGTCTACAAGTCAAGCTTTGCATCTATGTACTCTGCCGTTACAAAGCATCGTCAGGAATCTCGCTTCAAACTCATCACCGCCGGTGCTGATGAAAAAGTTATTGGCCTTCACGGACTTGGTTACGGAGTGGATGAAATGATTCAAGGATTCGCTGTTGCCATCAAGATGGGAGCAACCAAGGAAGACTTTGATGCTACAGTAGCTATCCACCCAACTGCTTCTGAAGAATTTGTGACCATGCGCTAATTATCGAAAGAGACCTCTTGAGGTCTCTTTTTACTTGCAAAATCGGCCGTTACAAAATTGTTACCTTAACTTGAAAAATGGGTTGACTTTTTCTTCTGAATCAGTATAATAGTTACTATAATTCTTAAAAGAGGTTAACAGTTTTGAAAAAAGCTCATATCTACGCTATCCCTGCTATCGGTGCGGCTCTCATCGCCGTTTTGGCACAAATCAGTCTCCCTATCGGCCCTGTCCCCTTCACTCTACAAAACTTTGCGATTGGTTTAATCGCTACTGTTTTTAGACCCAGAGAAGCTGTTCTATCTGTAGCTCTCTATCTCCTACTGGGTGCCATTGGCTTACCTGTCTTTGCAGGGGGAGGAGCTGGATTTCACGTTTTAGTTGGTCCAAGCGCAGGTTATCTTTGGTTCGACCTTGTCTATGCTGGACTTACATCTTATCTCATTCATCAAAATAGTGGCTATATTCGTATTTTCCTAGCCAACCTCTTGGGCGATTCCCTCGTCTTTGTCGGAGGTATTCTCAGCCTCCACTTCCTTGCTGGGATGCCATTCGATAAGGCACTAGCAGTTGGTGTCCTTCCCTTTATCCTCCCTGACCTTGGTAAGATTATTGCCATTAGTTTCATTGGTCGTCCCCTACTGCAACGATTGAAAAACATCGCTTATTTCTCAAGATAAAAAAATGAGCCTGGGACAATAGTCCCGTGGCTCTTTTACTGATCACCTTTGAAGGCATCCACCATTACTTGGAATTCTTCATTTGTAAGGGTGATCCCTTTTCCCATCTTGGTATGATCAGGGCTCCAAGTTCGAATATCAAACTTTGCTGGCGCACCATTAAAGCTAACTCGGTTTAGTTCTTTTGTCCAACCTTTCTCATTTTCGGACAAGGTCAATAAATGTTCTTCGATTTCAAATGTAAATTCTGCCATTTTTAACTCCTTTATGTAATATGCTTTCTCTAGTCTATTCGTAAAAATCTTGTGATTTTTAGGAAAATTTTATATAATGTGGATATATAAGAAGGGAGGATTCTATGAGACAGACATTCAAACTAGTTCTAGATAAACTACATGGTTTTCTCAATGGGAATGATGATAATCCTCAAATCGAGGATAACTCCCTCTCTACTATGATTGAACAAGCAATTCAGAAAAAATCTGCTGTTCACGTCATACTCGCTGAGACAAGTTTTACAGGTGATATTGTCAAACACGATGCCATTCGCCAGCAAATTATCGTTAAGAATTTTTCAAAAAACGTGACTCGAATCATTCGTATCAGTGATATTAAACGACTTCGTTTTGTTCCCTCAACCGTCCAAAAAGCTCAGAAAAATCTATTTAAGAAAGAGTGAGATGTTCATTGCATCCCACTCTTTTTCTTAACGGATTTGTTCAAAATGAAGGTGAACTGCGATGTGGTCACCGTACCCACTTCTCTCCAAATCGCGTTGCAAACGATAAGAGATATAGTGCTCTGCAATGGTGATGTAACCTGCTCCCAGCAAACGATTTTCAACCATTGATTGGATCATACTGATAGTCGCACGTTCTACTTTTGCTTCTTCTAAGTCCAAGACTACTTTTTTAGTGACTTGAGCTAGGTTTTGACGTAGGTCGTCAGTCAAAACATAAACTGTTTGAGCTGCTTTTAGGACAGCTTGGTAAATTTTATCTGGATCAAAGTCGGCAACTTCTCCGTTACGTTTGATTACTTGCATAAAGTTCTCCTTTATTCTTTATTTTCTTTGATTTCTGCCAGCATCTTTTCTTCCTCTGCTGTTAGTTGATAGTTTTCTAGCAAATCAGGTCTGCGCTCGTAGGTTTTCTTTAGACTTTCGTAAAGTCGCCACTGGCGAATCTTTTCATGGTGGCCACTCATGAGCACATCTGGCACCACCATGCCTCGATAGTCATAAGGGCGTGTATATTGGGGATATTCGAGGAGTCCTGAAGAAAAACTATCGTCTTGGTGACTAGACTCCTTGCCAATCACTTCTGGAATCAAGCGAACCGTAGCATCAATCATGGTCATGGCTGCTAATTCACCACCAGTCAAGACATAATCTCCTAGGGAAATTTCATCGGTTACCAAGGTCTTAATGCGCTCGTCATACCCTTCGTAGTGACCGCAGATAAAGATCAGTTCCTCTTCTTTGGCCAAATCTTCAGCGTAGGCTTGATCGAACTGTTTCCCAGCAGGATCGAGAAGAATGACACGGGGATTTTTCTTTTCAATGGCATCAAAAGCATCGAAAATAGGTTGGGCACGGAGCAACATTCCCTGACCGCCTCCGTAAGGCTCATCGTCAACATGACGGGCCTTTTCAGCATATTCACGAAAATTATGATACTGGATATCCAAGAGCCCTTTTTCTCGAGCCTTTCCAACGATTGAGTGCTCCAGCGGAGAAAACATCTCAGGAAAGAGGGTCAAAATATCAATCTTCATCATCTAGTCCTTCTAAGATTTCCACTTGAACCCGCTTGTTTGGAATATCAACATTGAGAACCACTGGTGGAATATAAGGTAAAAGCAAATCACGCTTGCCTTTTCGCTTGACCACCCAGACATCATTGGCACCTGGTTGTAGAATCTCCTTGATGGTTCCAATCAAGTTGTCTCCCTCATAAACTTCCAAACCAATAATCTCGTGATAGTAGAATTCTCCATCATCTAAGTCATTTAGGTCTTCCTCAGCGACCTTGAGACTGTACCCCTTGTATTTTTCAATCGCATTGATATGGTACATGTCTTTGAATTTGATAATGTCAAAATTCTTATGCTTACGGTGGCTAGCGATGGTCACTGTTTGAACAAACTGATCTTTTTCATCAAACAAGGCCAGCTCAGCGCCTTTTTTAAACCGTTCCTCAGCAAAATCCGTCACAGACAAGACTCTCATCTCACCCTGTAGCCCCTGCGTATTGACGATTTTCCCAACATTAAAGTAGTTCATCTTGTCTCCTGTATCTATTTCTATCCTTTATTTTATCACGTTCCAAGGATTTTCACAAGTTGGATAGATACTATCTTACGGGCCTACTACTTCTTCAAAAAATTCACCAATAAGCTGATTAAACTCTTCAGGATGGTCATTCATAGGCTGATGTTTGCTATCTGAAATCGTTACTTGACGCGCATTGGGATTTAAAGCAATGATACTATCATAAATTTTTTTTAGGTGTTTAGGAAAATCGTTTTCGCCTCTTAGTAATAGCATGGGAGGATTTCCATTATAGCCGTCTATCTCATGGACAGCTAAAAAACCTGTGATTCCAAGGTTCAAAAAAACATCTCGTCCAGTTTCTATAATGGCCGTCTTGACTAATTCTCTTGTGATAGGATTATCTGTACACATCTTTGAGTTCTTATCTGCAATCACCTTCCAAGGAATCGTTTTATACATAAGAGAACTATATTTGATTCGACCTCTTTCTTTATCTGATAGGTAACGATGCTGTCCCCAACTATCTACCATGACCAAGGCTAGGACTCTTTCTGGATGGCGATAGGTGTACTCTTGAAGTGGATTTCCTCCCCAAGAATGTCCGACCAATATCACCTTATCTAACTGGAAATAGGACAAAATAGCATCTACATCTTGAACAGCACCTTCTAATTCAGGTAGACCAACTTTCATAGGTGATTCACCCTGTCCTCTAACATTGACAAAATAGAGGTCAAATCCCTCAAAAGCATCATACTGGTGAGCCCACATCTGACTACGTCCACAAGCTCCATGATAAAAAATAATGTGTCCTTTACTAGCGTTTCCAGGACGATGATAAACAACCAAATCACAATCTACGACTGCTATAAGGTGACGTTTCAACATCTCGTGTTTTCTGTTATAAAAAGCAATAGCTTCAGCAATATCATTTGGCTTCATTTCTAGATTCTCTCCTCTTTATCCTAATATCATTCTTTTTATCTATTTTATCATGCTATATTAAAATCTTTGTTTTCCAAGCCTAATTTCATTAAAAATTTTGAATTTTCTGCATCATTTAGATAAAGAAGAAGACTGCTAAGCAATCTTTACTTTTTTCTCATCAGATTCATGCCTAAAATTTCAGCAATAATCAAAGTTGCTCCAATCACATGGTAACTATAAATTGGTTCGTGGAGGATAAGAGCCCCAGCTAGAATAGTCAAAACTGTTCCAAGATTGCCAAAGACACTGACGGTTGATGCCCCGAGGCGAACAATAGCATAGATAGAGAGACTACCAGTCACGATAGAGGCTAGTATTCCCAAATAGAGGATGGAAAGCAGATAGGACACCTGTCCAAGTGGCGCAAAGTAAGCTAATATGTTGCCATCTAGATAGTGCGAGGTCAGACTCAGCGTATTAAAGGTGACGAAGCCAACAAATATCACAACAGCTGTCATATCCATAGCCCGATAGCGGCCTCCTTTAGCCTTGCTGAGAATGTTGTTTATCGCATTGGCAAGAACAGATCCCAACATCAAGAGAAAGCCCAAGCTAGCAGTTTCAGTGCTAAAGTTTGCTCCTTTGCTAAGGAAAATGAAAACTACTCCTGCTACGGATAAAAATAAAAAGAACTTTTGAAGCAAGCTTGTCTTTTCCTTGAGAAAAACTGATGCTAAAAGGAGAGTAAAAATAGGGACAAAAGCCTGTAAAATTCCAGCTTCAGAAGACGATATATACTGTAAGGCAAAGGATTGAAAAATAAAAAAGAAGTGGGTAGAAAAGACTCATAGGAAGAATAGAAAGAATAGCTTTTCTACTTAAACTCACTTTGATAAGTTTGGTTTGATGAAGGGCGACCAATACTAAAGCTGCAATTGTATAGCGATGCGCTAAGTTCGTGAGAGGAGTGACATAGCCTAAAGCAATCTTAGTAAATAAAAAAGAAAATCTAATGATTGCTGAAAAGGATAAGGCTGCTAGGTGTGCTTTTTTTCTCGTTCATAGATTGTTACTCCTTTTAAAAATAGCTATTCTCAAGATTGATTGACTAGAATTCTTTGAGACTGTCTTTCCATTTGTAGCATAGTAGAATCCTAGATGCTATTTATAGGATTAGTATTTTGTGCCTTCATCCACCATTTATCTACTACATTTCCTAAAAAGGACTTTGCGAGTCTAATCTACTTTTCTCGTTCTTGTCTCACAAGTTCTAACTTGTCTGCCTCTTGGAGATTCCTTACTTTGATAGCATAATCCGCGGAAACGATGATATGCCCTCTCATATGGGCTGTCGAGATGGCTTGTACAAAGACTCTGGCAGCGTACTTAGTGATTTGATTTTGGGCATTTTTAGAGAGGAGATTGCTGCGAAACCTGCTTTTCTCAACTCATGAGGTGAAATCTCATTTCTCAATCGTGCATCAAAAGCCTCATAAGCTTGCCGAATCATTTTATTTTTCTCACCTTCATCACCGATATCAATTAAAGATAAGAAATCTCGCGAGTTCTCTAATGCCCATCGAGCTAGTTCTTTCTGAGGAAGTCTTTCCAGTATTTGTTCTAGTTCCAATCTTTTCTCAGAATCGTCCCAAATGGCAACTTTGTACGGACTAGGTAGGCGATTCATTTTAGTCTTATAAGCAGTTCGTTCAAACTCATTCCATGCATAATCCTCTGGTTTCATTGCTTTCTCTATTCCCCTCTAGATACTGTTCTAGATTTTGTTCATGTTGGTACTTAATGGCAGACTTTTTATCTTTCTCAAAGATGGTTTTGGTTAGATCAATATCATTGATGGCCGCAATTGCGACAGTGTAATGAATGATATCAGCCAGTTCTTTGGCTAGTTCCTCGTTTGAGTCCTGGACACCCTCTTTTCGGCCAGAGCGTCCATTTAAGACCTCTGCCATCTCTCCGACTTCTTCGACTAACTTGATAAAGAGGCCTTCTTCCGTCCGAGATTGCTGATAATGTTCGAGTAAGTAGGCTTGTAATTGTCTGATCGTTAAATCCTTCATCTTCTCCTCACAAAAAAGCGAGACTTTTGTCCCGCTCTTTTGATTAATTTTCATCGATAACGATTCTTACTTTTTTGTCTTCAGTTGGGACAGAGTAGACAATCGTTCTTATCGCTGAGATAGTGCGACCCTTACGACCGATTACACGACCGACATCGCTCTGGTCAAGATCCAAGTGATACTCCAAAAACTCTGGTGTATCTTCAATCTTGATAGTTAAGGCATCTGGTTGTGAAATCAAAGGTTTCACAATCGCAATAATGAGATTTTCAATCGTATCCATCTGTCAACCTACTTTAGAATTATTTAGAGAATTTAGAATCGTGGAATTTTTTCAATACGCCTTCTTTTGAAAGGATGTTGCGAACTGTATCTGAAGGTTGAGCTCCATCAGCCAACCATGCAAGAACGCGGTCTTCTTTCAAAGTTACTTGGTTTTCAGCAACAAGTGGATTGTAAGTTCCAACTGTTTCGATGAAACGTCCGTCACGTGGTGAACGTGAATCTGCTACGTTGATACGGTAGAAAGGTTTTTTCTTAGAACCCATACGAGTCAAACGGATTTTAACTGCCATTTTTTAATGTCTCTTTTCTTATTTTTTATTTCGGTGAAATAGCTGAGCTATTTAGCACATGTTCTATTATAGCAAATTTCTGACAGGTGTCAAGAAAAAAACTTGACAGACTATCATTTTTCTAAAACATCTAAAAATTTCTTAACTAAAGTCTATAAACAATAAATACCAGTACCTATTACACTGACTAAAAAATTACAGATTTTATAGAGTTTTATCTATAGCTAGCCTTGGATTTCTGTACACTTACTTTTTTTCCTATTATTTTATTAATAATATTATTATTGACATCACTTTCACTTAATGAGCATTTAGAACCTATGTATATTTCTTCAATTGCTGACGGGGCAAAATCTAATTTAACTGGATTCCATTTTTCATAAAAAAACACTATAATATATTAATAAATTATTGGTGCCAAAATTCTAATTAGCTGATATTCCGTCAAAAAGGAATTCATAAAATCTTACTAATATCAAATTTAAATAATCTTACGAGCATAATAGACAACAAGATGATTATAAAACTTTTCTATTGTCACTTTTCTTGATATAATGGTATATGGTTAAAGGTTTCAAAAGAGGTATTCATTTATGACAGATGTTTTTATTAGTTACAGACGGGAAGATGGTCTAGCAAATGCTAACTTTCTTTCAGAAAAGTTAACTAATTCCGGTTGTCGCGTTTTTTTTGATAAAAAAAATATACCTCCTGGTGCTGATTTTGATCATGCTATTAAAACACATCTTGAACAATGTAACGATGTTATTTTAGTGGTAACTAAATCCTATTTTGGGAAGAAAGACTTGAATCATCAACTGACGATACATCAAGATTCTGACTGGGTTAGAAAAGAAATTGCCCTAGCACTTTCTCAAAATAAAACTATTATTCCTATATTATTTAACGGTGTCCCACTTCCTGATGTTTCAGATATTCCTGATGATATTAGAGCTGTTTTAAAGAGACAATATATAAAAGTTTCTAATGACGATGATTGGGATTTTTTAATGAATAAAATTAAAAATTCACTCTCACAAAATACCCAAACTCAAATGAAATTTGGACAATATGTTAAAATTTTTAACACCATTTCCCAAAATAAAAAAAATCATTTTACGGATGAAATCAAAAACGTTTGCAAGAAGTTAAATGAAGAAAAGATCAATAAACAGTTAATCCCATTATTAAATTCTGACGAATCAAATGACATTAAATTTCTAGCATACTATACTATCTTCACCTTCTATCGCAGACGAGAAGAAAAGTCTAAAATTTATAATTTTATCGAAAAATACAGCTCATATTTCGAGGATTATCCTTTTAACAATATCGTATTATCTCAGTACTATAAATTTAAATATGATGAAAATATAGATGATTTTGAAAATTTGGACAAGGCGATTTGTTTTGCGAATGAGGCCAGGAAGCAGATCCAAAATAATTATGGCGTATACATTACATATTCAGAGCTTGTTGCAATTGGGCTAGAAAACAATTATTTAAGATATAGGAAACATGTGCAAGAAGCTATAAAATCAATTGATAAAGCAAATCAACTAAATGAAGACTATCCTAAAAATCATTATATTCATGGGAAACTTCTAGCTTTTTCTGGTAATTATACAAATGGAATTAACTTCATAAAAAAAGCAATTGATTTGGAAGACAGAGAAAATACAGACTCTTTCATTAGAATTCTCCAATATAGTACTTCAAAAGAATCAATCATTTACAAAATGGAGAATAAAAAATTGGAAGAACGGTTAAAAAGATATATCATTCTTAACAGTTTATTTCTTATAGTTTTTATAATTATTTTATGTTGTTTAATTGTGTATTTTAGGTAATAAAATGAAAATTATAGATCAAATTCTTCATTTCCCAAATAAATCATGGGGTGAAGATAGAATATTTATTGGCAATAATCTTGTTGGAGTTATTGATGGTTCAAGCCCAATCAGCGTCATTCCGATTTCGCCTTATCATTCCCAAGCAGAGTGGCTTTCAGAGAATCTTGCTCAAAAAATTCCTTTATACGGTAATGCTTACTTGCCTGATATTTGTAAAAACATTACAAATCAGTTAAATGCTTCTCACTTTAGTGTTTTAAAGAAGTTTAATGAAGCAACCTTGCCATGTGCTGTCTTAGCAGGAATTCAAATGATTGATGATTATCTCCATGGGTATGTAATTGGAGATTGTACTCTTATCATTCAATTTCATACAGGTGAAATAAAAATTTTAACCGATAATAGAATTAGACATTTTTCGAATTTAACAAGAATAATTAAAAATGAGGCTTCATTATCTAGAAATGATAGTGCGAAAGCTGTCAAAAAACAAATGACACAAAACCGAAAAATGATGAATACGACTGATGGTTTCTGGACAGTAGCACTAACAGGGGCATTTCAAACGCAATTTCTCGAGTGCCAGTATAAAACTGAAGAAATCAATAAATGTTTGCTTTTTTCAGATGGTTTCGAACGAGTATTCAGCAATTCTTTGTGTTCCATTTCCGATATTCTAGATAGTAAAGTGACTCTCTACTCAGCACTTTATTTTCTTAGAAATTGGGAAAAATCATCTACAAATTTAGATGTTAAACAACATGATGATGTTAGTGCTGTGTTAATAGAATTATAAGAGGTGTATTATGCAGGAAAAAATATTACAAAATGCTAAAGTTTTATATGATTTTCATAATCAAAATAGGACTACGATAAGTACTGACTTCATGTTAGTAATGGGCTCTCATGATCTACGTGTAGCAAATCATGCTGCAAGTCTTTTTCTTCAAGGTAAAGCTCCCTTTTTAGTCTGTAGCGGAGGATATGGGAAAATAACAAAATCGTTATGGAACAATACTGAAGCTGAAACTTACGCTCAAATATGTATTGAAAATGGTGTCCCTAAAGATAAAATCTTAATCGAAAACAAATCGACTAATTCAGGTGAAAATTTTAATTTTACAAAAAAATTACTAGAATCTCGCAATATAAAGGTTTCGACGGGGACCATTGTATGTAAAAGCTACTTAAGCCGCCGAGCATTGGCAACTGCAAAAAAACAGTGGCCAGAGGTAGAATGGTTTATAGAGACTCCTAATCTCTCCTTTGAAGAATATATTAAAAACGAATCAAATATTGACAGAATGATAAATCTATTGGTGGGAGATATTCAAAGATTGATGATTTATCCTAATTTTGGATTTCAAATTCCTGTTACTATTCCACAAGAGATTTTAAATTCATATGATTTTCTTGTGAAACATGGCTATACTCAGTTTCTTATTGACGAAAACAACTCATAAAAAAGCAGACGATTATAAATCGCCTGCTTTTTGTTTACCAAAATGAGATAATATGAGAAATATAAAATCTCACTTAACTATTATTACTTTCTTTGAGGATGATGATATAAGGTGTAAAATCATATTCTAATATTTTTACATCTTGTTCTTTTTTTAAATGTTCCCAATTTGTAATACAATCATGTGTCTGTTTAGAACGATCTTTAATTGCATCCCATTTATAACCGCTCGATATCATAAATAGACTCCATCGACGATGTTCAATTTTCTCCAATTTTTCTTTAACACTAATATTATTTATGTCAGAAAATTCTTTTTTTGCTAGTATATAATTTCTTTTTGTAGATTGATGCATTGATTGTCTTATAGATGATTCTTTATGGAACAGTTCTAGCTTATCCCATTCTACGTTGATATTATTGGAATTTTCAAGAGAAGAATCCAAATGGTTTCCTGTATTTTGGACGCAAGTATAATTGTAGTTGAAAAGTTTTGCTTGATTTAGGATATCTTCATTTCGAATGGCTTCATACGAAAATATATCTTCTTCGGGTTCTATGAAGAATACATCATCTTGCAAATACAGAGATTGTCCAAAAACAATTATTTGTCCTTTAAATTCTTGAGATTGACTATTAATATTTATTTTACGTATACTTTCCAACAGTCCTACCTTATTATGATTGTTTCCTATAGAAATTACGAAATAAGTAAAGATATCTTCTAGGTGGCAATCGGAAAGTATTTTTTTAAATTGCACTGATTCCACATCGATATCCCAAAACCTAATTTCCATTTTTCCATCTACTTCAAATGTGCGTGAAGATTCAGTACAGTCATCACTATTCGATAGCGATAATGTATACTGTCTAATTTTTTCTCCTTTAATAATTTCAAAATTCTTATAGGATACTTCATTGACAATATCTGGGTGAAAATTATTGAGAAAAATTCCTATTTTACTCTTCATGTTTTTATCAAAGACATCAAGTATGATTGTAGAATCTGCTGATAAAACCGATAAAGATATTGCTTCAATCAATATCCGTTGACCAATCTCATCAAATCCTATGATACCAATATGAACATCATCTGATGTTTGACAATCACCATTTGACTGTTGAAAAATGGGATACTTATCAAACATATTTTCAACAGCTTTCTTTTGAATATTTAATAATTGAACATTCCTGAAATCTAAATTTTTCTGACTATCATTTTGAAAAATTCTTTTTTCAAAAGCAGGATCATTGCAAGTGAAGTAAATCGTTTGGTGAGAAGAACTATTTTGGGGATGATTAGTATCCTGTTGAATTTTTTTAATATTTTTTAAATAGTCATAATTAGTATGTACGTTCTCATCGCAAAGTAAAATATAATCAAATTTATCCAAGTGAATTTTTCTAAGTAGTTTCTCATATCCTTCATCTTGATATATTTGAATGATAGAAACTCCCATTTCTCTCAGACTATTTTTAGTATCTCCTTGCAAAATTTCTTCTTCAATTAAGGTAATTTTGCACTCTTTGGATAATGATTTGACAAACTTATCTCTATTTTCACCTTTACCTAAAATTAAAAATGATATTGGTTTTTTTCTTTTCAAGAGATACATAAAATATGAATATGGGATTCGGGCAAAAACAATTAGAGCTCCAATTGTACAAAAAGGTGCCACTATCACTGCAAGACAATAAATATAAGTTATAACCGCTACATGTAAGTGTTTATTTTCATCTAAAAATTTTATGGCATCTGCCTGACTGATGTCTGAATCGAGTTTATATGCCTTTATAACATTTTGAAAATTTAGAGAAAATTTAAAAAAAAGATTATCAACTGCACTATAATAAAAACACCCTTCAACTATAAAAATTAAAGCTACAACTACCGTTGCTATAATCAGATATTTCCTGTATTTTGTTTTTTTCATAAAATGCTCCATTAAAAATAAATGTTTAAATTATGATCGAACTCAACTTGATTAAAATGAATTTGCAATCCCTATACATAAAAATTTTATATGTAATCATTACAATCAAAAGTCCATACAAGAATTATATCATTTTTTGAGAGATAACTAGTTGAACTCTCTTAATATTACCTAGATTGTCAAATTAAGTTTGACTTTTCAAGTAACTCAGAAAAACTTGGTATGGTGACTGATAATCTAAAGATTTTCTAGGAATTCTATTTCTTTTGTCATCTATAGCTGATAAATAATTTTGAGAAATATTAGTGAAATCCATTTGTTTCGGTAATCCATTTCGTCTTAATAAGTCATTAGAATGTTCATTGAGACCTCGTTGACCAGGACATCCTGAATCCGCAAAGAAAATATCAATGTCATGTGCATTCGAAATAGACTTCCAGTTAGAAAATTCTTTCCCACAATCAAAAGTTATCGACTTAAAGAGATGGCTGGGGACTTGAGACAACCATTGATTGACGGAAGTCTCGATATCACTTGCTTTTCGTCCCTCAGTTTTCAGTGTGATGATGGCTTTTGAGAGGCGTTCTACTAAGGTAATGACAGCACTTTTGTGTTTCTCGCCAACAATGGTATCCCCTTCTAGATGACCAAATTCTGTCTTAAAATTAGGATAAATGGCTGCTCTCTCACGTAAATCTCTGCGAAACGCTTGTTTTCCTCGTTTTTCGCTATGACCATTTGGTTTTCTTTTGCCTTTCCAAGGGAGATCCTCTTTCTTTAAAATACTACGGTCTGCTAGTCGATAGAGAGTTCTCATAGAACAAGAAACCCTATCTGGATAAGTTCCTTTAATGACATCAAGGCTCCAATTTTGTTCCAAATGAGTTTGGATAAAATCTTTTTCTGATTGTGTAAGATTTGTTTTATTCCTGCCACAGCGTTTCTTATTGACTTTATATCGGTTATAGTAATCATAAGCAGAGTGTCCCTCTTTCAGATAGTTGATGACAGTGTAGATTGTCTGTTTTGATCTTCTAAGAGCTTTTATAATATCTGTAACTTTTATATTTTCTTGATAGTAAGCCTCTATCATTACAAGTTCGTTTGTGGTAAGATGAGTATAGGTCATTTATGTTAGTTCCTTTCAGACAAATGTGGTAGTTTATCTGAGCCTAACATAGATGACTTTTTCTGTCTAGCTTAATTTTACAAATTGGGTATTAAAAAATTCTTCAAAATTACCTGACTTTACCGTGGGAATATCTTTTGTTGATAGATTACTAAAATTATCTAGTAATCTATCAACAATTGTTGCATTACGAGCTCGGAGTTTATCCAGTCGGGTGTTTTCTACAT
>NZ_JH378888.1:528487-530122 GCF_000235485.1 Streptococcus sp. oral taxon 058 str. F0407
ATGAAACCTCAACTGTGGTGATGTAACGCATGATCGCATGCAATTCATCTAATACAGTCTTTTTATTTTATTAGACCCAAATTCTCTAATTTTTTTATAGCATTATTTTTTGAAAGTGAGTAACCATTCCTTACAAAGTTTTTAATTTCTTCAACATGTTCATAAAACACTGTGTTTATTTCTTTTAAATTCTCAATAAATAAGTCTAATATACTTGAGTCTACATTTTCCAAAGGAGAAGGCAGTTGTTTCTGATTCTCAAATAAATATGCCTCCTTAGCAGTTGCTGCAATTGCATAGCTAATGTTATCCCACATGGAAATATTTTGTTCATCTTCATCTAGTTGCATATAAATAAAGATTCCATTAAAGTCCGTTCCATCATCTAATAAAACATAGAGATCCTTTCCTGTCTTATTTTTGTTTTCCAAAAAATCCCAACAATCATCTAAGGAAGCACGAATTTGAGATTTATATTGCGTTTTAATTTGGGTATATATTGCCTCTGAATAAATTAACATGAAATACAAATTATTTTTTCCCATATTCTCAATTATAATCTTCAAATAGAAACTTAAAATAGTAAGTAACTAATTTGTCTTTTAAGTACTCTTCATTCTGAAATGAGGCATCCAAACTTGATAATTCTTCATATGTTTTTACTAATTTTTTATAAGTAATAAAATAATCTTTAAGTGTTTCTTCATCGACACTTTCAATGGTCTCAGGCAAATATTTTTCTCCCATAACATTATAAGAAAAATAACTAACAAGTGCCAAGAAATTTGCAATACAACCCCATACAGATGGATCTGTATCCTTATCTAGTTCAAAATAAGTTAAAATATCTTCTTCATCTATGTTTTCTAATCTACTATAGAGTAAATCTGGATCCGACTCTGTGATATTATTTATAGATCCACTCGTTAGTTCTAATGTTTTATTCACATATTCTTTATAATCCAAATTTTTTATATATTTTTTTAAAGGTTCTGTTAGTCTCTGCATAAAACATAAGAGATTAATATTCAATTCCATTCCTGCTTCCTTTCTAATTTTTAACATATTTACCATTCTCAACTATAAATTGTAAGCGTCCGTTTACTTTCACTCCTTCAACCACTTCTGAAGTTACCTCGATTCTAAGTTTCGGAAACATTTCACCCAATTGTTTAATAACTCCAGAAGGTTTGGCTGGGTTCCCAAGTCCACTTAAACAAGTTGGGCAGACACCTTTTGGATTTGATTGGTGGATTTTAAATGTTCCAGTAACATTTTCAGCTTCTAATCCTACTTCTTTTATAGCATTAATAAAATCGTTTGCAACATTTTCCTCAGCATGCCGAGTAGCTGAAGAAATCTTTCCTGAACTTCTTATTTCTCTATCCGGAAACGCATCATCTAAGTCAGATAATCCTGCTTCTTTACGAACTTTAGGTGAGCCACCTTCAAATACTTTCCCTTCAAGACCTGGAACATTGGTTTTTCCTACTGCAATAGTATCAGTTTCAGGAACTTTCCATTTGCGTCTTAAGTTAGATAATTCTTCAGAAGCATCCCACACCACATCATCTACTTTAGTTCCATAAAAAGCATTACGGGCTCGGAGTTTATCCAGTCGGGTGTTTTCTACAT
>NZ_JH378888.1:530335-530663 GCF_000235485.1 Streptococcus sp. oral taxon 058 str. F0407
GCTCGGAGTTTATCCAGTCGGGTGTTTTCTACATGTTTCGCTTTAGAAGCCAGATTGTCCAGGCTCTTTCCTAGACCTGTATCTCCCAGACTCTTGCTCATTTTTTCAAACCGCATCATTTGACCACCAGTTGAAGCCTCTCGTACGACTCTTACAGTCGGTACTTCCAAAGTAAACTGCTTGGCTCGCTCCAGTCCCTCTTGGGTAGCCTTACTTAGGTTTAAAACTTTTTCATCCACTGAATTTTTTAGCTGATGGGTGATTTGTTTACGGTAAGTAGATAAGGAGTGATAAACATTATCCCCCAAGCCTTTGGCATTCTTCAAGA
>NZ_JH378889.1:0-93460 GCF_000235485.1 Streptococcus sp. oral taxon 058 str. F0407
CACAAAAAGAGAGGCATAGCCTCTCCGGGGTTATTTTTCTTCACTCATTTTTGATTTTACTTCATCATAGGATAAGGCATGGGATTCCTCTTCTACAGTCTCAGGCATTTTTCCTGTTTCGTAAAGAGATTTAATTTGAGTACTATCCAATGTTTCATATTTCAACAATGCTTCTGCAATCAGTTTGTGAGTTTCACGATTTGATTGAATTATTTCAGCTGCTTTATTCCGTGCTTCATTTAATAATGAACGAACTTCCTCATCAATCTCATAGGCTGTTTGCTCTGAAATTGATTTTTGAGGACTTTGTGCACCAAACATAGCATGATTGCCTTCATATTGAACTGGACCTAGTTTTTCACTCATACCGTATTCAGTGACCATTGCACGCGCCATCTGTGTAGCTTGTTCAAAGTCATTTGAAGCTCCTGTAGTTTGGACATTAAAGATAATCTCTTCAGCTACACGACCACCCATCAAACCTGCTAATTGCTCTTTCATATCTTCTTTAGAAAGGAGCATTTGATCTTCTTTAGGAAGTGCAATCATGTATCCGCCTGCACGTCCACGTGGTACGATGGTCACTTTATGAACAACACGGGCATTTGACAAGACTAGACCAACAATGGTATGTCCAGCCTCGTGGTAGGCAACTAATTCACGTTCTCTTTGTGATACTGTTTTATCTTTCTTAGACGGTCCAGCAATCACTCTGTCCTCTGCCTCATCAATATCTGAAGCATCAATGACTGACTTGTTGCGACGGGCAGCAACCAAGGCCGCCTCGTTTAGAACATTTTCCAAGTCGGCACCAACAAAACCTGGAGTTTGTTGGGCAACTAATTTTAAATCAACATCTTCTGCTAGAGGTTTGTTTTTAGCGTGAACTTTCAAGATTGCTTCACGACCTTTAACATCAGGGCGACCAACTAAGACTTTTCTATCAAAACGTCCTGGACGGAGAAGAGCTGGATCTAGAACATCTGAACGGTTCGTCGCAGCGATAACGATAATTCCTTCATTTCCCTCAAAACCATCCATTTCAATCAAGAGCTGGTTCAGAGTTTGCTCACGTTCATCATTTCCTCCACCGAGGCCGATACCACGTTGGCGACCAACAGCGTCAATTTCATCGATAAAGATGATAGCTGGCGCTGCTTTTTTTGCATCCTCAAAAAGAGAACGAACTCGACTTGCACCAACTCCGACAAACATTTCTACAAAATCAGATCCTGAGATGCTAAAGAATGGAACACCTGCTTCTCCGGCAACCGCCTTAGCAAGCAAAGTCTTACCTGTTCCCGGAGGTCCCTCTAAAAGAACACCCGCAGGAATACGCGCACCAAGTTTTGTAAATCGTTTTGGATCTTTTAAAAATTCAACAACTTCAACTAATTCTTGTTTTTCTTCCTCGGCACCTGCAACATCTGAAAATCGTACCTTGATATCTTCTTTGTTAGCAGCTTTGGCCTTGCTACGTCCAAAACTCATTGGATTCCTACTATTATTTCCTCCCATATTTCCCATCATAGAGAATAGGAAGAAGAAGAGAATAGCAAATGGCACAACAGAAACAAGGATATTGATCCACATACCGCTAGAACTCTCATGTTTAACCGTTACCTCAGCCTGATGTTCAGAAGCAAGTTTTTGCAATTCTGAAACTGTTGAATCAGACGGAAGAATAGTACTTGAGAATCTTTCTACTATTGTAGCAGCAGGAGTGAAAAATTGAATCCCTGTTTCTTCTTTACTAGTCTTAGGATTTTTATAAACACCAGACACCTCAATGATGCTACCATTTGGCTGATAGGTTAATTCTTTTACATTGTCTGCTGTAATTTCTTTTACCAATTCTGTATAGTTAATTTTTTCACTTTTCCCAGCAGCATTTCCAGAGTAAAAATACTGGAATCCTGTTACAAGGAAGAAGATAATTAATAAGTATAGAAATGGATTTCTAACTAAACCATTATTTTGTTTTTTCATTAAAGAATGCTCTTTCTAATTTGAATAAACTTCCTCTTTCAAGACTCCAACATAAGGAAGATTACGATAGTTTTCTTTATAATCCAGACCATAACCTACTACAAACTCATTTGGAATAGTAAAGCAGGTATAATCAGCTTCGATTTCAACAATTCGCCCTTCTGGTTTATCTAACATGGTTGCAATCTTAACAGAAGCCGCTTCTCTTGCAATAAACATATCTCTCAAATTCTTCAAAGTTTGACCTGTATCGATGATATCTTCTACAAATAGAATATGTCTTCCTTTGATATCTTGAGTTACGTCTTGCTTGATATTGATCACACCACTACTTGCAGTTCCACCATGGTAGCTAGATACCATCATAAAGTCCATCTCAATATGCGTATCAATATGTTTGACCAATTCAGCCATAAAAGGAATCGATCCTTTCAAAATTCCAACAAGAATTGGATTTTTTCCCTCATAATCTTTAGCTAATTGTGCACCTAGCTTTTTAGCTGCTTCTGTAATTTCATCATGTGAAATGAGGATTTTTTTAATATCGTGTTCTAACATCTTTTTACCTATCTATTTTTTCTATATAAAGTACAGTGTTCATTATATCATTTTTCGTGTTTTTACTCAAATCACTGATCGCAATTCCCAAAATTGAGACAATTTCTCCAAATTGCTCAATAATAGGAGTTGTTCTTCGTTTTTTAATAGGGATTTTCAAATCTATAAATAGACGTCTCAGTTTCTTTCGGTGACCATTTATAAGCAGAACATCACCAGGTTTTCGACATCTAATATGTACAGATGTTTCCCGTGAAACCATTATTTTTTGAACAGCGTCCCCTTCAATAGGAATGCCAAAGGAAAATAAATAGCCCTTATGTTGAACTTGATTTTGATAGTGTAACACAAGTTCATCTTCCTTTTCATCAGCCTGAGGACTGATTTTGCAAACTCGAAAATTCTGATACTCTTTTATCAATTCGTAACCATTTTTCAGTGGGTGACGATACTGACTTTTCCTTGCTAAAATCTGTCGAACTTCATCAAACTGGGACTTCGTAAGATTTAAGTCTGGGAATTGATTGAGATAGTTCTGGAGCAAGACCCCTTGAGTTTGTTTTGAGTATGAAAAGAGCTCATTCAAATCTTCCACATCAATCTGTTCAGAAAGTTCCGTTATGGCTGCTTGGTAATCTGAAATCTCCCTTCCTAAATCTAAAAGAGCGGATTTAAGTCGAGGATTTTCTTTTTCAAGCTCTGGTAAATACCTATTTCGAATACGATTGCGAAAATAGCTGTTCTCACGATTTGTTTGATCTTCGAAATGAAAAATTGGTAGAAAATCCTTTTTGTGAAAATGCAACAAGGGACGGATGATTTCAATATCATCAACTACTTGACTTTCTTTTATTCCTGTTAGATGACGTAGTCGACTTCCGCGAATGAAGCGCATCAAAATCGTTTCAACCTGATCATCCGCATGGTGGGCAGTGAGCAAGGCTGTCGCCCCAACCTCTTTCATGATTTTCCTAAAAAAATCATAACGAAATTCTCGAGCACACGCTTCTGAAAACTCTCCTGAAAAGCTTGTGATATAAATAGGAAGTCCAGCTACATCAGCTAACTTCCTTAGTTCATTCTCCTCCCAGTCAGACTCACTTCTCTGCTTATGATTGACATGAGTTAAAATCAGCTCAATTCCCAACTCATTTTGATAAGTAGACAATAAATGGAATAAAAACATCGAATCCAGTCCGCCAGACAAAGCCAACACGACTTTAGAATGTTTTTTGAAATACTCTTTTCTGAGAAAATGATTTAAAAAATCCTGCTCCCTCATTTTAGAACCTCATAGACATCCTTGGCTATTTTAGCAATAGTGTCATAATCAGAATTTTTGGTGAAAATGGAAAGAACGAAAGGAGAGTCCGTATAAACAATCGCAGTATCGTGTTTGAACTCGTCAGCATCTCCGATTTTATGAGCTAGCTTAACCGAAACACCTTTTGCAATTCGTTGGTTGTCAAAATTCGTCTTGCTCAGAGACTCTAGGACAAAGCCATTCTGATTATAAATAGCTTCCATGACCTTTCCAGCCATTTTTGAAGAAGTTAATTTATCATTCACATCCCAATCTTCACCCATAATAGTAGACATTTTTTCTTTAAAAGTCCCGTCAGATTGATTGGTCACATAATAACCTAAAATATTATGAGCAACATTATCAGACTCTTTTGTTACCTTGGTAATTAATTGTTGGAGACTGTAGTTTTTGTTGTCTCCTGTTTTAGGTAAACTACCACTACCTTCTGGTTTATAGGATCCAGGGAAATTATTCACTTCTGGAATATACTTGAAGTTACTGTCTAGTGTATATTCCCCTTGATTTATCTTATCTTGAGCATAATAAAGGTAGGCTAGTTTCAAGATGCTAGCTGCATAGAGTTTGCTATCTTCATTCACCCCAGCCTCTTTACCTGTACTCAGTTGTTTAACATAAATAGAATAATTTTCATTCTGATAGTTGTTTGATAAGATTTCTTGAACCTTCTGGATGCGATTATCCTCTTCTGAAACAAACTCTTTTGATACCCATCCAACTTGATCAATATGAAGAAATTCTTGTCCCTCAGCAAAAAGGGTTCTATCCACTGTTACGCGTTGATAGGGAGAGAGGGATGAAGAAATTTCTTTAGCACCATAAGGACTGTTATAGATGACAAACCCCGGCTCCAACCATACTTGTCTATTTTGAGTTTGAACATTACTTCGATCATAGACCAAACGCTTATCTGCAACGACAAACTGATGATTGTTTAATTTAAAAACAGGAACACCTTGTCTATTCAAACGCCATTCTACGATTTTAAAGGTGGTTCCAGGAGTCAATTTTCCAGACTCCTTAATCAAATCCTCATTTGCATAGATAGCCGTTTCTCCATAAACCATTGGCGATTCAAGAGGTTCTTTATAGTAAAATCCATAATCAGACTCAGTTAGATAATAAATTTCTTGTGAAGAGTAAGGAAGCTGTTTTTCTGTGCTAACTACTCTTGAAGTTATGATAAAAACAGATAGTAGTGATAACACTACTAAGAACTTACGCATTCTTTCCTTCCCTTTCTTCTTGTAATCGTAATAAATGATTTTTAGTTGCTAATTCTTCTAATTTTTCATCTGACAAACTTAAAAACTTCTCAACAACTTCTAATAAATTTTCCATGACATTACCTCGGAAGCAAATCAGGAATTGTGTAAATCGCTTCTCGTGTCTTTGAGTAATAGTACTTGGCGCGTGCATATTTTGCTACATAGTCTTCATCTTTCAACTTTTTAGCAAAAGCGGATTCCTTATCCTTTTCATCACTGAGAGTTTGATACTGTTCTTTCAACTCTGTCAATTGCTGACGACGTTGTAGTAACTGATTATAGCTTTGGGCCAGATTATAGGTCGGTAAAATAAACAATAAAATCATCAAAATCAAAACCCAACCCATGAAACGATTTCGTTTTTGTCTTTCCTTCATCAGGTAACGACGACGTTGGTGTTCATTTTGAATAAAAGGGTTGTTCATCTGTACAATATTTTTAGACATTTTCTTCTACCCGTGTTTCACTGATAATTTCATACATGCCAGCAGCATCTTCTTTTTTTGTACTATCTTTCATTTCCAGTACTTTTACAAGCAACAACTTATTTCCAAAGCGAATTTCAACTTGGTCATCAACTTTCAAATCCGTTGAACTTTTGGCCAAAATTCCATTTACCTTGATTCTACCTTTATCTGCTACTTCCTTTGCGACTGTACGGCGCTTAATAATTCGTGATACTTTTAAATACTTGTCTAATCTCATTTTTATTACCTCAAATTATTATTGTACCATTTTTATCCCTTTTATAGAAGAAAAACGTCAAAGAGAATTAATTTCCTTTGATTCTTTTATCTCTAATAAACTTTCTCCAAAAATCAGCAGACCTTCTAAAATTTCATAATCCTTCTTGTTTCGGACATCAAATACGACTTCCATCAATCCTCTATTCTCAGCTATAGCCGCTTTTAAGTTTGTTGCAGATAGGGCTTTAAAATAATCTTGAGCCAAGAACAGTCGCTGAGTAATTTTTTCAAATTGAACCGTAATCTTATTCTCTTTTCTTTCCACACGTTCTACAAAGACCTTATCCAAGTATGATTTGACCAAACCAATCTCTAAAAGATAGGCCACCACATCTGGATACTCCCCAAAACGGTCCATCAACTCTTCTTGTAATTCTTCATAGTTGACACGACTGTCAATTTGACGAATTTTCTTGTAAATTTCAATCTTATGTCGTTGGTCAGAAATATAAGTATCAGGAAGATAGGCATCGATTTGTAAAATCAACTCAGCATTTCCTTTGGTTCTTGTGTTCTCATTGCCATTGCGTTTAGCAATAGCTTCTTCTAGTAACTGAGAATACAATTCAAAACCAACAGAATCAATAAAGCCCGATTGGGATTTTCCTAAAAGGTTTCCTGCTCCACGAATTGAAAGATCTCGCATAGCAATCTTAAATCCAGATCCCAATTCTGTAAATCCTTTGATTGCTTCTAATCTCTTTTCAGAGACTTCACTGATTGATTTTTCTGGACGATACATAAGATAGGCATAGGCAATGCGATTACTCCGACCAACTCTTCCTCTTAATTGATACAAGGTTGACAATCCCATATGGTCTGCATTTTCGATAAATAAGGTATTGGCGTTTGGAATGTCAACGCCTGTTTCAATTATGGTAGTTGTCACCAAAATATCATATTGGCCATCAATAAAGTCCAATAGAGTGTTTTCTAACTGAATTTCACTCATTTGTCCGTGAACATACCCAATTGAAGCTTCTGGAATCAAATCCTGTAATTCTGAAACCTTCTGATCAATCGTGTCAACTTTGTTGTAAAGATAGTAAACTTGACCTCCACGCTCCATTTCACGCAAGACAGCATCACGAATCACATTATCATTCTTTTCCAAAACATAAGTCTGAACAGGATAGCGATTAGTTGGCGGAGTTTCAATAACAGACAAATCTCGGATTCCCAACATAGACATATGAAGAGTACGAGGTATTGGAGTAGCTGTTAAGGTTAGGACATCCACTTGCTTCTTCAGTTCTTTCAATGTTTCCTTATGCTTGACACCAAATCGTTGCTCTTCATCAATAATCATCAAGCCTAAATCTGAAAACACAACATCTTTTGACAAAACACGATGCGTTCCAATCAATATATCGACTTGACCATTCTTTAATTTTTCAAGTGTCTCCGCCTGCTCTTTTTTACTTCTAAAGCGACTCAACACATCAATATTAACTGCAAAATTTTGGAATCGTTCCTTAAAATTGGTATAGTGTTGTTGCGCTAAAACCGTCGTCGGAACTAGAACGACAACTTGTTTATGATCATTGACCGCCTTAAAGGCTGCACGCATTGCAACTTCAGTCTTCCCAAAACCAACATCTCCAACCAGAAGTCGATCCATGGGATGAGAATCCTGCATATCTCTCTTGATTTCCTCAATACTACGAAGTTGATCATCCGTTTCAACATAAGGGAAAGCATCATCAAAAGCATGTTGCTCATCATCGTCAGCTGAGAAAGCAAAACCCTTCAACTGACTACGCTCAGAATAAAGCTTGATTAAATCGTCAGCTATATCCTCTACCTGGTTCTTAACTTTTTGCTTGGCTTTTTTGAAATGACCGTCATTTAATTTATTAAGTTTTGGAGCTTTCCCATCACTTGAAACATATTTGGACAGTAACTGAATCTGCTCTACTGGGATGGAGATTTGGTCACCATTTTGATACTGTACACTGACATAATCACGGTGAATGCCTTTGATTTCAATTGTTTCAATGCCTAGATATTGACCAATTCCATGGATATGGTGAACAACGTAGTCCCCTTTTTCAAGTTCATTATAATCTTTTAAACGCTCTGCATTTGACGTATGTTGTCTTCTAAAACGACGTTTTAATTTCTTTTGAAAAATCTCATGTTCAGTAATCAAGAGAATTTTCTCATCCACAAAATGAAAACCATGTCTTAAATTACCTTCGATTAAGTTTACAGATTCTTTACAGATACTTGACTTATCTCTTGAATCCAATTTAATCTGGTATTCCTCTAAAACATCCTCCAATGTTTTACTTCCCATTGAATTGCTAGACTGCAGAATAATGGTGTAGTCCATTTTTTTATATCGCTCAATTTCTTCTTTAAGAAAAGAAAATTGATTAAAAAACTCCTGCATAGGATATTGATTAAATTGATAAATGTGATCAAACTTGAGATTCCCTAATCCTTTTTGTAGATTGGAGAAAAAGGTAACTGGACTTTGTTTTTTATAGGTGTGCTCTGTATCTGCAAAATACTGCATACCAGCAAAAGATTTACCGTTCTGTAAATCTTCTGTAAAGTATTGCGCTAATTCTCTTTCAAATACTTCATACTGATTCATTAATTTTGGGTAATCATCAAATAATACTGGCGTATCTTTTTCAATATAATCAAAGACAGTCCATGTTTTATCGTAACATAAAGATAAAAACTTGCGACTATCTGAATGTACTTGTTTTTGATGAAAACTTGACAAAATCTCTTCCAAGTATGATTTTAAAATTGGTGATAAGGTCTTCGAAATTTGCTTTTCTAAAGCTGACTGACCTCGTATATAGTCTCTTTCTCTTAAAAGTATATCACTAGCTGGAAAGATAATGAGTTCTGTTTGATTTTCTTTTGATAATTGTGTTTCGACTTCAAAAGTCCGAATTCCATCTACTTCATCACCAAAAAACTCGATTCGGAAAGGTTCTAACTGAGACATCTCAAAAATATCTAAAATATCTCCTCGAATACTAAACTCACCTTGAGTTTGTACTTGCGTAACTTTACGATAGCCTATTTCCTTTAATTTGTGAAGAAGGTCATGTTGGTCATATTCTTCACCGACTGCAATCCTTATAATACTTTCTTTAAATCCAGTTGGAGAAGGTAAAATCAAACGACTTGCTGCGATATTACAAACTAAAATCCCTTTCTTAGATGAATCAGCTAAAAAACGCAAGGCTTCAACTCGCGAAATGATTTTTTCTTGTGAAGACATCAAAAACTCTACCATAGGAGAGTCATCTACCAAAAATGGATAGACAAATTCCTCTCCTAAGATAGAAAGAAGATCACTAATAATTCGTTCTGCTTCTCCATAAGTTGATGTCAATAACACAATCTTATTTTCTTTTTTTAGACTACTTGCAATTGCAAGAGCCTTGGTAGAAGTTGACAGACCTAGTATTAGTTGTCTTTTCTTATCTGTCAGATTTTGATGCCATTTTTTGATCTGATCATTTTCTGAGAATAAATCTAATAAAGTCACCATTTAGCCGTTATACCTCTGCATCGTTTTCTCAAAGTTTTTCTCTTGTAAATAGTAGTTTACAGCATCGTCAACCTTGTCAATTGACTGTAAAATACCTACATAGTTTCCCTGATCAAACTTACTTAAAACATGGTGAACAACTGACATGCCTTTTTGGGGCCTTCCAATTCCTATTTTAATACGGTTAAAGACCTGAGTACCAATATGTTGAATAATAGACTTGATACCATTATGACCACCTGCTGAGCCCTTTGCTCTTAAACGAATTTTCCCGACTTCCATGTCAAGATCGTCGTAAATAACGAGTAAATCTTCAATATCCAAACCATAGTAAGTCAATAAAGCATGAACTGCTTTTCCACTTTCATTCATAAATGTTGTTGGTTTGACGAGATAAATTTTTTCTCCATTGAAGAAAAAAGAGGCTAGGTCAGCTTGAAATATCTTGTCATGTGTAAAGGTGACATTTTGTTTTTTAGCTAGTTGGTCAATCAACATAAAGCCAACATTGTGCTTGGTTTCAAAATATTTATCTCCTGGATTTCCTAATCCAACAAGTAATTTGGTCATTTATTTTTCCTTTCAAAAGCCAAAAGGGTTGGAATTTTTTTCCAACCTAATTGACACTATTTATTAAATGTTATTAAACGTTAAAGCGGAATTCCATGATATCGCCATCTTGAACGATATATTCTTTTCCTTCTTCACGCAAGCGCCCAGCTTCTTTTACAGCCTTTTCAGATCCATATTTCACTAGATCCTCATATGACATGGTTACTGCACGAATAAAACCTTTTTCAAAGTCTGAGTGGATAATACCAGCTGCTTGAGGAGCTTTCATACCACGCTTAAAGGTCCAAGCGCGAACTTCTTTTTCACCAGCTGTGAAGTAAGTTCCAAGTCCAAGTAAGTGGTAAGCAGCTCGAGTCAACTTGTCAACGCCTGATTCTGTCAAGCCAAGTGCTTCAAGAAACTCTTGCTTATCTTCATCATCTAACTCAGAAATTTCTTCCTCAGCACGCGCAGAAATAACGACTACTTCAGCATTTTCTGTCGCTGCAAACTCACGAATTTGTTTGACATAGTCGATAGAATCTGGATCTGAAACTACATCCTCATCCACATTCGCTACATAAAGAACTGGTTTGGTGGTCAAAAGGAAGAGACCCTTGACAACCTTTTGTTCTTCATCTGTAAATTCAATCGTACGAGCTGATTTTCCATCTTCAAGGACTGGTTTAATTTTTTGAAGAACATTGAATTCCGCCACAGATTCCTTATCTTTTTGCGTACGTGCCATCTTTTCTACACGCGCATAGCGTTTATTAACTGATTCTAAGTCTGCAAGAATCAACTCCAGGTTAATGGTATCAATATCTGCAAGTGGATCCACAAAGGCATCTTCACGTCCTTGCTCGCGCATAACATTTTCATCATCAAATGCACGCACAACATGAACAATAGCATCTACTTCACGGATATTGGCCAAGAATTTATTCCCTAGACCTTCCCCTTTCGATGCGCCTTTTACAATCCCTGCAATATCTGTAAATTCAAAAGTTGTTGGAACTGTCTTTTTAGGAGTAATCATTTCAGTTAGTTTTTGTAGGCGTTCATCTGGAACTTCTACCATTCCAAC
Source organism: Streptococcus sp. oral taxon 058 str. F0407 (assembly GCF_000235485.1). GTDB lineage: Bacteria > Bacillota > Bacilli > Lactobacillales > Streptococcaceae > Streptococcus. The sequence goes on from NZ_JH378889.1 coordinate 11,045, forward strand.
GTTTGGATCAATAGTCGCAAATGGGTAGTTTGCTGCCTCTGCTCCTGCTTTTGTAATTGCATTAAAAAGGGTTGATTTCCCAACGTTTGGCAAACCAACGATACCTGCTGTTAAAGCCATATTTTCTCATTCTCCGTTCTCATTTCAATCCCTAACATTATAACACAAAAAGGGAAAACTTGCTAACTCTCTAACTAAAGGTTCTTAGTCAATAATCTTATTCATTTTTCGTTCAAAATCATGGCGACTCATCATGACAAGGTGGTCGCAATTGCTACATTTGATTTTGATATCTGCCCCAACACGTGTAATTTCCCAACGATTGGCTTTTTTCCCTGTTGACTTGATTGTGCAAGCATGTGGTTTTTTCATCTCAACAAAATTTCCAACTTGATACATACTACTCTCCTTTTCTTTTTTGATTATATCATAAAAGAGGCGAGCCAGGCTCAACCTCTTTCACTTAATTTGTACGAACTGGTGTGATGAGCTGCATGAAGTCTTCATCAGTATCTGCTGGGACAAGAGTGAATGGACGAACAGCTGAGATAAAGCTAATGGTCACCTTTTCGCTATTTAAAGCTTTAAGAGAATCAATCAAGTAAGTTGGGTTGAAACTTATGGTCAAATCATCCCCAGTCACCTGCTCCGTATCGATTTCTTCGTTTACTTTACCAACTTCAGGAGAATGAACATGGGCGCTAACAACACCACCTTTAATTTCAAGCTTCACAGTACCATTTTGAGTCGCACTTGATAAGAGACGTGCGCGTTCCATTGATTGACGCAAGTTGACAACATCAAAAGTAATTGTCGTGTTAAAGTCAGTTGGAATCAAACGATCTGTATCAGGATAGTTTCCTTCTAGGAGACGAGTATAGAAGCTAATATTTTCACTTCTAAAGAGGATTTGATTATTGGCAAAGAAAATCTCCACTGTTTCGATATCATCTGTAAAAACAGCTGAAAATTCGCGTAGAGAGCGGCTAGGAATCACCACATCAAAATCATCACCATTTTTTTCAAGAGTCAATTTTTTCTGGCTAAGGCGATGAGAGTCTGTCGCAACCGTTTTTAGTTCTTTGTGTTGGCTCAATACGAAGTGGACACCTGTTAAGATTGGACGACTTTCTTGCGTACTTGCAGCAAAAGCTGTTTCATTGATAATTTTCTTGAGTAGTTTGGTTTCAAGGACCAAAGGAGTGCTTGCTGAAATTTCTTGAATACGTGGATATTGTTCGCTATCTTTCCCTTTTAGGGTAATTTCTGATTTGCCACTTGTTAAGACAATTTGTTTTTGTTCAATCTCTTTGAAATCAAGCGTTACATCTGGAAGACTAGATACAACATTAATAAAGAAAGAGGCTTCAAGAAGAATCGAACCTAAGGAAGTAATCAAAAGACCAGCATCTTCATTCTTTTGAGAAATGAAATTTTCAATGGAGATTTGACCATTGGAACCAATCAAAGTAATGCCTTCATTGGTAACATCAATTTTGATAGTTGATAAAATAGGAATAGCATTTTTTGAGCTAATTGCTCTTTTTGTGGTATTTAAGGCTTGTAGAAATAAATTTTTATTGATTGAAAAATGAATCATGGATTCTCCTTTGTTTATTTTTTAGTATTAGAAGGATAATAGAAATAATAGAGTGTGTGAATTCTGTGGAAAACTGATTTCTATTTAGTGACTTCAAGCTTTTTAGCTTGTTTAAAAAATGTGGATAAAAAAGATAGAAAAGGAAAAGTTATCCACAAACTATTTAATTTTCTTTTTGATTGCTTCGATTTCTAAGCGTAAATTATCGTCTTCATCAATCAATGATTTAATTTTAGCATGGGCATGAATAACGGTGGTGTGATCCTTTCCTCCGAATTCTTTTCCGATTTTTGGAAGACTATTATCTGTCAGTTCTCTAGCTAGATACATGGCTACTTGACGCGCCAAAACGATGTTTTGAACTCGTCTCGTCCCCTTCATTTCTTTGACACTCACTCCATAAAAATTACCAACTTCAGTTTGAATTTTGTCAATTGGAATGACTAGCAGTTGGCTAACATCTTGTTTGCGAGCTCTAATAGCCTCTGCAGCAATATCAATAGTGATGTCTTTAATCTTCTTTACTCTGGCAATTAAAGTGATATCGTTAATTGCTCCTTCCAATTCTCGAACATTTGAATCAAATTGGCCAGCCAGATATTCTAGGGTATCACTCTGGAAATGGTAGTTTAAATGTTCCGTTTTACTTTGAAGAATGGCGATACGTGTCTCAAAGTCAGGAGGGGTGATATTTTGAGTCAATCCCCAGCTAAAGCGTGTGACAAGTCTTTCTTCAAGGCCTTCTAGGTGTTTGGGACTTCGGTCACTAGTCAGAACGATTTGTTTTTGATTGCTATGAAGAGCGTTGAAAGTATTGAAAAACTCTTCTTGAGTTGCAACCTTTTTGCCACTGAGAGATTGGATATCATCAATCAGTAAGAGATCAAGGCTTCGGTAAGTTTTTTTAAATTTTTCCATTTCCCCGAGCCTCAGATGCTCAAGAAAGTCGTTGATAAAACTTTCAGCAGGAATGTACTTAACCCGAGCTTCAGGGATATTTTTTAGAATTTCATTTCCGATAGCATTCAGTAAATGGGTTTTCCCTAGTCCAGGACCACCATAAATGAAAAGGGGATTATAAGTCAAGGCGAGGTCTTCGGAAACAGCCAGAGCAGCAGACTTGGCCCAGATATTCCCATCTCCTTGAATAAAGTTATCAAAGGTATATTTTTCCTTCAATCCTGTTTCAGAATATGGAATAGCAAGATTGGCCTGTGAAGCAACATAATGATTGCTATTTTCAGAATCCATGACATAGGTTGAAGATTCTTCCTCAGGTTTTGTTAGGACAAATTGAGTTTTTATCTCAGTATCATAAACTTCAAAACCAGCAGCCACAATAATATCCTTGAGCTGTTTTTTCCAAACCATTTCCATTTCAGGTCTAGGTAAAAAGATAGTAGCTACATTTCCCTCCACTTTTATGAGTTCAGCAGGTGTGGCATAGAAATCGTACATAGAACGTGTCAATCTTTCTTGAGCCAATTCCAAGATTTGATTCCAAAATTGTTTTTCTTTCACCAATTATCCCCTCCTTTGCTATATTTGATATAAAAAGGTTTACTGTTAGACTTATTTTACCATAGATGCTGGCATTTTTCCACAATCTGTGGAAAAGAATCCACAATGTTTACACTTTTTATCCACAGGTTGGGGATAAGTGAGGGATTCCCTTGAATTCTTTGGTTTTTTGCTATAAAAAATCGTGGATAAATTTGTGGGTTGAAAAAATAAAAGAACAGCCTTATTTCAGGCTGTTGATAATTCTGTCATATTCTTCTTGGCTTGAAAAAGAAATAATAACCTTTCCAGTATCTTTTTTAGAAAGTTTAATTTCTACATTTAATCCAAGTAGTTTTTTTAATTTATCTTCCTCATCTTTAATGAAAGAGTCACTTTTTTTCTGCTTCTTTTGTTTTTTCTCTGTCAGCAGTGTTTCTAACTTTCTCACAGAGATGTCTTCATTTTTAATTAGTTGAAAAAAATAGTCTTGCTGCTCTTTATCCAAACCAACTAGTGAACGTGCATGAGCTTGAGAAATTTTTCCATTTTCTACTTCAGCTAAGATATGCTCTGGTAGGGAAAGTAAACGAATAAAATTAGTGATATAAGGACGAGACTTCCCCATTTTATCCGCTATCTCAGTGTGAGTAAATCCTTTTTCTACCAAAGATTCGTAGGCGCGTGCCTCTTCAACTGGATTCAAGTTTTCTCTCTGTAAATTCTCAATGATAGACTGAATCATCATTTCTTGATCTGAGAGTTGCTTTACAACAGCTGGAATAGAAGTGAGACCAGCTAAGAGAGAAGCCCGATATCGTCTCTCTCCTGCAAGGATTTCGTAACCAATTACAGGAGATTGGCGAACGATGATGGGTTGGATGACCCCATTTTCTTTGATTGATTGGGCCAATTCCCTTAGTTTATCTGCATCAAATTCTTTTCGAGGTTGATAGGGATTTTTTTGTATTTCTGAGATAGAAATCATTTCAAATTTTTCCATGATTCTACACTAACATATCTTTTATTATATGTAAAGTTTTCTTTACACTGATGTCAATTAAGATTCTAAATCACTTGTACTTTTATCTAGCTTAACAGTTGTAGTCTCCTCTTTCCCATTTCGATAGTAGGTGATTTTAATGGTGTCTCCAATAGAATGGTTGTAAAGAGCACTCTGTAAATCTGTTGACGAAGAAATCTCCTTGTCGTCAACTTTGGTAATAACGTCGTATTTTTCAAGGTGACCAGATGCAGGCATATTACTTTGAACAGATTTCACCACTACACCAGAAGTTACGCTACTTGGAATATTGAGTTTTCTAAGATCATTAGCTCCGATATTAGCCAAATTAACCATTTGAATTCCAAGAGCAGGGCGAGTCACTTTACCGTCACTTTCAAGCTGTTTAATAATATTTTGAACATCATTTGATGGGATTGCAAAACCAAGACCTTCGACAGAGGTCCCACCATTACTTGCAATTTTACTTGATGTAATACCGATAACTTGTCCTTGAATGTTTACAAGTGGACCACCAGAGTTACCAGGATTAATGGCAGTATCTGTTTGAATGGCTTTGGTAGAAATAGCTTGACCATCTTGAGATTTTAGAGAGACATTTCGATTGAGGCTTGAAATGATTCCCTGGGTAACTGTATTGGCATATTCGGATCCTAGAGGACTACCAATTGCGATTGCAGTCTCACCAACATTTAGTTTGCTAGAATCTCCAAATTCTGCTACGGTTGTGACTTTTTCTGAAGAAATTTTTACGACAGCAATATCAGAGAACGTATCAGAACCGACAATTTCACCAGGAACTTTTGTACCGTCTGCTAAACGGATGTCGACTTTTGAAGCTCCATTGATAACGTGGGTATTTGTCACAAGATAGGCATCTTTCCCATTCTTTTTGTAAATAACACCAGAACCTTCACTTGCTACCTGTTGAGAGTCGGTATCCGTATCTGTCTCGTCATTTCCAAAAACACTATTTTGCCGATTTGCTGAATAAGTGATGACCGACACAACGGCATCTTTGACCTTATTAACGGCCTGAGTTGTTGCATTTTCATTTTTGTAGGAAGTCTGAGTAACAGTGTTTGTAGTGTTATTTGCGGCTTGACTTCCTTGTTTTTGATAAAGTTGCAGTGTTGCAAAACTTCCCAGAGCACCACTCAAAAATCCTATCAGAATGATGATAAGAAAGGTAACTCCTTTTTTGTAAAATTTTTGTAAGTGTTTCATAAACGCCTCCGTTTGTTATTTATTTACTCAGATTATAAACCTATTAACTTAATTCAAACTTAAAAGTTTGAAAGTTTTGCACAAGCTGTGGATAACTTACGTTATTCTGTGAATTTGCTTGTTATTTTAGATGATTTTGATGTGTATAAAATGTGAAATAAAGTGTGGATATGATAGAATGGAAGCATGAAAATAAAAATTGTAACAGTTGGAAAACTGAAAGAAAAATATCTTAAAGATGGTATTGCTGAATATACGAAACGTATATCTCGTTTTGCCACTGTAGAAATCATTGAGTTAGCTGATGAAAAAACTCCAGATAAGGCAAGTGAGTCAGAAAATCACAAAATATTAGAAGTAGAGGGAAATCGAATTCTTTCTAAAGTTGGAGAAAGAGATTTTGTCGTTGTGTTGGCAATTGAAGGAAAAACTCTCTCTTCAGAAGAATTCAGTAAACAGTTAGAACAAGCTTCCATAAAGGGATTTTCTACTCTTACATTTATTATTGGTGGAAGTCTGGGACTATCCCCTGCTGTGAAGCATCGAGCGAATCTTTCTGTTAGTTTTGGGCGTTTGACCTTGCCACATCAGTTAATGAGATTAGTCCTTGTTGAACAAATTTATCGTTCTTTTACCATTCAGCAGGGATTCCCTTATCATAAATAGAAGATTGACTTAGCTCTTATTTTTTGATAGAATGGTCATGTTAGGTCTCATAGCTCAGCTGGATAGAGCATTCGCCTTCTAAGCGAACGGTCGCAGGTTCGAATCCTGCTGGGATCAGTACATTAGAGAAGAAGCTGGGATTACTCCCAGCTTTTTTCTTAAAAAAGTGCATTTCAGGTGCAAAAAAGTACAGTTGAGAAGAAATTTTTCTTAAATAATCTTCATTTTGTATAATAAACTTGTAAGTTAATTTACAAGAAAAACAATACAGGAGATTTTATTATGAAAAACACAGTTAAATTGGAACAGTTCACAAAGCTTACAGAGAAAGAATTGCAGGAGATTCAAGGTGGGGAAGTTAGAAAGGAAAATAATTTTTTATTTTATTTTTTTAAAAGAAAGTAAAGGGAGAAAAGAATGGATTTTTTCGCAATAATAAGCGTTGTATTACATATTTTTATTACTAGTAAAAGTTATAATTTGATTTGTAACACAACTAGAAAAGAACAATACTTCTTTATTCTTTATACAGTAGTAGTAGAATTGGTAGTTGAATTTTTCTTTTATTCTATATATTTAAGTGGATTTGGGATTGAAAAACTTTTATATCCATTTATTTTATACGCTTATTTTATATGGTTTAAAAAGTTCGATAAGTATAGGGGAATATTCCTGAGTTTCCTATTTTCTCTCTTATATCACAGTACCCATACTTTTATATCCGTAACCCTATCCTCTATAACAGGTGATGGTTTTGTCATAGAACATGAAGGGATGTTTTATTTAGGAGTATTATTACTAACATATTTTGTTATTAAAAAAATTATTACCTATTTCCATTTAGAACTTACCTATTTTGACAAAGATTATCTCTATCCTTTTTTGAAAAAAGTGCTATATGCATTTATCTTCCTACATATCGTCTCTTTTATTTCAGATATCGTGAGTACTATTTCTCATTTAAATAGTTTTGGAAGTATTTTATCATCCGTAGTTTTTGTTGGGCTCCTCTTAACCTTCTTTGCAATGAACTCTTACAAGGTTCAAGTTGAAAAAGAGATTGCTTTGAAGCAGAAAAAATTTGAACAAAAGTATTTACAGACTTATACAGATGAAATTGTAGGTTTGTATAATGAAATTCGAGGTTTTCGTCATGACTATGCAGGTATGCTTGTCAGCATGCAAATGGCAATTGACAGTGAAGATTTACAAGAAATTGACAGAGTTTACAATGAAGTATTAGTAAAAGCGAATCAAAAACTTCGTTCAGAGAAATATACTTACTTTGATTTGAATAATATAGAAGATTCAGCTTTACGTAGTTTGATTGCTCAATCCATTGTCTATGCACGAAATAATGATGTAGAGTTTACATTGGAAGTAAAGGATATTATTACTAGATTGTCAATGGACTTACTTGATCTTGTTCGTATCATGAGTATTCTCTTAAACAATGCTGTTGAAGGGGCCGCGGATAGTTACTTGAAACAAATGGAAGTTGCAGTCATTAAAATGGATTTTGAAACAGTTATAGTTATCCAGAATTCATGTAAAATTACTATGACGCCTTCAGAAGACCTATTTGCTTTGGGTTTCTCTACCAAGGGAAGAAATAGAGGTCTAGGACTTAATAATGTCAAAGAGATTCTAGATAAGTATGACAACATTATTTTAGAAACAGAGATGGAAGACAACACATTTAGACAAATTATTAGATTTAAGAGGGAATTCGAATGAAAGTATTAATTTTAGAAGATGTTATTGAGCATCAAGTGAGACTTGAGAGAATATTGAATGAAATTTCTGGGGAATCAAATATTCCTATTTCTTACAAGACAACAGGAAAAGTTCGTGAGTTTAAGGAATATATCGAAAACGATGAAGTAAACCAGCTTTATTTCCTAGATATCGATATTCACGGGATTGAGAAAAAGGGATTTGAAGTGGCACAGTTTATCCGTCATCACAATCCCTATGCTATTATTGTCTTTATTACCAGCCGATCTGAATTTGCTACCTTAACGTACAAATACCAGGTATCAGCTCTAGATTTTGTTGATAAAGATATCAATGATGAATTGTTTAAAAAACGTATTGAGCAGAATATTTTCTATACCAAAAGCATGCTACTTGAAAACGAAGATGTTGTAGACTATTTTGATTACAACTATAAGGGAAATGATTTGAAAATCCCTTACCATGATATTTTGTATATCGAAACAACAGGTGTTTCTCATAAACTGCGAATTATCGGTAAGAATTTTGCCAAAGAGTTCTATGGAACCATGACAGATATTCAGGAAAAGGACAAACATACCCAGCGATTCTATTCTCCTCATAAATCTTTCCTAATCAATATTGGAAATGTTAGAGAAATTGATCGAAAGAATCTAGAAGTTGTCTTTTATGAAGATCATCGTTGTCCCATTACCCGTTTGAAAGTTCGCAAACTGAGAGATATTCTGGAGAAAAAATCTAAAAAGTAATTGACAATTAGTAAGAAATTGATATAATGGTTATATCTGCTACAGATAGATGGTCCGTTGGTCAAGGGGTTAAGACACCGCCTTTTCACGGCGGTAACACGGGTTCGAATCCCGTACGGACTATTTTATCCGCCATAGCTCAGTTGGTAGTAGCGCATGACTGTTAATCATGATGTCGTAGGTTCGAGTCCTACTGGCGGAGTTAGAAAAAGAACACCATTGGTGTTCTTTTTTCTTTTAGTTGGTATCACCTAGCATTTTCATAAGGAAGTCTGTCATTTCTTGCGGGCTTTCTTTTTTTCCGTGAGCAATCCACGTCTGGCAAACACCAAATAGGGCATTTGTTAGATAAATGCTACTATACTCGAGTTCAATTGGATTGAGTTGTAGTTTCATAAAGCGCTTCTGAAGGTCTGTGCTAAGCATAATGTGAAGCTTATTTCTCAAAAAATTTTGGATTTCTTTTGTACCATTTTCAGATAAGAGTGCAGCCAGGAGTGGCTCAGACTCTAAATATTCAAATACTTCTAGAATAGCATCTCTTTTATGATGAGCATGTTTTTGGAAAATATACTCAAAGGTATGAAAGAGTTTACTTTGGTAGTGCTCAATCATATCATACTTATCCTTGTAGTGAGTGTAAAAGCTGGAACGACTAATTCCGGCTTTTTCTGCTAACTTGACCGTAGAAATTTGATCAAAGGGTTGGTCCATCAATAATTGAACCATGGCATTTTCAATGATTCGTTTTGTTTTTAAACGTTTGTTACTTTCTTTCATAATTCCTCCTTGTAGACAAATTAGACAATATGTCTAAAAAATAATTTTTTTACCTTGAAATTTGGATTTTTTGATGTATAATCTATTATATCAAAATTTTAGACAATATGTTTAAAAAAGGAGGAGACATGTTTAAAGAATGGAAAGCAATATTTAAAAAACCGACCTTTATCATTGTAATGATAGGGATTTCTCTCATTCCAGCATTATACAACATCATATTTTTATCATCCATGTGGGACCCATATGGTCAATTGTCAGAGTTACCTGTAGCAGTTGTCAATAAAGATAAGGAAGCTTCTTATAATGGACAGACAATGACAATAGGTGAAGACATGGTGTCTAATTTAAAAGAAAATAAGACTTTAGATTTTCATTTTGTCAATGAAGAAGAGGGGGAAAAGGGGCTAGATGATGGCGAATACTATATGTTAGTGACTTTACCAAGTGATCTATCTGAAAAAGCTACTTCAATCCTAACAAATCACCCTGAACAGATGCAAATTGATTATCAAACTTCAAGTGGACATAGCTTTATTGCAAGCAAGATGAGTGATTCTGCAATGACACAATTAAAACAAACCGTCTCTACGAATGTAACTGAAACATATACCAAGGCACTATTTCAAAAAATGAGTGACTTGAAGTCTGGGATAAATAAAGCAGCTGATGGAAGTGAACAACTGGCTGATGGGACTAATCAGTTAGCAAAAGGAAGTCAAACATTGACGACAAATCTCAATACTCTAGCTAACTCAAGTGTAACTTTTTCAAATGGAGCTAATCAATTTACAAAAGGATTGTCTGCCTATGTGTCTGCCATAGAGCAATTACATCTTGGTTTAGGAACTTTTAATAGTGGTTTACAAAGTTATACAAATGCAGTTTCACAGGTTGACACTGGACTTGGTCAATTGGCCTCAAGAACTCCTGAATTGGTGGCAGGTGTAAATCAGCTGAATACAGGTATAAAGTCCTATACAGGTGGGGTTTCACAATTGGATACAGGTCTCAGTCAATTTTCAGTTGGTGTAAATGCTTATACAAGTAGTGTAGAAAAACTTTCTAATGGAACAAGTCAATTATCCAATCAATCAGATACACTAAGAGATGGAATAGAGCAATTAAATACTGGTATTAAAGAAATTTCAAGTCAATTAAAGTCCTCATCTCAACAAAATAAACAAATTACTCAATTGGCAACTAGTCTAGGAGAACTGAATAAAACACTACAAGCTCTTACAATATCAGATAATACTCAACTGAAAAGTATATTGTCAGAAGTTTTGCCAAATCTAACAACTCTTGCACAGGACATTGTGACCAAAAGTCAGACAGAACAAGAGAAAACTATTGCTAACCTTCAATCAACAGCTACTTATCAATCTCTCACAGATGAACAGAAGAAAGAACTGACAGAAGCTATTTCTAAAAATTCTAATTCTACTATTGAGTCAGCAAAAACAATTTTAACGACAGTAGGAGGATTGAAAGAAGGTATAGAGAATTCAGAACAACAAGTCTCTAATCTATCTGATGTGCAGACGAAGGCAAATCAACTTTTACCCTTAGCATCTAGCTCCTTGACAACTTTGTCAAGTGGTTTTACAAAGTTGCAAACTACTGTAGACAATCATTTAGTTCCTGGAAGTCAGTCAATTGAAAAAGGAGTTGTAAACTACACTAAGGGACTGGACACAATTTCTATAGGTGCCAATAAACTAAGTGAAAAAAATGCAAATTTAACAACTAGTCTAAATCAATTAGTTTCTGGATCAAGTAAGTTGACAGAAAATACATCAACCTTGACAGCTGGAGTAGATGCGTTAGCTGGAAAAGCTCCAGAATTAGTATCAGGTATAGAAAGTTTGTCATCTGGTTCTGCTCAATTGAATAATAAGAGTCCAGAGTTAATAGCAGGTCTTACTAAATTACAATTTGGCTCTGGTCAATTAACAGATAAATCAACACAGTTACTTTCTGCAGCATCTCAACTAGGAAGTGGTGCTATGAAGATTGCAGATGGTGCTGGAAAACTAGCAGAAGGTGGAACAAACTTAACTTCTGGACTTGAAGATTTACAGACAGGAGTTGATTCATTAGGACAAGGATTAGGAAATGCTAATAATCAGCTCAAATCAGCATCAACAGAATCTGAGAATGCAGAAACATTATCTGAGCCTCTAGTTCTCTCAAAAATAGATAATGACCAAGTTCCTGTAAATGGGATTGCCATGGCTCCTTATATGATATCAGTTGCTCTTTTTGTTGCTGCTATATCTACTAATATGATTTTTGCGAAGTTGCCTTCTGGACGTCATCCAGAGAGCCGTTGGGCTTGGTTGAAGTCTCGATCTGAAATAAATGGGATTATAGCTGTCTTAGCAGGTGTTTTAGTTTATGGAGGTGTCCATCTTATTGGATTGACTGCTAACCATGAGATAAGAACCTTAATTCTAATTATAATCACAAGTTTAGCCTTCATGTCTATGGTGACAGCTTTAACAACTTGGAATAGCCGTTTAGGAGCCTTCTTCTCTCTTATTCTACTATTACTACAGTTAGCATCAAGTGCAGGAACTTATCCACTTGCTTTGACAAATGATTTCTTTAAAACTATCAACCCATGGTTACCAATGAGTTACTCGGTATCAGGCTTACGACAAACAATCTCTATGACAGGAAATATTCATCACCAAGTGATTTTCCTTATTATAACACTAGCTTTCTTTACTGCTTTAGGTATGCTAGCTTATCAACCTAAGAAAATAGAAGAAGATTAAAAAAATCGACCAAGGAATTGGTCGATTTTTTTATGTCATAGATGAATTTCGTTTGTAATTATAGATCCCAAAAAGAAGAATGGCAGTTACTGAGCAGACTGCTCCAATAACAAAACCATTGGGAATGAAGGAAAGTGTAATGGTTCCTTTTCCTTTTGGAACATCAACCTTCATAAAACCAGTTTGAGCCTGCTTGATTTCAAGTTTTTTTCCATCTTGATAAGCAGACCAACCTTTGTCATAAGGAATGGTGAAGAAAATAGAGGCATCCTGTTTGACTTCATATGTAGCAAAGACCTTGTTTTTAGAGGTAGATACTTCTACAGGTTGTTCTTTAATCTTTTGGATTGCCTCAGTCAAAGCTTGGGTATCTAAACGATAGAAGGTTGGAGTTTCAAATGACACTTGAGAATTTCCAGGGAAGCTAACATTGATATTGAAAGTTTTTTGTTCTTCTGTATAGCCTAAATTAAAGAAATTAAAGGTATTGTCAGTTGTAAAAGTCTTTTTTTCACCGTTGACAAGGATGTCAACTTTCTTTTGCTTATCATTTGTAAAATGAAGATTTGAAAAAGAGAGATAGACTTGACTATTTTGAGGAACCTCAATTTGATAATCAATCTTTGCATCTTCATTCGCAGAACCTGTGATGCTCGTTAAACCATCTGAAGTATCTGTTTTATCATATGCTATTTGGGAAAAGTAATCTAAGTTGAGATTAGCGAGCTGGTTTATAAATAAAGCCTGATTATCCAGAGTATGATTATTAAAGTTTACATCTGTGTAAATAGATTGAGTAGCAAAAGCAATGGGGAGGGAAAGTTGATTTTTATATAAGGTTAAATGATCCTTTTGATAAATCTCTTGAAATCCATATTTATAAAGGGGAGTTTCTGAAATATTGTACTGGATTCCAAATAAACTATCCGCCAAAATACTGTTATTTGCATAACGGAGATTGAGATTGGTTCCAGAAGATTTGAATCCAAGTTTATCTAAACTAGTGCTAGCTGAACGATTTCGTACAGACGAAAATTGAGAGATTCCATTGTAGTTAAATTTCATACTGTCATTTCCAGTTTGAATTTGCAGTTTCTCAGTACGTGTAAATGGATCGTCAATTTGGTTTATAATGGATTCCATAGCAATGATATCTCTATTATAGGCGCTACGAGAAGCAAAGGCCCATTCTTTAGCGATTCCTTCCATTTGAGATGAAGCGTTTAAGCATATCTCAGCTGTTATAAATAAAGACAAAAGAATTGCAAATAGATTTACAGAGATAAATTTTCTGATGACTGCAAGGAATAAAAGAGAATAAACTAGTAGAAATTCAAGTGTGAGTAAGATATTCAAATCTGTTAAAAAAGAATAGTGTGATTTAAAGTATACAGTAGCTAGAAATCCTGTTAGTACAAGAAAAAGTGAGACAAATAGATTCCATAGCTTCAATTCTTTCAGGCGATTTAAGACTTCTGCTGCAGTATAAATTAACAGAGTAGAAAAAATCCAAGCATAGCGATGTAAAAACATATTAGGGGTATGCATCCCCTGCCAAAATAAATCAAGTGCCTCTATGTAAAAGCTTGTTATTAAAAAAATAAAGAAAATTGCATAGGTAAGTTTCACGTGAAACTTAATAGATTTTATTGTGAAAAATAGAATGGTTAAAATAAAAGGAAGCAATCCAACAAAAATCATTGGTATAGATCCATACTTAGTTGTATCAAAGGATCCAATGAATTGTTTTGCGAAAATATCTAAATACCAGCTACTGTCTGTTTTTAATTTTGTGATGGCAGTTAACTTCTCCCCATGAGTTTGTAAATCAAACAATGTAGGAAGAGTCATAATTAAACTAGCCATTCCTGCTAAAAAGGAAGTAACAACAAAATCAAGAAAAGATGATTTTCGATTTTTAAAGTCCCAAGAAATTTGGCAGAGATACCAGAAAATAAGGAACAATGCTGTCATATATCCAAAATAATAGTTTTGAATAAACAAAATTGACAGACTTGTAAAGTATAGTAGACGCTTCTTTTGTGTTATAAGTATGTGTAAGCCAGTTATAATTAAAGGAATTAAGATAAAAACATCTAACCAGGTTTTTATCTCTAACTGACTGACAGTGAAGCTCATTAAAGCATAGGAAGTGGATAAGGCCAGTTTTAAAGGTTGAGGGATAGATTGAAATAATTTATTTAAACTAAAGAAGGTTGACAGACCAATCAATCCAAATTTTAATAGAGTGGTCAGATAAACAGCATCTGGCATATTCGACAGATTAAAAAAGTAAACTATAGGTGAAAGAAAGCTACCTAAGTAATAACTAGATAGAGCATAGAAATTCAGTCCGAGGCCACTTGTAAAGGTGTAAAACAAACTACCATTTCCATGTAGAATATTCCGTAAAGCCACATCAAAAATAACGTATTGATGGAAACCATCTCCTAATAGTGGAGATGTATCACTATTCCAGTAGATACCTTGAGATAGATATACTCCAGACATAATCACTACAGGAATGATGAAAGAAATAAAATAGGTCCAATATGTTTTAAAAAATGATTTCATGTTACCTCGTAGAATGATAGAAAACTCAGTTGGTTAACCCAACTGAGTTTTGAAGTCTTATTTAGTCTTTCCAAAGGTCTTTGACTTTTGCTTGTACTTCTGCATTTTCTAGGAATTCATCATAGGTTTCATCAATACGATCGATGACGCCATTCTTAGACAAAACAATGATATGGTTTGCCAAAGTTTGGATAAACTCGTGGTCATGACTGGCAAAGATGATTGATTCTTTAAAGTTTTTCAATCCATCGTTCAAGCTTGAAATAGATTCCAAATCCAAGTGATTTGTTGGATCATCAAGTACAAGGACATTTGATTTCAAGAGCATGAGTTTTGAGAGCATGACACGTACTTTTTCTCCACCTGACAAGACGTTTACAGGTTTGTTAACCTCATCACCAGAGAAGAGCATACGACCAAGGAAACCACGTAAGAAGGTATTATCATCCTCTTCTTTACTTGCAAATTGACGCAACCAATCAAGGATTGACTCTCCCCCTGCAAAATCAGCCGAGTTGTCTTTTGGCAAGTAAGAACGGCTAGTAGTAACTCCCCACTTGACGGTTCCTTCATAGTCAATGTCACCCATGATTGCACGAATTAATGCAGTCGTTTGGATATCATTTTGTCCAATAAGAGCCGTCTTATCACCTGGACGCAAGATGAAACTAATATTATCCAAGATAGTTTCACCATCAATCTTTACAGTTAGGTTTTCTACTGTCAAGAGATCATTACCAATCTCACGTTCTGCTTTAAAGTTGATAAATGGATATTTACGACTGGATGGCACAATCTCTTCTAATTCAATCTTGTCAAGCATTTTTTTACGAGACGTTGCTTGTCTTGATTTAGAAGCATTAGCAGAGAAGCGAGCAACGAATTCTTGCAATTGCTTAATTTTTTCTTCTGCCTTAGCATTACGGTCTGCTAGCAATTTAGCAGCAAGCTCAGAAGATTCCTTCCAGAAGTCGTAGTTTCCGACATAGAGTTTGATTTTTCCAAAGTCAAGGTCGGCCATGTGAGTACATACTTTGTTTAAGAAGTGACGGTCATGGGAAACAACGATAACGGTGTTATCAAAGTCAATCAAGAAGTCTTCTAGCCAAGTAATTGATTGGATGTCCAAACCGTTGGTCGGCTCGTCCAAGAGAAGAACATCTGGTTTGCCAAAAAGTGCTTTGGCAAGGAGAACCTTCACTTTTTCACCATTGGCCAATTCGCTCATGTTTTGGTAGTGCAATTCTTCTGGAATATTTAGGTTTTGAAGTAGTTGAGATGCTTCGCTCTCTGCCTCCCAACCTCCAAGTTCGGCAAATTCACCTTCGAGTTCAGCTGCACGAACACCATCTTCATCGGAAAAATCTTCCTTCATGTAAATGGCATCTTTTTCTTTCATGATGTTGTAAAGTTTTTCATTTCCCATAATGACAACATCAATAACTCGCTCATCTTCATAGTCAAAATGATTTTGACGGAGAACAGAGAGACGTTCATCTGGACCAAGAGAGATATGACCAGTTGTCGGCTCGATATCACCAGCTAAGATTTTTAAGAATGTTGACTTCCCTGCACCATTAGCACCAATTAATCCGTATGTATTTCCTTCTGTAAATTTGATGTTGACATCATCAAAAAGTTTGCGATCACTAAAACGTAGTGAAACATCAGATACTGTAAGCAATGTTTTTCTCCTATAATATGTAATACATTTATTCTACTAGAAAAGAGAGAAATATTCAAATTTTTGTTTGTCAATTTTGTATCAATTAAGTTTACAGGTTTATTTACAAAGAGTTAGTTGTTTGATTTAAATAATTTTCTGTTATTTTAACAAAAAAATGCTATAATTGAAGAGACCATTTCGAAGGAGAAAAAAATGACGAAACCCATTATTTTAACAGGAGATCGCCCAACAGGAAAACTGCATATTGGACATTATGTTGGGAGTCTTAAAAATAGAGTATTGCTGCAGGAAGAAGACAAGTATGACATGTTTGTTTTTTTGGCGGACCAACAAGCCTTGACAGATCACGCCAAAGACCCTCAAACGATTGTAGAATCGATTGGGAATGTTGCCTTGGATTACCTAGCAGTTGGATTGGACCCTAGTAAATCGACTATCTTTATTCAAAGTCAAATTCCAGAGTTGGCTGAGCTGTCTATGTACTATATGAATTTGGTTTCACTAGCTCGTTTGGAGCGCAATCCGACAGTAAAAACAGAGATTGCTCAGAAAGGATTTGGAGAAAGTATTCCGACAGGATTTTTGGTTTATCCAATTGCGCAAGCAGCTGATATCACAGCCTTTAAGGCTAATTATGTTCCTGTAGGAACAGACCAAAAACCAATGATTGAGCAAACTCGTGAAATTGTTCGTTCCTTTAATAACGCATATAACTGTGATGTTTTGGTGGAACCAGAAGGTATTTATCCAGAAAATGAGAGAGCAGGACGTTTGCCTGGTCTAGATGGAAATGCTAAAATGTCTAAATCCCTTAATAATGGTATTTATCTAGCTGATGATGCAGATACCTTGCGTAAAAAAGTCATGAGCATGTATACTGATCCGGACCATATTCGAGTGGAGGATCCAGGTAAGATTGAAGGAAATATGGTTTTTCATTATCTAGATGTTTTTGGTCGTCCAGAAGATGCTCAAGACATTGCAGATATGAAAGAACATTATCAACGTGGTGGTCTTGGTGATGTAAAGACGAAACGTTATCTACTTGAAATACTCGAACGCGAACTTGGTCCTATTCGTGAGCGCCGTATCGAATTTGCTAAGGATATGGGTGAAGTGTACAATATGCTTCAGAAAGGGAGTGAAAAAGCTCGTGAGGTTGCGGGGCAAACTCTATCTGAAGTTAAGGGAGCAATGGGACTAAATTATTTTAAATAATAGATAAAATATGAATCGTAAAACTATCTCTTCCATAGAATCACAGGGATAGTTTTTTTATGTTTTCTGTTATAAATATAATTGACAAATTTTCATAGAATGGTATGATAGATACAATACAAAAAGAGTCAAGCTCAAAAAGAAAGAAAAGAGGAAACTTCAATGTCTAATTGGGATACTAAATTTTTAAAAAAAGGTTTTACCTTTGATGATGTATTGCTCATTCCAGCAGAAAGTCATGTGTTGCCTAATGATGCAGATTTAACAACAAAATTGGCAGATAATCTGACTTTAAATATCCCAATTATAACAGCCGCCATGGATACAGTAACAGAAAGTCAAATGGCTATTGCTATTGCTCGTGCGGGTGGTCTTGGAGTAATCCATAAAAATATGTCTATTGCGCAACAGGCGGATGAAGTTCGCAAGGTAAAACGTTCTGAAAATGGTGTTATTATTGATCCATTCTTCTTGACTCCAGAACATACCATTGCTGAGGCAGACGAACTGATGGGACGTTACCGTATCAGTGGTGTTCCAGTTGTAGAAACACTTGAAAATCGTAAATTGGTTGGTATTTTAACAAATCGAGATCTTCGCTTTATTTCAGATTACAATCAACCAATCTCAAACCATATGACCAGTGAAAATCTTGTCACTGCCCCTGTTGGTACAGATCTTGCAACAGCTGAACATATTCTTCAAGAACACCGTATTGAAAAACTTCCCTTGGTAGATGAATTTGGCCGTCTTTCTGGATTGATTACTATTAAGGATATTGAAAAAGTTATTGAGTTTCCAAATGCTGCCAAAGATGAATTTGGCCGTCTTCTAGTTGCTGGTGCGGTGGGTGTCACTTCAGATACATTTGAACGTGCAGAGGCTCTCTTTGAAGCAGGAGCCGACGCAATTGTTATTGATACTGCACATGGTCACTCTGCTGGGGTTCTACGTAAAATTGCTGAAATTCGTGCTCACTTCCCAGACCGTACTTTGATTGCTGGTAATATTGCAACAGCAGAAGGTGCGCGTGCTCTTTATGAAGCAGGTGTAGATGTTGTCAAAGTTGGAATTGGACCAGGTTCTATCTGCACTACTCGTGTGATTGCAGGTGTGGGTGTCCCACAAGTGACAGCAATTTATGATGCTGCAGCAATTGCGCGCGAATATGGAAAAACGATTATTGCCGATGGTGGAATCAAGTATTCTGGAGATATTGTAAAAGCCCTTGCTGCAGGTGGAAATGCAGTTATGCTTGGTTCAATGTTTGCTGGAACAGACGAAGCACCAGGCGAAACTGAAATTTTCCAGGGGCGTAAGTTCAAGACTTACCGTGGTATGGGATCAATCGCTGCAATGAAGAAAGGTTCAAGTGACCGTTACTTCCAAGGTTCTGTCAATGAAGCAAACAAACTTGTTCCAGAAGGAATTGAAGGCCGTGTTGCCTATAAAGGTGCTGCAGCCGATATCGTCTTCCAAATGATTGGTGGTATTCGCTCTGGTATGGGTTACTGTGGTGCAGCTAACCTTAAAGAACTACACGATAATGCCCAATTTATTGAAATGTCTGGGGCTGGTCTAAAAGAAAGCCATCCTCATGATGTACAAATCACTAATGAGGCGCCAAACTACTCCATGTAAGTAGTAAAAAGAACTCCTGAATTTCAGGAGTTCTTTTTGTTTACAAAGTTGTCAATTTTGATTTACAGAAATTTTACCGCTTTGGATATTGAAGATACTAAGATTTTCTGGCAAATTTTGCAAGTGGTCTAAACTTGTTGTTGTGATGAAGGTTTGGATAGATTGTGAAATAGTTTCTAGTAATTTTAGTTGTCGTGTGTTGTCAAGTTCACTCATAACATCGTCAAGCAAGAGTATTGGAGACTCGTTAGTAATGCTTTCCATTAGTTCAATTTCTGCTAGTTTGATAGAAAGTACAAGACTACGATGTTGCCCTTGACTTCCAAAACTAGCATCCATACCATTGATATAGAAAGCAATGTCATCTCGATGAGGGCCAACACCAGTATTCTTTTTAAATAAATCTCTTGATCTACTTTTCTCTATAGCCATTTTAAAAGAATCCTTTAAGACTTCTTCATTAGTGAAGTTGACAGTTGATTGATAAGATATTGACAACTCTTCTGATTGGTTTGAAATTTCTAAGTGTTTTTTTTGACCAAATTTTTCTAAGTCTTTAATGAATTTTATCCGATGTTTTATGACGCGACAACCATACTCTACTAACTGATCATCTAAGACTGATAGAAAAGTTTCGTCAATCTTTTGGCTGGATTTTAGGTAGGTATTTCTTTGTTTGAGTATATGGTTGTAGTTTGACAAGTCTGACAAGTAGATTGGTTTAATTTGTCCCAGTTCTATATCTATAAACTTTCGACGAACGGAGGGCGCTCCTTTTATTAGCTGGAGATCTTCAGGTGCGAAGAGGACCACATTCATATGTCCGATATAGTCTGAGAGGCGAGCTTGTTTTAAGTGATTGACTTTAGTCACACGCCCTTTCGGTGTTAGATCAATTTCTAGAGGGATAGAGCCTGTTTTTTTCTGTAGCAAGCCAGAAAGATGGAGTTGTTCTTCATCAAAATGAATGAGATTTTTATCTGTCCGAGTACGATGACTACGAGTCAAGGCCAAGAAATAGATTGCTTCTAGAATATTGGTCTTTCCTTGTGCATTTTGACCTAAAAAGACGTTTAATTTTGGATTAAAATCAATTTTCGTCTCTTTGTAGTTGCGAAAGGTTTTTATTGTTAAATGTTGGAGCCACATGATTATCTTCCTGGAAAACGTGGAGCTTGTTTGGTTTTAGGTGATAAAGTAGTTTTTTGTTTTTCTTTCTTTACACCCTTATTCATCTCTTTGACAAGTTTAGCAATCCGCTCTTTTTCAATCTTATCTGCTTGGTATTCTTCTTGCTCTTTTAAACTTGGTTGTGTCAAGGTGATGTCAATCTTTAAATCAGGGATGTCAATTATATCTCCTATACGGATCTTTTTTCCACGTCTAGTTTCTAATTCACCATTAAAGTAAACTTGATGTTCCATCAAAAAGGATTTAATAGCACCACCGCTTTGTATAATTCCAAGCTCTTTTAGGAGGGCTTGGAGCGTAATAAATTCTTCAAATAATTTGTATTCCATAATTCACCTCAATCTAAGGTATTATACCATATTTCTTAGAATTAAGTGAGCGAAATCACTGGAAATGAAAACGATTTTTATTTTAAAAGCGGTAAAGAGAATAAGAAATATTTTCCTTTTCGTGATATAATAGAACTCTATATGTAAGGAGGTAAGGTATGGAATTAGTGCCTGGAATTTCAGCACATTTTGTTCAATCCAAAAAGTTTAAAACAAATAAAATCATTGTTCGTTTTACTGCTTCCTTATCTCTTGAGACAGTAGCAGGACGCATGTTAAGTGCGAGTATGTTGGAGACTGCCAATAAAGCTTACCCAACTTCTCAAGCTTTTCGTAGATATTTAGCAAGTTTGTACGGAGCAGATATTTCTACGAGTGCTTATCGTAGAGGACAGGCACATATTCTTGACTTAACATTTACCTATGTGCGGGATGAGTTTTTGAGTAAAAAAAATTTCTTGACTTCTCAAATTTTGGAATTGGTGAAACAGACTTTATTTGCTCCCTTAGTTCAAGATGGTGCTTTTGAGCCAACCTTGTTTGAAATTGAAAAAAAACAATTATTGGCTAGCTTAGCTACTGATATGGATGATTCATTTTATTTTGCTCATAAGGAGTTGGATAGCTTGTTCTTCCATGATGAACGTCTTAAATTGAGATACAGTGATTTACGAAATCGTATTTCAAATGAGTCCCCAGAAAATAGCTACACTTGTTTTCAAGATGCTCTGAAAAATGATCGAATTGATTTCTTTTTCTTGGGTGATTTTAATGAAGTAGAAGTGAAGGAGTGGTTGAGGTCATTCTCCTTTACTGGGCGTCAAATTGATGTCAAGCCTCAGTACCAACAACCATATTCAAATGTCCTTCGGGAAGGAATGGTTCGTAAGAATGTGAGCCAATCCGTTTTAGAATTGGCTTACCATTGTTCTACGAGCTATGGAGACAAGCATCATTTGGCCATGGTAGTAATGAATGGTCTATTAGGTGGTTTTGCTCATTCTAAGCTTTTTACAAATGTTCGTGAAAATGCTGGTCTAGCCTACACTATCTCCAGTCAATTGGATTTGTCTAGTGGCCAATTGAGGATGTATGCTGGCATTGATCGGGGAAATCGCAATCAAGCCAGAAAATTGATGAATCATCAATTACTTGAACTAAAAAAAGGTAATTTTACAGATTTGGAGATTGAACAGACCAAGGAGATGATTCGTAGAACCTTGTTGCTTGCGCAAGATAGTCAGACCTCACTAATCGAGCGAGTTTATTTGAATAGTCTGTTAGAGAAATCTACATCAGATTTTGACAGTTGGGTTGAAAAATTAAACCAAGTTGACAAAGAAGCTATCTGCAAAGCAGCAAATAGTGTTCGGTTACAAGCGATATACTTTATGGAAGGAATAGAATGACATTAGTTACCTTTGAAGAAAAATACTATCCTGCTGTAAAGGAGACAGTTTATCAGACTCGTCTATCAAATGGATTGACAGTTTCTCTCCTTCCTAAGAAACAATTTAATGAAGTTTACGGAGTTGTAACAGTTCGATTTGGATCAGTAGACACAAATTTTACACTATCTAAAAAAGGTTTACAGTGTTATCCAGCTGGAATTGCACATTTTCTTGAACACAAACTGTTTGAGAGAGAAAATGCTGAAGATATTATGGAGTCTTTTACACGCTTGGGAGCTGATAGCAATGCTTTTACAAGTTTTACAAAGACGAGTTATTTGTTTTCAACAATAGATCATTTATCAGAAAATTTGGATTTGCTTGAAGAATTGGTAACAGTTGCTCATTTTACAGAAGAGTCAGTTGAGAGAGAGAGGGAAATTATCCAACAGGAACGTGAGATGTACCAAGACGATCCAGATTCGCGTCTGTTTTTTGCAACTTTAGCAAATCTTTATCCCAATACTCCTCTGGCAGCAGATATTGTTGGAAGTGAAAAATCAATTAACAATATTCAGCTAAATGACTTAAAAAATAACTTTACAGCCTTTTACAAACCTGTCAATATGTCTTTGTTTTTAGTTGGGAATTTTGATGTAGATACGGTTGAGAAGTATTTTTCGCAAAAAAAACTTAGAAATTTGGAAGACATGGTAGTACGGAAGGAGAAGCTTGCTTTACAGCCTGTCAAAGAAACAGATAGCCTTCGGATGGAAGTTTCTTCACCAAAACTTGCTGTTGCTATTAGAGGATCTGGTCAAATAACGGAAGAGGAATCTTATCGTTACAACATTTTATTGAAATTGCTATTTACGATGATGTTTGGCTGGACTTCAGATCGTTTTCAAAGATTATACGAGACAGGGAAGTTAGATGCGTCACTGTCACTAGAGGTTGAGGTAAATAGTCGCTTTCATTTTGTGATGTTGACGATGGAAACGAAAGAACCTGTTTCGTTGTCGCATCAATTTCGAAAGGCTATTCTCAACTTCACGAAAGATTCAGATCTTACAGAGGAACATCTTGATCTTGTTAAGAGTGAGATGTTTGGGGAATTTTTTACTAGCATGAACTCCCTGGAGTTTATTGCGACACAATACGATCCTATATATGGTGGAGAAACCATTTTTGATTTGCCAAAAATTTTACAAGAAATTACTTTGGAGGATGTTTTAGAAGCTGGTCATCGTTTGATAGATGATGGTGATCTAGTTGATTTTACAATCTTTCCTGCCTAAATAAGGCAAGAATACTAGAAAGAAGGAATGGTAAGTATGAGAAAAAAAACAATTGGTGAGGTTCTGCGTTTAGCTAGAATTAACCAAGGATTGAGTTTAGAAGAATTGCAGGAAAAAACGGAAATTCAGTTGAATTTTCTAGAAGCTATGGAGGCGGATGACTTCGATCAACTTCCTAGCACCTTTTATGCTCGTTCTTTTTTAAGAAAATATGCTTGGGCAGTAGAGTTAGATGAAAGAATTGTATTGGATGCCTATGATTCAGGTAGTATGATCACCTATGAAGAGGTCGATGTTGATGAAGAAGACTTGTCTGGTCGTAGACGGTCAAATAAGAAAAAAACATCTTATCTCCCTTTATTTTATTTTGTTCTATTTGCTTTATCAATTTTAATTTTTGTTACTTACTATGTTTGGAACTACATCCAAACTCAGCCAAGTCCTTCGTCAGCCAATTATAGCGTTGTGAACTCAACTAGTTCAACAACCTCAACTAGTTCATCTTCTAGTAGTCAGACATCAAGCTCATCTTCTACTGCGGAATCAACTATTACAGTGTCAGGTGAAGGAAACCGCATTGAAGCTCGGTATAAAACGAGTAAGGAAACCGCTACTGTTCAACTGGCAGTATCAGATGCAACTAGTTGGGTAAGTGTTTCAGGAAGTGAGCTGGAAGGTGGTGTAACACTATCCGCAGACAATAAAAATGCAAAAACAACAGTTTCGACCAAAGGACCTGTGACGATCACTTTGGGTGTAGTGAAGGGAGTTTCTTTAACTGTGGACAACCAAACAATCGATACCTCGAAGCTGACAACTCAGACTGGAACTGTGACACTTACATTCACTACAAATTAAGGAAGAACCAATGAAAAAAGAACAAATCCCTAATGTATTAACAATTGGTAGAATTCTCTTTATACCTCTCTTTATTCTTGTTTTGACTTTGGGTCATTCACAAGGCAGTCACCTGCTGGCAGCGATTATCTTTGCAGTTGCTAGTATAACAGATTATCTCGATGGGTATCTTGCTCGAAAATGGAATGTGGTTAGCAACTTTGGAAAGTTTGCAGATCCAATGGCTGATAAGTTGCTCGTTATGTCAGCTTTCATCATGTTGATTGAGTTAGGTATGGCTCCAGCTTGGGTTGTTGCTATTATCATCTGTCGTGAACTCGCTGTGACAGGCCTACGTCTGTTGCTCGTTGAGACGGGTGGAACGGTTCTGGCGGCAGCAATGCCAGGGAAAATCAAGACCTTCAGTCAAATGTTTGCCATTATCTTTTTGCTCTTACACTGGAATTTAATTGGGCAACTGTTGCTTTATACAGCTTTGTTTTTCACTATCTACTCTGGTTATGATTATTTCAAGGGTAGTGCTCATGTATTCAAAGGGACATTTGGTTCGAAATGAAATCGATTATTGAAGTAAAAAATCTGTCTTTTCGTTATAAGGAAGACCAAGATCATTATGATGTTAATAATGTCTCGTTTCACGTGAAACGTGGGGAGTGGCTCTCAATTGTAGGTCATAATGGGAGTGGAAAGTCAACAACTATTCGTTTGATTGATGGTTTGCTTGAAGCAGAGTCTGGAGAAATCTGGATAGATGACCAACTGCTGTCTTCTGAGAATGTTTGGGACTTGCGTCGTCAAATTGGTATGGTTTTTCAAAATCCAGATAACCAATTTGTAGGGGCAACTGTTGAAGATGATGTCGCCTTTGGCTTAGAAAACCAGGGACTTCCTCGTGAAGAAATGAAGAAGAGAGTGGCTGAATCCTTGGAGTTAGTGGGTATGCTGGACTTTAAGAAGAGAGAACCAGCTCGCTTATCTGGTGGACAAAAACAACGGGTGGCTATCGCAGGAGTTGTTGCTCTGAGACCAGCTATTTTAATTCTGGACGAGGCTACAAGTATGTTGGATCCCGAGGGGCGTAGAGAACTGATTCAGACAGTTCAAGAGATTCGAAAAGACTACCAGATGACAGTCGTCTCCATTACGCATGACTTGGAAGAAGTTGCGATGAGTGACCGTGTTTTGGTCATGAAAAAAGGCCAAGTGGAGTCAACCAGCAGCCCAAGAGAACTTTTTTCTCGGGATGACCTTGACCAGATAGGCTTAGATAATCCCTTTACTAACCAACTGAGAGAATCTTTGAAAAAAAGTGGCTATCAGGTGCCTGACAATTATTTGACAGAAGGAGAGCTGGAGGACAAGTTATGGGAATTACTCTAGAAAATGTGAGCTTTACCTATCAAGAGGGGACTCCCTTATCTTCATCAGCCTTGACTGATGTTTCCTTGACGATTGAGGACGGCTCCTATACAGCTTTGATAGGACATACAGGTAGTGGAAAATCGACGATTTTACAGCTTTTAAATGGCCTACTGGTACCAAGTAAGGGTTCTGTTCGAGTTTTTGATACTGTCATTACTCCTACATCAACCAATAAAGAAATTCGCCAGATTCGAAAGCAAGTCGGTCTAGTGTTTCAATTTGCTGAAAATCAGATTTTCGAAGAGACTGTTTTGAAAGATGTTGCGTTTGGACCGCAAAATTTTGGAGTTTCTGAGGAAGAAGCTAAGAAAATTGCGCGTGAAAAGTTAGCCTTGGTGGGCATTGATGAGTCCCTCTTTGAGAGGAGTCCATTTGAACTTTCGGGTGGTCAGATGAGACGTGTGGCTATAGCAGGTATGCTAGCTATGGAGCCAACGGTCTTAGTTTTAGATGAGCCAACAGCAGGGCTAGATCCTTTGGGTAGAAAAGAATTGATGACCCTGTTTAAAAAACTTCACCTTGCTGGAATGACAATCGTTCTGGTAACGCATTTGATGGATGACGTAGCTGAGTATGCTGATCAGGTTTACGTTATGGAAAAGGGGTGTTTGATCAAAAGCGGTAAACCGAGCGAAGTTTTCCAAGATGTAACCTTTATGGAAAATGTGCAGTTAGGTGTGCCTAAAATCACAGCCTTTTGTAAACGTTTGGCAGATAGAGGTGTAGCTTTTAAAAAACTGCCAATCAAGATAGAGGAGTTTAAGGAGTCGCTAAATGGATAGTATGATTTTAGGGCGTTATATACCAGGAGATTCCATCATTCATCGCTTGGATCCCCGTAGTAAATTGCTCGCTATGATCCTGTTGATTTTGATTGTATTTTGGGCTAATAATCCCTTCGCCAATCTCATTCTTTTTGTAGCGACAGGCGTATTTATCGCTTTGTCGGGTGTTTCCCTCTCATTTTTTGTTCAGGGATTAAAATCCATGTTTTTCTTGATTGCTTTTACGACTCTATTTCAACTCTTTTTCATTTCAAGTGGAAATGTCTTATTTGAGTTTTCTTTTATAAGAATAACGGATTATGCTTTGCAACAAGCTGGGATTATTTTCTGTCGTTTTGTGTTGATTATTTTCTTTTCAACTTTGCTAACGTTAACGACCATGCCTTTGAGTTTGGCAGCTGCAGTTGAATCTCTTTTAGCGCCTCTAAAACGCGTGAAAGTTCCCGTGCATGAAATTGGTCTCATGTTATCAATGAGTTTGCGTTTTGTTCCAACCTTGATGGATGATACGACACGGATTATGAATGCTCAAAAAGCCCGTGGAGTTGATTTTGGCGAAGGCAGTATCGTTCAAAAAGTAAAGGCTATGATTCCGATTTTAATTCCTCTTTTTGCTACTAGCTTAAAGCGTGCAGATTCATTGGCAATAGCCATGGAAGCGCGTGGTTATCAGGGAGGAAAGGGCAGAAGTCAGTATAGACAGTTGAGATGGAGTCAAAAGGATACACTGGCGATTCTTGTGATTCTGGTGCTGGGATGTCTCTTATTTTTCTTAAAATCTTAGTGGATTTATAAGATTGATAAAAAATCACAGTAGTAGATCTTTAGTAAAAAGGTAGGAATATGAACCGTTTTAAAAAATCAAAATATCTAATCATCGTTTTTGTCACAGTTCTGGCAGTTTCTGTACTATTAGTTACAACTTATTCAAGTGCTATTGTGACAAAACTAGGAGATGGAATTTCCTTAGTAGATAGAATTGTTCAAAAACCTTTTCAGTGGTTTGATGCTTTCAAATCAGATTTGGAACATTTGACACAGACTTACAATGAAAACGAAAGTCTGAAAAAACAACTCTATCAATTAGAGGTGGAGTCTAATCAATCAGAACGTTTAAAATCAGAGAATGAACAACTACGTCAGCTGCTGGATATGAAGTCAAAATTACAGGCTACAAAAACCTTAGCAGCAGATGTGATTATGCGTGCTCCAGTATCTTGGAAGCAAGAGTTAACAATTGATGCAGGAAGTTCAAAAGGAGTTTCTGAAAACATGTTGGTCATTGCAAACGGTGGCTTGATTGGTAGTGTTTCAAAAGTAGAGGAGCATTCAACAACAGTCAACTTGCTGACAAACACTGAAAATTCCGACAAAATTTCCGTTAAAATCCTACATGGTTCTACTGAAATTTACGGGATTATCGTTGGTTATGATAAGGAGTCAGAACTGCTTAAAATTAGCCAATTAAATAGTAACAGTGACATTAGCGCAGGAGACAAGGTGACTACAGGGGGGCTTGGAAACTTTAATGTTAAGGATATTCCTGTTGGCGAGGTTGTTGGTACAACGCACAGCAGTGATTATCTAACACGAGAGGTAACTGTAAAGTTAAGTGCTGACACCAAAAATCTTCATGTGGTAGAGTTAGTGGGGAATTAGTAATGAGACTGTTAAAACAAGTTGGAATTTTCTTTTTACTCCCTTTTGTTGTTCTAATTGATGCTCATATTGGACAACTGGTGGAATCCTTTTTCCCCCACTTTCATTTAGCCAGTCATTTTCTATTTTTGTTTCTCTTATTTGAGACAATCGAGGTATCGGAGTATCTCTATCTAGCATATTGTTGTATAGTTGGTTTGGTTTACGATATTTATTTTTTCCACTTGATTGGAATTGCCACGCTTTTGTTTATCGTGATTGGTGCTTCGCTCCACAAGTTTAACAGCGTGATTTTGACAAATCGTTGGACAAGGATGTTGACCATTATTGTGATCAGTTTTCTGTTTGATATGGGGAGCTATCTTTTGGCTCTTGCTGTGGGATTGACTGTAGATTCCATGCCGGTATTCATCGTCTATAGCCTTGTCCCATCAATGATTCTGAACTTTTTATGGATTGTCATTTTTCAATTTATTTTTGAAAAGATTTATCTATAAGAAAGAAATATAAATGTAACAAAGGCGTAATATTTATTATGTCTTTTTTTGGTATACTAGTAATGTCTCAAATAGAAGGAGTATCGACAGAATATGAAGAAAAAAATCTTAGCGTCACTTTTGTTAAGTACAGTATTGGTTTCACAAACGGCAGTATTGACAACTGTTCGTGCAGAAACAACTGATGAAAAAATTGCTGCTCAAGATAATAAGATTAGTGATTTGACAGCGCAACAGCAAGAAGCTCAAAAGCAAGTGGATCAAATCCAAGGTCAAGTTTCAACAATTCAAGCAGAGCAAGCAAGCTTGCAAGCCGAAAACGAAAAATTACAAGCTGAATCTAAAAAACTTGAGGGAGAAATTACAGAGCTTTCTAAAAATATCGTGGCTCGTAATGCTTCTTTAGAAAAACAAGCACGTAGCGCACAGACAAATGGAGCTGCGACTAGCTACATTAATACAATTGTAAACTCAAAATCAATCACGGAAGCCATTTCGCGTGTTGCTGCAATGAGCGAGATTGTATCGGCTAACAACAAAATGTTGGAGCAACAAAAGGCTGATAAAAAAGCAATTTCTGATAAACAAGTAGCCAATAATGAAGCAATCAATACAGTTATTGCTAACCAACAAAAACTGGCTGATGATGCGCAGGCATTGACAACTAAGCAAGCTGAGCTGAAGGTTGCAGAGTTGAATCTTGCTGCTGAGAAAGCTACTGCAGAAGGTGAAAAAGCTAGTTTGCTAGAACAAAAAGCAACTGCAGAAGCAGAAGCGAAAGCAGCAGCTGAAGCAGAAGCAGCTTACAAAGCTCGTCAAACAAGCCAACAACAGTCAGTTGTTGCTTCTGGAAACACAAGTTTCTCAGCTCAAGTGCAAGCGACATCAACATCTGATGATGAGGATTCAAGCTACACTCCAGCACCTGCTCCAACTGTAACTAGAACTCGTCCAACATATAGCTCAAATGCATCAAGTTACCCAACTGGTGAATGTACTTGGGGAGCTAAAACATTGGCACCTTGGGCTGGAGATTACTGGGGCAACGGAGCTCAGTGGGCAACAAGTGCAGCTGCAGCAGGATTCCGTACAGGTTCAACTCCACAAGTTGGTGCGATTGCATGTTGGAATGATGGTGGTTATGGACACGTAGCGGTTGTTACAGCAGTTTCATCATCAACTCGTATTCAAGTATCAGAATCAAACTACGGTGGAGATCGTACAATCGGAAACAAACGTGGATGGTTCAACCCAACTACAACTTCTGAAGGTTACGTAACATACATCTATCCAAACTAATGAACGAAAAGGAGAGGTTCGATTTTGAACCTCTTTTATTGTTTTTAAACTGTGACTTCTACTAAAAATCGACTAAATCACTTGAAAATGTTGATAAAATATGGTAGAATGAAACTTGTCGTGTAAACGATAATACTCATTCTTGATGAATTGTGAAGCTGTTGCCTTTGGGTCGTTTTGCAAGTTGAAATCGAGAAGAGGAAAAAACAAAAAGGAGAAATACTCATGGCAGTAATTTCAATGAAACAACTTCTTGAGGCTGGTGTACACTTTGGTCACCAAACTCGTCGCTGGAACCCTAAGATGGCTAAGTACATCTTCACTGAGCGTAACGGAATCCACGTTATCGACTTGCAACAAACTGTAAAATACGCTGACCAAGCATACGACTTTATGCGTGATGCAGCAGCTAACGATGCAGTTGTATTGTTTGTTGGTACTAAGAAACAAGCTGCTGACGCTGTTGCTGAAGAGGCTGTACGTTCAGGTCAATACTTTATCAACCACCGTTGGTTGGGTGGAACTCTTACTAACTGGGGAACTATCCAAAAACGTATCGCTCGTTTGAAAGAAATCAAACGCATGGAAGAAGAAGGAATCTTCGACGTTCTTCCTAAGAAAGAAGTTGCACTTCTTAACAAACAACGTGCACGTCTTGAAAAATTCTTGGGTGGTATCGAAGACATGCCTCGTATCCCAGATGTAATGTATGTAGTTGATCCACATAAAGAGCAAATCGCTGTTAAAGAAGCTAAAAAATTGGGTATCCCAGTTGTAGCGATGGTTGACACAAACACTGATCCAGACGATATCGATGTAATCATCCCAGCTAACGATGACGCTATCCGCGCGGTTAAATTGATCACAGCTAAATTGGCTGATGCTATCATCGAAGGACGTCAAGGTGAAGATGCAGCAGCAGTTGAAGCAGAATTTGTAGCTTCAGAAGCTCAAGCAGACTCAATCGAAGAAATCGTTGAAGTAGTAGAAGGCGACAACGCTTAATTCATATAAATAGTAATTACCTAGGAGGGCGGGGCGTAGCCCAGCTCTCCTATTTTTAAAAAATATAGGAGAATCAAAATGGCAGAAATTACAGCTAAACTTGTAAAAGAGTTGCGTGAAAAATCTGGTGCCGGTGTTATGGACGCTAAGAAAGCATTGGTTGAAGTTGAAGGTGATATCGAAAAAGCGATCGAATTACTTCGCGAAAAAGGTATGGCTAAGGCAGCTAAGAAAGCTGACCGTGTTGCTGCAGAAGGTTTGACTGGTGTATTTGTTAACGGGAACGTTGCAGCAGTAGTTGAAGTAAATGCTGAAACTGACTTCGTTGCGAAAAATGCTCAATTTGTTGACTTGGTAAATGCTACTGCGAAAGTAATCGCTGAAGGAAAGCCAGCTAACAACGAAGAAGCTCTCGCTTTGACAATGCCTTCAGGTGAAACTCTTGAAGCTGCATATGTATCTGCAACAGCTACAATCGGTGAAAAAATTTCGTTCCGTCGCTTTGCTTTGCTTGAAAAAACAGATGCACAACACTTTGGAGCATACCAACACAATGGTGGCCGTATCGGTGTTATCTCTGTTATTGAAGGTGGAGACGAAGCGCTTGCTAAACAAATCTCAATGCACATCGCTGCGATGAAACCAACAGTTCTTTCTTACAAAGAATTGGATGAACAATTTGTTAAAGATGAGTTGGCACAATTGAACCACGTAATCGACCAAGACAACGAAAGCCGTGCAATGGTTGGTAAGCCAGCTCTTCCACACTTGAAGTATGGATCAAAAGCTCAATTGACTGACGAAGTAATTGCTCAAGCTGAAGCTGACATCAAAGCTGAATTGGCTGCAGAAGGCAAACCAGAAAAAATCTGGGACAAAATCATCCCAGGTAAAATGGACCGCTTCATGCTTGACAACACTAAAGTTGACCAAGCATACACACTTCTTGCACAAGTCTACATCATGGACGACAGCAAGACGGTTGAAGCATACCTTGATTCAGTTAACGCTTCAGTAGTTGAGTTCGCTCGCTTTGAAGTTGGTGAAGGTATTGAGAAAGCTGCGAACGACTTCGAAGCTGAAGTTGCAGCTACAATGGCAGCAGCCTTGAATAACTAATTGAAAAGGAAGCAATTTGCTTCCTTTTTCTTATGCTGAAGAGAGTTCCCTATAGGTAAATAAAAAGCCCTTTAATAAGGGCTAAGTGCATTTAGGAGACTACACTTCAAATTCATAGAGTGCTGTAGACAAATAACGTTCGCCGTTATCTGGTGCTAGAGCAAGGACTTTCTTACCTGTACCTAATTTTTTGGCAACTTCGATTGCTCCATAAATGGCTGCGGCAGAAGAAATCCCAACAAGGAAGCCTTCTTTTCCACCAATTTCACGGCCAAGTGCTAGAGCATCATCTGACGTTACGCGAACGATACTGTCATAGGCCTTTGTGTCAAGTGTATCAGGAATAAATCCAGCTGAGATACCTTGAATTTTGTGAGGTCCTGGTTTTTCCCCAGATAAGATAGCTGATTCGTCTGCCTCAACTGCATAAACTTGAATGTTTGGATTTGCTGCTTTGAGTGCATGAGAAACACCTGAGATTGTTCCACCAGTACCGACCCCACCCACAAAAGCATCTAGTCCATCAGGACCGAAAGCAGCTAGTATTTCAGCTCCTGTTGTTCTTTCGTGTACTTCAGGATTAGCTGGATTGTTAAACTGGAGCGGCAGGAATCCGTCACGTTCAGCAGCGATTTCCTGAGCTTTGGCGATTGCTCCTTTCATTCCTTCGCTACCAGGAGTAAGGACGAGTTCAGCACCATAGGCTTGGATAATCTTACGTCGTTCCACACTCATCGTTTCTGGCATGACGATAACAACTTTATATCCTTTAGCAGCACCAACCCAAGAAAGTCCGATTCCAGTATTCCCACTTGTTGCTTCAACAATAGTAGCACCTGGTTTTAGAATACCATCTTGTTCAGCCTTTTCAATCATGCTAAGGGCAATACGGTCTTTTACTGACGATCCAGGGTTAAAAGCTTCAAGTTTTACATAAACATCTGCGGCACCTTCTGGAACGATATTGTTGAGTTTAACAATTGGTGTTTGTCCGATTAGTTCAGTGATATTGTTATAAATAGTCATAGATATACCTCTTTATATAAGATGATACTAGTATAACGTGCTCTCGGCTATTTGTAAAATATAGAAATCCTATCAAAGTGATAGGATTTTTTTATATCAAAGGTCTAAGCCATTAATTTTCAAGCGATTGTGATAAGCCAATTCTAATAAATAGGTATAAAGTGGAACAATATCCGTTTTCTTAGGGAATTCAAATTTATGAACACTAAAACGCTCATTATGTGCTTTTAGAAAGACATTTTCTAAATAAGTTATAGTAATTTCACTATCATCTATACCTGCTCCTGCAGTTTCCATTTCAACATTTACAATGTTCATCAAAAAGATAGATTTCACAGACATCTTGCGACCAGTAGCGCCTTGCTTATCTGTAAAGATAATACGGATATTTGTAAATATAATTGAGTCACGAATCAGTTTATATCCACTTTGAATTTCTTCATTTTCTAGTAGATATTGTCCATATTCTTTGATAAGAGTTTCTTTGTTTTGCTCGCTAAAGTTACCAGCGAGTCCTTGAATGAATTTTCCAAATGCCATATTGTTCTCCTTTGTTTACACTAAGTTTACAGGAACTTCAACTTCTCGTAAACCTTGATCTGTTAAAGTAACCTTTCCATTAAAAAACTCCACAAGAGCAGCCTTGGTATTTTCTTTCTCTTCCTTATCAACATAAATTATGGTATCAATTTGATCTGTGAAGGTTGTCTCGAGTTCCATGAGATTATGTTCTCTAAGAAAATTGCCATATTCTTGATACTGAGCGTAAGACATTTGAATGGCTATGCCAGCCTGCTCTTTGATTTCAATAATACTAATTTCTTTGACAGCCAAAGCTACGCTTCCTGCGTAAGCGCGAATCAAACCGCCAGCACCTAACTTAATTCCCCCAAAGTAGCGGGTAACCACTACGCAGACATTAGTAAGATTATGATTTTCTAAGACGCCAAGCATAGGGACTCCAGCAGTACCACTAGGCTCGCCATCATCACTGGTACGCTTGATCTCACTGCGTTCCCCTACAATAAAAGCAGAGCAGTTATGGGTGGCTTTGTAGTGTTCTTTTTTGATAGCAGTGATAAAGTCACGAGCTTCTTCTTCGCTATAGACACGCTTGGCATGACAGATAAAGCGCGATTTTTTGATTTCTTCTTGGACTTGCCCGTCTTCTTTAATTGTTCTAAATTCCATGATTTAATTGTACTAAAAAATTACCTAAAGCGCTAGATTTTTACGAATAAAGAAGTATGAAAGTAAATCCAAACTATCTAGGTCGCTTGTTTACTGAGAAAGAATTAACGAAAGAAGAACGTCAGATGGCTGAGAAACTTCTAGCAATGAGAAAAGAGAAGGGAAAATTGTTCTGCCAACGTTGTAATAGTACTATTCTAGAAGAATGGTATTTGCCCATCGGTGCTTACTATTGTCGGGAGTGCTTAATTATGAAGCGAGTCAGGAGTGATCAAGCCTTATACTATTTTCCGCAGGAGGTTTTTCCGAAGCAAGATGTTCTTAAATGGCGTGGTCAGTTAACACCTTTTCAAAAAAAAGTGTCAGAGGGACTGCTTCAAGCGGTAGACAAACAAGAGCCAACCTTGGTTCACGCTGTAACAGGAGCTGGAAAGACAGAGATGATTTACCAAGTTGTGGCCAAAGTGATTGATGATGGTGGCGCAGTTTGTTTGGCTAGTCCTCGAATCGATGTATGTTTGGAACTGTATAAGCGACTTCAGAATGACTTTGCTTGCGACATAGCACTACTCCATGGCGAATCAGATCCCTATTTTCGAACTCCCCTAGTAGTTGCAACGACTCATCAGTTGTTAAAATTTCATCATGCTTTTGACTTGCTGATAGTGGATGAAGTAGATGCCTTTCCTTATGTTGACAACTCGGTGCTTTACTATGCTGTAAATCAAAGTGTAAAGGAGGAAGGGTTAAGGATATTCCTTACAGCGACTTCTACAGATGAGTTAGATAAGAAGGTTCGCACAGGAGAATTAAAAAGGTTAAGCTTGCCGAGACGATTTCATGGAAATCCATTGATTATTCCAAAGCCAGTTTGGTTATCGGATTTTAATCGTTATTTAGATAAGAGTCAGTTGTCACCAAAGTTAAAAACCTATATTGAGAAACAGAGACGAACTGGTTTTCCATTACTTCTTTTTGCATCAGAAATTCAGAAAGGTGAGAGGTTGAAAGAACTCTTGCAAGAGCATTTTCCCAATGAGAAAGTCGGCTTTGTGTCCTCTGTCACAGAAAATAGATTAGAGCAGGTGCAAGCTTTTCGAGATGGAGAGTTGACGATACTTATCAGTACGACAATTTTGGAGCGTGGAGTTACCTTTCCTTGTGTGGATGTTTTTGTTGTAGAAGCTAATCATCGTCTTTTTACCAAGTCTAGCTTGATTCAGATTGGAGGGCGAGTTGGGCGCAGTATGGATAGACCGACTGGTGAATTGCTCTTCTTTCATGATGGATTAAATACTTCCATCAAAAAGGCAATCAAGGAAATCAAGCAGATGAACAAGGAGGCGGGACTATGAACTGTTTATTATGTGGACAGACCACAAAGAGTGACTTGACTTTTAGTCATCTCTTTCTTTTGAAGAATGAGCGCAACTATATTTGTTCAGCTTGTGAGTCTACTTTTGAGAAGATTGGTGAGGATTGTTGCCCAAACTGCATGAAAATAGACGTGTCAACAAAGTGTCAAGATTGTAAACTTTGGTGTAAAGAAGGCATTCAAGTCAGCCATAAAGCGATATTTACCTATAATCAAGCTATGAAAGACTTCTTTAGTCGATATAAGTTTGATGGGGATTTTCTGCTTAGAAAGGTTTTTGCTCCTGTTCTTGCTAATGAATTGAAAAAGTATAGAGGCTATGAATTTGTAGTAATTCCCTTAAGTCCTGAAAGATTGCTTGAGAGAGGATTTAATCAGGTTGAAGGTTTGGTTGAGGCAGCAGGATTCTCTTTTCAAGGCTTATTAGGGAAAAGAGAAGAGAAAGCTAGTTCTTCTAAGAATCGCTCGGAAAGATTAGCTACTGAAATTCCATTTTATATCAAAACGGAAGCCCCTCTTCCTAAGAAGATTTTGCTCATTGATGACATCTATACGACAGGAGCGACTATCAATCGTGTAAAGCGACTTTTTGAAGATGCAGGTGTATTGGAAGTCAAAACTTTTTCCCTTGTAAGATGAGGAAAAAATTTGCAAAATGAAAATGAAAGCGTTATAATATAGTTAGAAAAATAAAAATGTTTAGAAAGAAGGTACTTATATGATTAAATATAGTATCCGTGGTGAAAACCTAGAAGTAACAGAAGCAATTCGCAATTATGTAGTTTCTAAACTCGAAAAGATCGAAAAATATTTTCAACCTGAACAAGAGTTGGATGCACGTGTCAACTTGAAAGTTTACCGTGAAAAAACAGCAAAAGTTGAAGTAACAATTCCACTTGGGTCAATTACTCTTCGTGCAGAAGATATTTCTCAAGATATGTATGGTTCTATCGATCTTGTAACAGATAAAATTGAACGCCAGATTCGAAAAAATAAAACAAAAATCGAACGCAAGAATAAAAATAAGGTTGCGACAAGCCAACTCTTTACAGATGCTCTAGTTGAAGATGCAAATGTTGTGCAACCAAAAGTGGTTCGTTCAAAACAAATTGATTTGAAACCAATGGATTTGGAAGAAGCGCTTCTTCAAATGGATTTGTTGGGACATGATTTCTTTATCTATGTAGACGTAGAAGATCAAACAACAAATGTTTTATATCGCCGTGAGGATGGTGAAGTTGGTTTGCTAGAAGTTAAGGAATCATAAAATCTTGACAGCTATGTAAAAGTGGTTTACAATTGTGTAAACCACTTTTGCTTTTGGTTGAGCTTTTCTGATGCTAAATCTTGAATTTTATAGTTTCAAATGGAGGTAGTCATGAAAGACGTAGTTATTGTTTCGGCAGTGCGAACACCTTTAGGTTCCTTTGGCGGGAGCTTGAAGAATGTTTCTGCTGTTGATTTGGGATCTTTGGTAATTAAGAGTGCTTTGGAAAAAGCGAATATTAAACCAGAGCAGGTAGATGAAGTGATTATGGGAAATGTCCTAGGCGCAGGTTTAGGACAAAACGTAGCTCGCCAAATGAGTATTCATGCGGGAGTCCCTGAATTTACACCAGCCTTTACTATCAATAAGGTCTGTGGTTCCGGTTTGAAGGCAGTGCATTTGGCTGCTCAAGCGATTCAGTGTGGCGATGCAGATATTGTTGTGGCTGGTGGTGCTGAAAACATGAGTCAGGCTCCATATGTTTTGCCAAGCTTCCGTTGGGGCGGTCGTATGGGCGATTCGAAAGTTGTAGATACCATGATTAAGGACGGTTTGTCTGATGCCTTTAATGAATACCATATGGGGATTACAGCTGAGAATGTAGCCGAAGAATATGGTATTAGCCGGGATGAACAAGATGCTCTTGCTTTGGAATCACAAAAACGAGCAGTGGCGGCTATAGAATCTGGACGCTTTAAGGAAGAGATTGTTCCGGTGGTCATTCCTCAACGTGAAGGCACTCCTATCGTCTTTGATACAGATGAATTTCCTAGAAAAGATTCTAGCTTGGAGAGCTTGTCTAAGCTAGATCCTGTTTTCAAAAAAGACGGTTCTGTTACAGCGGGTAATGCCTCAGGTATCAATGACGGAGCAGCGGCTGTCTTGGTCATGAGTGCTGAAAAAGCTGAAGAATTAGGACTTCCAGTCATTGCTCGTATTCGTTCGTATGCAAGTGCAGGTTTGGATTCTAAGATGATGGGATGTGGACCGATCTATGCAACTCGCAAAGCTCTTGAAAAAGGCAATTTGACAGTTGATGATCTCGACTTGATTGAGTCAAATGAAGCCTTTGCTGCCCAGGCTTGTGCGGTTGGGAAAATACTTGGCTTTAACACAGATATTGTCAATGTCAATGGTGGTGCCATTGCTCTTGGTCATCCAAT
This sequence comes from Streptococcus sp. oral taxon 058 str. F0407, assembly GCF_000235485.1. Classification (GTDB taxonomy): domain Bacteria; phylum Bacillota; class Bacilli; order Lactobacillales; family Streptococcaceae; genus Streptococcus. Next base: position 49,106 of record NZ_JH378889.1, read on the forward strand.
TGGGGCTTCAGGTTGCCGTATCCTAGTGACTCTGGTACATGAGATGATGAAACGTGATGCTAAGACTGGTTTAGCAACTCTCTGTATCGGGGGAGGGATGGGAATTGCTATTATCGTGGAACGTTAGGTGATAGTAACTAGAGTATATAGATGTGCAGGAGGATAATGGGCTTATTCTCCTTTTTGCAGTCAAACCATAAAAAATCAATAAGTAAAAGGAGACTTACCTCTTTTTAAAGGTCGCTTTTTAAGGGCTTTTGTGATATAATAATGCGCAAGAGGTTTAGAATGAAAAAAAATAATTTAACTCCGATTTCTGCGGTTCTACTAGGGATTGCAACTTTCGGAATCTTAACATTGCTGATTATTTTTTCGCATAATATTGCTGTAACAATAAGTGTTTTGTTTTTATTTGTACTTCTTTATCTGCTTTTATTCGTTTGGCAAAAAAAACAGTATGAAAAGAGCGAAATTGAACAAATCCAATATGTAAATCATCAGGCAGAGGAGAGTTTGAATACGCTGCTTGAGCAAATGCCAGTTGGTGTTCTGAAATTAGACTTATCTACTGGCGAAGTCGAATGGTTTAATCCTTATGCTGAGTTGATTTTAACGACTGAAGAAGGCGAAATTGATGTTGAGTTAATTCAAACTATCATCAAGGCTTCTGTGGGGAACCCTGGTTCTTACGCTACCTTGGGGGAAACACGCTATGCCGTTCATATGGATAAGGCTTCAGGTGTCCTGTATTTCTTTGACGTTTCAGGGGAATACGAAGCAACTGTCGAATTGGTAACTAGTCGACCAGTGATTGGGGTCATCTCGGTAGATAACTATGATGATCTAGAAGACGCAACCTCCGACTCGGATATCAGTCATATTAATAGTTTTGTAGCCAATTTTGTTTCAGAATTTGCTAGTAAGTACGCTATGTTTTCTCGGCGTGTGGGGATGGACCGCTTTTATTTATTTACTGATTACACAGTTCTTGAGGGCTTAATGAATGATAAGTTCTCTGTGATTGATGCCTTTCGTGAGGAGGCAAAGCAGAGACAGTTGCCATTGACCTTGAGCATGGGCTTTTCTTATGGTGATGGAAATCATGATGAGATAGGGAAAGTTGCTTTAAGGAACTTGAACTTGGCTGAGGTTCGTGGTGGGGATCAAGTGGTCGTCAAGGAAAATGATGAAACCAAGAATCCTGTCTATTTTGGTGGTGGCTCTGCAGCCTCTGTTAAGAGAACGAGAACACGTACGAGAGCGATGATGACAGCTATTTCAGATAAGATTCGCAGTGTGGATCAGGTATTTGTAGTTGGTCATAAAAATCTAGATATGGATGCTTTGGGTTCTGCTGTCGGTATGCAGTTGTTTGCGAGCAATATTACAGAAGACAGTTATGCAGTCTACGATGCAGATCAAATGTCGCCAGATATCGAGCGTGCGGTCAATTTCTTGGAAAAAGAGGGTGTCACCAAGCTCTTGCCTCTGTCTGATGCGATGAGGCTGGTTACTAAGCGCTCTTTGTTGATTCTAGTGGATCATTCGAAGACGGCTTTGACCTTGTCGAAAGATTTTTACAAACTGTTCACTCAAACCATTGTCATTGACCACCATCGACGTGATCAGGATTTTCCAGAGAATGCAGTAATCACCTATATTGAAAGTGGGGCAAGTAGTGCGAGCGAGTTGGTAACAGAATTGATTCAGTTCCAAAATTCTAAGAAGAATCGTTTGAGTCGTATGCAGGCTAGTGTACTAATGGCTGGTATGATGTTGGATACCAAAAACTTTACGTCGCGAGTAACGAGTCGAACTTTTGATGTGGCTAGCTACCTCAGGACACGTGGAAGCGATAGTATTGCTATTCAGGAGATTGCTGCGACAGATTTTGAAGAATATCGTGAGGTAAATGAACTCATTTTACAAGGTCGTAAGTTAGGTTCAGATGTCTTAATTGCTCAGGCTAAGGACACAACCACTTATGACACAGTTGTTATCAGTAAGGCTGCCGATGCTATGTTGGCTATGTCCGGTATTGAAGCCAGTTTCGTTCTAGCGAAAAATACACAAGGATTTATCTCAATCTCAGCTCGAAGCCGCAGTAAAATCAATGTCCAACGCATTATGGAAGAGTTGGGTGGCGGTGGTCACTTTAATCTAGCGGCTGCGCAAATCGAGAATATGAGTCTGTCAGAAGCAGGAGAAAAATTGACTCAACTTGTCTTAGATGAACTAAAGGAAAAGGAGAAAGAAGAATGAAAGTAATCTTTTTAGCAGATGTCAAAGGAAAAGGGAAAAAAGGTGAAATCAAGGAAGTGCCAACTGGCTACGCTCAAAACTTCTTGATTAAAAAGAATTTGGCTAAGGAAGCGACTGCTCAAGCAGTGGGCGAGTTGCGTGGAAAACAAAAATCTGAAGAAAAAGCTCATGCAGAGATGATTGCTGAAGCAAAGGCCATCAAGGCCAAGCTTGAAGCAGAAGAAACTGTTGTAGAGTTTGTTGAAAAGGTTGGACCAGATGGTCGTACATTTGGGTCAATCACCAACAAGAAAATTGCGGAAGAACTGCAAAAGCAATTTGGTATCAAGATTGACAAACGTCACATTCAAGTAAAAGCACCAATTCGAGCAGTAGGTTTGATTGATGTTCCAGTGAAGATCTACCAAGATGTTACAAGTGTCATCAATCTTCGTGTAAAGGAAGGGTAAGTTTACAACTTCTTGACAAGATTGTAAAAGAAAGGAAAGTCGGATGGCAGAAGTAGAAGAACTACGAGTTCAACCTCAGGATATTTTGGCAGAACAATCTGTTCTGGGGGCTATTTTTATAGATGAGAGTAAGCTCGTTTTTGTACGGGAATACATTGATTCTCGAGACTTCTTTAAGTATGCTCATCGGTTGATTTTCCAAGCGATGGTGGACTTGTCAGATCGTGGTGAAGCAATTGATGCGACAACAGTTCGGACGATTTTGGATAGTCAAGGAGATCTCCAAAATATTGGTGGCTTGTCCTACCTTGTTGAAATTGTCAACTCTGTACCAACTTCAGCTAATGCAGAGTATTATGCCAAAATTGTAGCCGAAAAGTCTATGCTACGTCGCTTGATTTCCAAGTTGACAGAGTCTGTCAACCAAGCCTATGAAGCTTCTAAACCTGTAGATGAAATCATTGCTCAAGCTGAAAAGGGCCTCATTGATGTCAGTGAAAACGCCAATCGTAGTGGTTTCAAGAACATCCGTGATATTCTGAATATCAACTTTGGGAATCTAGAAGTTCGGTCACAACAAACAACTGATATCACAGGTATTGCGACAGGTTACCGTGATTTGGACCATATGACGACCGGATTGCATGAGGAGGAACTGATTATTATAGCAGCTCGTCCTGCGGTTGGTAAAACAGCCTTTGCTTTGAACATTGCTCAGAATATCGGAACCAAGTTGGACAAGACGGTAGCTATCTTTTCACTGGAAATGGGTGCAGAAAGCCTAGTAGACCGTATGTTGGCGGCAGAAGGCTTGGTGGAATCCCATTCTATCCGTACGGGTCAATTGACCGATGAGGAGTGGCAAAAATATACCATTGCTCAAGGAAACCTAGCCAACGCGAGTATCTACATCGATGATACTCCAGGAATTCGGATTACGGAGATTCGTTCTCGTTCACGTAAATTAGCTCAAGAAACAGGCAATCTAGGCTTGATTTTGATAGACTACCTACAGCTTATCACAGGGACTGGTCGTGAGAACCGCCAACAAGAAGTCTCTGAAATTTCTCGTCAGTTAAAAATCCTAGCTAAGGAGCTAAAGGTTCCAGTTATTGCTCTCAGTCAGTTATCTCGTGGTGTGGAACAGCGTCAGGATAAGAGACCAGTCTTGTCTGATATTCGTGAATCGGGTTCCATTGAGCAGGATGCGGATATCGTAGCTTTTCTATACCGTGACGACTACTATGAGCGTGGTGGTGAAGAAGAAGGCATACCAAATAATAAGGTAGAGGTTATCATCGAGAAAAACCGTAGTGGAGCTCGTGGAACGGTGGAATTGATTTTCCAAAAAGAATACAATAAATTTTCAAGTATCTCAAAGAGGGAGGCATAAGATGTCAGATGCATTTACAGATGTAGCCAAGATGAAAAAAATCAAAGAAGAAATCAAGGCGCATGAGGGACAAGTCGTTGAAATGACTTTGGAGAATGGCCGTAAGCGCCAAAAAAATAGATTTGGTAAGCTAATTGAAGTTTATCCGTCTCTATTTATCGTTGAATTTGGGGACGTTGAGGGAGACAAACAAGCAAATGTCTATGTGGAATCCTTCACCTACTCAGATATCCTGACAGAAAAGAATTTAATTCGCTATCTAGACCAAGAATCCTAAAATGAAGTGAGCTTTGCTCACTTTTTTCTTTTTCTCCCGAATAGTATAAACGAGGGTAACCTCGGAAATTTATATTATTAAGGAGAATGAATGACGTTTTTAAAATCAGGAGTTAAGAAGAGTGGATATACTCAGTTGGGTGTAGGACTGGCTACTTTGTTCGTTACGAGTACTTTTTTGTTTGGTGGGGAATCGGTTCAGGCTGACAGTGTAGCGCGTGGAGATGACTATCCGATTCACTACAAAAATGGTAGTGTTGAAATCGATCAGTGGCGGATGTATTCTCGCCAGTGTACGTCTTTTGCAGCCTTTCGTTTGAGTAGTGTAAATGGCTTTGAGATCCCTCCTGCCTATGGTAATGCGAATGAATGGGGGCACCGCGCAAGGAGAGAAGGCTACCGTGTTGACACTAAGCCAGAAGTTGGATCTATTGCTTGGTCGACAGAAGGTTACTACGGACATGTGGCCTGGGTGTCTAATGTATCAGGGGACACGATTGAGATCGAAGAGTATAACTATGGTGTTAGGGAGAAATACAATCGTCGAAGCGTAAAATCTAGCTCTATGACAGGCTTTATCCATTTTAAGGACTTGGTAGGGAATGATGGTAGAACTGGAAATCCTATCAGGTCAGGGTTGGCGTCTAGTGGGACTCACACGTTTACTCAAAAATCTGCCATTCGAAACCAGCCGTCAAGTACAGCACAAGTTATTGACTACTACTATCCTGGTGAAAATGTTAGCTACGACCAAATCGTAGAAAAGGACGGTTATAAATGGCTTAGCTACCTATCCTATAGTGGAACGAGAAGATACGTCCAGCATACGGAAACAGAATCAGTGGAAAATGGTTGGAAGAAGCAAAACGGTATTTGGAATTACCGTGAGAACGGGAAACTCGCAACTGGTTGGAAGGAAATAAACGGCAGTTGGTATCACTTTAAAGACAATGGGACCATGTCAACAGGTTGGGTAAAGGATAGTTCGCATTGGTACTATCTAAAGGCATCGGGGGAGATGCAGACAGGATGGCTCAAGGAAAACGGAACATGGTATTATTTGGAGAGTTCAGGGGCTATGAAGTCTAGTCAGTGGTTCCAAGTAGGAGGAAAATATTACTACGTCAATGCTTCAGGAGCTTTAGCAGTGAATACCATTGTGGATGGCTATCGAGTAGATAGTAACGGAGCTAGAGTTTAGAAGGAATATAAAAAAGAGGACTTCACGACCATTTGTCTATTCTTTCCGATGGTATTTTTCCCCGCTTTCCTTTATAATGGGTGTATGGACAAGAAAAAATTATTATTAATTGATGGATCTTCTGTTGCCTTTCGAGCTTTTTTTGCGCTCTATCAGCAACTGGATCGATTTAAAAATGCTAATGGTCTTCATACCAATGCAATCTATGGCTTTCAACTCATGTTGAATCATGTCTTGGAGCGAGTTGAACCCAGCCATGTTTTGGTAGCTTTTGATGCAGGTAAGACGACTTTCCGAACAGAGATGTATGCAGACTACAAGGGTGGTCGCGCTAAAACTCCAGATGAGTTTCGTGAGCAATTTCCCTTCATTCGTGAGTTGTTAGACCATCTTGGAATTCGCCATTATGAGTTGCCCCAGTATGAGGCGGATGATATCATCGGGACCCTAGGCCGTTTGGCTGAGAAAGATTCCTTCGATGTGACCATTGTCAGCGGGGACAAGGACTTGATCCAGTTGACGGATGAGTGTACGGTGGTCGAGATTTCCAAGAAAGGTGTGGCTGAGTTTGAGGCCTTTACACCAGCTTATCTCATGGAAAAGATGGGACTCACACCAGCTCAGTTTATAGATCTCAAGGCCCTGATGGGGGATAAGTCTGATAATATCCCTGGTGTCACGAAAATCGGTGAAAAGACGGGCATCAAGCTCTTGCTAGAACACGGCTCGCTCGAAGGTATTTATGAAAATATCGATGGAATGAAGGCATCCAAGATGAAGGAAAATCTCATCAATGATAAGGAACAAGCCTTCCTATCTAAAACGTTGGCGACTATTGAAACAAATGCACCGATTGAGATTGGCCTTGATGATTTGGTCTATAGTGGACCAAATGTGGAAAATCTTGGGAAATTCTATGATGAGATGGGCTTCAAACAACTCAAGCAAGCTTTAAATATTTCGTCGACGGATGCGCCTGAAAGTTTGGATTTCACTATTGTTGAGCAAGTCAGTCATGACATGCTGAGTGCCGACTCCATCTTCCACTTTGAACTCTTTGGGGAGAACTACCATACAGATGACTTGGTTGGTTTTGCATGGTCTTGTGGAAATACACTCTACGCTACAGATAAACTTGAGCTCTTGCAGGAGCCGATTCTCAAGGAATTTCTGGAAAAAACACCTCTGAAAGTGTATGACTTTAAGAAAGCTAAAGTCCTCTTAAATCGCTTTGGTTTGGATTTGCAGGCCCCTGCTTTTGACAGTCGCTTGGCTAAATACCTCCTGTCTACTGTCGAGAATAATGAAATTTCAACCATTGCGAGTCTCTATGGTCAGACTTACATGGTCGATGATGAGACCTTCTACGGTAAGGGGGTCAAGAAAGCCATTCCTGAGAGAGAGAAATTCTTGGAGCACTTGGCTCGCAAGGTTGCTGTATTGGTTGAGACAGAGCAGGTTTTACTTGAAAAACTCAGTGAACATGGACAGTTAGATCTCCTCTATGACATGGAGCAACCTCTGGCCTTTGTCCTTGCCAAGATGGAAATCGCTGGGATTACGGTCAAGAAAGAGACCTTGCTTGAGATGCAGACTGAAAATGAGCTTGTCATTGAAAAGCTAACTCAGGAGATTTATGAGCTAGCTGGTGAGGAGTTTAATATCAACTCACCCAAGCAGTTGGGTGTGCTTCTCTTTGAAAAGCTCGGTCTTCCCCTAGAATACACCAAGAAAACCAAGACAGGTTACTCGACAGCCGTAGATGTGCTAGAGCGTCTGGCTCCGATTGCGCCAATTGTTAAGAAAATTTTAGACTACCGTCAGATTGCTAAGATTCAATCCACTTATGTGATTGGTTTGCAGGATTGGATTTTGGATGATGGCAAGATTCACACGCGCTATGTGCAGGATTTGACTCAAACCGGGCGCCTGTCTAGTGTAGATCCAAACTTGCAAAATATCCCTGTGCGTTTGGAACAAGGTCGCCTCATTCGTAAGGCTTTTGTGCCAGAGTGGGAGGATAGTGTCCTTCTTAGCTCCGACTATTCACAGATTGAGTTGCGCGTTTTGGCGCATATCTCTAAAGATGAGCACTTGATTAAGGCCTTCCAAGAGGGGGCGGATATCCATACTTCGACAGCCATGCGGGTCTTTGGAATTGAGCGTCCTGAGGATGTGACTCCAAACGACCGTCGTAATGCCAAGGCGGTTAACTTCGGAGTTGTTTACGGGATTTCAGACTTTGGCTTGGCAAATAATCTTGGTATTAGCCGTAAGAAAGCCAAAGCCTATATTGATACCTATTTTGAACGTTTTCCTGGAATCAAAAACTATATGGAAGAAGTGGTGCGTGAGGCGCGTGATAAGGGCTATGTAGAGACCCTCTTTAAGCGCCGTCGAGAGCTACCAGATATCAATTCGCGCAACTTTAACATTCGTGGTTTTGCGGAGCGGACAGCCATTAACTCCCCTATCCAGGGATCGGCGGCGGATATTCTCAAAATTGCTATGATTCAGCTAGACAAAGCTCTAGTTGAAGGTGGCTATCAGACCAAGATGCTCTTGCAAGTGCATGATGAAATCGTCCTTGAGGTTCCGAAAGCAGAACTAGCAGCCGTCAAAACTCTAGTGAAACAAACCATGGAAGAAGCCATCCAGCTCAGTGTTCCCCTCATTGCAGATGAAAATGAAGGAGCAACCTGGTACGAGGCTAAATAAGAAAGTTAAGAAAGAGTTTGGAGCAATTGGCTTCAAATTCTTTTTCATGGTTTTCTGTAAACAGTTTCCTTGACTTTTCCTTGTATTTGCGTTACTATATCTCCATATAAGATACGGGAGTCTGTGTACAGTCTGAGAGGAAGTGTTAAACTTCGACCGCACCTGATCTGGGTAATGCCAGCGTAGGGAAGGATACTTAGTCGAATTCTGCACCTTTTCCGTATATATGGAAAAGGTTTTTCTTTTTGTCAAAAGGAAACCTGGGAAGAGGAGGTTTTTATGAAAGCAAGCATTGCCTTGCAAGTCTTGCCCCTATCACAGGGGATTGATCGAATCGCTATTATCGATCAAGTGATTGCTTATCTGCAAGCTCAGTCCGTGACCATGGTGGTGACACCATTTGAAACGGTCTTGGAAGGAGATTTTGATGAGCTTATGCGTATTCTCAAAGAGGCGCTTGAAGTGGCTAGGCAGGAGGCAGATAATGTCTTTGCCAATGTCAAAATAAATGTAGGAGAGATTTTAAGTATTGATGAGAAACTTGAAAAGTATGATGAGACGACAGATTAGTCTTTTGGGATTTCTCGGAGTCTTGTCGGTCTGGCAGTTAGCGGGAATATTCAAACTTTTACCCAAGTTTATCCTGCCAACTCCTCTTGAGATCCTCCAGTCCTTTATTCGTGACAGAGAATTTCTCTGGTACCATAGCTGGGCGACCTTGAGAGTGGCTTTGCTAGGTCTAGTCTTAGGAGTCTTGATTGCCTGTCTGATGGCAGTGCTTATGGACAGTTTAACTTGGCTCAATGACTTGATTTATCCTATGATGGTGGTTGTTCAGACTATCCCGACCATTGCCATAGCCCCTATTCTGGTCTTGTGGTTGGGCTATGGGATTTTGCCCAAGATTGTCTTGATTATCCTGACGACAACCTTCCCGATCATTGTCAGTATTTTGGACGGTTTTAGGCATTGTGACAAGGATATGCTGACCTTGTTTAGCTTGATGCGAGCAAATCCTTGGCAAATCCTTTGGCATTTCAAAATCCCGGTCAGCCTGCCCTACTTTTATGCAGGTCTGAGGGTCAGTGTCTCCTACGCCTTTATCACAACGGTGGTATCTGAGTGGTTGGGAGGTTTTGAAGGTCTTGGTGTTTACATGATTCAGTCCAAGAAATTGTTTCAGTATGATACCATGTTTGCCATTATTATTCTGGTGTCGCTCATCAGTCTTCTAGGTATGAAATTGGTCGATATCAGTGAAAAATATGTGATTAAATGGAAACGTCCATAGAAGACGTTTGAGAAAAAGAAAAGAGGAAATAAAATGAAAAAGACATGGAAAGTGTTTTTAACGATTGTAACAGCTTTTGTAGCTGTCGTGCTTGTAGCTTGTGGTCAAGGGACGGCTTCTAAGGACAACAAAGAGGCAGAAGTTAAGAAGATTGACTTTATCCTAGACTGGACCCCAAATACCAACCACACAGGACTTTATGTAGCCAAGGAAAAAGGCTATTTCAAAGAAGCTGGAGTGGATGTTGATTTGAAATTGCCACCTGAAGAAAGCTCGTCTGACTTGGTGATCAATGGCAAGGCGCCATTTGCTATCTATTTCCAAGACTACATGGCTAAGAAATTGGAAAAAGGTGCAGGAATCACTGCCGTTGCCGCTATCGTTGAGCACAACACATCAGGAATCATCTCACGTAAATCGGACAATGTCAGCAGTCCAAAGGACTTGGTTGGGAAGAAATACGGAACTTGGAATGACCCGACTGAACTTGCTATGTTGAAAACCTTGGTGGAATCTCAAGGTGGAGACTTCGAAAAGGTCGAAAAAGTACCAAACAACGACTCAAACTCCATCACACCAATTGCCAATGGTGTCTTTGATACTGCTTGGATCTACTACGGTTGGGACGGTATCCTTGCTAAATCTCAAGGCGTAGATGCTAACTTCATGTACTTGAAAGACTATGTCAAGGAGTTTGACTACTACTCACCGGTTATCATCGCTAACAACGACTACCTCAAAGACAACAAAGAAGAAGCTCGTAAAGTCATCCAAGCCATCAAAAAAGGCTACCAATACGCTATGGAACACCCAGAAGAAGCAGCTGATATCCTCATCAAAAATGCACCTGAACTCAAGGAAAAACGTGACTTTGTTATCGAATCTCAAAAATACTTGTCAAAAGAATACGCAAGCGACAAGGAAAAATGGGGACAATTTGATGCAGACCGTTGGAATGCCTTCTACAAATGGGATAAAGAAAATGGTATCCTTAAAGAAGACTTGACTGACAAAGGCTTCACTAACGAATTTGTAAAATAATGACAGAAATTAGACTAGAACACGTAAGCTATGCCTATGGCGAGGAGAAGATTTTAGAGGATATAAACCTGCAGGTGACTTCAGGTGAAGTGGTTTCTATCCTAGGTCCAAGTGGTGTAGGAAAGACTACCCTCTTTAATCTGATCGCTGGAATTTTAGAAGTTCAGTCAGGGCGAATTGTCCTTGATGGCGAGGAGAATCCCAAGGGGCGCGTGAGTTATATGTTACAAAAGGATCTGCTCTTGGAGCACAAGACGGTGCTTGGCAATATCATCCTGCCCCTCTTGATCCAAAAGGTCGAAAAGGCAGAAGCTATTGCTCGAGCGGATGAAATCCTTGCGACCTTCCAGTTGACAGCTGTACGGGACAAGTATCCCCATGAACTCAGCGGAGGGATGCGCCAGCGTGTGGCCTTGCTCCGTACCTACCTTTTTGGGCACAAGCTCTTTCTCTTGGACGAGGCCTTTAGTGCCTTAGATGAGATGACCAAGATGGAACTCCACGCTTGGTATCTGGAGATTCACAAACAGTTGCAGCTGACGACATTGATTATTACCCACAGTATTGAAGAGGCTCTCAATCTCAGCGACCGCATCTATATCTTGAAAAATCGCCCTGGACAGATTGTTTCTGAAGTCAAACTAGGCTGGTCCCAGACTGAGGATAAGGAAGTCCAGAAAATCGCTTATAAGCGAAGAATACTAGCGGAATTGGGATTAAATACATAGAAAATAGGGAGTCGGTGAAGATTATTCTTTACTTGCTCCCTTTTCCTTTAAAAAAATCAAAAATTTCGGTATAATAGTCAAAGATAGTCAAGGTTCAAAGAAGGAGTTTGATTTACTATGAGATTTAAAAATACATCAGATCATATCGAAGCCTATATCAAGGCAATTTTAGACCAATCTGGTATCGTGGAATTGCAGCGGAGCCAGCTGGCAGATACCTTCCAGGTTGTGCCAAGTCAGATCAACTATGTCATCAAGACACGTTTTACTGAAAGCAGAGGTTACTTGGTTGAGAGCAAGCGTGGTGGTGGAGGCTACATTCGCATCGGACGGATTGAGTTTTCCAATCATCATGAGATGCTCCGCGATTTGCTTTACTCGATTGGTGAGCGAGTTAGTCAGGAGATTTATGAGGATATTCTGCAACTTTTGGTGGAGCAGGACTTGATGACCAAGCAGGAGATGACCTTGCTGACTTCAGTAGCAACAGATCGTGTCCTAGGGGAAGAATCCGCAGTTGTCCGTGCCAATATGCTCCGACAGCTATTACAAGAGGTAGATAGAAAAGAGAAGTAAGATGAACTATTCAAAAGCATTGAATGAATGTATCGAAAGTGCCTACATGGTTGCGAGCCATTTTGGAGCTCGATATCTAGAGTCTTGGCATTTATTGATTGCCATGTCCAATCACAGCTACAGTGTGGCAGGTGCGACTCTAAATGATTATCCTTATGAAATGGACCGTTTAGAAGAGGTTGCTTTGGAATTGACTGAAACAGACTATAGCCAAGACGAAACCTTTACGGAATTGCCCTTTTCCCATCGTTTGGAGGTTCTTTTTGCTGAAGCAGAGTATGTGGCCTCAGTGGTTCATGCAAAGGTGCTAGGGACAGAGCATGTCCTCTATGCGATTTTGCATGATGGTAATGCCTTGGCAACTCGCATCTTGGAGAGAGCAGGCTTTTCTTATGAAGACCAGAAAGATCAGGTCAGAATTGCTGCTCTTCGTCGCAATTTAGAGGAACGTGCAGGTTGGACACGAGAAGATCTTAAGGCTTTGCGTCAACGTCATCGCACGGTAGCAGACAAGCAAAATTCTATGGCCAATATGATGGGCATGCCTCAAGCTCAAAGTGGCGGTCTAGAGGACTACACGCATGACCTGACGGAGCAAGCGCGCTCTGGCAAGTTAGAGCCAGTTATCGGTCGAGACAAAGAAATCTCACGTATGATTCAAATCTTGAGCCGAAAGACCAAGAACAATCCGGTCTTGGTTGGTGATGCGGGTGTCGGGAAAACAGCTCTGGTACTTGGACTTGCTCAGCGTATTGCTAGTGGGAATGTACCTGCGGAAATGGCTAAGATGCGCGTGTTAGAGCTTGACTTGATGAATGTTGTTGCAGGAACACGTTTTCGTGGTGACTTTGAAGAGCGTATGAACAATATCATCAAGGATATCGAGGAAGATGGCAAAGTTATCCTCTTTATCGATGAACTCCACACCATCATGGGTTCTGGTAGCGGTATTGATTCGACTCTGGATGCGGCCAATATCTTGAAGCCAGCCTTGGCTCGTGGAACTTTGAGAACGGTTGGTGCAACCACTCAGGAAGAATACCAAAAACACATCGAAAAAGATGCGGCCCTTTCTCGTCGTTTTGCCAAAGTGACGATTGAAGAGCCAAGTTTAGCTGATAGTATGACCATTTTGCAAGGTTTGAAGACTACCTATGAGAAACACCACCGTGTGCAAATCACAGATGAAGCTGTCGAAACAGCAGTTAAGATGGCGCATCGTTACCTGACCAGTCGTCACTTGCCAGACTCTGCTATCGACCTCTTGGATGAAGCGGCAGCAACAGTGCAAAACAAATCCAAGCATGTGAAAGCAGACGAATCCGACTTGAGTCCAGCTGACAAGGCCTTGATGGATGGCAAGTGGAAACAAGCAGGTCAGCTAATCGCAAAAGAACAAGAATTGCCTGTCTATAAAGACTTGGTGACAGAATCTGATATTTTGACCACCTTGAGTCGTTTGTCAGGGATTCCAGTCCAAAAACTGACGCAAACGGATGCTAAGAAATATCTGAACTTGGAAGCTGAACTGCACAAACGTGTCATCGGTCAAGATCAAGCTGTTTCAAGTATTAGTCGTGCCATTCGCCGCAACCAGTCAGGGATTCGAAGTCACAAGCGTCCGATTGGTTCCTTTATGTTCCTAGGGCCGACAGGAGTCGGTAAGACCGAATTGGCCAAGGCTCTGGCAGAAGTCCTCTTTGATGACGAATCAGCCCTTATCCGCTTTGATATGAGTGAATATATGGAGAAATTTGCAGCTAGCCGTCTCAATGGAGCTCCTCCGGGCTATGTGGGCTACGAAGAAGGTGGGGAGTTGACTGAGAAGGTTCGTAACAAACCCTATTCCGTTCTCCTCTTTGACGAGGTAGAGAAGGCCCACCCAGACATCTTTAATGTTCTCTTGCAGGTTCTGGATGACGGTGTCTTGACAGATAGCAAGGGGCGCAAGGTGGACTTTTCAAATACCATCATCATCATGACGTCAAACCTTGGTGCGACGGCTCTTCGTGATGATAAGACTGTCGGATTTGGCGCGAAAGACATTCGTTTTGACCAGGAAAATATGGAAAAACGAATCTTTGAAGAGTTGAAAAAAGCTTATCGACCAGAGTTTATCAACCGTATTGATGAAAAGGTGGTCTTCCACAGCTTGGATAGCGACCACATGCAGGAAATTGTTAAGATCATGGTTAAACCATTGATTGCTAGCCTTTCAGAGAAGGGTATCGACTTGAAACTGCAAGCTTCAGCCCTGAAGTTGCTAGCTAGTCAAGGATATGATCCAGAAATGGGAGCCCGTCCACTTCGCAGAACCCTGCAAACAGAGGTGGAAGACAAGTTGGCAGAACTCCTCCTTAAGGGAGAACTGGTAGCAGGTAAGACTCTCAAGATTGGTGTCAAAGCTGGACAATTGAAATTTGATATTGCTTAAAAATGGAGAATCAGGAGAGGTCCTGATTCTTTTTTCTACTTTTTTATAAAAAATGATAAAAACCATTGACAAAACAAAAATATAGTATATAATAAAAACATAGAAAAATAAAAATATAGAAAATTATAAAAAGGCGAGCATGTATGAAAAAGAAAACAGCAGTCGTATTTGGGACCTTTGCCCCTCTCCATCAGGGGCATATCGATTTAATCCAGCGAGCAAAGCGTCAGTGTGATCAGGTCTGGGTAGTCGTTTCAGGCTATGAGGGAGACAGAGGGGAGCAGATAGGCTTAAGTCTTCAAAAAAGATTTCGCTATATCAGAGAGGCTTTTCGTGACGATGAGTTAACCTCTGTCTGCAAGTTAGATGAAACCAAGCTTCCTCGCTACCCTATGGGCTGGCAGGAGTGGTTGGATCAGATGTTAGCGGAGATTTCCTACGATGAAGCCCAGCAAGAACTGATCTTTTTTGTGGGAGAACGTGACTATCAGCAAGAATTAGCTAAACGTGGATTTGAGACCGTCTTGCAAGAAAGAAAGTTTGGTATCTCAGCGACTATGATTCGAGAAAATCCAAGCAAATATTGGAAATATATTGCTCAGCCCTTCCGTCGTCAGTTTACAAAGAAAGTATTGATTATGGGAAGTGCAAGTAATGGGAAGACCACTTTAGCAAAAGATTTGGCAAGGTATTACGATGCGCCCGTTAGTCTGGAATACGCGCGTGAGTACCAGATCAAAAACAATGTCCGCGACGATGAATTGACTCCAAAGGATTACTATTATCTCTTGTTGGGGCAGTATGACCAGACCTCTAAGTTAATCGATAGCAATGCCAATCGAGGTCTAGTGATAGCTGACACCAACTCCTTAGTAACCAAGGGCTACTATGATTATTACATGGAGGCTGAGGAACAAGAGGATTTATCAGGAGAAACCTTTGACAATCTCTTTGTTTCGATCTTGGCTAAGGAAAAATGGGACTTGATTCTCTTTGTTCAACCTGTCGGCTCCTATGTCAATGACGGCTTTAGAGATATGACCATGGCAGAAGACCATATTCGTCACAGTTTTTCCCAGCATTTGGACCAGATGAGAGAGCAATATTTAACCACCATTCCACTAGTTTATCTAGCTGAGGATTACCTAGGCAATTATGAAGCAGCCAAAGTGGCTATCGATACCATTTACCAAGCAGATTAGGAGAAAATGATGAAAACAGTAACTGAAAAAATCACACAATTTATCGAAAACTTTAAAAATGTCCATGCAGAAGCTCGCAAGATCGGTTTTGCAGGAATCATGCGCCTGCTCTGGAAAGATCTCTTTGTCGGCCGTAGCCTTGTCCAGTGGTTGTATCTCATCGCCTTGTCAAGTGTTCCCTTGATCTTGGAATTCACACAAAATACGGAAAGTCATGACTGGCTGAGTTTGTTTGCATCCTGGACTGGGATTGTCTGTGTTATCTTGGTAGCAGAAGGGCGTGCAAGCAATTATCTCTTTGGGGCCATTAACTCAGCTATCTATTTGATTTTGGCTATGAATGCGACTTTTTATGGCGAAGTCTTGACGACCGTTTACTTCTTTGTCATGCAGCCGATTGGTCTCTATGCTTGGTTGTCCAACCGTATCAATGACCAAGGAAAACCAGAAGAATCCCACTTTGAAGCTAAGAAATTATCTGTACTTGACTGGCTCAAGTACTTGGTCTTGACTGCCATCATCTGGATTGGTATGGGCTTGGCTTATCAAAGTATCCATAGCGCTCGCCCTTTCCGTGATAGTGTAACCGATGCGACCAATGGTGTTGGTCAGCTCTTGATGACACGTCTCTATCGTGAGCAATGGATTTTCTGGATTGCAACCAATCTCTTTAGTATCTATCTCTGGTGGGGTGAAAATATCCACATCCAAGGTATGTACTGGGTATACACACTCAATAGTCTAGTAGGATGGTACCAATGGACCAAGGCAGTTCGAAAGGAGGCCTAAAATGGGAGACACGAAGATTCCAGCAGGGATGACGGAAAAAGAATATTATGAAATCCATGCCAGTCAGGAGGAGTTTTTGGATTGGTACTACAAGCAGGAACTACCTCAATATGAAAAACCAAGTGTGACAGTAGATATGGTAGCCTACTGCTTTGTCGAAGGAAAGATCAAGCTCTTGCTGATCCGTCGCAAGGCTCACCCTTATCAAAACTGTTTGGCTCTGGTTGGAGGCTTTATGGACAAGGGAGAGGATGCTGCGCATGCCTGTCAGCGTGAGGTGAGAGAAGAAGTCAATCTCGATCTTCCTTTAGAAAAAATCGAGCAATTGATGACCGTATCGACCCCCGGTCGTGATCCACGGGGCTGGACGGTGACCATTGCCCACTTGGTTTATCTGCCTAGTCGCGCACTAGACCTCGTTCAGGCTGGAGACGATGCTAAGGATGTAGTTTTTGTAGATGTGGATTTTCGGACGGGCAAGTGCTTCTTAGAGGGAGTAGAGCTGGACGAGCAAGCCTTCGCCTTTGACCATTATGCCATTATCCAAGAGTCCATCAAACGGATCCAAGGCCGTCTCGATTGGAATCCGACCTTCCTCTATCTACTAGAGGAGGAGTTCACTGTCTACGAAGGAACTGAACTGGTCAATCTCATCAACCCCGGTCGTCCCATCGTCAGCAATAATTTCCTCGTAAAATACGGCGAATATGTAGAAGAAGTTGGACTCAAACGAGTCCCTAAAAAGAAACCAAGAAAAACCTATCGATTGAAATAAAGAGGCCGGGACCAAAATCCCGACCTCTTTGTTTGCCCTTATTAGATTGCTTTGCTGTTGCGACTGTTTTTATGAATGGCTATCTTTCTTAGAATTGCTCAACATGTGAGTAAAAAAGTCTTTGTATCGATATTGGAGATAGTTCTCACACAAAAATAACAAAGCGATATAGATGATCATAAAAATCATCGTCAGATAGAACACATCAAATGCAGTTCGCACATAATAAGTGGCTGTTTGATAAGAGCCAATAGCCCCCAAAATCAACCAAGGAAGATATTTGAAATACTTGTTTGTCACAAGAATCTACCTCCTATTTCAATAGTATTGTAGACTTTGTCCAAAACAATACAATCGAATACACAAGAGTGATGTGAAAATATGACTCTAATCTAGAAAATTTTTCTATTTTTTCGTTTCGATTACGAATAGAAATAGTAGAGAAAACAATTTTTAAAATAGTTTCTCTAAATAGTTGACAGATTCAAAGCTCAATGTTACAATTGTGTTACAAAAAGATTTCTTAACATTTCAAAAATGTTACAAAGGAGTAGAAATATGAAAAAGAAAACCTATATCAAATTAATGGCAGCGACTGTATTGGCTTCTACCTTGCTACTGGGAGCTTGTGGAAATAAAAACGAAACCACTCAAACAAGTGGCTATGCCAAGACAAGCCAATCATCAAGTTCTAAAGCAGCTTCTTCTAGCAAAGAAAGTAAGACTCAAAAATCTTCAAATTCAGCTTCATCTGAAAAAGCTCAAGCATCTTCTGACCAATCTTCTACAACAGCAGATCAATCACAAGCGAAACCAGCCCCTGAATCAAGACAAGAACAAGCGACTCCTAGTCAACCAGCCCCTTCTCAGGCTCCGTTAACTCAGCAAGGTTCTCAAGTCCAGTCTAACCAGTCAACTTATGACCCGACAACTGACCGCAAACTTCAAGACAAGCAAGCAGAACACAACAAACGCTACAAGGGAGTTTTAACCATGGTGGATGGTGACTTCTCAGCTGCAGCGGGCAACTGGAAGGGAGCGAATGGCGAAACGATTACGGTTTCATCAGGGGGGCAATTCACAGTAGAGACTGCCGATGGAAAGAAAGAAAACTATTCTATCAGAGGCTACTCTTACACTCTTGATGATGGCAAGTATAATGCCAAAATCGGAGGAGGAAAAATCATCCAAATTACAACAGGTGCGGATGGTAAAGTTTCGAGCGTTGCCTTGATTTAATAATAAAATTTGGTGCTTTAACTTTTACTAGAAATCGTGCTGTAAAAGGGTGAGTCAACTGTTTTTCACTTAGTTTCTCCAAGAGAAAGTGGTATAATAAAAAAATCAAAGGAAAACGAGTGATAGTACATGGCGGATAAATTAATCTTACCTCAAAACACACGATTGATGGGAGTATTTCTTGGGTTTGTAGGTGGTTCTTTGGATGTGTTTTGCCATATTCAATACCATAGTTTGGTAGCGACACAGACAGGGAATATTCTCCTACTTATATCTGATTGGCACGACTCAAATGTCATCAATACGATGCTACGATTCTGCTCAATTCTTTTCTTTTCTCTAGGATTTCTGTTTGCATTGCACATGAAAGAATACCGCAAAACGGCCTACTGGCGGGTTAAGATGTTGCTCCCCTTATTTATCGGGACCCTTATTTTGCCTTTCTTTTCACGATTTCCTCTATTAGAAGTTCCTTTCATTGCTTTTGGAACAGGAATGATGATGCTAACATTTACGGGTAGTTTGATTGAAGATCATCCCTATGTCATTTTTATGACGTCTGGAAATTACCGAAAGATGTTGACCGCTTTGTATCGCATTGCTAGAAGAGAAGGAAATATCCAAGAATACCGTCGTCAAGCCTTAAATTATGGGATTGTTGTGGGAAGTTTCATAGTGGGGGCAATCAGCTTGGCTGTATTGATGCATTTTCTTCATGAATGGTCTGTTTGGATTATCAGCCTCAATTTGTTTTTGATTATGTCCTACTATATAGCTAGAGTGAAGCAATTAGATTTACAAGATGAAAACATATAAAAAACGGCAAGACTCATTTTTGAGTTTTGCCGTTTTTGTAAGTTGTAGATGTGAGACTATGCTTTATCTAATTGCAAGAGGGCTTCAATCTCTGCTAGGGTGCTAGCTTGTGAAATGGCTCCACGAAGCTTGGCTGCGCCAGATGTACCACGAAGATAGTGAGGAGCGAGTCCACGGAATTCACGAACGGCAATGTTTTCCCCTTTGAGGTTAATCAAGCGTTTCAAGTGTTCGTAGGCGATTTTCATCTTGTCTTCAAAGGTCAAATCAGGAAGGATTTCTCCCGTTTCAAAATAGTGATTGATCTGATTGAAGAGGTAGGGATTTCCCATGGCTGCGCGACCAATCATAACAGCGTCAGCCCCGACTTCTTCGATACGCTGTTTGGCTTCTTGGACCGTACGGATGTCACCGTTGGCGATAAATGGAATCTTTGTCAGGGCTTGGGCTACATCGTGCAAGGTCTCAAGGTCCGCATGACCAGTATACATTTGCTCACGTGTACGACCGTGCATAGCGAGGGCAGAGACACCAGCAGCCTCAGCTGCGAGAGCATTCTCCACGGCTAGGGATGGATCAGACCATCCTGTACGCATTTTGACGGTGAGGGGGATATCAAGGACAGATTGGACCTTGTTGATGATAGAGT
This sequence comes from Streptococcus sp. oral taxon 058 str. F0407, assembly GCF_000235485.1. GTDB lineage: Bacteria > Bacillota > Bacilli > Lactobacillales > Streptococcaceae > Streptococcus. The sequence goes on from NZ_JH378889.1 coordinate 68,945, forward strand.
AGATCTTGTCTGGGTCCTTGAGCCACATAGCGCCAGCTTCATTCTTCACGATTTTGTTAACTGGGCAGCCCATGTTGATATCGACGATATCGGTCTTAGTATTTTCTTGGATGAATTCTGCTGCGCGTGCTAGGCTGTCTTCATCGCTACCAAAAAGTTGGATAGAAACTGGGTTTTCGCCTTCATCGATATGAAGCATGTGTAGGGTTTTTTCGTTATTGTATTGTATTCCCTTGTCAGAGACCATTTCCATTACAACGAGTCCAGCTCCGAGCTCTTTTGCGATGGTACGAAAGGCTGAGTTGGTCACGCCAGCCATGGGTGCTAAAACGGTACGATTGGGAATCTCAACATTGCCAATCATAAAGGGTGTATTAAGATTTGTCACGAATGAGTTCCTCCAGATCGTTTTCATCAAAGTTGTAAGTCGTTTGGCAGAATTGACAAGTGATTTCTGCACCATGGTCTTCCTCTTTCATTTCTTCAAGGTCTGAATTTGGAAGGCTGGCAAGAGCGTTCATAAAACGATCTTTGCTGCAGTCACATTGGAAACGAATTTCTTCTTCAGAAAGACGTTTGTAGGATTCGTCACCGTAGATAGCCTTGAGGAGAGCTTCGATATGGTCGTCACTTTCCAGAAGTGTCGAGATAGCTGGCATTTCTTGGATGCGTTTCTCAAAGCGTGCAATCTCTTCTTCCTTGGCTCCTGGCAATACTTGGAGAAGAAAACCACCGGCAACTTCGACCTTGTCTTCCTCGTCCAAAAGAACATTGAGACCGACCGCTGAAGGTGTTTGTTGGCTTTCAGTCAGGTAATAGGCCAAGTCTTCACCGATCTCCCCAGAGATGAGAGGAGTCATGGAGTTATAGGGATTTCCAGTACCGTAGTCTGTGATAACGAGGAATTGACCATTTCCGACAAAAGGTCCGACAAGGACTTCACCAGTTGCAGTCTTTTTGATGTCAACACCTGGATTTTGCACATATCCTTTGACATTTCCCTTGGTATCTGCGACAGTGATAATGGCACCGAGAGAGCTGGTTCCCAGAACTTTAACCGTTAGCTTGGTATTTCCTTTTTCATTGGCTGCGAGAATTTGGCTAGCGATAAGGGTACGACCAAGTGCGACAGTTGAACTGGCTTGAGTTTGATGTTTTTTCTGAGCAGTGCGGACGGTTTCTGTGCTATCAAGGACAAAAGCACGAAAGGCTCCGCTTTCTGATATTGTTTTAATAATTTTATCCATAGCTACTATTTTAGCATAAAAATGCCCAAAGGGGGAGTCGTGTGTTTGCTGTCATCTCTTTAATTGTTTAATGTATGATAATGGGTGTCAGGATTTCGAGGAAAAGAGATTTTTGATAACAATTTTTATTAATATTTTAACTTGTCTTAAAATAAGCTAAAATGAACTTTTAAGTTATGGTAAACAGTTGAAAAAAAGGTTGATAAAATGGTAAAATGTTAGGAAGATAAGATAGTAAATGCATAGTTGCATAGCTTTTTTTGAAAAATCATAGAAAATTGAACACACTAACTATGGGAAAACACAGAAAATTGTATATGTTTTTGGGACAGACCGTCCTATATTTTGTAATCTTACTTGGTTTACTTTATTTTTTTAGTTACCTTGGTCAGAGTCAAGGAACCTTTATTTATAATGAGTTCTAGTTTGAAGGAGAAAATGAACCGTGTCTAATAAACCGATAAAAGATATGATTGAAACGATTGAGCACTTTGCTCAAACACAGCCAACATATCCTGTTTACAATGTTTTAGGTCAAGAGCATACTTATGGCGATTTAAAGGTTGATTCGGATAGTTTGGCTGCAGCTATTGATCGACTTGGCTTACCTGAGAAATCTCCAGTCGTCGTTTTTGGTGGTCAGGAATATGAGATGTTGGCTACTTTTGTAGCGCTGACTAAGTCGGGGCATGCCTACATTCCCATTGACAGCCATTCGGCCTTGGAACGAGTTTCAACTATTTTAGAAGTAGCAGAGCCAAGCTTGATTATTGCCATTTCAGACTTTCCATTAGAGCAGGTTTCTACACCGATGTTGAATCTAGCTCAGGTTCAAGAAGCCTTTGCTCAAGCTTCTAGCTACGAGATTACGCATCCAGTAAAAGGAGATGATAACTACTACATCATCTTTACTTCTGGTACGACTGGTAAGCCAAAGGGAGTGCAGATTTCCCATGATAATCTCCTCAGTTTTACTAACTGGATGATTACAGACAAGGAATTTGCGACGCCAAGTCGTCCACAAATGCTGGCTCAACCGCCTTATTCTTTTGATCTATCTGTCATGTACTGGGCACCAACATTGGCACTAGGTGGTACACTTTTCGCTCTTCCTTCAGCCATTACTCAGGATTTCAAAAAGCTCTTTGCGACGATCTTTTCATTGCCAATCGCTATCTGGACCTCAACGCCTTCCTTTGCCGATATGGCCATGTTGTCAGAAGACTTCAATAGTGAGAAAATGCCTGGAATCACGCATTTCTACTTTGATGGTGAAGAATTGACGGTCAAAACAGCCCAAAAACTGCGCGAGCGTTTCCCAAATGCCCGTATCATCAATGCTTACGGCCCAACAGAAGCGACAGTAGCCCTGTCAGCTGTTGCCGTGACGGACGAGATGTTGGCGACTCTCAAACGCCTACCAATCGGCTATACCAAGGCAGATTCTCCAACCTTTATCATTGATGAGGAAGGTAGGAAACTGCCAAATGGTGAACAGGGAGAAATCATTGTTTCTGGACCAGCTGTTTCAAAAGGCTATATGAACAATCCTGAAAAAACGGCAAAGCGTTTCTTGGAGTTCGAAGGTCTTTCGGCCTACCACACAGGAGATGTAGGAACTATGACAGATGAGGGCTTGCTTCTCTACGGTGGACGGATGGATTTCCAGATTAAGTTTAATGGTTATCGCATTGAGCTTGAAGATGTCTCTCAAAACCTCAACAAGTCTCGCTATATCGAGTCGGCTGTCGCTGTCCCACGTTATAACAAGGACCACAAGGTGCAAAATCTACTGGCCTATGTCATCCTAAAGGACGGTGTCCGTCAGCAGTTTGAACGTGATATCGATATTACCAAGGCTATCAAGGAAGACTTGGCAGATATCATGATGTCCTATATGATGCCGTCTAAGTTTCTCTATCGAGACAGTTTACCACTAACGCCTAATGGTAAAATTGATATCAAGGGCTTGATCAATGAGGTAAACAGTAGATGATGGAGCTTTACAAACAGCTACCTCATTTGGAACCTTATGGCAATCTTTATTATTTTTTGTACGTGATTGCTGCGACCCTACCGATATTTATCGGGCTCTTTTTCAAGAAACGCTTTGCCTGGTATGAGGTGCTCGTCAGTCTCTTCTTTATCGTCACCATGTTGGTCGGTGGAAAGACGAATCAAATAAGCGCTCTTATCCTTTATGTTATCTGGCAGGTACTGCTTGTGTTTTTCTACAAAAGGTACAGGAAACGACGGGATAGTAAATGGATATTTTACCTGGTTAGCTTTTTATCTCTATTGCCAATCGTCTTTGTAAAAGTATCTCCTGCTATTCATGGACCTCAGTCTTTGTTTGGCTTTTTAGGGATTTCTTACTTAACCTTTCGTGCAGTTGGGGTCATCGTTGAGCTGAGAGATGGTGTCATCAAGGATTTAACGGTCTGGCAATTCTTGCGTTTTCTTCTCTTTATGCCGACCTTCTCAAGTGGTCCCATTGATCGTTTTAAACGCTTCAATGAAAATTATGAGACCATTCCTGAGAGGAGTGAGCTGATGGACATGCTAGAAGAGGCTGTCAAGTATATCATGCTTGGCTTCCTTTACAAGTTTATCTTGGCTCACATTTTAGGAGAGACATTATTGCCTCCGTTGAAAAATCTAGCCTTGCAGACAGGTGGTTTCTTTAATCATTATGCTTTGGCGGTGATGTATACCTTTGGTTTAGAATTGTTCTTTGACTTTGCGGGCTATTCTATGTTTGCCTTAGCCATCTCAAATTTGATGGGGATTCATAGTCCTATCAACTTTAACAAGCCCTTTTTATCAAGGGATTTAAAAGAGTTTTGGAATCGCTGGCACATGAGTCTGTCTTTCTGGTTCCGTGACTTTGTCTTTATGCGGATGGTCATGGTACTGACCAGAAAGAAGGTCTTTAAAAATCGCAATGTCACTTCAAGTGTTGCCTATATTCTCAATATGCTGATTATGGGCTTTTGGCATGGTGTAACCTGGTACTACATCGCCTATGGACTTTTTCATGGAATTGGGCTGGTCATCAATGATGCTTGGCTTCGTAAGAAAAAAGCGCTCAATAAAGAACGGAAAAAAGCTGGGAAGGGTTCCTTACCTGAGAATCGCTGGATTCAGTTGCTTGGCATGGTTGTCACCTTCCATGTCGTGATGATTTCATTCTTAATCTTTTCTGGATTTTTGAATGATTTATGGTTTAAAAAATAAAAGGATGTAAAAAATGGATATCAAATCAGAAGTTATTGAAATTATTGATGAGTTGTTTATGGAAGATGTTTCTGACATGATGGATGAAGATCTTTTTGATGCCGGTGTCTTGGATAGCATGGGAACGGTTGAATTGATTGTTGAGATTGAAAACCGTTTTGACATTCGTGTTCCAGTAACGGAGTTCGGTCGTGATGACTGGAATACAGCTAATAAAATCGTAGAAGGTATTACGGAGTTAAAGAATGCTTAAACGCTTGTGGCTGATCTTCGGGCCCATCTTCATTGCTGGATTTTTGGTTCTTCTACTTATCTTTTTTTATCCAAGTACAACAAGCCATAATCTGACGGAGGAGAAGTACTCTGCTGCTTCCATCAGTAGGGAAAGTTTTAAAGAGAGAAGCCAAAAAGTGAGGGCCCTTACGGATCCCAATATGCGTTTTGTCCCTTTTTTAGGGTCAAGTGAATGGATTCGATTTGATAGTGTCCATCCAGCTGTTTTAGCAGAAAAATACAATCGTCCCTACCGCCCTTATTTTCTAGGTCAGGCAGGAGCGGCCTCGCTTAACCAATATTTCGGTTTGCAACAGATTCTGCCAGAAATTGAGGAAAAGCAGGCGGTGTTTGTCATCTCTCCTCAGTGGTTTACAGAGACGGATTACGAGCCAGCAGCGTTTCAGAGATTCTTTAATAGCGACCAGTTGACAGCTTTTTTGGAAAATCAATCTGGGGACATCTCGGCTAAGCATGCTGCGACGCGTTTGTTGAAGCAGAATCCGAGTGTGGCATTGAAAGGCATCCTTCAAAAGCTTTCAAAAGGAGAGGAATTGTCAGATGCTGATCGACTTATCATCAACCTCTTTGCACGATTCAATGAAAAGCAGTCCTCTCTTTTTGGTCAATTTTCCATTCGGGGGAAACTCAAGTACAAAGAACATGTAGAAAACTATTTAAAAGATCTTCCTGATCAGTTTTCCTATGACGCTTTAGAAGAAATTGCCCGTAAGGATGCAGAGGCAAATACGACCAATAACGATATGGGGATGGAGAATCATTTCTACACGTATGAGGTCAAAAAAGACTTAAAAAAATGGGAAGGGTATCAAAAAAATTATAACTTCCTAAAGTCGTCTGAATACAATGATCTGCAGCTGGTTCTCAATCAATTTGCCAAATCAAAGGTTAATGTCCTCTTTGTCATCCAGCCCGTCAACAAGAAGTGGATGGAATATACAGAACTCAGTGAAGAAATGTACCAACACGCAGTGGAGAAAATTCGTTATCAGTTAGAAAGTCAAGGCTTTACCAATATTGCTGACTTTTCTAAAAAAGGAGGAGAACCTTATTTTATCAAGGATACCATCCATTTAGGTTGGTTGGGTTGGCTGGCTTTTGATAAGGTTGTCAATCCTTTCTTGACGGATCCGAAACCAGCTCCAGACTACAAGATGAATGATCGTTTCTTTAGCAAGGACTGGGCAACATATGATGGAAAGATCAAAGATTTTCAATAAATCAAGATGAAAGTTTGGGATTTGAACCCAAGCTTTTTTGTTTAAATAGCGAATGTTTTAGATGAAAATAAGTCAAAGGTTTCAAATTTTCTAGAAATATCGTATAATATAAAGGAAAAAAGAAAAGAAAAGGATTTCAAAATGAATAAACGTTCTTTGTTACCTGTCTTGTCGACAGCCCTGTTAGCTCCAGCCTTCTTAGCTGGACAAGTATACGCTGAAGAAGCAACAACACCTGCAGAAAGTTCAGCTGTTGTAGCGACTCCTGCTACGTCGGCGACTCCAGCTCCTGTTGAGAGCCCTGCGGTACCGGAAACTTCGGCAACATCAGAAGCAGTTGTACCTGCAGAAGCTCCGTCAGCTCCTGCTGAATCTCCTAAAAGCGAAGAAAAGGACACCGTTATCTTACACACCAATGATGTCCATGGTCGTATTGTAGAGGAAAAGGGAGTAATTGGTGATGCTAAGTTGGCGACTGTCATTGAGCAGGAACGCGCGAAATCAAATCAAAATACTCTAGTTGTTGATGCGGGAGACGCTTTCCAAGGTTTACCGATTTCCAACTCTACTAAGGGTGAAGCGCGTGCTGAAATTCTCAATCAGATGCAGTATGATGCCATGGCAGTAGGAAACCATGAGTTTGACTTTGGTTTAGACGAAGCTAAGAAATACAAGGAAATCTTGAAATTCCCATTACTTAGCTCAAATACCTATGTCAATGGAGCTCGTCTGTTTGAAGCTTCTACAATCGTTGATAAAGATAAGACTGTGGAAGGCGATGAGTTTGTTGTAATCGGTGTGACAACACCTGAAACTGCTACAAAAACCCACCCTAAAAACATTAAAGGGGTAACTTTTACAGATCCAATCTCTGAAGTCAATAAGGTCATCGAAGAAGTTCAAGCCAAGGCTCGTGCAGAAGGTAAGGACTACAAACACTATGTGGTGCTCGCTCACCTGGGTGTAGATACCACAACTCCAGTCGAGTGGCGTGGTTCAACCTTGGCAGAAGCTCTCTCTAAAAATCCTCGTCTCAAAGGCAAACGTGTGACGGTTATTGATGGCCATTCTCACACAGTAGCTTCCACAACTTATGGAGACAATGTTACCTACAACCAAACAGGAAGTTACCTTCATAATGTTGGGAAGGTTATCTACAAATCACGTCAGCTTTTGGGCAATCCTACGTTGATTGCGGCTGCTGATGCTAAAAAATTACCAGCCAATCCAACAGTTGAAAAACTAGTCAAAGACATTAAACAAAAATACGATGCTGAAAATGCTGTTGAAGTCGTTTCAAACAGTCCTGTAGAACTCAACGGAGATCGTGAAAATGTTCGAGTTCGTGAAACCAACCTCGGAAACGTCGTAGCAGACTCCCTCTATCAGTATGGTCAGACAGGATTTAGTCATCCGACAGACATCGCTGTGACAAATGGTGGTGGCTTGCGTGAAACCATTACAAAAGGCAAACCGATTACGAAAGGAAATGTCATTGCGGTTCTTCCATTTGGAAATACCATCTCACAAATCCAAGTGACTGGGCAACAAGTATTGGATATGTTTGAAAAGTCACTCGGATCTATCTTGCAGGTCGATAAGGATGGCAAGAAGGTCTTGGATGAGAACGGACAACCATTGCTAGAACCAAGTGGTGGCTTCTTGCAAGTTTCAGGTGTGAAGGTCTACTATGATACCAACCTACCATCAGGTAAACGTGTCTTGGCCATTCAGGTCAAAAATCGCACGACTGGTCGTTATGATCTCCTAGACCTCGCAAAAACCTACTATCTTGCAACCAATGATTTCCTAGCTGCGGGTGGCGATGGCTACACGATGTTAGGTGGTGCGCGAGAAGAAGGACCTTCTATGGATGCAGCCTTTGAAGAGTATTTGAAAACAGCTGATTTGACCCAGTATGAAAAGATCAATCCGAACTCACGGACGATTTCTGTGGATTCTAAAAACTTTAGTCTACCAGTAGAAACGCCTCAAACGAATGTGCCTGCTAACGATGCGACTACGAATGTGCCACTTACTTATGAGGTGGCAGGTCAATTTAGCAAGAAGGCAGTTGTCTCAGAAAAAGCTCTTCCAAATACAGGAAGTGAACAATCCATCTTCTTGCTCTTGATGGGAATGGTAGCTGGTTTGGCAGGTATCTTATCGAGCCGAAAACCAAAGCTAAAATAGGCTAAATTTCACATCTAGAAGAGTCTAGGGAAACGTTTTTACGCCTTTTTCCCTTGACTCTTTTTTGGTTTATGATATAATTAACCAGTAAAGAATCGGTGGCTATCTAAGTTTTTTTTACGAAAAAGATAGCTAGGGAAGGAGTAACACATGAGACAGCTTGCACAGGAAATCGATAACTTTTTAAACGAGGTGATCTTGAGATCTGAGAACCAGCATGAAATTCTGATCGGACATTGCACAAGTGATGTAGCCTTGACTAATACTCAGGAACACATCCTCATGCTCTTGTCAGAAGAATCCTTAACCAACTCGGAGTTGGCCCGTCGCCTCAATGTCAGTCAGGCGGCAGTAACCAAGGCTATCAAGTCTTTAGTCAAAGAGGGCATGTTAGAGACATCTAGAGATCCCAAGGACGCGCGTGTGATCTTTTATCGACTGACAGAGCTGGCTCGACCAGTGGCAGAGGAGCACCACCACCACCATGAGCATACGCTCTCAGCCTATGAACAAGTAGCAAGTCAGTTTACTCCAAATGAACAAGAAGTTATCCAGCGGTTTTTAACTGCTTTAGTAGGAGAAATCAAATAATGCGGTATATTACAGTAGAGGACTTGTCTTTTTATTATGACAAAGAGCCTGTCCTCGAGCACATCAACTACAGTGTTGATAGTGGGGAGTTTGTCACCCTGACTGGTGAAAATGGAGCTGCCAAGACAACGCTTATCAAGGCTAGTCTAGGTATCTTGCAGCCGAGATTTGGCAAGGTAACCATCTCAAAGACAAATACTCATGGGAAAAAGCTTAGGATAGCTTATCTTCCCCAGCAGATTGCTAGTTTTAATGCTGGCTTTCCAAGTACGGTTTATGAATTTGTCAAGTCTGGTCGCTATCCGCGAAAGGGCTGGTTCCGTCGTTTGAATGCCCACGATGAGGAGCATATCAAGGCCAGTCTAGACTCAGTTGGTATGTGGGAACACCGTGATAAACGAATTGGCTCCCTCTCTGGTGGGCAAAAACAACGGGCAGTGATTGCTCGAATGTTTGCTTCTGACCCAGATATCTTTGTCTTGGATGAGCCGACGACAGGGATGGATGCGGGGAGCAAAAATGAATTTTACGAACTCATGCACCACAGTGCCCACCATCATGGCAAGGCCGTTTTGATGATTACGCATGATCCTGAGGAGGTCAAGGCCTACGCAGACCGAAATATTCACCTAGTGCGTAACCAAGACTCACCGTGGCGTTGTTTCAACGTTCACGAGAGTGACCAGGAGGTGGACCATGCTTAGTTTGTTATCATATGACTTCATGCAGCGAGCCTTCTTGGCTGTCATTGCCATGAGTCTCTTTTCACCAGTTCTTGGGACCTTCCTTATCTTACGTCGTCAGAGTCTCATGAGTGATACACTTAGTCACGTTTCCTTGTCAGGGGTTGCCTTTGGTCTGGTTTTGGGGATTTCTCCAACTATTTCGACTATTGTCATTGTCTTGATTGCTGCGGTTTTTCTGGAGTATCTCCGTACGGTTTACAAGAATTTTATGGAAATCGGGACTGCCATCCTCATGTCAACAGGGCTTGCAGTCTCCCTTATTGTGATGAGTAAGGGGAAAAGTTCGAGTTCCATGAGTTTGGACCAATATCTCTTTGGTTCGATTGTGACCATTAGCCAGGAGCAGGTGATTTTCCTCTTTGCCATTGCGGCGGTCGTTTTACTCTTGACTTTCTTATTCTTGCGACCAATGTATATCCTGACTTTTGATGAGGACACGGCTTTTGTAGATGGCTTACCTGTCCGCACTATGTCTATCCTCTTTAACATGGTGACAGGGGTGGCCATTGCCCTTATGATACCAGCAGCAGGAGCTCTTTTGGTATCGACCATTATGGTCTTGCCAGCTAGTATTGCCCTTCGTCTGGGGAAAAACTTCAAATCCGTTATGTTGCTAGCTAGCGGTATTGGCTTTTTGGGAATGGTGGCAGGACTTTATATTTCCTACTATGCGGAAACCCCTGCTAGCGCTAGTATCACCATTATCTTTGTAGCTGTCTTTTTATTAGTCAGTCTATTGAAACGTTTTATCAAGTAGGAGAATGAAATGAAAAAACTGAGCTTACTACTAGCTAGTCTATGTGCCCTGTTTTTAGTGGCTTGTTCCAATCAAAAGCAGGCAGATGGGAAGCTAAATATCGTGACAACCTTTTACCCTGTCTACGAATTTACCAAGCAAGTCGCAGGAGATACCGCAAATGTAGAACTTCTAATTGGTGCTGGGACAGAACCTCACGAATACGAACCGTCTGCCAAGGCAGTTGCCAAAATCCAAGACGCAGATACATTTGTCTATGAAAATGAAAACATGGAAACCTGGGTTCCCAAATTGCTAGAATCCTTGGATAAGAAAAAAGTGAAAACCATCAAGGCGACAGGCAATATGCTACTCTTACCAGGAGGTGAGGAAGAAGAGGAAGGTCATGATCACGGTGGTGAAGGTCACCATCATGACTACGATCCCCATGTTTGGTTATCACCAGCACGCGCCATCAAACTAGTAGAGCATATCCGTGACAGCTTGTCAGCAGATTATCCTGATAAAAAAGAGACTTTTGAAAAGAATGCCGCGGCCTATATCGAAAAATTGCAAGCCTTGGACAAGGCCTACACAGATGGCTTGTCTCAAGCTAAACAAAAGAGTTTTGTGACCCAGCACGCTGCCTTTAACTACCTTGCCTTGGACTACGGTCTCAAGCAAGTATCCATCTCAGGTCTCTCGCCAGACGCAGAACCGTCAGCAGCTCGTTTGGCAGAATTGACAGAGTATATCAAGAAAAACAAGATTTCTTATATCTACTTTGAAGAAAATGCCTCTCAAGCCCTCGCTAATACTCTTTCCAAAGAAACGGGCGTCAAACTAGATGTGCTCAATCCGCTAGAAAGTCTGACAGAGGAAGCGACAAAGGCTGGTGAGGACTATATCTCCGTGATGGAGAAAAACCTCAAGGCTCTCAAGCAGACCACAGACCAAGAAGGACCAGAAATCGAGCCAGAGAAGGAAGAAAATACCAAGACAGTTCACAACGGTTACTTTGAGGACGCAGATGTCAAAGACCGCACCTTGAGTGACTATGCTGGTAACTGGCAGTCTGTCTATCCTTTCCTTGAGGATGGAACTTTTGATCAAGTCTTTGACTACAAGGCTAAGTTGACTGGCAAGATGACCAAGGATGAGTATAAGGCCTACTATAGAAGAGGCTATCAGACAGATGTGACTAAGATTAACATCACGGATAACACTATGGAATTTGTTCAAGGTGGCCAAAGCAAGAAATTCACCTACAGGTATGTCGGCAAGAAAATCTTGACTTATAAGAAAGGCAATCGTGGCGTGCGCTTCCTCTTTGAAGCGACCGATGCGGACGCTGGACAGTTCAAGTATGTTCAGTTTAGTGACCACAATATCGCCCCAGTCAAGGCAGAACATTTCCATATCTTCTTTGGAGGCACCAGCCAAGAAGCCCTCTTTGAAGAGATGGATAACTGGCCAACCTACTATCCAGATAACTTATCTGGTCAAGAAATCGCCCAAGAAATGTTGGCGCATTGATGCAAGAGAAAATCCCGCAAATCTGCGGGATTTTTTGGTAGAAACCTTTATCTGGTCAGGTTGCGAGACGGTAAACCGCCTCTGCGTAGATGTCCATAGCGCGATAAAGATCGTCTAGGACAGCTGCTTCATTTGCTTGATGTTCAGTTTGTTGTGCTCCTGGGAAAAGAGCGCCAAAGGCCACACAGTTTGGCATGGTGCGGGCAAAGGTAGCACCACCTGATGAGAGAGGAGGAGTTTTATCTCCGGTTTTTTCTTGGTAGACTTGCATAAGGGTAGTGACAAGTTGGCTATCTCTTGCGACATAGAGGGGTGCTAGATAGTCAAATTCTTGGTAGTCAAGTTGGTAGTCTTTGGCGCACTGAGTGAGCTGTGCCCCCAGTTTCTCCTTATCTGCTAGCACAGGTATGCGTATATCGATCCGAATTTCGGAGCGATCGGGGTTGATGGTCAACCCTGCAACATTAAAGGAAAGGGAACCAGACGGTTCATCAGTAATCTCTCCAAAGATTCCAAGCCCTCTACCATCTTGCCCTGCTTTGTCGGCTAGAAAATGGAGGGTAGGGTGTGGTTGGAGAGATGCGAGTACACTAGCAAGCCGAATGACTCCATTGACACCTTGACTAGCATCTTTGGCGTGCTTAGGTACCCCGAGTACGGTTACGGTTTGATCTGCAGTTTGGTAATCATAACCAGCTTCTTTTAAACCTCTACAAACCGCTTCATAAAGAGGACCTTGATAACTTGCCTTATCTGGTACAACATTAAAGGCACCTCCGACATCGAGCTTGAGAAGATCAGAGCCGGGGCCATGAAGCTTGACTTGAAGGAGCCCCTTTTCAGCGTATGTCAAAGGAAATGACGAATCCGGTGCAAATCCCATGCTGGCTTGCTCTTCGAGGGCGTTGTAGCGTGTCATACATCTCCAAAGAGTTTCTTCATCCGTACCAAAGATAAAACGCACGCGCTTCTTAAATTGGATGCCTTGGTCAAGCAAGCTTTTCACTGCGTAGAGAGCTGCCAGTGAAGGACCTTTGTCGTCTTGTGCCCCTCGTCCATAGAGTTTACCTTCTCTGATAGTTGCTTCAAATGGAGGAGATTGCCAATCTGACAAATCTCCTGCGGGCACAACATCCAAGTGGCAGAGGATGGCAAGGAGTTCTCCCTCACCAATCTCTGCATAACCATAATAGCCCTTGGGATCAATATAAGTTTTAAAGCCAAGTTCACGGCAGATTTCCAGCGTCTTTTCTAGAACGTCTTGGATAGCTTGTCCAAAAGGTGTCCCATTTTCCCCTTCTTGGAGGACAGATGGGTAGGAGATGAGAGTCTTTAGACTCTGTATAAAGCTCTGTTTAATGGAGTCAGTGATGTAGACGGTCATTCGTTTTACCTCACACTTTGTTCTAAAGGAATGGTAGGAAGGTACCTAGGATAAGAAGAAGTATGCTCACAATGACAATAACGACAATGAGTTTAGTAACAAATTTCCACCAAGTTCCTAGACTAATACGACCGAGCGCGAGAGCACCCATAACAATACCAGAAGTTGGAGCGACAAGGTTTAGTACGCCAGATGCAGATTGATAGGCAGTGATGATGAGACTAGGTTTTACGTTAACGAACTCACCAAGTGGTGCCATGATTCCCATTGTAGCACTAGCAAGTCCAGATGAAGATGGGATAAGGAATGACATAGGAAGGTAGAAGAGGTAAGTCAAAACGATGAAGACTTGAGAAGAGAGACCTTGAAGTCCGACTTCACCCCAGTGTAGAATGGTTGCAGTAATCATACCGTCATTCATGATAACTTGGATACCACGAGCCACTGCACAAATCAAGGCTACAGTGAGAAGATCTGCTGCACCAGCCATAAAAGTAGAGATAATCTTGCTTTCCTTGAGGCCGTAAACAACACCAATAAGAATACCCATCACAGCAAAGAGCATCGCACCTTCTGGGAAGTACCAGCTACCGAATGGTAGAGCAGATGAACCGATAGCTCCACCAATAACAGGGAGACCAATCAACCAATTCTTGAAGTCTTCAAATAGAGTGATGTGCAAGTCTACCCAAGGGATAAAGCTGGCAATCATGATGATGAAAGTCAAGATGAACAAGGCAAGAACATGTTTTTGTTTCTTGTTCAAGACAGATGGAGCATTTTCGTTATCAGTGACATTGAAGTGTTTAAGGTCTTCTTCACGTTGAGAGTAGACAAGTGATTTTGTAGGATCTTTTTGAATCTTTTCCGCATAGCGGTAAACAAAGTATGTGCTAATACCTGTCATAACAAACCAGAAGATGATACGAAGGATAACCCCGTCCATAGATGACACACCTGCGGTATCAGAAGCGATAACAGTAGCAAAGGGATTGAGAGTAGAGGCAAGACAGCCAACTTGAGAACCTAGTAGGATGATGGCAACGGCAGTAATGCTATCAAAACCAACAGCCATCATAACAGGAACAAGGAGTGGATAAAATGCCATGGTTTCTTCACCCATACCATAAGTTGTTCCTCCAAGTGCAAAGAGGGGCATGAGGATGAGGATCAGCATTTTTTCGCGTCCTTTGTATTTCTTAACAATAGAGGCGATACCAACATCGAGTGTGCCTGTAGCATTGACAACGCCGAGAAATCCCCCAACCATGAGGATGAAGAAGGCTACGTCAATAGCGGCTTTAGTTGGTTCGTGACCGAGCATCGCCCGGATTGGAGCCATTAGAATATCGTAAATCCCTTGGGGATTAGAGTCAACAGTTTGATAGGTACCTGCAATGAGGCCACCTGCTTCGTTCGTGTCATACTTACCTGCTGGAATGATCCAAGTCAAGATTGCCATGATAGCAATAATAATGATCAAAACAGTGTAAGATGAAGGCATTTGGAACCTTTTTTTTGTTTTTTCACTCATTTGTTTTTCCTCCTAAACTATGCCACAAAGTATAAAAACGAATGATGTTGGTTTACCTGAGTGCTCCTAGTTAGAGCTTGTACTTGGGTTAAAATGGCTAGTCTTTAACAATAATTGTTCCGCTTTCGGACTCGATCAAGGCACCTAGATTGCTGAGGGAAGTGATAACAGCCTTGCCTTCTGGGTGGTTGGTTACAAAATCGATAGCAGCTTCGACCTTGGGTAGCATGCTACCCGGCGCGAATTGTCCTTGTTTGATGTATTCTTTTAGTTGACTGACGGTAACGTGTTCAAGTTTTTCTTGGTCTGGTTTATTGTAGTTGACATAAACATAGTCTACGCTAGTAAGGACGATAAAGAGGTCAGCTTCGACGAGTTCTGCTAGTCGTTGAGACGCAAAGTCTTTATCAATAACGGCTTCTACCCCACGCAGGTAACCGTTTTCATTTTTAACGACAGGGATACCTCCTCCACCTGCTGCGATGACAACTTGACCATTATCGAGCAAGGTGCGGATGCTGTTGATTTCTTTAATGTCGATTGGTTTTGGTGAAGCCACCACTTTACGCCAGCCACGACCGGCATCTTCTTTGAAGGTTGCTCCTGTTTTTTCGCTCTCAGCTTTGGCATCCTCTTCTGAGTAGAATGGACCGATTGGTTTGGTTGGATTGATAAAGGCAGGGTCTTCTTTGTCTACTATAACTTGGGTAACAACAGAAGCGACATTTTTATCAAGTCCTACATCAAGCAATGCGTTATCAAGAGCACATTGTAACCAAAAACCGATACTACCCTCAGTCATGGCAACCAAAGAATCAAGGGGGAAGGCAGGGTTTTTTTCCGAATCTGCCATCAAGTGTTGAAGCAAGAGGTTACCCACCTGAGGACCATTTCCGTGAGTAATGATCAGTTCATCTCCATTTTGAATCAACTTGACCAGATGACGAGCTGTTTCTACCAGAGCAGCTTGTTGAGCTTGGGCAGATGGATCAGTGGAGAGGATGGCATTTCCGCCTAAAGCAACGACGATTTTTCTATGAGACATGAGCTCTCCTTTCTTTAATATGGTAAACCTGACAGAACTCCAGGAGTTACAGGCAGGTATGATGATAAAATATGAAGTGGAGGTAGCGTCTTTTAAAGGATAAATTAGTCATTACTACGAATCAAAAGGGGCTGAACGCATAGCTGACGTTTATCAGAATGAGACTAGGATGCAGGAAGATGACAAGAGTAAGGTGGCAAATCTGTCAAAAAGAATCTGTGCTTTCTTTCGCTAGAACTGATAAGCTATCATAGCTTTCGTCTCAACCCCTGTGTTGTGTATACGAGCAAGTTTTATACTTTAGGAATGTAGAGATTTCCAAGAGTAGCAGCCATAACAGCCTTGATAGTGTGCATACGGTTTTCTGCTTGGTCAAAGTGACGAGCATACTTGCTGCGGAAGACTTCATCTGTTACTTCCATTTCTTCTACGCCAAATTTTTCAGCAACATCTTTACCATAGACAGTGTGAGTGTCGTGGAATGCTGGTAAACAGTGCAAGAAGATCAAGTTTTCGTTATCTGCTTTTTTCACTAAGTCCATATTGACTTGGTAAGGTTTCAAAAGTGCAACGCGTTCTGCGAACTTGTCTTCTTCACCCATTGATACCCAAACGTCTGTGTAAAGAACGTCTGCGCCTTTAACTGCTTTGTCAGCATCTTCAGTGATGAGAACATGTGCGCCACTTTCTTTAGCAAATCCTTCTGCCAATTCAACGATTTCTTTTTCTGGGAAGAGTTCTTTTGGTGAGAAGATGTGAACATTGACACCAAGGATGGCTCCTGTTACAAGCAAGCTATTGGCAACGTTGTTACGTCCATCACCACAGTATACCAATGTCAAGCCTTCCAAGCGACCGAAGTTTTCTTGAACAGTCAAGTAGTCAGCGAGCATTTGAGTTGGGTGCCATTCGTCAGTTAGACCGTTCCATACTGGAACGCCTGAGAATTCTGCCAGTTCTTCAACCATACGTTGGCTGAAACCACGGAATTCAATCCCGTCAAACATACGACCCAAAACTTTTGCAGTATCTTCAGTAGATTCTTTTTTACCTAACTGAATGTCATTTGCTCCGAGGTATTCTGGATGAGCACCAAGGTCAATAGCTGCAGTTGTAAAGGCTGCACGTGTACGAGTAGAAGTTTTTTCAAACAAGAGGGCGATATTTTTACCAGCAAGGTAGTGGTGTTGGATATTGCGTTTTTTCAAATCCTTCAAGTGAGCTGAAAGACCGATAAGGTATTCTAACTCTGCGCGAGTAAAGTCTTTTTCTGCTAAGAAGCTGCGTCCTTGGAATACTGAATGTGTCATTCTATTATTTCCTCTTTCTATTTTTTACATTTTTTATTGACAAATACTAAACAGCGATTATACTTCTTCGCGTTCAAATGGCATAGACATACAACGAGGTCCACCACGGCCCCGAACCAATTCACTTCCGCGGATCTTAATCAAGCGAAGCCCGTATTCTTCTAGGATCTTATTGGTAATGGTATTGCGGGCATAAACGACTACTACACCAGGTGCGATGGTCAAAGTGTTGGAACCGTCATTCCATTGTTCACGCGCAGCTGCTACGATATTGCCACCACCGCAACGGATCAAATGAACTTTTTCTATGCCGAGGTTCTTCGCAAGAAGTTCAGCTAAGTCACCTTTTTCTTCAACAATCTTGAGTTTTTCATCTTCATAAGTGACAGAGTACACACGAAGATCGCCTTCGATTTCTGGGTGAATTGTGAACTTGTCATAGTCAACCATGGTAAAGACAGTATCCAAGTGCATGAATTTACGGTTGTTAGCAAATTCAAATGCCAATACTTTCTTGAAGCCAACATTTTTCTTGAAGATGTTCACCAAGAGTTTTTCAATCGAAGCTGCGTCTGTACGTTGAGAAATACCAACTGCTAATACATCTTTAGAAAGAACTAATTCATCTCCACCTTCGATACGTGTATCTTCTTCACGGTTGTAAACCAATTCCACTTTTCCACCATAGATTGGATGGTGTTTGAAAATGTATTTACCATAAAGAGTTTCACGGTTACGAGTATCTGCATACATGTGGTTAAGTGATACGGCATTACCAATAGTTGCAAATGGGTCGCGAGTGAAGTAGAGGTTTGGCATTGGGTCGATAGCAAATGGATAGTCTGACTCAACCAAGTCAGTTAAGCCTTTTGCTTCTTCAGGAATTTCTGGCAATTCAACTTTCTGAACACCAGCCATAGTTTTTTCAACCAATTCTTGGTTGTCCTTGATACTGTGAAGTAATTCACGAATAGCCGCCTTGGTTTGACGACCACGGATGTTGGCTTCGTCTAAATATTCCTCGATAAATTGATCGCGGATTTCTGGGGAAGTCAATGATTCAGCAGCCAATTGCTCTAGGTAAAGGACCTCAATTCCTTCATCACGAAGAGCTTGAGCAAATGCGTCATGTTCTTTTTGAGCATCTTCCAAGAATGGAATGTCATCAAAAAGGAGTCTTTCAAGATAGTCAGGCAACAAGTTTTCCAACTCTTTGCCTGGACGGTGCAACATAACTTTTTTCAGTTTCCCAATTTCTGAGAATACCTGAATCGGATGTGAAGACATGTGTTTTCCTCCTTAAAAATTTTTACGGTGGCACCTTTTTGGTACCGCTTACATTTACGTTATATCACATTCTCAGAGGCGTGTCAATAGTAAAAAATGATTAAAAATTTGGACAAAATAAGGTTTTAGTAGTATTTTATGTTATTATACGATAGCAAAAGGGATTACAGGAAATAAATGTATAAACTTCTACTAAAAAGAATATAATTTTTTTTGAAAAAATTATGCTAAATTTCACATTTTAAGAAGAAATGTCCAGATTTTAATTCAGTTCTGACGAGGAATTGAGAGGAACTGTGATTGAAAGTTGCTTAGAAAATTATATGAAATCTATCAGAAAAGTCTTTCTTCTAGGCCACTTTAAATGTATATTGTACAAATTATAGAATCTTTTCTGAGTATTTAGGAAGACAACCTTGTCTTATTGACGGTACCTAGATTTTTTGTTATAGTCAACGAGGTAACAACTAGGAAGAATGGTTTATTCACAAGTTGTGGATAAGTCTAGGGGAAGCAGGACATTCAGCTAATATCCTAAAAGGTTCCTGAGAATTGCACCGGTAACTAGTAACTGGCTAGCCTTCTAGTAGAAATCCTATTGTAGTGGGGATTTGAGCAGGTCTGCCTGAGAGTGACAGGTTCAAAGTATAAGAGCTGGATTCTGTAAAAGCTAGTTTTTAGCATGTTTTCTTATCCACAAGTTGTGGATAACTTTGTGAACAAGAGAAAGAGATATGAGATGATGACGAACATAAAACCACATGGGCCATTACCAAGTCAGGCCCAGCTAGCTTATTTAGAGGATGAACTAGCTGCCTTTATCCATTTTGGTCCCAATACCTTTTATGACCAGGAATGGGGAAGTGGGCAAGAGGATCCCAAGCGTTTTAACCCGACCAAGTTAGATGCGCGTGAATGGGTTCGGGTACTCAAAGAAACGGGTTTTAAAAAGCTGATTTTGGTGGTCAAGCACCATGATGGTTTTGTCCTCTACCCGACCGCTTACACAGACTATTCGGTCAAGGCTAGTCCTTGGAGGGATGGAAAGGGGGACTTGCTCCTTGAAGTTTCCCAAGCTGCAACTGAGTTTGACATGGATATGGGAGTTTATTTATCTCCTTGGGATGCCCATAGTCCCCTCTATCATGTGGACCAAGAAGCAGACTACAATGCCTATTATCTGGCTCAGTTGAAGGAAATCTTATCAAATCCTGACTATGGGAATGCTGGTAAGTTTGCTGAGGTTTGGATGGATGGTGCCAGAGGGGAAGGGGCCCAGCAGGTCAACTATGAGTTTGAGACTTGGTTTGAAACTATTCATGATCTACAAGGGGATTGCTTGATATTCTCAACAGAGGGAACTAGTATTCGCTGGATTGGCAATGAACGGGGCTATGCAGGGGATCCCTTGTGGCAAAAAGTCAAGCCCGACCAGTTGGGGACAGAGGCTGCATTAGATTATCTACAGCACGGAGATTCTTCGGGTACGTTGTTTTCAATCGGTGAGGCAGATGTTTCCCTTCGCCCGGGTTGGTTTTACCATGAGGATCAGGATCCTAAGTCTCTTGAGGAGTTGATCGAAATCTACTTTCATTCAGTGGGGCGAGGAACCCCTCTCTTGCTCAATATTCCACCAAACCAAGATGGTCTCTTTGATGAAAGAGATATCCAGCGACTGTATGAATTTAGAGCCTACCGTGACGCACTCTATAGCGAAGATTTGGCTCTGGGAGCCAAGGTATCTGGTCCGGCTCTATCAGCAGACTTTGCCTGTCATCATCTGACAGATGGACTGGATACTAGTTCTTGGGCAAGTGATGCAGAGTTGCCCATCCAGTTAGAACTCGATTTAGGAACTACCAAGACTTTTGATGTGATCGAGCTGAGGGAAGAGTTGAAGTTGGGGCAACGCATCGCTGACTTCCATGTTCAGGTAGAGTCGGATGGTTTCTGGCAGGAGTTTGGGTCAGGATTTACAGTGGGCTATAAACGCCTTTTGCGAGGATCCATGGTAGAGGCTCAGAAGGTGCGTGTAATCATCACAGAGGCACAGGATTTGCCAGTATTAACTAAGATTTCACTTTATAAAACACCTAGCTTGTCGAAAAAAGAAGCTGTTCAGCAACTAGAGTTTTCAGAAAAAAGTCTAGCTGTGACCAAGGGAGAAAATGCCCATTTTACAGTTAAGCGCAGAGAATGTAGTGGTCCTTTAGAAGCTAAGATTTCGATTCAACCCGGGACGGGTGTGCATGGTGTCGCTTATCAGGATGAGATTCAAGTCCTTATGTTTCAAGCTGGCGAGACTGAAAAAAGGTTGACGCTTCCAACCTTGTATTTCGCAGGAGATAAAACCTTGGATTTCTATCTGAACCTAATGGTGGATGGTCATCTTATTGATCAACTCCAAGTCCAAGTTTCATAAAAGAAGAACCTTTGCGCCATGCAAAGGTTCTTTTGGTTATGAGTGATTTGGTAGCCAGCTGAGGGTGAAGGTCAGTTGCTCAGATTTCAAGAGGTCCTGGTGTTGGATGCTAGATACAGGAGTCTTGTCCAATCGACACTCTTTGACAAAGTTAAAATGGCTGTAGTTTTGCTCAGCATGGATATCTAGCCATTTATTTTCCTTAGCTAGGTAGACACGGAGATGATCAAAGAGGGGAATTCCTAGGTCGTAGCTTGGTCTTCCTGGACAGGTCGGGTAGAATCCAAGAGCCGACCAGATATACCAAGCAGAAAGACTACCGTTGTCCTCATCGCCAGGGTAGGCTTCCCAGCTTGGTTTGAAGGCCTTCTGACGTAGCGTCTTGATGAGAAGGCTAGTGTATTCAGGGTAGTCACTGTAGCGGAAGAGATAAGGGATGTGGAAGCTAGGTTGGTTGGAAATGGCAATTTGCCCAAAAGAAGCGGTAGCCATCTCGCTCATTTCATGAATCTCGTAACCATAGCCAGTCGTTTCAAAGAGAGGAGTAGCCTGACAGGTTTTCAAAAGGTAGCGGCTAAAGTTTTTCTTTCCACCCATCAGTTGACGCAAACCTGGGATGTCGTGGAGGACGCCTAAAGTAGCTTGAATGGCTGAACATTCAGCGTAGTCGCGTCCCCAACTATAAGGAGAGAAGTCAGGGCGGAAGTTGCCTTGATTGTCTCGTGCTCTCATGTAGCCTGTCTCAGCGTCAAATAGATGACGGTAATTTTGCGACGCGACCTTATAAGTTTGGGCGATGTCATTCTGACCAAGCTTTTCGGCGCAGCTGGCGATACAAAAGTCACTATAGGCATAGTCTAGGGTGTGGCTGACACTTTCGTGGTGGTCGGTTGAAAGATAACCTAATTCTTGGTATTGAGCTAAACCGTGGCGACCGTTGATCCCAAGAGGATCAGACTTGGTGGCTGTTTCAAGCATGGCTTGGAGGAGTTCTTCTTCCAAGTCGGGGGCCATTTCCTTGCAGGCGCTATCTGCGATAATGCCGTCTAAAAGAGTGCCAGGCATCATGCCACGTTCATCTGGAGCTAGCCATTTTGGAAGAAAACCAGTATCGCGGTAGCTATTGAGGAAACCTTCTAGAAAGCGGTGATAGTGTTCCGGTATGATAAGGGCAAAGAGGGGGAAGGTAGTGCGGAAGGTATCCCAGAAACCATTGTTGCTAAAGAGGACGCTAGGTTTGACAGTGCCAGTAGCCAGATCTATGTGGATGGCCTGCCCTGACTCGTTCACCTCATAAAATGTCTGCGGGAAGAGGAAGAGTCTGTAGATGCAGTGATCAAAGAAGGTTCGGTCAGCCTCTCCTGTCTCTATAACGTCAAAACGATGGAGGAGATTTTCCCAGTCCGCTTGTGCACTTGCTTTACAGTTATCAAAGTCCGTTTGAGGTAGATTAAGCAGCGCTTGAGAAGGAGAGATGAAAGAAGTCGCTAGCTGGATCTCAGCATGGCTATCTGCGAGGTCAATTCGCCAGTCTCCGCTTTCTTGGCTGACAGCAAGAATATCCGTATCCATTTGTAGGGCAGTGAACAGCATCAGCGGATTTTTATTGGTCTCTGTTTTGCCTTCTTGTCTTAGGGCCAGAGTCCGCTTATCTACTTGCTCTACTGTCAGTTCATCTGCTGCGTGAAGATAGAGGGAGAGAGCCTTGCCTTGCTTTTGCTGGAAACGAATTGAAGCACCGTAGCAAGTCGGTGTGAGCTGAGTTTCAATCTGATAGCGCAGAGAAAAGAGCTTCAAATAGTGAGGCTGGAAGCAAGCTTTATCTATATCATAAGAGGACTGGCGGTGAAAGAGACTGTCTCCCCCAAGCTGACCTGTGACAGGTGTTAGGAGGAGCCAAGAGTAGTCGCCAATCCAAGGGCTGGGCTGGTGGGTCAATCGAATCCCCTGAAAGATGGGTAGATGCGGATCGAAGAACCAAGCTCCCTCCTGGTCACTGGTCTGGGGCACAAAATAATTCATCCCAAAAGGCACGCCTGTATAAGGCAGGGTATTTCCCCGAGAGAAGGCCT
The DNA here is from genome assembly GCF_000235485.1 of Streptococcus sp. oral taxon 058 str. F0407. Taxonomy (GTDB): domain Bacteria; phylum Bacillota; class Bacilli; order Lactobacillales; family Streptococcaceae; genus Streptococcus. The sequence continues at coordinate 91,799 of NZ_JH378889.1, forward strand.
GCTTGCTAGCAGTACCAAAGCGGGTATCGATGGTTTCAAGTAGTGGTTTCATAGTCTTTCCTTCAGCTGTTTTTCTACATTATATCAGAAACAGAGGAGCTTTAGATAGGAGGTTCAAAAGAAAGCAATTTTGTAGAAAAAAGACTAACATTTGTGTATATATTTTCTAGCATAAAAACTATATACTGAACATGAAACTTGTTTGAAAGAGGTAAAATCGATTATGGTTTATTCAAAAGAGATTGTTAGAGAATGGCTAGACGAAATAGCAGAGCGTGCCAAGGACCATCCGGAGTGGGTGGATGTCTTTGAGCGATGCTACACCGACACCTTGGACAATACAGTTGAGATATTGGAAGATGGTTCAACTTTTGTGCTCACAGGAGACATTCCCGCTATGTGGCTTCGTGACTCGACGGCCCAACTCAGACCATATCTTCATGTGGCTAAAAGAGATGCTCTTTTGCGCCAGACCATTGCAGGTTTGGTCAAGCGTCAGATGACCTTGGTGCTCAAGGATCCTTATGCCAACTCTTTTAACATTGAGGAGAACTGGAAAGGTCACCATGAGACAGACCACACCGACCTTAACGGCTGGATTTGGGAGCGTAAGTATGAGGTGGACTCTCTTTGCTATCCTTTGCAGTTGGCTTATCTCCTTTGGAAAGAAACAGGAGAAACCAGCCAGTTTGATGAGACTTTTGTCGCAGCGACCAAGGAAATTCTTCATCTCTGGACGGTAGAGCAAGATCACAACAACTCTCCTTATCGTTTTGTTCGTGATACCGACCGTAAGGAAGATACGCTGGTAAATGATGGCTTTGGTCCTGATTTTGCCGTGACAGGTATGACCTGGTCAGCCTTTCGTCCGAGTGATGACTACTGTCAGTATAGCTACTTGATTCCGTCCAATATGTTTGCGGTCGTTGTCTTGGGTTATGTCCAAGAAATCTTTGCAGAATTGAATCTAGCTGATAGCGAGAGTGTCATCGCAGACGCTAAACGCCTCCAAGCAGAGATCCAAGAAGGGATCGAAAACTATGCCTACACCACCAATAGCAAGGGTGAAAAGATTTACGCCTTTGAAGTGGATGGTTTGGGAAATGCCAGCATCATGGATGATCCAAATGTACCAAGTCTACTGGCTGCTCCCTATCTTGGTTACTGTGATGTGGATGATGAAGTGTATCAAGCAACTCGTCGGACCATTTTGAGCCCTGAAAATCCATACTTCTATCAAGGAGAATACGCTAGCGGTCTCGGAAGTTCTCATACCTTCTACCGCTATATCTGGCCAATCGCCCTTTCTATCCAAGGCTTGACAACAAGAGATAAGGCGGAGAAGAAATTCTTGCTCGATCAGCTCGTTGCCTGCGATGGTGGCACAGGTGTCATGCACGAAAGCTTCCACGTAGATGATCCAACGCTCTACTCTCGCGAATGGTTCTCATGGGCCAACATGATGTTCTGTGAGTTAGTCTTGGATTACCTGGGTATCCGTTAATACTCTTCGAAAATCTCTTCAAACCACGTCAGCTTCGCCTTGCCGTAGGTATGGTTACTGACTTCGTCAGTTCTATCCACAACCTCAAAACAGTGTTTTGAGCTGACTTCGTCAGTTCTATCTACAACCTCAAAGCAGTGCTTTGAGCAGCCTGCGGC
>NZ_JH378889.1:93470-215884 GCF_000235485.1 Streptococcus sp. oral taxon 058 str. F0407
AGTTTGCTCTTTGATTTTCATTGAGTATAAGGAGCACGCTTTTGCTCAACTGATTCTAGGAAAGAATCACAATTTTACATTTAAAACGTTAAAAATAAAAATTTAAGTTAGAATGAGGTTTTACTTCATGGAAAATGTTGTTGTACATATTATCTCACACAGTCACTGGGATCGTGAGTGGTACTTGCCTTTTGAAAGCCACCGTATGCAGTTGGTGGAGTTATTTGACAATCTTTTTGATCTTTTTGAAAATGATCCTGAGTTCAAGAGCTTCCACTTGGATGGACAAACCATTGTCCTTGATGACTACTTGGAAATTCGTCCTGAAAATCGCGACAAAGTCCAACGTTACATCGACCAAGGAAAACTCAAAATTGGTCCCTTTTACATTTTGCAGGATGATTACTTGATTTCCAGCGAAGCCAATGTCCGCAATACCTTGATTGGTCAAGCAGAATGTGCAAAATGGGGCAAATCAACACAGATTGGTTACTTCCCAGATACCTTTGGAAATATGGGGCAAGCGCCTCAAATCCTTCAAAAATCAGGCATTCACGTGGCAGCCTTTGGTCGCGGTGTGAAGCCGATTGGATTTGATAACCAAGTCCTCGAAGATGAGCAGTTCACTTCCCAGTTTTCAGAAATGTACTGGCAGGGTGCAGACGGAAGTCGTGTTCTCGGAATCCTCTTTGCCAACTGGTATAGTAATGGAAATGAAATTCCAGTGGATAAAGACGAGGCCTTGACCTTCTGGAAACAAAAATTGGCAGACGTGCGTGACTACGCTTCGACCAACCAATGGTTGATGATGAACGGATGTGACCACCAGCCTGTACAGCGAAATCTGAGTGAAGCCATTCGTGTGGCAAATGAACTCTTCCCAGATGTGACCTTTGTGCATAGTTCCTTTGATGACTATATCCACGCAGTAGAAAGTGCTCTGCCTGAGCAACTATCTACGGTTACAGGTGAGTTGACGAGCCAGGAAACAGATGGCTGGTACACACTTGCTAACACTTCTTCATCCCGTATTTACCTCAAACAAGCTTTCCAAGAAAATAGCAACCTGCTAGAACAAGTGGTGGAACCATTGACGGTCATCACTGGCGGACATAACCACAAGGACCAGTTGACCTATGCTTGGAAAGTCCTTCTACAAAATGCGCCCCATGATAGTATCTGTGGCTGTAGCGTGGACGAAGTTCACCGCGAGATGGAGACACGTTTTGCCAAGGTCAACCAAGTTGGTAACTTTGTGAAAACTAATCTTCTCAATGAGTGGAAGGGTAAAATTGCAACCCAGGAAGCGCAAAGCGACCATCTCTTTACGGTTATCAATACAGGCTTGCATGACAAGGTTGACACTGTCAGCACAGTGATTGATGTGGCGACTTGTGATTTCAAGGAATTGCACCCAACAGAAGGTTATAAGAAAATGGCAGCCTTGACCTTACCAAGCTACCGTGTCGAAGACTTAGAAGGACATGCTGTAGAAGCGAAAATCGAAGACCTGGGAGCTAACTTTGAGTATGATTTGCCAAAAGACAAGTTCCGTCAGGCTCGTATCGCTCGACAAGTGCGCGTGACAGTGCCTGTTCATCTAGCACCACTTTCTTGGACAACCTTCCAATTGCTTGAAGGAGAGCAAGAACACCGTGACGGTATTTACCAAAATGGAGTGATTGATACCCCATTTGTAACGGTAAGTGTGGATGAAAACGTCACGGTCTACGACAAGACAACTCATGAAGCTTATGAAGATGTTATTCGCTTTGAAGACCGTGGTGACATTGGAAATGAGTACATTTATTTCCAACCAAAGGGAACAGAGCCTATCTATGCAGAACTCAAAGGTTATGAAGTCTTGGAAAATACAGCTCGTTTTGCCAAGATCTTGCTCAAGCATGAATTGACAATTCCAGTCAGTGCAGACGAAAAATTGGATGCAGAACAAAGAGGCATCATCGAGTTTATGACGCGTGAAGCTGGGCGCTCAGAAGAGTTGACAACCCTTCCTCTGGAAACAGAGATGACTGTCTTTGTTGATAATCCACAAATCCGCTTCAAGACTCGCTTTACTAACACAGCCAAGGACCACCGTATCCGTCTCTTGGTTAAGACTCATAACACGCGTCCAAGCAATGACTCTGAAAGCATCTATGAGGTAGTAACACGACCAAACAAACCAGCTGCTTCTTGGGAAAATCCTGAAAATCCACAACACCAACAAGCCTTTGTCAGCCTTTATGATGATGAAAAAGGAGTGACGGTGGCCAATAAAGGATTGCACGAGTATGAAATCCTTGGAGATGATACCATTGCCGTGACCATTCTTCGTGCCTCAGGTGAGTTAGGTGACTGGGGTTACTTCCCAACACCAGAAGCTCAGTGCTTGCGTGAGTTTGAAGTCGAGTATGCTCTCGAATGCCACCAAGCCCAAGAACGTTTCTCAGCTTTCCGTCGTGCCAAAGCCTTCCAAACACCATTCACTAGTCTTCAGGTTGCTAAACAAGAAGGAAGTGTTGCTGCGACTGGTAGCCTCTTGAGTCATGCGGCACTCAGCTTACCACAGGTTTGCCCAACAGCCTTTAAAGTGGCGGAAAATGAAGAAGGATATGTACTCCGTTACTACAATATGAGTCAAGAAAATGTGCGTATTTCAGAACACCAACAAACCATTCTTGACTTACTTGAAAGACCATATCCAGTTCATTCAGGACTATTAGCGCCACAAGAAATTCGCACAGAATTGATTAAAAAAGAAGAGATTTAAGATTTGAAAGTGTTTTATAACTAATACTATGAGATAGAAAGGAGGGGCGAAAAGGTAAGAACTAACTGCTGATTCGCCCCTTTTTATGGTAAAAACAATGACCATTGCAACCATTGATATCGGAGGGACTGGGATTAAGTTTGCCAGTCTGACTCCTGATGGAAAAATACTAGATAAGACAAGTACACCGACACCAGAAAACTTGGAGGATTTACTAGCTTGGCTAGACCAACGTCTGTCAGAGCAGGATTATAACGGCATTGCTATGAGCGTTCCAGGCGCGGTCAATCAAGAAACAGGTGTGATTGAGGGAATCAGTGCCGTGCCTTACATCCATGGTTTTTCTTGGTATGAGGCGCTTGCCCATCATCAGCTACCTGTCCATCTAGAAAATGATGCCAACTGCGTTGGACTTAGTGAACTGCTAGCACATCCAGAGCTTGAAAATGCAGCCTGTGTCGTGATTGGGACAGGAATCGGCGGTGCCATGATTATCAATGGCAAGCTTCACCGAGGTCGCCATGGCTTAGGTGGAGAGTTTGGTTATATGACAACCATTGAACCAGCTGAAAAACTCAACAACTGGTCGCAACTAGCGTCTACAGGAAACATGGTTCGATACGTAATTGAAAAATCTGGTCAGACTGACTGGGACGGTCGCAAGATTTACCAAGAGGCTGCAACTGGGAATGCTCTTTGCCAAGAAGCTATTGAGCGCATGAATCGCAATCTGGCTCAAGGCTTGCTCAATATCCAGTATCTTATCGATCCAGATGTCATTAGTCTGGGAGGCTCTATCAGTCAAAATCCAGATTTTATCCAAGGGGTCAAAAAAGCTGTCGATGAATTTGTCGAAACCTACGAAGAATACACGGTCGCACCAGTTATCCAAGCTTGCACCTATCACGCAGATGCCAATCTTTACGGTGCCCTTGTCAACTGGCTACAGGAGGAAAATCAATGGTAACATTTACAGGACTTAGTCCCAAACAAGAGCAAGCATTAGACTTGCTTAAGAAGCATATTTCGCTAGCAGATGTAGAGATAGCAGTCGCTCAGTCTGACCAAGCCTCTATCTCTATCAAGGGTGAGGGTAGCCACTATCAACTAACTTATGGCAAACCGCACCAACTATACCGCGCCTTGTCCTTGTTGGCAACAGCTTTAGTAGAAGGTGATAAGGTAGAGATTGAAGAACAAGCTGCTTATGAAGATTTGGCTTACATGGCAGACTGTTCCCGAAATGCAGTGCTAAATGTCGCTTCTGCCAAACAGATGATTGAGGTCTTGGCTCTCATGGGTTATTCAACCTTTGAGTTTTACATGGAAGACACCTACCAGATTGAGGGGCAACCCTACTTTGGTTATTTCCGTGGTGCCTATTCGGCTGAGGAGTTGCAGGAAATAGAAGCCTACGCCCAGCAGTTTGACATGACCTTTGTGCCTTGCATCCAGACCTTGGCTCATTTGTCGGCCTTCGTTAAATGGGGTGTCAAAGAAGTGCAGGAACTCCGTGATGTGGAGGACATTCTCCTTATCGGCGAAGAAAAGGTTTATGACCTGATTGACGGGATGTTTGCCACTCTGTCTAAGCTGCAGACACGCAAGGTCAATATCGGGATGGATGAAGCCCACTTGGTTGGTTTGGGACGCTACCTCATCTTGAATGGTGTTGTGGACCGTAGTCTCCTCATGTGTCAACACTTGGAGCGCGTGCTGGATATTGCCGATAAGTATGGTTTCCACTGCCAAATGTGGAGCGATATGTTCTTCAAACTCATGTCAGCAGATGGCCAGTACGATCGCGATGTGGAAATTCCTGAAGAAACTCGTGTCTACCTAGACCGTCTCAAAGATCGTGTAACCTTGGTTTATTGGGATTATTACCAAGATAGCGAAGAAAAGTACAATCGTAATTTCCGCAATCACCACAAGATTAGCCAAGATATCGCCTTTGCAGGGGGAGCTTGGAAGTGGATTGGTTTCACACCCAACAACCATTTCAGCCGTCTCATCGCTATCGAGGCCAATAAAGCCTGTCGTGCTAATCAGATCAAAGAAGTCATCGTGACTGGTTGGGGGGACAATGGTGGCGAGACAGCCCAGTTTTCTATCCTACCCAGCTTGCAGATCTGGGCAGAACTCTGCTACCGCAATGACCTAGACCGTTTGTCTGCTCATTTCCAGACCAATACAGGTTTATCAATTGAGGACTTCATGCAGATTGACCTAGCCAACCTCTTGCCAGACCTACCAGACAATCTCAGTGGGATCAACCCTAACCGCTATGTCTTTTATCAGGATGTTCTCTGTCCGATCCTTGACCGACACATGACACCTGAACAGGACAAACCTCATTTCGCTCAGGCAGCTGAGATTCTCTCTGACATTAAAGAAAAAGCTGGGAACTATGCCTATCTCTTTGAAACTCAGGCTCAGTTGAACCAGATTTTAAGCAGTAAAGTGGATGTGGGACGACGCATCCGTGAAGCTTATAAAGCTGGTGACAAAGTCAGCTTGCAGCAAATTGCCAGACAAGAATTGCCAAAACTCAGAAGTGAGATTGAACACTTCCATGCCCTCTTTAGCCACCAATGGTTGAAAGAAAACAAGGTCTTTGGTTTGGATACGGTCGATATCCGTATGGGCGGACTCTTGCAACGAATCAAGCGAGCAGAGAGTCGCATCGAGGCTTATCTGGCAGACCAGATTGATAGCATCGAAGAATTAGAAGTCGAAATCCTTCCATTTAACGATTTTTATGGAGACAAGGACTTTTCAGCCACAACAGCCAACCAGTGGCATACCATTGCGACAGCTTCGACGATTTATACGACCTAGAAATTTATCACAGATAGTTAAACATCTCCTTTTAAATACATGGAGATGTTTTTTGATTTGGAGATAGGGTAGGAGTATAATGAAGGTATAAAGATAATAGTTTGGAGGTCTGACCATGAAAAAGCTACTACTAGTCCTAGGTGCGAGTATGCTAGTTTTATCTGCTTGCCATAAAACGACAGAGGATAGAGCAACTAGTCCGTCAATACCAAAGGAGCAACAAACCAAGGAAACAACCGACTATTTTCACTATCTAGCAGATTCCTATCAAAAGGCTCTTTCCCACGAAAAAGAATCCAAGGATACAACCGTCCAATCACCTATGGCTGCTACAGTTGCAGCCATGGAAGAGCTTCAGTTGTCTAATCCGACTGACCAAGCCTTGATTATGAAGAACTACTCGGATTTTCAGAAGCTAATCCAATACAATGCCGAAAAGTGGGAGGAAGAGTTTGCAAGCTGGGCTTCTTCTATGGGGCAGTCCTATCATAGACTAGAGCATACAAACTTTGATGAAAAAAATGAACTAATCAAAAAATTAGAAACTACAACAGTCTCTCAGAAAAGTGTCAAATGGAATGTTTTTGGAGTATCGAGTGACAATGCTTATGACTACTTGATTTTGGATGCCTACTATGACAATCAGGGTAAACATTTCTACCTATTTACACTGAAGGATGGGCAAGCACAGGTCTTGCATACAGATAAGACGCTAGAAACTATCAGTACTGCAAACTTTGAAGAGACTGAGAACACAGATTTAGCGCAACGTTTTAAGGAGTTCCTTTTCAAAACGAGTGTAACTATAGAGGATAAGCCGGTTGCAGATAATAGGTCTCTAAGAGACAAGATAAAAAAAGCTATGGAATCCTACTCGGATAGTAAAGGTGAAGTATTCAAGTCAACCAATTTGGCCACCTATGGTAAGTACTATGGGCTTGCAGTCCCGGATCAGATTATGCAATTTGGGCAAGTGGATGGGATGAATTATACTTTTAAATGGTATGGGTATATTGCAGGTTCAGGTTCTAGCCGGTTCGATATCCTAGCTTGCTATGTGAATGAAGCAGGGACAGAGGTGATTCTCTTTGGTTACAAGGATGGCAATCCTGCTCTTTTACACACAGAAGGACAGCCGGATATTGAGAAAAACGAATCAGGGGCTATCATAAATGCTCAGGTTCATTTTGTTGTGTTTCATCATCCAGTACTGGAACAAGTTTTCAATTAGTGAAGAGGAAATACACTTATCGTATGCAAAGCGTTTCTCGTGAAACATCCTTCTTATATAAAAAATTTCTCCACATAAAATAATTTGTGGAGTTTTTTCTATAATTAGTAGTTTAACCTAGCCTTCAAATAGGAGTATACTAATAATGTAATCGTTATCAAACCTAAAAATTCGATGAAATCAGTTTTTAGGAATAAAAAGGGAGGAAATTATGAAAAAGTTTTCAAAGACCTTGAGAGATAACTGGATTTTTCTCTTGATGGTTTTACCAGGGGCACTTTGGTTGATTCTATTCTTCTACATCCCAGTATTTGGAAATGTGGTCGCCTTTAAAGACTACCATATGAGTGGTGAAGGATTTATCCACAGTATTATGAATAGTAAGTGGGTCGGCCTCGATAACTTTAAGTTCTTGTTTAGTTCTAAAGATGCTTTTATTATCACTCGTAATACCGTTCTTTACAACCTTGGATTTATCTTTATCGGTTTGATTGTGTCGGTGGGTATTGCTATCATCCTCAGTGAGCTCCGTTCTAAGAGAATGGTTAAAATCTTCCAAACATCTATGTTATTCCCTTACTTCTTATCATGGGTTATCATCAGTTTCTTTACAGATGCTTTCCTAAACATTGACAAAGGGGTTATCAACCGTTTCTTGGAAACCATTGGCATGAAGGAAGTCAACTTCTACGCTGACTTAGGCATTTGGCCATATCTTCTCCTTTTCCTAGGTATTTGGAAAGGATTTGGATATAGCAGTGTCATGTACTATGCGACGATCATGGGAATTGACCCAACCTACTACGAAGCAGCAACAGTGGACGGGGCTAGCAAGTGGCAACGAATTCGCAACGTAACCATTCCTCAGTTGACTCCACTTGTGACAGTTTTGACCATTCTTGCAGTCGGAAATATCTTCCGTGCAGACTTTGGTCTCTTTTATCAAATCCCGCACAATGCTGGTCAGCTTTACAATGTAACCAACGTTTTGGACGTATATGTCTTTAATGGTTTGACTCAGACTGCAGATATCGGTATGGCTTCAGCAGCCGGTCTTTATCAATCCGTTGTCGGTTTGATACTGGTTATCCTATCAAACTTGCTTGCAAGACGAGTCGATCCAAACTCAGCACTATTCTAGAAAGGAGGAAAGCATGGCAGAAAAGAAAATCAAAAAAGAAAAAATCGATAATGTCGGCATTCACTCCTTTAGTAAGAAGGCAGATATCTTCTTTAGTATCATCTCTGGTTTGATTGCTCTTTCTTGTATCTTGCCCTTTATCTTTGTCATCATGATTTCTATCACAGATGAAAAGAGCATCCTTCAACATGGATATAGCTTTTTCCCATCACAGTTTGGATTAGATGGCTTCGAGTTTTTGGCTCAGTTTAAAGATAAGATTTTACAAGCGCTCTTTATCTCAGTATTTGTAACAGTAGTTGGAACAGTGACCAACGTCTTTATCACAACCACCTATGCCTACGCCATCTCACGGACAACCTTTAAGTACCGCAGATTCTTTACGATCTTTGCCCTTCTTAGTATGTTGTTCAATGCTGGTTTGGTACCAGGTTATATCGTGGTCACTCGTTTGCTTCAACTTGGTGATACCGTTTGGGCCTTGATTGTTCCCATGCTCCTCTCACCATTCAACATCATCTTGATGCGTTCCTTCTTCAAGAAGACCATTCCAGAAGCCATTCTGGAGTCCGCTCGTATCGATGGTGCTAGTGAAGCCCGGATCTTCTTCCAGATCTGTTTGCCATTGTCACTTCCAGGTATCGCAACCATCACGCTTTTGACAGCTCTTGGTTTTTGGAATGACTGGTTCAACGCCCTTCTTTATATCAAGAGTGACAACTTGTATCCATTGCAATATTTGCTTATGCAAATCCAACAAAATATGGACTACATTGCCAAAGCAGTCGGCCTATCTGGTCAACTGGGAGTTGCTCTACCAAAAGAAACAGGACGTATGGCCATGGTTGTGGTTGCAACCCTTCCAATCGCGATTCTGTATCCATTCTTCCAACGCTACTTTGTAAAAGGTTTGACCATCGGTGGTGTGAAAGAATAGGACTTGCTGAGAAACATCGTTTCTCCCTTCCCAACTTCATCTTAGTGGCTGAAGTTAAAATCATTAAATCGTTTATAAGTTTAAAAATAAAAAAAGGAGTTTTTATCATGAAAAACTGGAAAAAATATGCTTTTGCATCTGCTAGCGTAGTAGCTTTGGCTGCAAGTCTTGCTGCTTGTGGAAACCTTTCAGGAAACAACAAAAAAGCTGCAGACTCAGGATCAGGAGAAAAACCTGTTATCAAAATGTACCAAATCGGTGACAAACCAGACAACTTGGATGAATTGCTAGAAAATGCAAACAAAATCATCGAAGAAAAAGTTGGTGCTAAATTGGATATCCAATACCTTGGATGGGGTGACTACGGTAAGAAAATGTCAGTTATCACATCATCAGGTGAAAACTACGATATCGCTTTTGCAGATAACTACATCGTAAACGCGCAGAAAGGTGCTTATGCTGACTTGACAGAATTGTACAAGAAAGAAGGAGCAGAGCTTTATAAAGCACTTGACCCAGCTTACATCAAAGGGAACACTGTAAACGGCAAGATCTACGCTGTTCCAGTTGCGGCTAACGTTGCATCTTCACAAAACTTTGCCTTCAACGGAACTCTTCTTGCTAAATATGGTATCGACATTTCAGGTGTAAACTCATACGAAACACTTGAACCAGTCTTGAAACAAATTAAAGAAAAAGCTCCAGACGTAGTACCATTTGCAGTTACTAAGAACTTTATCCCATCTGAAAACTTTGACTACCCAGTAGCAAACGGACTTCCATTCGTTATCGACCTTGAAGGGGATACTACTAAGATTGTAAACCGTTACGACGTTCCTCGTTTCAAAGAACACTTGAAGACTCTTCACAAATTCTACGAAGCAGGATACATTCCAAAAGACGTAGCAACAAGCGACACTTCATTTGACCTTCAACAAGACACTTGGTTCGTTCGTGAAGAAACAGTAGGACCAGCTGACTACGGTAACAGCTTGCTCTCTCGTGTTGCTAACAAAGATATCCAAATCAAACCATTCACTAACTTCATCAAGAAAAACCAAACAACTCAAGTTGCTAACTTTGTTATCTCAAACAACTCTAAGAACAAAGAAAAATCAATGGAAGTGTTGAACCTCTTGAACACTAACCCAGAACTCTTGAACGGACTTGTTTACGGTCCAGAAGGCAAGAACTGGGAGAAAATTGAAGGTAAAGAAAACCGTGTTCGTGTCCTTGAAGGATACAAAGGAAACACTCACATGGGTGGATGGAACACAGGTAACAACTGGATCCTTTACATCAACGAAAACGTTACAGACCAACAAATCGAAGATTCTAAGAAACAATTGGCAGAAGCTAAAGAATCTCCAGCGCTTGGATTCATCTTTAACACTGATAGCGTAAAATCTGAAATCTCTGCAATCACTAACACAATGCAACAATTCGATACAGCTATCAACACTGGTACTGTAGACCCAGATAAAGCGATTCCAGAATTGATGGAAAAATTGAAATCTGAAGGTGCATACCAAAAAGTATTGGATGAAATGCAAAAACAATACGACGAATTCTTGAAAAGCAAAAAATCATAAGATAAACTGATTTCGTGTATTCATTCCTAATTCCTAAAAATACAATCACTGCCTTCCCTAGTTCTCTAGGGGAGGTAGTGATTCTTTTTAGGGTAAATGCATATAATTATTTGCATTTGTATCTAGATATTTGCTCTTACATATAACATTGGACACAGACATATGAAAAAATACCATCTTATTTTAAAAAGTAGTGCAATTTTATCCTATCTATTTTTCGTATTTGGCCTTTCTCAGCTAACGCTTATCGTCCAAAATTATTGGCAATTTTCTTCTCAGGTAGGAAATTTTTTCTGGATTCGAAATCTCTTGAGTTTGCTATTTAGTGGAGTCATGATTTGGATTCTTGTTAAGACAGGCCATGGTTATCTTTTTCGCATTCCAAGAAAAAAATGGCTTTGGTATTCGATTTTGACAGTATTAGTGGTAGTGGTCCATATCTCTTTTAACGTTCAGACAGCTAAACATGTTCAGTCAACTGCTGAAGGTTGGGCCGTATTGATTGGTTATAGTGAAACCAATTTTGCTGAGCTAGGTATCTATATAACTCTGTTCTTTCTAGTGCCACTGATGGAAGAATTGATCTATAGGGGTTTGTTGCAACATGCTTTCTTTAAACATTCGCGATTTGGCCTTGATTTGCTTCTTCCTTCCATTTTGTTTGCTCTTCCTCATTTTTCAAGTCTGCCTAGTCTGTTAGATATTTTCGTTTTTACAACATTTGGAATCATTTTTGCTGGTTTGACACGCTATACCAAGAGCATTTATCCATCCTATGCGGTGCATGTTATCAATAATATTGTCGCGACTTTACCATTTTTGCTGACTTTTTTACACAGGGTATTTGGGTAAAATATTGGTACGAGAGTTAGGAATGATAGTTTTTCAATTTAAGGAGGAAAAATAAGAATGACACCATTAAAATGGTTTACAGGAGGAAGTGAAAGACGTTGTGAAGCGATGGCTATCATAGATCATCTACTGGAAGATATAAAGGATGTGCCTCAACTGACTCCCTTGAAAAATCAGTTAGTGATTTATAAAAAACGATTAGAGGATGATGGAACCTCTACTCCATTTATTCTGAGCCAAATGAACGTTGATATCTCACGTGTGTTGATTGATAACAAGCTAAGTTTGTCAGAAAGTCAAGCCGAGCAGATCAAAAAATTGAGAGAATTATCTGTTATTCGGTATGGTTACTGATAAAGTGCAGTGGCAGGTCTCTTTATATAATTTCCGGTCAAATAAATTGCATTCGTTTTCCCAAGTGGGTATACTAGTATAGTTGAATGAAAAATTCTGAAAATTTAAGAATAGAAAAGAGAACAAATCTTATGGCAAAAGATATTCGTGTCTTACTTTACTACCTTTATACTCCAATTGAAAACGCAGAGCAATTTGCGGCAGACCACTTGGCTTTCTGTAAATCAATCGGCCTTAAAGGCCGTATCCTAGTTGCTGACGAGGGAATTAATGGAACGGTTTCTGGTGACTACGAAACAACTCAAAAATACATGGACTACGTTCACAGCCTTCCAGGAATGGAAGACCTCTGGTTCAAGATTGACGAAGAAAGTGAACAAGCCTTCAAGAAGATGTTTGTTCGCTACAAGAAAGAAATTGTCCACCTTGGTTTGGAAGACAACGACTTTGATAATGACATCAACCCACTTGAAACAACAGGTGCTTACTTGTCTCCAAAAGAGTTTAAAGAAGCCCTTCTTGACGAAGATACCGTTGTCCTTGACACACGTAACGATTATGAGTACGATCTAGGACACTTCCGTGGAGCTATTCGCCCTGACATCCGCAACTTCCGTGAGTTGCCACAATGGGTTCGTGACAACAAGGAAAAATTCATGGACAAGCGTGTCGTGGTTTACTGTACAGGTGGCGTTCGCTGTGAGAAATTCTCAGGCTGGATGGTCCGTGAAGGCTACAAAGATGTCGGCCAATTGCACGGAGGAATCGCAACTTACGGTAAAGACCCAGAAGTTCAAGGTGAGCTTTGGGATGGAAAAATGTACGTCTTTGACGAGCGTATCGCAGTTGATGTTAACCATGTCAACCCAACCATCGTAGGGAAAGACTGGTTTGATGGAACACCATGTGAACGCTATGTCAACTGTGGAAATCCCTTCTGTAACCGTCGTATCCTAACATCAGAAGAAAATGAAGACAAGTACCTTCGTGGATGTTCACACGAGTGTCGTGTTCACCCACGCAACCGCTATGTTTCAGAAAATGAATTGACACAAGCAGAAGTAATCGAGCGCCTAGCAGCTATCGGTGAAAGCTTGGATCAAGTTGCTACAGTATAAAGCAAACAGCCTTCAGGGGCTGTTTTTCTATGCTTTTTATCTAAAAATCTAAAGTTTGTTTCTGTATCTTTCAGGAAAAAAGGGTATACTGTATGTAAACGATTTCAAAGGAGGCCAGTTATGGCGAAAACATTTTTTATCCCAAATAAAGAAAGCATTCTAGGACAACAGGAGGTCTTGACTGCCAAGTCCATCTTAGTCTTGGTAGAGGGCTTGGAGTCACACAGTTATGATGCGGTCTATCTCCGCCAGCCCCTCAATCGTCTCGAGTATATCGAGTGTGGGATTGTAGGCCAGTCGCAATTTCTCTTCAAGGTCAACTATGCGGATAGTCGAAAAGGTTATCAAGTGGTGATTCCAGATTTTCTTACTAGAGCGGACTGGGAGATTGTAGAGACTCTCCTCCAGGCCCTATCTGGTAAGTTGGGGCAAGCGGTAGAAGGGCTAGAAGGCTTTGACTTTGAAGCTTATTTCCGACAAACGGTCAAGCATTATCTAGCGGATAAGGCGATTCGTTTAGTATATTGCCAAGGGCTCTTGTCCCCGATCTATCTCAACAAGGAATACCTAGAGAATTTTTTAGCAGAGGATGGATTGGTACGTTTTGAAGAGCTGGTCAAGAAGGTCCAAGGTTCTGATGCCTACCTTGCCAGTGTGAAATTTTACCCAGACGCCCAAGGCAAGGTACACGGTATCTACCACCTAGCCCAGGGAGTCAAGACGATTTTGCCAAAGGAACCCTTTGTACCAGTGCCTTATACCGAGCAGCTGGCAGGCAAGGAGCTTGTTTGGGAGATTGACCTAGTGAAGATTTCTGGTGATGGCTCAAAAGCAGAAGACTACGAAGCCATCGCTCGCTTGGATTATACAAAATTCCTAGAGTCACTACCAAAAGCATTTTACCAGCAATTAGATGCCAATCAATTAGAAGTACAACCCATCCTAGGACAAGATTTTGAAGGATTGGCAACCATCGAATAGATATTGTTCAAAAAAGAGTTAGCATAAAAATCCCTGTCATTAATAAATGGCAGGGATTTTGGTTAAAAGAATGTCAGGATGCGAAGGTAGTCCACTGTCAGCGCGAGCTCTGCAATGAAGAAGGGTAAGAGAATGGCGCCATCAAGTAAGACAGCGAGCAGGAATCGATAAAATGGGTCGAGGCTACTGGTCTTACTTGGCTTGCTAATCACAAAGAGATTGCCAAGGGCAAAGATGGCCATGCTTAGAAGAGTGAGGATACCAGCAAATCGTAAGCCACCAAAGAGTGCAAAGAAACTTGCTAGAGCTGTTAGGATAAGTGGGATAGCAAAGAGTCTGCTATATCGATCAAAGGCTTCTTGGAATGTAAAGTCGCTCTCCTGGTCCAGCACACGTCGGACAGTAAAGCCTCCCAAAATGATGGAAAAGTAAAATAGAGCGCTAGCGACCAGAATCGAAAGCCCGGTAAAGAGATCTAAAGGTGGGAGCTGGTTAGGAGAACCATTAGCAATAGAAATCATATAGCCATAGTAGAGGTGCTTGATATGATAGATACTAAAGAAAAGATTAATCGAAGACAGCAAGGTGAGTAGGGCAAAGACACTATAACGATGCTTTTGGTCCGTAGTCTTGCTGGTAGTTGGTTCTTGGATAGCATCCAGCAGCCAAGTCCAAAATAGTGAGATTTCTTCTTTGAATCGAGCAGTTTTGCGGGGGTCAATGTCTGGGATATAGGGACTCTCTAAAGCTTTGCTGAGGATGCTTTTCTCTTTTACAGAGTTTTCTTGGTTGCGTTCCTCTTTCCCTTCTCCTTCTCCTTCTCCCTCCGTTTGGATTTCCTCAATTATTTGGGGAGTTTCCTCCTCATGCCTTTCCGACTCTTTGGATAAGATAGGAGTTTCTTGGCTTGCTTGTGGTTCAGTCTCCACAGTTTCCGAAGTCTCTGGTTGGTCGGGTTGGATTTCCGATTTCGTCTGAGCTGATTTCTTCTCAAGATCGGCGCTTTCAAACCATTCTTGTGTCATGGTGGAACCTCCTTTTTTATGGTCGTTTTCTATTTTTAGATTAGCAAATGAAAGCGTTTTTGTCAATGGTTCGTAGAAGGAGATGACTGATCCTCATCTTTTAGAAGAAAGATATCCCCGTCGGTTCGTGCAATGAGCTGATTCTTGACATCGGCTTTTTCAGTTTTGTAGGGGTTGGTTAAGCGTTCATATTGGTTATCCTCCCCTTTTTTGACAGAGTGTCGTCCCTCTCTTGTAAAATGGATAATGGAGCCATGTTTAGCTGTGAGGTTGAGGTTGATTCGTTGCCGCTCTTCTTTGGTGAGAATAAGATTTAGATCTGATCTAGCTTCTAACTCAACCTTGCCGTGGATTTGGATATTTTCAACATGGAGATGTTCTCCTTCTGTCTTGACCTGACTATCTGTCAATTCGGTATCAAAGATATTGATGATATGAGGTGTCGTTAGTGTGCTGTTCTTGATAGAACTTTCTGTTAGTCTTAAGAGATAGCCTTTTGTTTTGATTGTCGCATTTTCAAGATTGGCTTGACGAATGTTGGTCTGTCCACGATTGGCTGAGACATTGATAGCTTTCAGAGTTCTTCCTTTAGGTAGGGAGAGAATGACTTCGTCAAAACGATGAGAATAGCTGCTGGCGATACGGAGTAGGCCTTCGATTCCTGAACCGAGAAAACGATGTTGGGAGACTTGTTTGTCAGTGACGCTCAGTGTTTTGTCACTCATGCCAGTAGTCAGATCGTGACGACCAGACACCGAAGGATGATAGGTGATATGGACCTTGTCATCTACAGACTCTGTGATGGTTAGGCTATGTTCCTCAAGGGTCAAATCAAGTTTTTCCACTTCACTTCCAAAGGTTACTTCTTCGGTGCGATTGTCATAGACGGGGTCTTTTGACATGGCAAGCAAACTTTGAATACCATTGGACTGGGCGCCAACAATGATCATGATAAAACCAAGGATTGTAGAAACCACACCAAAAATGAGAAATCCTTTCGTCAATTTACGCATGTCTGTCACCTCTCTTTCCTTTTTTAAGAATCCATTGCACCAAGCGGACGACCAGAAGACCAAAGAAACGAGCTACATAGGAGATGCCTAGTAGAACAAGAGAAGAAGCACCGATAGCAAGCAAACCAGCCCCGAAAATCAAGATAAAGGCGGATTTGGCTTCGACTAGGACACTAAAGCTCTCTACGATAAAGAGTCCGCCCAGTAGGATACCCGTCACCGAAACGGTGAAAAAGGCTAGAATGACGGAAGCAGCTGCGATAAAAAGCCCGATAATGGTTAAGATAATTGCAATTCCAACAGGGATTCCGATAGGGGCTGCTAGTAAGGCAAGTAGGGCAATGTGTAGCAGTTGACGGTCATTCTTTTGAGCAGGGGCTTCATTGACTTTTTTATCGAGGAGGTTAGAGAGGACATCATGAGCTGCTTCTTTTGGTGTTCCTAGACTAGCAATGAGCTCCTCTTCACCCTCTGTACCTGCATCGTCAAATAGTTCCTTAAAGTAGTCCATGGCTTCGATGCGGTCAGCTTCAGGCAGTTTATGGAGATAGGTTTCTAACTGAGTCAGATAGTCAGTTCTTGTCATGGCGGATACTCCCTTCTATGATGCCGTTGACGGTGTCGGTATAGAGCGTCCATTCTTCCTTTAGAGTAACGAGCTGCTCTACGCCCCGATTAGTCAAGGAGTAGTATTTGCGCATACGCCCCTGAAACTCTCTAGAGTAGGTGGTCAGAAAGCCACTGGCTTCCAATTTTTTGAGAATGGGATAGAGCGTAGATTCTTTGATATTGGCGATGAGCTTAATGGTTTGACTAATCTCATAACCATAAGAATCCCCCTGCTCCAGTACAGCCAAGATGAGAAACTCGATCAAGGCAGAGGATGTTGGGAAGTACATGAGAAACCTCCTTTATATTATATAAAAATTTTATATATACTCTTTTCAAATATATTGTATCTCAATATGAAAACCCTGTCAAGAAATATGTGTAAAAATTTTATATATAAAAAAACTCCTAGTAAAAACTAGAAGTTTAGAGGAACTAACATCAGCTATTTCACAGAAATTTATATTTTAAAGATAAGCTAGAATCATGATGTATAATCTAGGATATTATCTCTTATGCCGTCTAGCAAAGGGATAAACTCAGTAAAATCGAATTCTTTATAATTTTTCAGAACATACTTTGAAAAAATATCCTTTCCATAATGATTAGCACCACCACCTTTGGAGAATGTCTTTCCTTTTAAAATAGGTGATGGATTACAAGACAATAGCAGATCTTCGATATCAGAGGAGTTACCGTTATTCATGTGAGGCATTAAAGGTGTCGCCATGACATACAAACAATCTTTCTTTGTAATCTTATAAAAAGATGTACCTCTAACTTGACCAAGATTATTGCTACTAACATTTAAATCTGTAGCATGATTAAAAAATTTAAAAAGAGGATTACCTGATGGCTCATTATCAAATAAAAATATAGTTGGATTTTTTGGTTCTCTTGAAGTTAAATGGGAAAAAAACTCCATATAATTAGGATATAGTTCCTTATAGATTTTCTTTCCATCATTTTTTGTAGGAAATTTTTGATTAAAAAAATTTGCGGGTATTTGATTAGAAAAATAATTATACCAATACTTGAGACCTTCTCCCCCTTCTGGGATATTAAACAGGTATTCCACAGTATTACTACGATTTAGAAATTCAATTTTAAATATAAAATCATCACCATTTTTTTCAATAAGTTTTGGATAATTATTATATAGTTTTTTTAAGGCTGCTTTAATATATAGAGGATCTGTCTTCCCTTCTGTAACAATCATAGGTCTATCATTTCCAAAAAAATATCTATAAAATAAAAATTTTTTATATTCTTTTTCTTTAGAATTAAATAAGCACATATAAACTTCTTTTTCATTTTCTGAGATACTATAGAACTCTTTAGGTAAATTATAAGTATTATGTTTTTTATTATAGAATAATTCTTTTCGTAAATCTTTATTATAAAAGATATACTTCCAAAAATATTTTGATTCAGATTTTTTTGATGAGTTTCTGCCTAATAAATATTTTTGTGAATCCAGATTATTTTGTATCAGGGACTTTTCATAAAGTAAGTAGTTGTTGTATTGATCTATTTGAAAAATAAAAGCAAAGCGTCCTGTTAGTTGATTGATCGTTCCTGGTTTCTTATCTATTTCAAAAGCTCCATCTTTGTATAATTGAAAGGCCATTGCACGAGTATTTTTTACGTACTCTCTTTTTACATTTATCTTCTTGTTGACAACTAGTCCAGTAACTTCTTGGCGTTGCATGTTATTACTTAACCGTGTTTTTTTAGGATTGATTTCAAAACCAGATGAGATGATTACCTCCTCTAATTCAGTTAAAAAGTTATCTAACTCTTTGCTTGCTCTCAGCTTATTAGAGTTTAGTTCACGATTTGTCGAAAAAGTCATATCATCGGCATATCTAGAATATGTAAAACGATATTTTTTAGCAATTTTGACAATCCGATAATCTAAAATTCTAGTAATTAAATTTGTGATGATGGGAGAAGAAGGGGCTCCTTGTGGTAACTTACCTTGATAACATGCAATTTGTGCAATTACTGTGGCAATTTCTGGTGAAACAGCAAAATCTCTATCTTTTATAAAGAAGCCTCTTACTCTTCCAAAATTAAAAGAATCAAAAAAGTTTTTCAAGTCAATGTTCAGAATGTATTTCTTGTTTCGATGCATCTGAGAGTTGGTAATAATGCTTTTCCCCTTTTCAAATGCATGAGACAGAACAGGTGTTTTAAAGTTCTTGTTCTTAGATTTAGATTCTATGCTTTCAAGGTAACATTTCCATAAAACATTGGACAGTTTTTTCTGAAGGAACTTCAACTCTTTTTTGGGAGCATATATAACTCTCTCTCCACCACTCTTTTTAGGAATAACAATTGGCGGTTTATATAGGTTATCGGTTGTTATGTTGTATAACAAATGGTTAATGTATCTGGCGTTTTTAAAACCAAGAAGTCTTGCAAAGTCATCCTTGGTTTTTAATTGATTTAATTTAGTCATTATCTTATCCTTAATAAAAAAGCGCATGAAAACTCTTATGCGAACGACAGTATAGAAACCTTCCTTCAGCAGAGATAAAACATACTGCAACTTTTTCCAGAAGAAACCTAATTGCCTTAGTTTTGGGATTACTGGAGTGAGCTGAACACTCTAGTAACATTTTTGTTAATACTTGCGAACACACAAGTCAAAAATCTGATCATGCGCAACTTTATTCTATCACAAAATAACCTGTTAATCTAGAATTAAAAAATCTTAGACTATAAATTTTTATCAAAACCACAAAAAAACCAGACAGAGTCTAGCTTTGCATTGTTTATGGTTGTGATAGATTTTAGAAAATTAGAGAATCTTATCAGCCCGATCCACCATAAAGAGCGAGACGGTCATGATGATATCAACAGCTAGAAGAGCAAGGACAGCTGGGATCCAAGATTGGAAAAGGTCAAAACTATAACCAAATAAGGTAGGACCAAAGGCCGCCAAGATGTACCCACCTGTTTGCGCTAGTCCTGATAGCTGAGCCGTCTTTTCAGGAGAACTGGTTTTAAGAGAAAAGCAAACCATGAGATAGGGGAAGAGGGCACTGCAGGCCGTTCCAATCAAGAGGTGGACGACTAACCAGTAGAGGAAATTATTGGTTGGATACAAGAGCATGGCAATTCCTGTCATCCCAGCGATAGAGATAATTGCCAGCATGATTCGACGGTGGCCATCAGACAGACGAGTCGTCAGACTTGGAACAGTCATTGAAAAAGGAATGCTGATCAGTGAGAAGATAGAAGCTAGAAGAGCCGCATCCTTATTAGAAAGACCAGCACTAATGGCCATAGTTGGCAACCAGGTCATGCTCGTATAAAAGAGCAAGGACTGAAGGCCGCCAAAGATAATGATGGCCCAAACAGATTTGCTTTTTAGAATATTTTCTTTAGATTTCTTTTCTTGCTGCCCTTCTAGATAGTGGTTGTGGCGATGATTTGGCAACCAGACTAGGAGAGTGATTAGACAGAGAAAGCTGAGTACAAGGATGAGACCTTTCCAAGAACTAGCTTGGGTGATAGGGACGGATAGATAAGAAGCAATAGCTGTGGCAATCCCCATAGAAGTGACATAGAGTGTCGTTAGGAGACTGATTTTTTGAGGCTGATTTGCCTGGATCATACTAGGGAGAAGAACATTAAAAATAGCAATGCTCGCTCCGACAATCAAGGTCCCTAGATAGAGAAGGGGGCGGTTAAAGATACGAATGACAGAGCCAATAGTTAAGAGAAGGAGACAGTATGTGAAGAGGTGTTCCAACCCGGTTTTATGCGCCAAGCGACTTGCAAAAGCAGAGAAAAGAGCGAACATCAAGAGAGGGAGACTGGTTAAAATACCGAGAGAGTTGACCTCAACTCCTAGCCCTTGAGCGATATCTCCTAAAATGGTTGGAAGAGCAGTAAAAGGAGAGCGCAAAACAGTTCCGATTAAGACAATTCCTAGAACAAAAAAGAGTGATTGTTTTTTCATGAAAACCTCGACAAGATGATTTTAATAACAGCTTATTTTAAGGTTTTTTCTATATAATGTCAAGGAGAGGACTAGAAAGTCCAGCCCATCTTGCTTGAAAATATACAGACTCTTTTACTAAGTTTTTCATAGAATTAAAATAAAAATAGGAAACTAGGAAATTTTGTGATAAAATAGTGGAAGGAAATCTATAAATTGGAGAAAAACTGTGTCTGAAAAGCAAAAAATCAGCGTCTTGATGTCGGTCTATGTAAAGGAAAATCCGACATTTTTGAGAGATGCCATCAAAAGTGTTCAAAACCAGACCTTGAAACCAAGTGAGATTGTTCTCGTAGAGGATGGGCCTCTTACACCAGAACTCTATCAGGTGCTAGATGAAGTGGAAGCTCAGTCAGAGATTCCAGTTAAGCGTTGCCCCTTAGAAGAAAATCAAGGTTTAGGTTTGGCTCTTCGATACGGTGTGTTACAGTGTCAGTATGATATCATCGCTCGTATGGATACGGATGATTTAGCCGTTCCGGATCGTTTTGAGAAACAGCTTCAACTAATGGAGAAAGAAGACCTCGATCTCTTAGGTGGGCATATTGCAGAATTTATTGACAACCCTGACGAGATTGTTTCTTACCGTCGTGTTCCAACTCAGCACGCAGATATTGTGGCTTACCAAAGGATGAGAAGCGCTTTTAACCATATGACGGTCATGTTCAAGAAAGATATGGTTCTCAAGGCAGGTAACTACGAAGACGGGCTTTATATGGAAGATGACCTTCTCTGGCTCAATATGATTGCTGCAGGAGCTAAGACTGGAAATCTGGATCAGATCTTGTGTAAGGTTCGTGTCGGTGCAGGGATGTTTGAACGTCGTGGTGGCTTGCGTTACCTCAAACTCTATCGTCAAGCTCGTCAACGCATGCTTGAAAGAGGCCAAATTTCCTACATAGAATATGCGAAAAGCATTGCCATTCAAGCAATCGTGGCACTTTGTCCAGGTTTTGTACGTCAGTTTATTTTTGTGAAATTATTAAGAAAAAATAAATAGGCTTGTAAAAGATAAAACATCCAAAAGATGTTATAATGACAATATATTTATTTGATTCTTTTAAGAAAGAGTAGATTCCAATGAATAAAAAACTAACAGATTACGTGATTGATCTGGTTGAAATTTTAAATAAACAGCAAAAACAGGTGTTTTGGGGTGTATTTGACATTGTTAGTATGGTGGTTTCCATCATCGTATCTTATATCTTGTTTTATGGCCTAATAAATCCCGCGCCTGTGGACTATGTTATCTATACTGGTTTGGCCTTCCTCTTCTATCAAATCATGATTGGATTTTGGGGGCTAAATGCCAGTATTAGTCGTTACAGCAAAATTACGGATTTCTTAAAAATCTTTTTTGGCGTAACCGTCAGCAGCATTGTCTCTTACGGACTTTGCTACGCCTTTCTTCCTCTATTTTCTATCCGGTTCATCATACTCTTTATTTTATTGAGTACCTTCCTGATCTTGCTCCCTCGTATCACTTGGCAGTTGATTTATTCTAAGCGCAAGCAGGGTAGTGGGGATGGCGAACACCGTCGTACCTTCTTGATTGGTGCTGGCGACGGTGGTGCTCTCTTTATGAATAGCTACCAACACCCAACTAGTGACCTCGAGTTAGTGGGGATTTTGGACAACGATGAAAAGAAAAAGGGGCAAAAACTAGGTGGAATCCCAGTTTTGGGCTCTTATGATAATCTACCTGAATTGGCTAAACGTCACCAAATCGAGCGTGTCATCGTAGCCATCCCTTCGCTTGACCCATCAGAGTATGAACGCATCTTGCAGATGTGTAATAAACTCGGCATCAAATGTTACAAGATGCCCAAGGTTGAGACAGTTGTTCAGGGACTGCACCAACCAGGCAGTGGTTTCCAGAAAATTGACATCACAGACCTTTTGGGGCGTCAGGAAATCCGTCTTGACGAATCCCGTCTGGGTGCAGAGCTTACAGGCAAGACTATCTTGGTGACAGGAGCTGGTGGTTCGATTGGTTCGGAGATTTGTCGTCAGGTTAGCCGCTTCAATCCAGAGCGTATCGTCTTGCTTGGACATGGTGAAAACTCAATCTATCTCGTTTATCATGAATTGATCCGTACATTCCAAGGGATTGATTATGTTCCTGTTATTGCAGATATTCAGGACTATGATCGCCTCTTGCAGGTGTTTGAACAGTATAAACCAGCCATCGTTTACCATGCTGCGGCCCACAAGCATGTTCCGATGATGGAGCGCAATCCCAAAGAAGCCTTCAAGAACAATATCCTCGGAACTTACAATGTTGCCAAGGCTGTGGATGCAGCCAAGGTACCTAAGATGGTCATGATTTCGACAGACAAGGCGGTCAATCCACCGAATGTTATGGGTGCGACCAAGCGCGTGGCAGAGTTGATTGTCACTGGCTTTAACCAACGTAGCAAATCAACCTACTGTGCAGTCCGTTTTGGGAATGTTCTCGGTAGCCGTGGTAGCGTGATTCCTGTCTTTGAACGTCAGATTGCTGAAGGCGGTCCGGTAACGGTGACAGACTTCCGTATGACACGTTACTTCATGACCATTCCTGAGGCTAGTCGTCTGGTAATCCATGCTGGCGCTTATGCCAAGGACGGAGAAGTCTTTATCCTTGACATGGGCAAACCAGTCAAGATCTATGATTTGGCTAAGAAAATGGTCCTTCTAAGTGGACATACAGAAAGTGAAATTCCAATCGTTGAAGTCGGTATTCGCCCAGGCGAAAAACTCTACGAAGAACTCTTGGTTTCGACCGAATTGGTTGATAACCAAGTCATGGACAAGATTTTCGTTGGTAAGGTAAATGTCATGCCTCTAGAAGCCATCAATCAAAAGATTGAAGAATTTCGTTCACTCAGTGGAGATGAACTCAAAGAAGCGATCATTTCCTTTGCAAATGAAACAACTCATATTGAGTAAGAGTGACTCATGCAATTAATCATAAATCAAAGACCAAGGTTTTGTATAGACAGAACCTTGGTCTTTTTACTCTGTAGTTTCAAATTGTAGTATTATTTATAGTTGCTTAATGATATCGTCAATGGTATGGGCGATCCAGTCAGGTTGATAGCTGAGTAAATCAGCCTCTTCTCCAAATCCCCAAGTGACAGCGAACTTTTTAATTCCAGTTTCTTGGGCTCCTATCATATCAAACTTGGTGTCGCCGATAATGAGAACTTTGTCTGCAGGGAGTTGATGCGTCTGCAAGGCATAGCGGATGACATCTGCCTTGTGTGGCGTTTCAGGACTAGAACCGTAAATGCCATCAAAGAAATGATGAATTCCCAGATTTTTGGTCATATCATGGGCAGTAGGAGTATTTTTTGTTGTAGTGATATAGAGAGGATAGGTTTGCGAGAGCTTTTGGAGTAATTCCGTTATTTTGGGGAAAAGTTGTGCTTCGTGGATCCCTTTTTTCTTGTAGTAAGAACGATAGGTTTGAACAGCTTCTGAGATTTGTTCTTTTGGAAGGCAGGCCGCAAAACTGCTTTCAAGCGGTGGCCCCATGAAACCACGAATGGTTTTAGCATCAGGAGTCGGAACTCCCAGTTGTTCAAAGGTATGAGTAAAGGAATTATGGATCCCGATGGAACTGTCAACGAGAGTTCCGTCTAGATCGAAAAAGATAGCTGAGATTGATGACATAGTTTCTCCTATTAGATAAGGTTATTCTCCGAAGATTTCTTTTTGTAGGCGGCGACCAGTAGGAGTGGCAGCGAGTCCACCCTCAGCCGTTTCACGAAAGGCAGTTGGAAGGCTGGATCCGACTTGGTACATGGCATCGATGACTTCGTCGACAGGGATCTTAGATTCGATACCTGCCAAGGCCATATCAGCCGCGATAAAGGCAAAGCTGGCTCCCATGGCATTTCGTTTGACACAGGGAACTTCAACCAAACCAGCAACAGGGTCACAGATGAGGCCCAGCATATTTTTAATGACAAAGGCGATGGCTTGGCTAGCCTGATAGGGTGTCCCACCTGCAGCCAAGGTCAAGGCTGCGGCACTCATGGCAGAGGCAGATCCGACTTCGGCCTGACAGCCACCTTCAGCACCTGAGATAGAAGCGTTGTTTGCGATAACCAATCCAAAGGCACCCGCAGCAAAGAGGAAATCGAGCTGTTCTTCGTGGCTAAGGTCTAGTTTTTGGATAGCAGCAGTGAGAACGGCTGGCAAACAACCAGCACTTCCTGCGGTTGGAGTGGCGCAGACCAAACCCATTTTAGCGTTGTGTTCGTTGACCGCGATGGCATTTCGGGCTGCTGATAGGATGGTAAAGTCAGACAAGGCCTTGCCACTTTTGAGATGGCGGTCTAGTTTGGCCGCGTCTCCGCCTGTCAAACCACTACGGGATTTGTTTTCGCTGAGACCGAGCTCGACAGAGGCTTTCATGACTTCTAGATTGCGTTCCATGAGGAGGAGAACTTCATCTCGGCATCGGCCGGTCAGTTCATATTCTGTCGCAATCATGAGCTCTGCAACATTTCCTTGGAAATCTAGATCCGCCTGCTCGACCAATTCTTTGATAGAATAAAACATGTTTCCTCCTATTTAAAGAAATTGACATTATGAAGATAAGGAATTTTTCGGATTTCTTCAATTGCCTCTTCGCAACTTCGGCTATCGACTTCGATAATCATAATGGCTTTTTCTCCAGCTTTTTCCCGAGTCACATTCATCTGGGCTATGTTAATATCAAAACGAGAGAGGGCTTCTGTGACATGGGCAATCATCCCCGGAATATCCTGATGCACGATGATGATGGTCGGGGTATTCATATTGAGAGAGACGGCAAAGCCATTGAGTTCCGTGACCTGGATATTTCCCCCACCAATGGAAATCCCTGTCACACTAATGGACTTATGGTCATTCTTCACAGTGATTTTAGTGGTGTTAGGGTGAGGAGCATTGCTGTCTTTCTGAATGGTCCAGACAATCTTGATACCACGCTTATGGGCAATCTCGAGACTATTTGGAATGTCGGGATCGTCCGTATCCATACCTAAAATACCAGCAACGAGAGCAAGATCCGTTCCATGACCACGGTAGGTCTTGGCAAATGAATTAAATAATTGGAATTCTACCTCCGTTGGCGTATCGTCAAAGATGGAAGACACGATTTTTCCGATTCGAACGGCACCAGCTGTATGGCTACTTGATGGGCCAATCATAACAGGGCCGATAATATCAAAGACAGATTGAAAACGAAGTGAGTGCATCTGTTTCCCCTTACAAAGATTCTTGTTTCTATTATATCAAAGAATGAAGTTCTGTGCTTATTTCCCTTATAAAACTGAAAAAATGGATAAAAATAGTATAAAATCTTGTCTTTTATGACAAAAATATCAATGTTTCAGTAAATATAAAATATTTTTGTAATATTTCTACATATAACCGTTAAACAACGGTAACATTTAAAAGGTATCATAGATATATTCAATGGAAGGAGAATTTTTAGATATGTCATTAACAACTAAAAAAATCAAATCAACTCTTGCAGGGGCAGCAGCCTTGCTTACTTTCCTTGCACCATCACTTACTTTTGCAAACGAAACAGTCACTTATACAGTGAAACCAGGTGACACTCTTTCAGAAATCGCTGAGAAGTACAACACTACTGTTGAGAAATTGGCGGAAAAAAACAAGATAGAGGATATCCATCTGATCTTTGTGGACCAAGTTTTGGTCATCGAAGGAACAGCTCCATCGACAGCAACTGCAACAGATGCAGCTTCTGCGACAACCTATGAAGCACCAGCTGCTACAGAGGAAACAAGTGAAGCTACAACTTATGAAGAAGTTGCTGAAACAACAACTTACGAAGCGCCAGCTGCTACAACCAGCACTTCTTATGAGGAAGAAAGTTACACAGCTTCAACTGTAAGCGGTTCTGAAGCAGAAGCCAAAGAATGGATCGCTCAAAAAGAATCAGGCGGTAGCTACACAGCGACAAACGGACGTTACATCGGACGTTACCAATTGACAGATTCATACTTGAACGGTGACTACTCAGCTGAAAACCAAGAACGTGTAGCAGATGCTTACGTTGCAGGACGTTACGGTTCATGGACTGCTGCTAAAAACTTCTGGCTTAACAACGGTTGGTATTAAGAATACAAGAGTCCTTTAGGACTCTTTTTTTGTTCTTCTAGAACAAAAAAGTATAACTATCTTTTCAGGAATGTTTTTTTGTATAAATTCAATGAAAGGCTTCGAATTGTTTTGGAACTCAAATAGTATAAATAAGCTCATAATGTGTAAAAAAACATCATATAACAGGCTTTTTCTTTGTAAATATGAAATAAAATGCAGTTTTCCCTTGACAAACAATGCCAAGAAGTGTATTATTTATACAATTCAAGAGTATAAACATAAGAGGAGGTTTTCTATGAATAAAGTAAAGAAGGTGTTGATAGCGATGTTTGGTTTGCTTATGTTCCCCTTATTATTTGCTTGTAGTAATAATCAGTCCCAAGGTGTTGAAGCCATTAAAGCTAAAGGAAAATTGGTAGTAGCCCTAAATCCAGAGTTTGCTCCATTTGAATACCAGAAATTGGTTGATGGGAAAAATCAGATTGTAGGTTCAGATGTTGAGCTAGCCAAAGCCATCGCAAAGGAGCTAGGTGTGGAAGTGGAATTCTCTCCAATGAGTTTTGATAATGTACTGGCTAGTCTTGATTCGGGCAAGGCAGATCTTGCCATATCAGGTGTTTCTAAGACGGAGGAGAGAAGTCAAGTTTACGATTTTTCAATTCCCTACTACACTTCGAAAAATAAGGTTATCGTAAGAAAATCTGAATTAACAAATTACCAATCAGTGAAGGATTTGGCTCAGAAAAAGGTTGGAGCGCAGAAAGGTTCTATCCAGGAAACTTTGGTCAAAGAAACCTTGCAGAATTCTTCTCTCGTTTCACTTCCTAAAAATGGAAATTTGATAACAGATTTGAAATCAGGGCAACTGGATGTTCTTATCTTTGAGGAACCGGTGGCGAAAGGATTTGTAGAGAATAATCCAGACCTAGCCATCGCTGAGTTTGATGTTGACAATGACAAAGAAGATTCCTACGCTGTTGCGATGAAAAAAGACAGTAAAGAATTAAAAGATGCGGTTGATAAAACCATCCAGAAGTTGAAGGATTCTGGGGAATTGGACAAATTGATTGACGATGCTTTTAAAGCCTCTATCGAAAAATAGAAAGAAGGAAGAGAAATGAGTAAGGAAAAAGTTATTTTAGCCTATTCAGGTGGATTGGATACATCAGTTGCTATTACATGGTTAAAAAAAGACTATGATGTGATCGCTGTTTGTATGGATGTGGGTGAAGGAAAAGATTTGGAGTTCATCCGTGATAAAGCTCTCAAGGTTGGGGCTGTAGAGTCTTATGTCATTGATGTTAAGGAAGAATTTGCTAATGACTATGTTTTAGTGGCCCTTCAGGCTCATGCCTACTATGAACAAAAGTATCCCTTGGTATCCGCTCTGAGTCGCCCTCTTATTTCAAAAAAACTAGTTGAAATAGCTCATCAGACGGGGGCAACCACAATTGCTCATGGTTGTACAGGTAAGGGAAACGACCAAGTTCGGTTTGAAGTCTCTATTGCAGCTTTGGATCCTAATTTAAAGGTGGTTGCGCCTGTTCGTGAGTGGAAATGGTCTCGTGAAGAAGAAATCCAATATGCCAAAGAAAACGGCGTTCCAGTTCCTGCTGACCTTGACAATCCTTACTCTATTGATCAAAATCTTTGGGGACGTGCAAATGAATGTGGTATCTTGGAAAATCCTTGGAACCAAGCGCCAGAAGAAGCGTTTGGAATCACATCTTCACCAGAAGAGGCACCAGACAGTCCAGAATTTATTGACATTGAGTTTAGTTGCGGGGAGCCCATCTCCCTCAATGGTGAGAAGATGAAAGTGGCTGAATTGATCCAAAAGCTAAATGAAATTGCAGGCAAGCATGGTGTTGGTCGTATTGACCATGTGGAAAATCGCCTAGTCGGTATTAAGTCAAGAGAGATTTATGAGTGCCCAGGTGCTGTGACTTTATTGGCAGCTCATAAGGAGATTGAAGACTTGACTCTTGTGAGAGAAGTGGCTCATTTCAAACCTATTATCGAAAATGAGTTGTCCAATCTCATCTATAATGCCTTGTGGTTTAGCCCAGCAACTCAGGCTTTGATTGCCTATATCAAGGAGACACAGAAAGTTGTCAATGGAACTGCAAAAGTTAAACTATATAAGGGGAATGCTCAGGTAGTGGCTCGGAAATCTCCAAATTCTCTTTACGATGAAAATTTGGCGACTTATACTAGTGCGGATACCTTTGACCAAGATGCGGCTGTTGGATTTATCAAGCTTTGGGGGCTTCCGACTAAGGTTTATTCAGAAGTTCAGAAAAATGTTGAGTAGTGACGAGATAGAAAGGGACGACAGGATATGCCGAAAAATACAAAATTATGGGGTGGTCGATTTGAAGGCACTGTGGAAGAGTGGGTAGAACAGTTCGGTGCGAGTATTTCCTTTGACCACCAGCTGGCAAAATTTGATTTGATGGGTTCCCTAGCTCATGTTCAAATGCTAGGACAGACTGGCATTTTGAGTTTGGAAGAGGCAGAGCAGATCCAAGATGGTCTGCAAGCTTTGTTGCGAGATTTAGAGGCAGGAGAGCTTCATTTTGATATTGCAAATGAAGATATTCATATGAATATGGAAGTGTTTCTGACAGAGAAAATCGGTCCTCTGGCTGGAAAACTACACACAGCTCGTTCTCGGAATGATCAAGTCGCAACGGATATGCACTTATATCTAAAGGAGCAACTTTGCCATGTCTTGGATAAGTTGGCGAATCTGAACAGTGTTTTGCTGGATTTAGCCGAAAAACATGTGGAAACCATCATGCCAGGCTATACCCATTTACAACACGCCCAACCGATTAGTTTTGCCCACCATCTCATGGCTTATTACAATATGTTTCAGAGGGATAGCCAACGCTTTGCATTTAACCTGAAACATACGGATCTATCTCCACTGGGTGCGGCTGCCTTGGCGGGGACAACTTTTCCAATCGATCGTCAATTATCGAGCGATTTATTAGGCTTCCAACAACCCTATACCAATTCCTTGGATGCAGTTAGTGACCGTGATTTTATCTTGGAATTCCTTTCAAACGCCAGCATTTTAATGATGCATATGAGTCGTTTTTGCGAAGAAATCATTAATTGGTGTAGCTTTGAGTATCAGTACGTTAGCTTGTCTGATAGCTTTTCAACGGGCTCGTCTATCATGCCCCAGAAGAAAAATCCTGATATGGCCGAATTGATTCGAGGGAAGACAGGACGGGTTTACGGGCACTTGCTTGGGCTATTAACCGTCATGAAATCTTTGCCTCTGGCCTACAATAAGGATTTGCAAGAGGACAAGGAAGGCATGTTTGATACAGTAGAAACGATTTTGAATTCTCTGGATGTGTTGGCAGGTATGCTATCAAGCATGCAGGTTAATAAGGCCAAAATGCAGCAATCTACAGAGAATGATTTTTCGAATGCGACCGAACTGGCAGATTATTTGGCTGAAAAAGGCCTCCCCTTTAGAGAAGCACATGAAATTGTAGGAAAATTGGTTCTAGACTCTATCAAGCATGGTAAAAACATCCAAGATTGGGATTTGAAGGAGTTGCAAGTCTACAATCCCTTGATTGAAGAGGATATTTATATCTACTTGCGTCCGGAAACCGCTGTTCAGAGACGGAATTCCTTAGGAGGAACCGGCTTTGAGCAAGTGAAATACCAGATAGAACAAGCGAAGAAAGAACTTGAAGGGGAAAATTGATTCGTTTGGAAAGAAGAAAGAGAGGTTGAGATGATTTATCAGCCTCTTTCTTGTCTTATCTAACCAAGCGTGTTATAATGAATACTGCTCAAGCGACCTTCAATCGTGAAGCACACACGACCTTCAATCGTGAACTAGTCATTTCGTTTATCTTTTATTACGTCGTTAACTCGTCTTGCCTAACTCAAGTTATGCCTGCGACTCGTTGCCTAGTACTAAAAGCAAACGAAATGACTATACTCAAATAAATTCTATTGAAAGTCATAATAAATAGAATTTTGAGGGGTATAAATAAACGAATAGATGGGAGACTTACCATGAGTGATAACTCTAAAACACGTGTTGTTGTGGGGATGAGTGGTGGTGTTGATTCGTCGGTGACGGCTCTCTTGCTCAAGGAGCAGGGCTACGATGTGATCGGTATCTTCATGAAGAACTGGGATGACACAGATGAAAACGGCGTCTGTACGGCGACCGAAGATTACAAGGATGTGGCTGCGGTGGCAGATCAGATCGGCATTCCTTACTACTCTGTCAATTTTGAAAAAGAGTATTGGGATCGCGTTTTTGAGTATTTCCTAGCGGAATACCGTGCAGGGCGCACGCCAAATCCAGATGTTATGTGCAACAAGGAAATCAAGTTCAAGGCCTTTCTGGACTATGCCATGACCTTGGGGGCAGACTATGTGGCGACTGGGCACTATGCCCGTGTAGCGCATGATGAGGATGGCATCGTTCACATGCTTCGTGGCGTGGACAATGGCAAGGACCAGACCTATTTCCTCAGCCAACTGTCACAAGAACAACTCCAAAAGACTATGTTTCCCTTGGGAGATTTGGAAAAGCCTGAAGTTCGCAGACTAGCCGAAGAAGCAGGCCTTGCCACTGCTAAAAAGAAAGATTCGACAGGGATTTGCTTTATCGGAGAAAAGAACTTTAAAAACTTTCTCAGCAACTACCTGCCAGCCCAGCCTGGTCGCATGATGACTGTGGATGGTCGCGATATGGGCGAGCATGCAGGTCTGATGTACTATACAATCGGTCAGCGTGGCGGACTTGGTATCGGTGGGCAACACGGCGGTGACAACGCCCCTTGGTTTGTTGTCGGAAAAGACCTCAGCAAGAATATCCTCTATGTCGGACAAGGTTTCTACCATGATTCGCTCATGTCAACCAGCCTAGAGGCTAGCCAAGTCCACTTTACTCGTGAGATGCCAGAGGAATTCACGCTAGAATGTACGGCTAAATTCCGCTACCGTCAGCCTGATTCTAAGGTGACCGTCCATGTCAAAGGAGACAAGGCAGAGGTCATCTTTGCGGAGCCACAACGGGCTATCACACCAGGACAGGCAGTTGTCTTTTACGACGGTGAAGAGTGTCTCGGTGGCGGTTTGATTGACAATGCTTACCGCGATGGACAAGTTTGTCAGTACATTTAGATTGACAAATTTTCTCAATCTGCTACAATAATAAAAGCAATAGAAATGATGGTCAAAGCTCATGGATGTTGCAGGCTTTTTTGTCCTGCACTTCTTTGGAGTTTTGACTGTTTTTGTGTCGTTTAAGGGAAGGGATAAAAATGATTCAGCAAGATTTTCGGACAAAAGTAGAAAACACAGTTTTTGGAGTTCGGGCGACAGCCTTGATTGTCCAAAATCGCAAGTTTCTAGTCACTAAAGATAAGGGCAAGTATTACACTATTGGCGGTGCGATTCAAGTTAACGAAAGAACGGAAGAAGCCGTAGTCCGCGAAGTGAAGGAAGAACTGGGTGTCAAAGCTCAAGCTGGGCAGCTAGCTTTTGTGGTTGAAAATCGTTTTGAACAAGACGGTGTTTATTATCACAACATCGAGTTTCATTATCTGGTGGATTTGCTTGAGGATGCACCGTTGACCATGCAGGAAGATGAGAAAATGCAGCCCTGTGAGTGGATTGACTTGGATGAGTTAGAAGATTTCCAGCTAGTCCCAGCCTTTTTAAAAACAGCCCTACCAGATTGGGACGGCCAACTAAGACACATTCATCTTGAGGAATAGGAGAGAAGCATGATGGTTAAGCTTATTGCCCATGTACTTGTTCATAGTGGTGGTGATTATTTGCTCATTCAGCGTTCGGAAATTAAAAGAGGAGAACCCAACGTTTATCCAACTTACTGGGATATTCCTGGTGGCGGGGTTGAAAAGGGTGAACTTCCGCAAGATGGTGCTCTTAGAGAATGCATTGAAGAAGCGGGAGTTAGGCTAGATAGCAGTTCGCTCAAACTTCTTCACGAAGATAGTCAACTGGATACCTCTAAGGATACGGTCTTTACTCGCTTAGTTTATAAAGCAGAGTGGGTTGGGGAGAAGCCGATTATCAGATTAGATCCTGAAGAGCATACACACTTTAAATGGGTTACTATGGCTCAAGCTCTAGAGGAGGAGAAGTTAGTTCCTTATTTACGAGAAATTTTTGAAAGGTTAAGAAATGACTTATAATTTTACAGAAGAATACGATATTATTGTAATCGGTGCGGGACACGCGGGGGTTGAGGCTTCCTTGGCTGCTAGCCGTATGGGCTGTAAGGTCTTGCTTGCAACCATCAACATCGAAATGCTGGCTTTCATGCCTTGTAACCCTTCGATCGGTGGTTCTGCCAAGGGGATTGTCGTGCGTGAAGTCGATGCTCTCGGTGGTGAAATGGCCAAGAATATTGACAAGACTTACATCCAGATGAAGATGCTCAACACAGGGAAAGGACCTGCTGTTCGCGCCCTTCGTGCGCAGGCTGACAAGGAGCTTTACTCTAAGGAAATGCGCAAGACAGTTGAAAATCAAGAAAATCTGACCCTTCGTCAAACCATGATTGATGAGATTTTGGTGGAAGATGGCAAGGTTGTCGGTGTGCGTACGGCGACCCATCAAGAGTATGCTGCCAAGGCTGTTATCGTGACCACAGGAACTGCTCTCCGTGGGGAAATCATCATCGGAGATCTCAAGTACTCATCAGGTCCTAACCACAGCCTAGCTTCTATTAACCTTGCTGACAATCTCAAGGAACTGGGCCTCGAAATCGGTCGTTTCAAGACAGGAACCCCTCCACGTGTCAAAGCCTCTTCTATCAACTACGACGTGACAGAGATTCAGCCAGGAGATGAAGCGCCTAATCACTTCTCATACACGTCACGTGATGAAGACTATGTCAAGGATCAGGTGCCATGCTGGTTGACCTATACCAACGGTACCAGTCATGAAATTATCCAAAATAACCTCCACCGTGCGCCTATGTTTACAGGTGTGGTCAAGGGAGTGGGGCCTCGTTACTGTCCGTCGATTGAGGATAAGATTGTGCGCTTTGCGGATAAGGAACGCCATCAGCTCTTCCTTGAACCAGAAGGACGCAACACAGAGGAGGTCTATGTGCAAGGTCTTTCAACCAGTCTGCCTGAGGATGTCCAGCGTGAGTTGGTTCATTCTATCAAAGGGTTGGAAAATGCAGAGATGATGCGAACAGGTTATGCCATTGAGTACGACATGGTCTTACCTCACCAGTTGCGTGCAACTCTGGAAACCAAGAAAATCTCAGGTCTTTTCACCGCTGGTCAGACCAATGGAACATCAGGTTACGAAGAAGCTGCTGGTCAAGGGATTATCGCTGGTATCAATGCGGCTCTGAAAATCCAAGGCAAGCCTGAATTGATTTTGAAGCGCAGTGACGGCTATATCGGGGTGATGATTGACGATTTGGTGACCAAAGGAACCATTGAACCCTACCGTCTCTTGACCAGTCGTGCTGAATACCGTCTCATCCTCCGTCATGACAATGCCGATATGCGTTTGACAGAGATGGGGCGCGAGATTGGCCTCGTTGATGATGAACGCTGGGCTCGTTTTGAAATCAAGAAAAATCAATTTGACAATGAGATGAAGCGTCTAGATAGTATCAAACTCAAGCCGGTCAAGGAAACCAATGCCAAGGTTGAGGAGATGGGCTTTAAGCCGTTAACAGATGCCGTGACAGCTAAGGAATTTCTCCGTAGACCAGAAGTTTCTTACCAGGATGTGGTAGCCTTCATCGGACCAGCTGCTGAGGACTTGGATGACAAGATTATCGAATTGATTGAAACAGAAATCAAGTACGAAGGCTATATTTCCAAAGCCATGGATCAGGTTGCCAAGATGAAACGCATGGAAGAAAAACGCATTCCAGCCAATATTGATTGGGATGATATTGACTCCATCGCAACAGAAGCTCGCCAGAAGTTCAAACTTATCAATCCAGAAACCATCGGCCAAGCAAGCCGTATTTCGGGAGTAAACCCTGCAGATATTTCCATTTTGATGGTCTATCTGGAAGGTAAAAATCGTAGTATTTCGAAGAATCAAGAAAAGAAAGCATAGAGAAAAACAGCTCCGAAGACGGGGCTGTTTTGTTGACTTGTACTCAATGAAAATCAAAGAGCAAACTAGGAAGCTAGCCGCAGGCTGTACTTGAGTACGGTAAGGCGACGCTGACGTGGTTTGAATTTGATTTTCGAAGAGTATTATTCTTCATCTGGTGTGAGGATCATAGGGATGATGATCGGTTCACGTTCCGTATTTTCATAAAGGAAGGGACGAATAGCGTTGACAATAGCACCATTGACAGATTGGATGCTAGCATCTTTATTTTTCAACGCGATACGAATGGCATTGAAGAGGATGCGCTGGCTTTGGCGAATCAAGTCTCCAGACTCTCTCATGTAGACAAAGCCTCGGCTGAGGATGTCTGGGCCAGATAAGATCATTTTAGATTTGAAGTCAACAGTTGCGACTGCCAGAACGACACCGTCTTCAGATAGATCACGCCGATCTTTGAGGACAGCAGCGCCGATTTCACCGATACGATTTCCATCGACATAGATGTCTTGGGCATTGAAGTGACCTGCGATACGAGCAGAGTTAGCAGTAAGGGCAAGCACATCACCATTGCTCATGATAAAGATATTGTCCTTCTCGACCCCAGTATCCACCGCTAGTCCAGCATGGACTTTCTGCATACGGTATTCACCATGAACAGGCATGAAGTATTTTGGCTTGATCAAGCGGAGCATGAGTTTTTGCTCTTGCTGACCACCGTGTCCTGAGGTGTGGATATTGTTAATCTTACCGTGGATGACTTCGACACCAGCTTCTGAGATAATATTAATCAGCTTGTTGACGCTAGTGGTATTTCCAGGGATTGGGCTAGAAGAGAAGATAACGGTATCACCGGGTTGGAGTTGCACCTGACGGTGAGTTCCGTTAGCGATACGAGAGAGGGCTGCCATCGGCTCCCCTTGACTACCTGTACAAAGGATAAGAACCTCGCCAGCAGGGTAGTCTTTGATTTCATTTGGCTCGATAAAGGTTCCCTTAGGAGCTTTAATGTAGCCAAGCTCGATCCCGTTGACAATGGCCTTTTCCATAGAACGACCAAAGACCGCAATCTTGCGTCCAGTCTTAACAGCAGCATCTGTTGCTTGCTGGAGACGGAAGATATTTGAGGCAAAGGATGCAAAGATGATACGTCCTTCAATGCCTTGAATGATCTTCATAATAGACTGACCAACGACTTTTTCAGAGTTGGTAAAGGTTGGTACTTCTGCATTTGTCGAGTCAGAGAGGAGACAGAGCACCCCTTCTTCCCCAAGGGCCGCCATACGGTGCAAGTCTGCAGGTTCTCCAACTGGAGTAAAGTCGAACTTGAAGTCACCCGTACAGACGATTTTTCCTTGCGGGGTATGAATGACAATCCCCAAAGGCTCTGGAATAGAGTGAGTGGTTCTAAAGAAAGTTGCCTTGAGATTTTTAAAGGTCAACTCAGTGTTGTGGTTGATTTCGTAAAGTTTGGCGTTGCGCAAGAGGCCGTGTTCTTCGAGTTTTCCACGGATCAAAGCCAAGGCAAGTGGTCCAGCGTAGATAGGGACATTTGCTTGCTTGAGCAGGAAAGGAATCCCACCAATGTGGTCCTCGTGTCCGTGTGTAATCAAAACAGCCTTAACGCGGTCGATATTGTCCACGATGTAAGAGTAGTCAGGAATGACATAGTCGATACCTAGCAAGTCATCTTCCGGGAATTTAATCCCAGCATCGACGATGATAATCTCGTCTTGGTATTCAATTCCGTAAGTGTTTTTCCCGATTTCTCCCAGACCACCGATGGCAAAAACGCCGACTTCTTCAGGTTTAAGAGTGTAGGCCATATTAGAACTCCGTGATTTCGAAAGCGCCAGTTTCTTTTTCGTAATCTAGCAATTTGTCAGACAAGAGTTCGATATACTCGATATTGTACTCTGGGCGATTTTCTTCGACAAGTTGGCGAGCAGCGATACGCCCCTCAAGTTCTGAGCTGGCATCGATGTCTAGGTAAAGTGAGCGTGTTGTTTCACGACGTGGGCTACGTTCTTTTGTTTCTTGATAAAAAACTTTGTAAATCATATAGTTCCTTTCTATTTACAGGTCAGCTTATTCCAAACTTTTAGTAGAGATTTGCTTGATTTCATTCCATTTTGTGTCTAGATTGACCTTGATTCGTTACAATTATTTCAATTATACCACAAAATGAAAAATTAGTAAAAGACGGGAAACGAGAAAGTCGGGAGGGAAAGGAGGGCAAAAAGATAGATAGGATTTGGTTGGAGAGCACTTAGGTGTTATAATAAAAAGAGAAAGGGAAGTTTATGGACGGGAATATTCCCTATAGCTTTTAAAACAAGGAGGATTAAGGATGTTTAGTTTGTTTGAATTTGCAGTAGGGGTTCGCCTCTTGATGTTTATAGTTTTTGTAGCCTGTGTATATGGTGGAAATCTTATTTTTACGTATCTAGAACACCGCAAAACAAAATTCCTTTGGAAGCTTGCTTTTGTGACACTCTATTCAATTTTTCTCCTTCTTGTAACCTATGTTGTCTGGTTTGTTTTTTACTTCGGTTTAAATGCTTAAGCTCCTGTACTCATCTAAATATAGAGAAATCCACCTCATCTTGATAAAGGGGCGGACTTTTCTATTTTTAGATGATATCTTAATTCTTACGATGATGATTTCTCGCATCGAAAATCGAGTTGCAACATAAAAAGAAAACAATGCAAACAGATAAATCAACCGGTAAAGGGATTCTGGTTATGTTTAAATCATTGAAAATGCTGAGCAAACTGTAAGAGATGAAGAGAATAAAATTTACCCTTCTAAAAATGTGTCTTTTATCTAGCATAATTGATCCAAATTTATTACGAAAAGCCTTCCTTATTATCCTTCACTTATTCTATTCGAAAAAATAAGAAAATCTAAAGAACTTTTTGCGCCTTGCTACTCATCTACTAGTAGGGCTTTTTGTTTGGGGAGAAAGAAAATTCCCATGTGCTGGCTTTTGTAGTATAATAGTAAACAGACAAAAAGATAGGAATGTGTTATGAAAGTATTAGCTTTTGATACGTCCAGCAAGGCTCTTTCTCTCGCTATTTTAGAGGACAAGCAGGTTCTTGCCGAGACGACGATTAATATCAAGAAAAATCACAGTATTACCCTCATGCCTGCCATCGATTTTTTGATGGAAAGTTTGGATTGGACACCTAAGGATTTGGATCGAATCGTGGTGGCGGAAGGGCCAGGTAGTTATACTGGCTTGCGAATTGCGGTAGCAACTGCTAAGACCTTGGCTCACACTCTGAACATCGAGTTAGTTGGCATGTCTAGCCTCTTGGCTCTGGTGCCACGCCAACAAGAAGGCTTATTTGTTCCCCTGATGGATGCGCGTCGCAACAATGTTTATGCAGGATTTTATGAAAATGCCAAACCTGTCATGCCAGAAGCACACCTGTCCTTTGCGGAAGTGCTAGAAAAAGTCAAGGATACTGACCAGTTGACCTTTGTCGGAGAAGTTGACCCCTTTGTGGAGCAGATTCAAGAACAGTTACCACAAGCTAGTTACCAGGAAACCTTGCCAAATGCAGCTAATCTAGCTTTGTGGGCTTGGGACAAGAAAGCAGACTCCTTGCACGACTTTGTACCAAATTACCTCAAACGTGTTGAAGCTGAGGAAAATTGGCTCAAGAACCACACCGAGTCTGGCGAGTCCTACATTAAACGCCTATGATAGAAATCAAAAGAATCCAAAGACAGCCTGGCCTGGCTCAATCTATCTATGCTGTTATGGTAGCTGTTTACCCAGTCAGTCCTTGGACGCTGGAACAAATTCAAGCAGATCTGTCTCAAGACCAGACTTGGTATGCTCTGGCTTATGATGGAGTAGAAGTGATTGGATTTCTAGCCGTTCAGGAGAATCTCTTTGAAGCAGAAGTCCTACAAATCGCTGTCAAAAAAGCCTATCAGGGTCAGGGGATTGCGTCAGCCTTGTTTACTCAATTGCCGGTAGATAAGGAAATTTTCCTAGAAGTCAGAAAGTCAAACCAACGAGCGCAAGCATTTTACAAGAAAGAAAAGATGGCGGTCATCGCTGAGCGAAAGGGCTACTACCATGACCCAGTCGAGGACGCCATTATCATGAAGAGAGAAATAGATGAAGGATAGATATATTTTAGCATTTGAAACATCCTGTGATGAGACCAGTGTTGCCGTCTTAAAAAATGACGACCAGCTCTTGTCCAATGTCATTGCTAGTCAAATTGAGAGTCACAAACGTTTTGGTGGCGTAGTGCCGGAAGTAGCTAGTCGTCACCATGTCGAGGTCATTACAGCCTGTATCGAGGAGGCGCTAGCAGAAGCAGGAATTACCGAAAACGATGTGACAGCTGTTGCGGTTACCTATGGACCAGGCTTGGTCGGAGCCTTACTAGTTGGTTTGTCAGCTGCCAAGGCCTTTGCTTGGGCGCATGGCCTTCCGCTGATTCCTGTGAACCACATGGCTGGCCATCTCATGGCAGCTCAGAGTGTGGAGCATTTGGAGTTTCCTTTGCTAGCTCTCTTGGTCAGCGGTGGACACACCGAGTTGGTCTATGTGTCAGAGGCTGGAGATTACAAGATTGTTGGGGAAACGCGAGATGATGCGGTTGGGGAGGCTTATGACAAGGTCGGCCGTGTCATGGGCTTGACTTATCCAGCAGGTCGTGAGATTGACGAGTTGGCCCATCAGGGGCAGGATGTTTATGATTTTCCACGCGCTATGATCAAGGAAGACAATCTGGAGTTTTCATTCTCAGGTTTGAAGTCTGCCTTTATCAATCTTCACCACAATGCTGAGCAAAAAGGAGAAAGCCTGTCTACAGAGGATCTGTGTGCTTCCTTCCAAGCAGCTGTCCTGGATATTCTCATGGCAAAAACCAAGAAGGCTTTAGAAAAATACCCTGTTAAAACCCTTGTCGTCGCAGGTGGTGTAGCAGCCAATAAAGGTCTTAGAGAACGCTTGGCAGCCGAAATCACAGATGTCAAGGTCATCATCCCACCCCTGCGTCTCTGTGGAGACAATGCGGGAATGATTGCCTATGCCAGCGTCAGCGAGTGGAACAAAGAAAACTTTGCAGACTTGGACCTCAACGCCAAACCAAGTCTCGCCTTTGATACCATGGAATAAAGAGTCAGCTTAAGGCTGGCTTTTTTGCCCTCCTTAAATGTCAGAATATTTTGACACAACTGTAGAAATGGTGATATAATATGTAAAAATTAGGAGGTGGTCAGATGATTGAGAGAATGGAATTGGGGGAATTTTACAAGGAATTGCGTCTTGCGAGAAAACTCAAGCAGTCAGATGTGGCTTGTGCTGGACTAACAGCATCCCAGCTATCCAAGTTTGAACTAGGGCAGTCTATGCTGTCTGCGGATAAGTTGATTCTAGCTATCCAAGGGATAAATGTGACCTTCGATGAATTTGAGCATAAACTCAACAACTACCAAGAATCTCCACACATGCGAATTGGTCGAAAGGTTGTGGATCGTTTTGCCCATCAGGATATAGCTGGTTTAGAGCAATTGTTGAAGGAAGTCGAGCAAGAACAGATGGCGCAGATCTATCGTCGTTTGAATGCTATTGTGATTAAAAATGCTATCCATTCCTTGGATAAAAGCTATCTACTCGAAGAGGAGGATCGTGAGTTCTTGACCACCTACCTCTATGCTATTGAGTCTTGGACCTGGTTTGAACTTTATCTTTTTTGCAATACCATGCCCTTCTTGAGCAACCAAGATCTGATCTTTTTATCAACCTCTTTACTTGAAAAATCCAAGGAATTTAAAGAGTTGGTTCACAATAGATTGTATATGAAGAGTGGTTATCTCAATATCATCTCAGAACTCATGGAGCGCAAACTTTTCTCCTACATCCCAATATTTGAGGCTGAACTGGAGAGTATGCTACGACCATACGATGTTTTTGAGAAAGTATCATGGCAATTTTTAAAGAAAATGAGTGTTTTCCTCCAAACTAAGGGAAGTAATCAAAAAGAGATTGAACACTTTGTCCAATCTCTGCAAGTATTAGAAAATCCCCAATTAATAGCCCTTTTTGAACTACGCTTACAGCAATATAAAGAACTTATCGATTAACAAACAATCGCAAAAATGAAATTTCTATAAGAAAAAATGTCAAATATGTGATTTTCTAAAATAGGGCAGTTTTCGTGTTATACTGTCTTTATTTCATAGTATAGGAGAAAATAGAATGAAAAAGATAATCTCACGCTACTACTTGTTTGTAGCTATTCTACTTGTCATTGCTGACCAGTTCTTGATTCGTTTGGTTTTACACAGCGACCTTGTTGCTGGTCTATCGGACTTTGCATTTTATCTGTCGGATATGATGTTGAACTTTCTTGTGGTTCTGCTTGCTATTATTGTTATGGTTTGGTCAGGGAAATGGCAGAAAATCAACAGTCGAAAATTTAGAGGTTCCTATCTTTTCTATTCCTTTTTAGCTCTTCTTGCTTTTGTTATTTGGAATTTCATCACATTTTATCTTTTCCCATCTACTAAAAATGAAATTGCTTATCAACTGGATGTTTCTACTTTTACAGGAGCTACGGCATTTTTGATGTATTTTTTCTATCCTGTGGTTGCAGGTCCCATTTTTGAAGAGATGATTTATCGTGGATTAGTGATGACTGCTCTGGAAAAAGGGAAGAAGTGGGGACTGGATGTGCTTGGTTCTGCTACTTTGTTTGGAATCTTGCACATTAGTAATCACGGTTGGGTCCTGACAGACTTTTTCGTATATATGGGTGGCGGTCTCATATTTGCCGTCTTGTTTAGAGTGACCAAGTCCATTTATTGGCCAATTGGACTGCATATAGTCTACAATGGCATTGGTCAGATTCTCCCCTTGTTGTTTTAGAGTTTTTCAATAAACCTAATTAGCAAAAGAGAGCACTAGCAGTGACATAAAAAATTCCCGAGTCAGTTTGTAGTGCTGGACTAAACCATTATGGTGCTTTTGATTGGCTGAAAGAAGATGCAAATAAAACTTAAAAGGATCAACTATGAAACTGAAAGAAACGAAATTTTATCTAGGGACCATTATGGTGCTCGTGTCCTATTACTCGATTTTTAATCTTG
Source organism: Streptococcus sp. oral taxon 058 str. F0407 (assembly GCF_000235485.1). Lineage (GTDB taxonomy): Bacteria > Bacillota > Bacilli > Lactobacillales > Streptococcaceae > Streptococcus. The sequence continues at coordinate 135,287 of NZ_JH378889.1, forward strand.
TAGCAAAATTAGACTCAGTAAATCAGTTATCTGATTTGGGATTTTATGAGATTCAAATTTTATTGATAGTAATTGAGGGAATTGCTGCTACTGTGGTTCTTGTCAATAGTCAACGCTGGAAAGAATATGGTCGCTTCGAGTTTCGTTGGCCCTATCTAGCTATCTTCTTTCTTTCCTTTCTATTGATGTTTTTGTGGGTAAATATAACGAGTCAGATCTTTCCCAGCACGCAAAATGGGAGTGCAATAGTGAAAGAAGCAGCTAATTTAACAGGAATTAGTTACTTTGTAACGCGCATTCTCTATGGTAGTCTCACTGCTCCGATAGTTGAAGAATTGGTCTTTCGTGGGCTTCTGATGACAGCTCTAGTTAAATTTAAAACATACTATGTTGATGTCATAGTTTCCTCTACTCTTTTTAGTCTCATTCATGTTTTACAATATGGATGGGTGTTAACAGACTTCATCATTTATGCAGGAGCAGGTCTGTTACTCTGTATGTTCTTTCGTTATACACGTTCAGTTTATTGGTCAATGGCACTCCACATCTTGTGGAATACCTTTTTAATCACCGTCAGCTTATTGGTGTTTGGGTATTAGGTTTAGCAGAATTTTTAACATCGTATAGATAAGACTGGCTTCCCAGTCTTTTTCTTAATTATGACGGCTTGCTACTGACTCTTGCTCAATTTAAAATAAAAAGAAGCAATTTTAGACTCCAATCACGAAATCCGACTCTATCAAAGTTTGTCAGTCCGAGAGTTTTTTAGTATAGTAGGTATATGAGAAACAAAATAATAAACAGTCTGCTTGCTCTTGGAGCTCTTTTCCTGCTTTTAACAGCTTGCCAGAATTTTAAAAAGACACAACTGGTCTTGTTTGAAACACTTTCATTCAATATGCCCCTTAAATCCTTTGAAGAAGTTTTTGGTGAGGCTAGCGAAGTGGTGGAGGAAACAGAGATGGCCTATCGAGATACTTGGCGTGCTGAAGACCCTTATTTCTATAAAACAGGGCGTCTTTTCTATGATTACGAAAATATTGCTTTGAATGGTTATACAGGTCGAGCAAGATTCACATTTTCAAAATCACATCGCTTGGAAAAAGCGACAGTTCATATTCCTGTAGCTTCAAAAGGGGAGCAATATGTAGTGCTCAACAATCTATCCCAGACTATAAAAAAAGAAATTGAAGCTCTTCCGAATTTTCAATCTGTAACTACCGAGACGGTAGGACTATACGATGACGGCTATCGCTATAAAGTCAAGTTGAAAGGACAAAGGAAAGAACTCAGGGTTGATGTCTATCCGACAGAAGATGAAGATGCTAAAGAAATTGAAGCTAAAAAGTATACTATTCGGGTGGATCAATTTAGGATGTATTAATAACACTCATGAGATTTCAGTATTTTTTACTGGCTCCAAGTTTCAGATTCAAAACTTTTTTCTCTTCTATGAATGTGTTATAATATTTCTTGCTGTGGCTGTGACCTTGAACAGCCTCAATTGGAGAAAATATGAGGAGAAGGATGAAAGAAAAAGGATTTTGGGAAGGTGTTCAGGCGGCCATGCCGACTGCCCTTGGCTATGTTAGTATCGGCCTAGCTTGTGGGATTATCGGTGCGCCCTATGTGACACCTGTTGAGATGGGCTTGATGAGCCTCTTTGTTTATGCTGGGAGCGCCCAGTTTGCCATGTTGGCACTGATTGCGGTACAGGCGCCTGTGGCAGCTATTGCTATGACGGTCTTTTTGATCAACTTGCGACTCTTTTTGCTGAGCTTGCATGCGTCGACTTATTTCCGTCATACTAGTATCTGGCAAAATATCGGCATGTCCAGTCTCCTGACAGATGAGACCTACGGGGTTTTGATGGGAGAATTAGCCCATACAGACAAGGTCCATCCTATGTGGATGCATGGGAACAATCTCAATAGTTATATAGCCTGGTTTGTTGGGACAGTTGTTGGGACAGCTCTAGGTGGTTTACTGCCAAATCCAGAAATCTTTGGACTGGACTTTGCCCTCGCGGGGATGTTTATCGGGATTTTTACTTCGCAGTTCCAGATTATGCAAAGACGGATTCCTGTCCGCAATCTGCTGAAGATTTTAGCAGTTGTTGCGGCGTCTTTCTTTTTGCTCTTGACAGTGGTATCTCAGTCACTAGCTGTTTTGTTTGCGACCTTGCTAGGTTGTACCATGGGGGTGGTCTTAGATGGTCAGTAAGTATCTTTTGTTAGCCGTTATTTTCTCTGGATTGGTGACTTGGATACCTCGTATGATTCCTTTCATCTTGGTTAAGTACAAGGGATTGCCAGCTATTGTTGAGCGTTTTTTAAAGTTCTTGCCTGTCTCTATCATCTTTGCCTTGATCCTTTCAAGCGTGGTGTCAGGTAAGGTTGGGAGTCTTCCTCAGATTAAGTGGCTGGACTTCTTGGCAGTCTTTCCAACGGCTTGGGTAGCCTTTCGCTACCGTAATCTAGTTGGCACGGTTCTTTTTGGAGTGGTTTTGATTGCAGTCTTGCGTTTGGTCTTTTAAACCAGTCATAAAGAAAACCTATCACCGAGATAGGTATCATATAATGGCAAAAAAAATTTTTTTCTGTTAAGATAGTACAGTATTCTATTTTGGAGGAAATGACATGAAAAAAATCGTCAAATATTCATCTCTTGCTGCCCTAGGGCTTGTTGCCGCAGGTGTACTAGCAGCTTGCTCAGGTGGAGATAAGAAAGATACTGCATCGAGTGAAGCAGCAACATCTGGTAAGAAAGAAATTATCGTTGCAACCAATGCTTCACCAAAACCATTCAACTACGAAGAAAATGGTGAGTTGACTGGTTACGAGATTGAAGTGGTTCGTGCCATCTTTAAAGACTCTGACAAGTATGATGTCAAGTTTGAAAAGACAGAGTGGTCAGGGATTTTCCCAGGACTTGATAGCGACCGTTATCAAATGGCTGTGAACAATTTTAGTTATACTAAAGAACGTGCAGAAAAATATCTTTACGCAGCACCGACTGCTAAAAACCCTAACGTTCTTGTTGTGAAAAAAGATGATAACAGTATTAAGTCACTTGATGATATTGGTGGAAAGTCTACTGAAGTCGTTCAAGGAACAACCTCAGCAAAACAATTGGAAGAATATAACAAACAACACGCAGATAATCCAACTATCCTTAACTATACTAAGGCAGATTTCCAACAAATCATGTCTCGTTTGAGTGATGGACAATTTGACTACAAGATTTTTGACAAAATCGGTGTAGAGACAGTTATCAAAAACCAAGGTTTGGATAATTTGAAAGTCATCGAACTTCCAAGCGACCAACAACCTTACGTATACCCACTTCTTGCAAAAGGTCAAGATGAGTTGAAGGAATTTGTGGATAAACGCATCCAAGAACTATACAAAGACGGAACTCTTGAAAAATTATCTCAACAGTTCTTTGGTGGTTCTTACCTACCAGCAGAAGCTGATATTAAATAAGTTTGTAAATCATCCATTCTCTCGTAGGTGGATGATTTTGCAACTTCTAGACTTATAGTTTCAAACTATATGTCTGCCTATCTAATAACAATTTGCGAAATCAAATAAAGTATGAGATACTATTACGGTATTATTTTTAAAGGAGAAAGAATCATGAAAATTAAAAAATGGTTAGGCGTAGCAGCTATTGCTACAGTAGCAGGCCTTACACTTGCAGCTTGCGGAAATTCAGACAAGAAAGCAGACAATACAACTACAGTTAAAATTGCGACTGTTAACCGTAGTGGCTCAGAAGAAGCACGTTGGGACAAAGTCCAAGAATTAGTTGAAAAAGACGGCATTAAATTGGAATTCACAGAGTTTACAGATTACTCACAACCAAACAAGGCAACTGCTGATGGTGAAGTAGACTTGAACGCTTTCCAACACTATAACTTCTTGAACAACTGGAACAAAGAAAACGGAAAAGATCTTGTAGCGATTGCAGAGACTTATATCTCACCAATCCGCCTTTACTCAGGTAAAAATGGAGAAGAAAACAAGTACACTAAAGTGGAAGAAATCCCAGATAACGGTGAAATCGCAGTACCAAACGATGCTACTAACGAAAGCCGTGCTCTTTACCTTCTTCAATCAGCTGGTTTGATCAAGTTGGATGTTTCAGGAACTGAACTTGCTACAATCGCAAACATCAAAGAAAATCCAAAGAACTTGAAGATTACTGAATTGGATGCTACTCAAACAGCTCGTTCATTGTCATCAGTTGACGCTGCCGTTGTAAACAATACCTTCGTTACAGAAGCAAAATTGGACTACAAGAAAGCACTCTTCAAAGAACAAGCTGATGAAAACTCAAAACAATGGTACAACATCATTGTTGCGAAAAAAGATTGGGAATCATCACCTAAGGCTGATGCCATCAAGAAAATTATCGCAGCTTACCACACTGATGAAGTGAAAAAAGTTATCGAAGAAACATCAGACGGTTTGGACCAACCAGTTTGGTAATAAGACACAGGGAGGTGGGAGAGAGTTTCCACCTCTTGCTTTTATCTAGATTGTTGGTTTTGAAGAAGATGATCTTGTAGTCCGTCCATAGACACAAGTCCTCAGTAGAAAGTGAGAGAAAAATGGTTTTTCCTAGCGAACAAGAACAGATTGAAAAATTTGAAAAGGATCATGTAGCCCAGCATTATTTTGAAGTTTTGCGTACCTTGATTTCCAAGAAATCAGTCTTTGCCCAGCAGGTCGGGCTCAAGGAAGTCGCAAACTATCTAGGTGAGATTTTCAAGCGTGTGGGAGCTGAAGTTGAGATTGATGAGAGCTACACGGCGCCTTTTGTCATGGCGCATTTCAAGAGTTCGCGTCCAGATGCTAAGACCTTGATTTTCTATAACCACTATGACACCGTACCAGCGGACGGAGATCAGATTTGGACAGAGGATCCCTTTACACTTTCTGTGCGAAATGGCTTTATGTATGGGCGTGGAGTTGACGACGACAAGGGCCATATCACAGCTCGTTTGAGTGCTCTGAGAAAGTATATGCAGCACCATGATGACCTGCCAGTCAATATCAGCTTTATCATGGAAGGGGCAGAGGAGTCTGCTTCTATGGATTTAGATAAGTATTTAGAGAAACACGCAGACAAACTTCGTGGAGCAGATTTGCTAGTCTGGGAGCAAGGGACTAAAAATGCCTTGGAGCAGTTAGAAATTTCTGGTGGAAACAAGGGAATCGTGACCTTTGATGCCAAGGTGAAAAGTGCGGATGTGGACATTCATTCGAGTTATGGTGGTGTCGTGGAATCAGCTCCGTGGTATCTCCTCCAGGCTTTAAGTAGCCTGCGTGCTGCAGATGGTCGTATCTTGGTCGAAGGCTTGTACGAGGATGTTCAAGAGCCGAATGAACGAGAACTAGCTTTGGTGGATACCTATGCACAAGGCAGTCCAGAGGAAATCAGTCGCATTTACGGCTTGGAATTGCCTCTCTTACAAGAGGAGCGTGCTGTCTTTCTCAAGCGTTTCTTTTTTGAGCCTGCACTCAATATCGAAGGGATTCAGTCAGGTTATCAAGGTCAGGGTGTTAAGACTATTTTGCCAGCAGAAGCGAGTGCCAAGCTAGAGGTTCGTCTGGTTCCTGGCTTAGAACCGCATGATGTTCTGGAAAAAATTCGGAAACAGCTAGACAAAAATGGTTTTGATAAGGTAGAATTATACTATACCTTGGGAGAGATGAGCTATCGAAGCGATATGAGTGCGCCAGCCATTCTCAATGTTATTGAACTGGCTAAGAAATTCTATCCACAGGGCGTTTCGGTCTTGCCGACAACGGCGGGGACAGGACCTATGCATACGGTCTTTGATGCCCTAGAGGTACCTATGGTAGCCTTTGGTCTAGGGAATGCCAATAGCCGAGACCACGGTGGAGATGAAAACGTGCGAATCGCCGATTACTACACCCATATTGAATTAGTAGAGGAGCTGATTAGAAGCTATGAGTAGAGATATTATCAAGTTAGATCAGATCGATGTGACTTTTCACCAAAAGAAGAGAATCATCACAGCGGTCAAGGACGTGACCATTCACATCCAAGAAGGGGATATCTACGGAATCGTTGGATATTCTGGAGCAGGGAAATCAACCCTTGTACGGGTGATTAACCTCTTGCAAAAACCATCTGCAGGTAAAATTACCATTGATAACGATGTGATTTTTGACGGCAAGGTGACCTTGACTGCAGAGCAGTTGCGTCGTAAGCGTCAAGATATCGGGATGATTTTCCAGCACTTTAACCTGATGAGCCAAAAGACAGCAGAGGAGAATGTAGCCTTTGCTCTTAAACACTCTGGACTCAGCAAGGAAGAAAAGAAAGCTAAAGTGGCTAAGTTGTTGGACTTGGTTGGCTTGGCGGACCGTGCTGAAAACTACCCTTCTCAACTTTCTGGAGGGCAAAAACAGCGTGTGGCCATTGCGCGTGCCTTGGCCAATGATCCAAAAATCTTGATTTCAGATGAGTCAACGTCTGCCCTAGACCCTAAGACAACCAAGCAAATTCTAGCCTTGTTGCAAGATTTGAACCAAAAATTAGGCTTGACGGTTGTCTTGATTACGCATGAAATGCAGATTGTCAAAGACATTGCCAACCGTGTGGCAGTTATGCAGGATGGCCGTTTGATTGAAGAGGGCAGTGTTCTTGAAATCTTCTCAGACCCTAAACAACCTTTGACACAGGACTTTATCTCAACAGCTACAGGTATTGATGAAGCCATGGTCAAGATTGAAAAGCAAGAAATCGTAGAGCATTTATCTGAGAACAGTATTTTAGTGCAGCTCAAGTATGCAGGGGCTTCGACTGACGAGCCACTTTTGAATGAATTGTACAAGCATTACCAAGTAACGGCTAATATCCTTTATGGAAATATCGAGATCCTCGACGGTACTCCTGTTGGAGAATTGGTTGTGGTCTTGTCGGGTGAAAAAGCAGCGCTAGCAGGTGCTCAAGAAGCCATCCGTCAAGCGGGTGTACAGTTAAAAGTATTGAAGGGAGGACAGTAAGATGACAGAGTTTATTCAAACATACTTACCAAATGTCTACAAGATGGGCTGGGCTGGTCAAGCAGGCTGGGGAACAGCCATCTACCTAACTCTTTATATGACGGTTCTTTCCTTCATCATTGGAGGGTTCTTGGGGCTAGTGGCAGGTCTCTTCCTTGTCTTGACAGCGCCAGGTGGTGTATTGGAAAATAAGGTTGTCTTCTGGATTTTAGACAAGATTACCTCTATTTTCCGTGCGGTACCCTTTATCATCCTCTTGGCGATCTTGTCTCCACTTTCTCATTTGATTGTTAAGACTAGTATCGGACCAAATGCAGCCCTTGTCCCCCTTTCTTTTGCAGTCTTTGCCTTCTTTGCCCGTCAGGTGCAGGTGGTCTTGGCTGAGCTAGATGGAGGCGTCATTGAGGCGGCCCAAGCAAGCGGAGCAACCTTCTGGGATATCGTGGGTGTTTACCTATCAGAAGGTCTTCCAGATTTGATCCGTGTGACGACTGTGACCTTGATTTCCCTTGTTGGGGAAACAGCTATGGCTGGTGCGGTCGGAGCTGGTGGTATCGGTAATGTAGCCATCGCTTATGGATTTAACCGTTTCAATCATGATGTGACAGTTCTAGCAACCATTATTATCATCTTGATTATTTTCACGATCCAGTTTCTAGGAGATTTTTTGACCAAAAAATTGAGTCATAAATAAATGGAAGGAGTTCAAAGGGACTCCTTTTTCCTTTCTTACCGAAATGCAAGAAGGATAGAGCTTCTTTTTGGAAATATGCTATAATAAATAAAGGTCCCTCAATTAGCAAACCATAAAATTTGCTGTAGAAGGGATGATAATGTAAAGGAGTTCGGTTGGTATGAATTATTTCGAGGGGAATGAGTTTTTCCTTCTCTTATTTGTAGTGTTACTGATTGGTTTTGTGGTAAACTTTTTTGAAAAACGTAAGGACTACTATATTTTGGCGCTCTCCCTCTTATTTGCAGGAGCTATTTATGGCAAGAGTCGAGCGATGATAGTCTATTTGCTTGCCTTTATCGTTTACCAATATTTTCTGGTATTTCTAGCACAGAGGATAGAAGCAAAGCGACTGAAACCATTGGTTTTCCTTTCCATTCTTCCTTTGGTGATTAATAAAGTCTTTGCCCTGACTTCTCTGCATTTGTTGGCCTTTATTGGAATTTCTTACATGTCCTTTAAGACTATTCAGATCATGCTAGAAATATCGGATGGCTTGATCAAAGAAAAAATTGGTGTAAAAGATTACTTACAGTTTTTGCTCTTTTTCCCAACGGTTAGTGCTGGTCCGATTGATCGGAGTAGGAGATTTTTAAAAGAGATAAACGAGGTCATGCCTCGGAAAGACTATCTAGAGTTGGCAGGGGACGGTGTTTATCGTATCGTTTTAGGTCTACTTTATAAGGTTGTTTTGTCAACCTATGTTTACCAGATGTTGCTCGCTCTAAGCAATACTGGTACAGTCGTCTACTCAATCAAGTATATGTACCTCTATACCTTGTATCTGTTCTTCGACTTTGCAGGCTATAGTCTAATGGCCGTTGGAAGTAGCAACATTCTAGGTATTCAGACACCGATGAACTTTAACAAACCTTTCTTGAGTGTCGATATCAAGGATTTCTGGACCAGATGGCATATCACCTTGTCGACCTGGTTGAGAGATTTTGTGTTTTCAAGAGTATTGATGCAGGTTATCAGAAAAAAATGGTTTAAAAATAGACTACACAATGCAACCTATGCCTATATGGTCAATATGTTGGTCATGGGTTTTTGGCATGGTCTTAGTGTTAGTTACATTGTCTATGGTTTTTATCATGGTGTCTTGATGGCTGGATTTGAAGTGTATCAAAAGAAAAGCAATTTTTATAAGAAAAATAAAAATAAAAACTGGTATAAGCTACTAAGTTGGTTTGTGACCATGAATTTGGTTATGATTGGTTTCTTTATCTTTTCAGGTGAACCCTATAAAATCTTACTGACGATTTTAAAGAGCTAAGAGATTGAAAAGAAATCGGCTAGATTGAAGGGATAGGATAAAACGAAATGATTAAATTAAAAGCATTTTTACTATCGCTTGTGCTCGTAATTGCGACGCTTGCCCTTTTAAATGTGACGTATGTCAAGAAGATTGAGGATTATTATAAAGTCAAGGATAACAGTATTCGTTATAGCACCTCGTATGAAAAGTATAAAAGTAGAGATATTCTAACAAGCAATATCACCCCCAATACACTGGTTCTAATGGGTTCTTCAGAGTTGGTTGCAACAATAAATGAAGACTATCATCCAAATAAAATTTTTAATTACAACGATTTTAATATCATGCAGATTGGGACCAGTTATTCTCAAAACATCATTCAGGCTACGACCTTGGGCTCTATTGAAGGATCTATGAGTAAGCGAAAAGTAGTTATAGTAGAGTCGGTTCAGTGGTTTGAAAAAGATGGGACCCATCAAGATGCCTTTTTGAACAAGGCTTCTCAGGAACATATTTTCCACATGCTAGATAATGACAAGATTAGTAAAGAAACGAAAGAAAAACTAATCAATCGCATTATCGAGATTACCAAGGGGAATAAGCAACAAAATGATATCTACAAAAAATATAAAAGTTATTTCATAGATGGAAAAGGAACTATTGTTGACAAAAAACTATTAGAATTCGATAAGGCGATGTATTCCTTTAAGCTCAAACAGACTTTTTATCAAAAACATGCCAAATCAGATTATCCTTCACTAGGAGATAAAACCCCAGACTACGATTGGGAGAAAATGACAAATCAGTTTGTAGAAGAGGTCAAAAAGAAAACAGACAATAATGATTATGCTGTTGATAATAACTACTACAATACCTACCTAAAAGATCGCTATGCATCACTGAAGGATTCTAATAAAGATTTGAGCTACCTAGAGTCGCCAGAGTATTCAGATATGGAACTCTTCTTGACAGTTGCCAAAGAATTGGGCATTGAAGTTGAGGTCATTATTTTCCCAGTAAACGGGAAATGGAATGACTACACGGGTGTCTCAAGAGAGGTGCGGGAGAAAACTTATAAAAAAATAGAAGATGTTGCAAAAGGCCATGGTGCAACGGTACTAAACTATGGAAACAGAGAGTATGATGATTACTTTTTATTTGACGTGATGCACGTTGGAGTGAAAGGATGGATGGAAGTTGAAAAAGAACTTTACAAATTTGCAAACCAAGCTAACTAACACACATCGTTTAATCTTGTGGACACTATTTTTCTATACGGTTATCTTAAGTATCGTGATTTACTGTTTTGTGACCGATTTTTCGAACATCCAAGAATTTATCTATAGTGAATTCTAAGATTGTATACAAAAAGGCCCTGGAGCTAGGTGTTACTAGTCTTCAGGGCTTTTACCTTACATTTTATCAGCGATTTTTTGACTTAGAAACTGCCCAAGCAGAGCCCCCATTACAGCACCAAGGAGAATGCTTGCTACAAAGAGAAAAATTTTGTCTAGCTCTGGAGCGACCATGATACGGTCAATGTATTCTTGGGATTTCCCACGAGTGAGGAGAGTTGCCGCGTAGGATTCTGGACTAATCCACATGAGGAGGATGGGACCACTTGTGCTGAAAGCAAAAACGAGGAAGGAGAGAAGATTTTTAATCTTATCCTGATAGTGACCGAGGCGAGCAATAGCATCTGCTACAAGACCACAAGCGATAGCTGGTAGAAAGGCGCCGGCACCGTGTTTACTAGCTAGGAAAAATAGTGCCATAAAAAGGCTTAGAATCGTGATAGCGCCAAAACGAGGAACCTTTGCTAAAAGAAGCATGTAGACGCTCCCTCCAACAAGGGCAGAAAAGGCAGGCGCATAGAACATATTGCCCGTTGAGTCGACCAGGTGTCCAAGCAATACTCCAATCCCTAGACAGAGGAAGTAGAGGACGACGGCTAAGAGGGTAGTTAAGATATTTTTCTTCATGAGAATCTCCTTATATAAATCTGTCAAAATCAATTGTAGCACGCTTTTAGAGGATTGTAAATGGGTGCTCTATATTTTTGAAAACGTTTGAAATATGATATAATAGTTACATAGTTGTTTTAAGGAGGATATTATGGGAAAGTTTCTAGAATTCGTCTTTAATCGTTTCTTTTTAGGAATGATTGCGACGGCTTTTTTCTGGTTATTGACACTAGCAGGAGGTGTGGTCTTTGGTTTGGCACCAGCTAGTGCAACCCTTATGAGTTTATATGCGGAGCACGGTTATACTTACCGAGCTTATAGTTTGAAAGAAGCTTGGGAATTGTATAAGAGTAACTTTGTCAAGAGCAATCTCGCTTTCTATAGTTTTGTACTTGTAGATCTAGTCTTAGTTTATGGTTTGTACCTTTTGGTTCAATTGCCCCATCAAACTATCTTCCATCTCTTGGCAACCTTCCTCAATATCCTTGTTGTTGCCTTTGTTTTTTTGGCTTATACCGTTTCATTGAAACTACAAGTTCACTATGAGCTCTCTTATCGAAATACCGTAAAACTCGCTCTCATCGGGATTTTTATGAATTTGCCGGCAATTGCCAAGGTTTTATTTGGTACGGTCATGCTTGTAGGAATTGGTTACTATATGCCTGCCCTCCTCTTTTTCGTAGGGATTGGTGTGTGGCATTTCTTTATCAGTGATATGTTGGAACCCGTATATGAAAGTATCCATGAAAAATTGGCGACAAAATAAAATGAAGCCGTTCTGGCTCCATTCGCTCTTGCGCATCTATACCTTGGTGATGATTGCCATCATTGCAAGTTTTGCGATCATGCTCTCCTATGCTGACTGGAGTTCCCGTGAAAAAGAAGCTCAACGAGTAGCTCAACGTGTGACGACTCGGACAGTGAGTGAGATTGAATATTACCATAGAGAGTCGACTCGGATTGCACAGGCTTTGGTTGAAAATCAGGCTCGCATTGAAGGGATTTATAAGTACTTTAGTCTCAGTACACCAGACTATTTTTATTGGCAATTAGAGCGTAAGGCTTCGCCCTATATCTCGGTATCCTTGTATGAAAATATCGATGATCTCTATGTTCGCAATGATTTTGTGACGGGTGTGGCAATTGTCCTTCAAGATTATAAAGAAGTCTTTGTTTCTACCAGAGGGAAACGAAGTGGAGAGAAAATTCCAGCAGAAAATTTCAAACCAGCTCCTAATAGTTTTGCCATTCCCGTTTCCGATCCTGTGTCTGACAAGGATTTAGGAGTCATCTATATCTCCCTTTCCCCAGATGTTCTCCATGATGCTATTGACAATACAAGGGGCCATATCCCGATGGCTGTAACAGTAACTTCGCCTTTTGATACGGAGATGTTTCAGATTGGGGAGACAGTATCTGCCGAGCGGGAGGACTGGCTTGTAGGAGTTACCTCCCATGGCTATCAAGTTCGTGTAGCCGTTCCTAAGGATTTTGTTCTTAAGGGAACTTTGACTAGTTCGGCTATCATTATTGGACTAAGCATTCTCTTTATCATTATCTTGTATATCACTCTGAGACAGACCTTTTCAAAATATCAAAAGCAGGTGGTGGACTTGGTCGAGTCTATTCAGGTTACTGCTCAAGGAGAAGAAGGGCTTCGCATCGATACTTCTGAGAAAGATCAGGAATTGCTCCTCATCTCAGAAACAACAAATGATATGTTAGACCGACTGGAAAAAAATATCCATGATATTTATCAGTTGGAACTGAGCCAAAAAGATGCGAATATGCGAGCCTTGCAAGCTCAAATCAATCCTCACTTCATGTATAATACCTTGGAGTTCTTGCGGATGTATGCGGTGATGGAAAGCCAAGATGAACTGGCGGATATTATCTATGAATTTAGCAGTTTACTACGCAATAATATCTCCGATGAGCGAGAAACGACGCTGAAGCAGGAGTTGGAATTTTGCCGAAAATACAGCTATCTCTGTATGGTGCGTTATCCAAAGTCAGTTGCCTATGGTTTTAAGATCGAGCCAGAATTAGAAAATATGAAGATTCCCAAGTTTACGCTCCAACCATTGGTAGAAAACTACTTTGCTCACGGTATTGATTACAGGCGAACAGACAATGTAATCAGTATCAAGGTTTTGAAGGGTGAAGGTTTTGTTGAAATCCTAGTGGTAGACAATGGTCGTGGAATGCCTGCTGAGAAACTAGCTAGTTTGCAAGAAAAACTAACTCAGAGAAGTTTTGAGCACGAGGCAAGCTATAGCGGAGAGCGACAATCAATTGGAATAATCAATGTACACGAACGCTTTGTCCTCTATTTTGGAGATCGCTACCAAATCAGTGTAGAGTCAGCTGAACAAGAAGGTGTTCGTTACCGTATTACTATTCAAAATGAATAGAAAGGAAGGGAAATGTATAAAGTTTTATTAGTAGACGATGAGTACATGGTGACAGAGGGGCTCAAGCGGTTAATCCCCTTTGAAAAATGGGATATGCAAGTCGTCGCAACAGCTAATCACGCAGATGATGCATTGGACTACGTCAAGGAAAATCCAGTTGATGTGATTATTTCGGATGTCAACATGCCAGATAAGACAGGGCTTGAGATGATCAAGGAGATGAAGGAGATTCTCCCAGATACCTATTATATCTTGCTGTCAGGCTATCAGGAGTTTGACTATGTCAAGAAAGCCATGAACCTCAGTGTCGTGGATTATCTGGTAAAGCCAGTGGATAAGGTGGAGTTGGGTCATTTATTAGAAAAAATTGCGAGCCAACTTCAGGAAAAGGTGGAGCAAAGCCAGACTCTCAGCCAAGAATTGGATGAAGAAGGCTTTGTCAACTTCTTAGCAGGTAAAGACAACTGGTGGATAGGCCTTTCCAAGGAAAAACAAGGGTCTTTCACTATTCCTTACTATGTTTTAGGTCAAGACTGGCAGATTTTTATCTCTGATCAACCACTAGATGGAATCGTAGTATCACCTTTTGGAGCGCCCTACCAACAATCCTTTGAAAAATGGAAGATCAACGCAGAAAAAGCCCTCTTTTACGGTTCTGTCAATCTAGAAAAATCCGAGAGTCTATTTGCCTATTACGAGCCGATTTATCGCGTGATTATCCAAGGAAATATCAATCAAATTATCGAAGAATTGACTCTGCTAGAGAAGGTTGTCTTAGAGAATACACCGCGTGTGGCTATCACCAAACAGCTTTTCACCCAGTTTGTCATGGATGTCTTCCATTTGTTTGAACACCTAAAAGCAGATGATATGACCGAGATTGTCAAAGCCATCCATGCCATTAACTCCTTTGAAGAATTGGTTGCCTACATCAAAGAGACCTTGATCAAGTTCTTTGGTCAGTACCGCATGAATGAAAATGTGGTCAGTGTTCTAGAGGTTATCGGCCGTGATTATCAAAAAGAGTTATCACTTAAGGATATCAGCAAGGATCTCTTTATTAACCCAGTCTACCTCGGTCAGCTGATCAAGCGAGAAACCAACTCGACCTTTGCGGAACTGCTCAACAAACAGCGGATCAAGGCGGCACAACAACTCTTGCTTTCAACCAATGATAGTATTGAAGATGTTTGCTATGCTGTTGGTTACAGTAATGTTGGATATTTCTACAAGGTTTTTCGTAAATTGTGCGGAAAATCACCAAAAGCTTACCGCAAACAAGTCGAAAGTTCCCTGTAAAACTTGTATTTACGTGCAAAAAATGCTATAATGTCCAAAATGCCTTAAGGAGGAAAATATGAAAAAGAAACCAATCTACCTATGGGTTTTATTAGTTCTGTCTGCATTGATTTCAGCTATGTCCCTGTTTGGCTTGTTGAGCCCGGTGCCTAGTAAAGAGGCTCTACGTGCTGGTCAAACTCAGGTTCAAGGTCTCAGCGCCCAGCAGTTGGAAGATACGATTAATTATCTGCATAAGACAGCTGAATTATCGCATTCGACTGTTAACATCGTTTTGATTATTTTATCTGCGATCTTGGTAGTTACCGGTATTGTTCTCTTGGTTCGTAATCATTTGCAATATGCAAATTATGCTTACATTGCTTATGTTTTACTTGCCATTATTGGTTCGATTTATACTTATATGGGTATGCAAGATGCTGTACAAGCCATCCGTGATGAAACTTTGAGACTAGGGACAGAAGTCCTTGGAAAGGGAACAACGATTTTATTTGTTGTTATCAATGTCCTCTTCCTTGCCATTGTCTTTTACAAGATGTGGCGTCAACAAAAAGATTTGTCTGAGGAAGTCGAAGCAGAGGAAGTTGCCTAAGTATTGACAAAAGAGAACTATCAAGTTACAATCTTGGTAGTTCTTTTAATATCCAAAAATAAAAATCGAGGTCAACATGAAAAAAATATCCTTAGTTTATATCAGTTTGAGCGG
The DNA here is from genome assembly GCF_000235485.1 of Streptococcus sp. oral taxon 058 str. F0407. Lineage (GTDB taxonomy): Bacteria > Bacillota > Bacilli > Lactobacillales > Streptococcaceae > Streptococcus. Next base: position 150,704 of record NZ_JH378889.1, read on the forward strand.
GAATACAGAGAGTTTTGTAACCCGACTTAAGGACTATCTCCTGTCTCAGCACGAAGGAATTGAGGTCCAAAAGATCCATATCAAGGATTTGGTCAAGGAAGGGAAAGATTTCTTTGAGATGGACCATCCTTATGTCGCCTTTTTACCAACCTATCTAGAAGGTGGAAATGGTGTCGATAACGGCGATGTTGAGATTTTAACAACTCCAGTGGGTGATTTTATCGCCTATGGGGACAATGCCAGTAAGTGTTTTGGGGTAGTGGGATCTGGTAATCGCAATTTTAACAATCAGTACTGCCTGACAGCCAAGCAGTACAGTCAGCGCTTTGGTTTCCCTGTTCTAGCAGATTTTGAAATGCGGGGGATGCTGGGAGATATTAAAAAGGTCGCAGCGATTATCGCGGACTTGTATGGATTGGAGACAGAAAAATAAAGTAGTACTGAAGAGCAGTTGGGCTTCCTCAACTGCTTTTTGAATGCAGAAAAAAGCACCCCAGACGAGGGTGCTGCTTTGTGAACTAACCTGCTTTTCCGATCGCAAGTGCATAGATAAAGAAGATGGCAAATCCAAAGAGGAAAATCAATCCTGCAATAGCGAGGAGTTTCAACCAAGAAGGAAGATTTTTATTTTCACCTGTGACCAAGACATAGTTCAAAAGGGCAAAGAACGGTGTTGTAAGGAAAGATCCAATCATGGCAAAGCGGAGCATGGTTGAAACTTGACCGGCAAAGAATTTGATGATGACGATACCGATGATAGCTGTAATGGTCATCCAGATTTTTAAGGATTTATTATCGTCCTCTTTTTGATTTGCCAAAAGTTGAAGGGATGCCTGATTGACACGTGAATAGCCATCGATGACAGTAATCACTGTCCCAAAGATACAGAGGAAAGCGATGAAAGTAATCAAATATCGAGACCATTCGCCAAGGACAGAAGCGTACATACCCACAAATTGCGAGATGTATTTGGCTGAAGCGGCTTCAACCGCTTGTCCTGTAGGATACTGAATGAGTGCTCCGAGAGCCACAAAGAATACGGCCAAGATGGCTGTTCCAATGTAACCAACGTTAAAGTCGAAAAGGGCGTCTTCGGTATTAAAGTCAACAGTTTTTTTCTTTTCGGCTGACCAAAGTGAGTTAATAGCTGAGATTTCAATAGGAGCAGGCATCCATCCTAGGAGGGAAACGATAAAGGGGAGGGCCGCCATTTGCCAAGGTGTCTTTTCGACAAAATCAGAGCTGTATTCTGGATGCTTAATTGCTGCAATAATAACCGCAAGAACAGTTGCAATAGTCAAGGCAGACATGATCCATTTTGCCATACCGTCCAATAGTTTGTAGCCACCAAAGAGCAGCATGGCCCAAATAACCGCAACAAGGATAAGGGACCATTGAGTGATGCTAAGACCAATCATTGGAAAGGCACTAGCGATGATAGCTGAACAAAGGATGGCAACACCGGCAGTATTGACTAAGGCAGAAAAGACATTGAGGATAAAGAAAATCCAGAGATAGAGTTTTCCTTTTTCGGCATAGCCCTCGACCAAGGTTTTGCCAGTATCGGCAGTATATTCGGCACCGAAACGGAAAAATGGATATTTGAAAACATTAGCCAAGATAACCAAGAGGAGTAGAGACCAACCATAAGAACCACCAGCTTGAGTAGAGGATACAATGTGAGAACCTCCAACGGCGGCAGAAGCCATTAGGATTCCTGGCCCCATTGCTTTCAGCTTGCTTGTCCAGGTAGACTGGTGTGATGAAGTAACTTGTGACATAAAAACCTCCCGTTTTTGAATTTTCAGAATAATCTGAATAGATAAGTTCTATTCTACAAGAAACTCAGAAAAAATGCAAGAAAATTTTGAAAAATTTAGAAAATTTCAGAAAAACAATATGAAAGATATGATTGTTACAGGAAAATGGCATTGATGGGAGTAAAAAATCCGAGAAAAAAACTTCTCGGATTCCCTTATTTTAATTGCTCAGTGATTTCCTTAGAAAGCAGGAGTCCCAAACGATAGCTTTTATTGATGTAGTCAATCACATCATTGATATTTTCCGTTGTTTGGATCCTTTCGCGTATGTCTGTTTTGAAAGCTTCGTCCCTCAGAAGCTGTTCCTGAAGGAGTTGTTGAAGTTTTTCCTTTTCGTATTTATTGATGAGAAAAAGAACGACAAGACTGATAAGAACTAAGATATAAGCATACTGGCTCATAAAATTTCTCCTGGTTTGATAAAAAAGTTGATGACATAAGAAAAGCGAAAGAAATTTTCGCTTTTCAACTAAGTGATTAGACTGGCAGAATAGGTATCTGACAGATAAAAACAGACGGTCTTGACCTTTAACTGAAAAGTCCATCCAGTTGAAATGAAGACTAGTAAAGCACCAAGCCAAAGCCTATATAAGACTTGGCGTTAGTTTTACTTAGATTGCTTTGCAATCAAGTGACTTAAAAGATTACGACATATCTTGAAACAAATCGATATTATTTGTTTCGAGGTATTAGTGAAGCGTTTAGGCAATTAGGAACTTTAGTTCCAATTGTTAGTACTGAATCACATCTTCTCTGGTGCTTCTACTCCAAGCAAACGAAGGGACTCTTTGAGAACAACAGCTGTTGCGTAGCTAAGGGCTAGGCGGCTGTCACGCTCTGGACTTTCATCCAAGATACGAGTGTGAGCATAGTATTTGTTGAAAGCTTGAGCCAAGCTGATTGCGTATTTAGCGATGAGCGACGGATCATAGTTAACAGATGCGCGTTTGATGACACGGGCAAAGTCTTGGAGAAGTTTGATAATTTCCCAGCTTTCAGCATCATTAAGGCTATAATTTGCTTGAGCATTTGGTTGGAAGTCTGCTTTTCTAAGTAGAGACTGAATACGCGCGTAAGCGTATTGGATGTATGGACCAGTCTCTCCTTCAAAGGAAACCATAGCTTCAAGGTCAAAGTCGTAACCATTTCTGCGGTCAGTCTTGAGGTCGTAGAATTTGACAGCTCCAACTCCAACAGCTTGAGCAATTTGATCCTTGTTTTCAAGGTCAGGATTTTTTGCTTCGATTTGTGCTTTGGCACGGCTGATAGCTTCCTGAAGGGTAGGTTCGAGCAGGATGATATTTCCCTTACGAGTAGAGAGCTTTTGACGATTTTTGGTTACAAGACCGAAGTCCACGTGAATCATATCATCGCTCCAGTCAAATCCCATTTTCTTCAAGACTGCTTTCAATTGTTTAAAGTGGTTGGATTGCTCTTGACCAACTGCGTAGACATTTTTAACAAAATTGTAAGTACGAGCACGGTAGATAGCTGTAGCAATATCACGTGTGATGTAGAGGGTTGCACCGTCAGATTTCTTAATCATAGCAGGTGGAAGTTCAACATCATCGAGGTTAACAATACTAGCTCCGCGTGATTCTTCTAGCAAACCTTTTTCTTCAAGGATTTGCACGGCTTCGTCCATCTTGTCATTATAGAAGGCCTCCCCGTTTAAGCTGTCAAATTCAACGCCAAGTAGTTTGTAGATGCGGTTGAACTCAACCAAACTTTCATCACGGAACCATTGCCAAAGTTGAGTTGCTTCTGGATCGCCATCTTCCAATTTTTTAAACCAGAGACGTCCTTCATCATCAAGAGCTGGGTCATTTTCGATTTCAGCATTGATGCGAACGTACAATTTTAACAATTCGTCAATCGGATTAGCTTCGACAGCTTCCTTACTTCCCCATTTTTTATAAGCAACCATGAGAAGACCAAACTGTTTCCCCCAGTCTCCAAGGTGGTTGATTTTAATAGTGTTGTAGCCCATTTTCTTAAAGATATTAGAAAGAGCATCTCCGATAACAGTTGAACGCAAGTGACCGACTGAGAAAGGTTTTGCGATGTTTGGACTTGATAGGTCAATCGTGATATTTTGCCCTTTGCCTTCCGTTTGTTGAGCGTAGTCAGATCCTTTTTCGATGATCTCTTTGATAACTGCTCCAGAAATGGCAGATTTATCAAGGAAGAAGTTCACGTAAGGACCAGTTGCAACAACTTTTTCAAAAGCTTGACTGTTGATTCTTTCAGCGATTTCAGCAGCAATCATTTGAGGGGCTTTGCGTTCGACTTTTGCAAGTGAGAAAGCGGGAAAAGCGATATCCCCCATGTCAGAGTTTTTTGGTTGTTCTAGTAAATTGAAAATAGCCTCTTGGTCCAGGCTATCGATGACGCTAGCTAATTCACTAGCAATCAGTTTTTTTGTACTCATAAGTAGGCTCCTTTTGGACTTTTATTCTATTCTATCATAAATTTAGTGAAAGAAGAAAGATTTTTTTGAATTATTCAGTTTTTCTGGTATAATTATATCTAAAAATAAACCCGAAATCGGTTATAAATATTCATGTAAGAGGTTGATATGAGAAAAAAAGAACGGCACCAGTTGATTAAAAAGATGATCACTGAGGAAAAACTAGCTACACAGAAAGATATCCAAGATCGTCTAGAGGTTCGAAATGTCTTTGTAACGCAAACGACCTTGTCTCGCGACTTGCGCGAGATCGGCCTGACCAAGGTTAAGAAAAATGGTATGGTCTACTATGTGTTAGCAAATGAGACAGAAAAGATTGATTTGGTAGAGTTTTTGTCGCATCATCTAGAAGGAGTTGCGAGAGCAGAGTTTACTTTGGTATTACACACCAAGCTTGGAGAAGCGGCTGTTTTGGCAAATATTGTTGATGAAAATAAGGACGAGTCAATTTTAGGGACGGTTGCTGGTGCCAATACCTTACTGGTTATTTGTCGAGACCAGCATGTTGCCAAGGTCATGGAAGAGCGTTTGCTGGATTTGATGAGGGATAGATAGGGTTTTGGGACTTGTTCCCAAGCCTTATTTTTGACAAGGAGAGAGCCAATATGACGACAGAAAAACTATCACCTGGTATGCAGCAGTATGTGGATATTAAAAAGCAATATCCAGATGCTTTTTTGCTGTTTCGAATGGGTGATTTTTATGAATTGTTTTATGAGGATGCGGTCAATGCGGCGCAGATTTTAGAGATTTCACTGACTAGTCGTAATAAAAATGCGGACAATCCCATTCCTATGGCGGGAGTTCCTTATCATTCTGCCCAACAGTACATTGATGTGTTGATTGAGCAGGGCTATAAGGTAGCCATTGCTGAGCAGATGGAAGATCCCAAACAAGCAGTTGGGGTTGTTAAACGAGAGGTTGTTCAGGTCATTACACCCGGGACAGTAGTCGATAGCACTAAGCCGGACAGTCAGAACAATTTCTTGGTTGCCCTAGACCGTGATGGCAGTCAGTTTGGCCTAGCTTATCTGGACCTAGTGACGGGTGATTTTTATGTGACAGGTCTTTTGGATTTCACGCTGGTTTGTGGAGAAATCCGTAATCTCAAGGCTCGAGAAGTGGTGCTGGGTTATGACTTGTCTGAGGCAGAAGAACAGATTCTCAGCCGCCAGATGAATCTTGTGCTCTCTTATGAAAAAGAAAGTTTTGAGGACATCCATTTACTGGATTCACGACTGGCAGCTGTGGAGCAAGCAGCAGCTAGTAAGCTCCTCCAGTATGTTCATCGGACCCAGATGCGGGAATTGAATCATCTTAAACCGGTAATTCGCTATGAAATCAAAGATTTCTTGCAGATGGATTATGCGACCAAGGCCAGTCTGGATTTGGTTGAGAATGCCCGTTCAGGCAAGAAGCAAGGCAGTCTTTTCTGGCTTTTGGATGAAACCAAAACGGCTATGGGTATGCGGCTCTTGCGTTCTTGGATTCATCGTCCTTTAATTGATAAGGAGCGAATTGTCCAACGTCAAGAGGTGGTGCAGGTCTTTCTTGACCACTTCTTTGAGCGTAGTGATTTGACAGACAGTCTCAAAGGTGTTTATGATATCGAACGTTTGGCTAGTCGGGTTTCTTTTGGAAAGACCAATCCCAAGGATCTCTTGCAGTTAGCTACTACCTTGTCTAGTGTGCCACGGATTCGTGCGATTTTAGAAGGCATGGAGCAACCTGCTTTGGCCTATCTCATCACACAGTTGGATGGAATCCCTGAGTTGGAGAGCTTGATTAGCGCAGCGATTGCTCCTGAAGCTCCTCATGTGATTACGGAAGGTGGCATTATCCGTACGGGATTTGATGAGACCTTAGACAAGTACCGTCGTGTGCTCAGAGAAGGGACTAGCTGGATTGCTGAGATTGAGGCTAAGGAGCGAGAAAACTCTGGCATCAGCACGCTCAAGATTGACTACAATAAAAAAGATGGCTACTATTTCCATGTGACCAATTCGCAACTGGGAAATGTTCCAGCCCACTTTTTCCGTAAGGCAACGCTGAAAAACTCAGAACGCTTCGGGACTGAGGAATTAGCTCGTATCGAGGGAGATATGTTGGAGGCGCGTGAGAAGTCAGCCAAACTAGAGTACGAAATCTTTATGCGTATCCGTGAGGAAGTCAGCAAGTACATCCAGCGTTTACAGGCTCTAGCCCAAGGAATTGCTACGGTTGATGTCTTGCAAAGTCTAGCAGTTGTGGCTGAAACCCAGCATTTAATCCGACCTGAGTTTGGAGAGAATTCACGAATTGATATTCAGAAAGGGCGTCATGCTGTCGTCGAAAAGGTCATGGGAGCGCAGACCTATATTCCAAACAGTATCCAGATGGCAGAAGACACCAGTATTCAACTGATTACAGGGCCAAACATGAGTGGGAAGTCTACCTATATGCGCCAGCTAGCTATGACGGCGGTTATGGCTCAGCTGGGTTCTTATGTTCCAGCTGAGAGCGCTCATTTACCGATTTTTGATGCTATCTTTACCCGTATCGGAGCAGCAGATGACTTGGTTTCAGGTCAATCAACCTTCATGGTAGAGATGATGGAGGCCAACAATGCCATTTCGCATGCGACCAAGGATTCCTTGATTCTCTTTGATGAATTGGGACGGGGAACTGCAACTTATGACGGGATGGCTCTTGCTCAGTCCATCATCGAATACATCCACGAGCATATCGGAGCCAAGACCCTCTTTGCCACCCACTACCATGAGTTGACTAGTCTGGAGTCTAGTTTACAACACTTGGTCAATGTCCACGTGGCAACCTTGGAGCAGGATGGACAGGTCACCTTCCTTCACAAGATTGAACCAGGACCAGCTGACAAATCCTACGGTATCCATGTTGCTAAGATTGCTGGCTTACCAGCCGAACTCTTAGCAAGAGCGGATAAGATTTTGGCTCAGTTAGAGAGTCAGGGGCAAGAAAGCCCAGCTCCGATGAGGCAAACAAGTGCCGTCACGGAACAGATTTCTCTCTTTGATACGCCTGAAGAACACCCTATCCTAGCAGAATTAGCTAAACTGGATGTTTACAACATGACACCTATACAGGCTATGAATGTCTTAGTCGAGTTCAAACAAAAGTTATAAAAATAATCCCACTCACAAATGTATGAGTGGGATTATTGCTGTCACTTTTTATGGGCCAAGAGTTGATTGATGTGGTCCACTTTTTTAGCCTCTCTTTTATAGAGGATAGTCCAGATGATGAGGTAGACAATCGCAAACTCGATAATGAGCTGGAGATAGAAGGCCCAGTGGAAGGGGAACCAACCTGCCAGAGTTGCTAATGGGATAAAGCCTACTAGCATGAGAGAAAAATGAGTAAGAGTCGCACGAAGCATGCTCCAGTCACGTCTGAATAATCGGTTGCCAAAATTGAAGAGAATACCGATAGCTGCCCAGATAAGTGTGCAGTAGAGCAAGACCAGGGCACCGTGAACCTGATGTTGGAACATCACTTGGCCGATTAGAGAATCGGAACTCAGTGGGGCGTAGGTACTTGGTGCATAAATGAGTGAAAAGATGATAGAGAGGATGAGGCCGATAAGAACACCAGCGGCTGCATCGTGAAAGATTTGTTTTTTCATAGTTCTAATTTCTCCTTGATGGTTTTTAGGTAACGGCGTGAAGAGTAGGTGAAGCTTTCATTTTTTAGAAAGATTTCTACCAGACCGTTGGGGGTTAGCTTGAGATGAGAGATCGAGTCGATATTGATGATTTCTGATTGGGAAATTTGGATAAAAGTGGTCGGCAGAATTTCAAGAACTTGATAGAGACGCAAATCAATGGTGTAGGTCTGAGATGCAGTTTCTGCTAGAACCTTCCGATTCTCGATATAGAAGCGTTGTATCTTACCAATCTTAACTAGATAGACCTGATCTTCAATCTTTCCTTTGATTGTTTCTTTTTGGTCAAGATTTTCTGCGAACTCAATGACTTTCTGGACTTTTTCGGTTGACTGAGGTGCTTGGACAATCAGCTTTTCTTCCTCGTAAGTCTCCTTAATCTGTAGTTCTACTTTCATAAATTTCCCTCCTTTTCAGTTATACAAGGTTGTGATCACTTCCTGTACACCTTTATTAAACACTATTTTACGACCCATGGCAAGAGCTTTTGTCTATGTGGAGAGATTTGGAGTCTATGTGGTATTTGCTTTTTCTGGTAGCATCTGAAATATGGTATAATATAATCAATTTCTAGGAAAATAGATACAGAAAGGGGCTGAAAGATGTCTCATATTATTGAATTGCCAGAGGTGCTGGCAAACCAGATCGCGGCAGGAGAGGTCATTGAACGTCCTGCCAGTGTGGTTAAAGAATTGGTAGAAAACGCCATTGACGCTGGCTCTAGCCAGATTATCATCGAGATTGAGGAAGCTGGTCTTAAGAAGATTCAAATCACAGATAATGGTCATGGAATTGCCCACGATGAGGTGGAATTGGCCCTGCGTCGCCATGCGACTAGCAAGATCAAAAATCAAGCGGATCTTTTTCGGATTCGGACGCTTGGTTTTCGTGGCGAAGCCCTGCCCTCTATCGCTTCTGTCAGTGTCTTAACTCTGTTGACCGCGATGGATGGTGCTAGTCATGGAACTAAGTTAGTCGCGCGTGGAGGGCAAGTTGAGGAAGTCATCCCAGCGACTAGTCCTGTGGGAACCAAGGTTTGTGTAGAGGACCTCTTTTTCAACACGCCAGCCCGTCTCAAGTATATGAAGAGCCAGCAAGCGGAGTTGTCTCATATCATCGATATCGTCAATCGTCTGGGCCTTGCTCATCCTGAGATTTCTTTTAGTTTGGTTAGTGATGGTAAGGAAATGACACGAACAGCAGGGACTGGGCAATTACGTCAAGCCATTGCAGGGATCTATGGCTTAGCTAGTGCCAAGAAGATGATAGCCATTGAGAACTCGGATCTGGACTTTGAAATTTCAGGTTTTGTGTCTTTGCCTGAGTTGACTCGGGCAAATCGCAACTATATCAGTCTCTTTATCAATGGGCGTTATATCAAAAACTTCCTGCTCAACCGTGCTATTTTGGATGGTTACGGAAGCAAGCTCATGGTAGGTCGTTTTCCACTGGCTGTCATTCACATCCATATCGATCCTTATCTAGCGGATGTCAATGTGCATCCGACCAAGCAAGAGGTGCGGATTTCCAAGGAAAGAGAACTGATGACGCTGGTCTCAGAAGCTATTGCAAATAGTCTCAAGGAACAAACCTTGATTCCTGATGCTTTGGAAAATCTTGCCAAATCGACCGTGCGTAATCGTCAAAAGGTGGAGCAGACCACTCTCCCACTCAAAGAAAATACTCTCTACTATGAGCAAACAGAGCCGCCAAGACCCAGTCAAGCTGAGGTAGCAGATCATCAGGTTGAATTATCTGAGGAAGGGCAGGATTTAACCTTGTTTGCCAAGGAAACCTTGGACCAGTTGACTAAGCCCGCAAAACTGCATTTTGCAGAGAGAAAACCTGCTAGTTATGATCAGCTAGACCATCCAGAGTTAGATCTAGCTAGCCTTGATAAGGCTTATGACAAGCTGGAGCGAGAAGAATCGTCAAGCTTTCCAGAGTTGGAATTTTTCGGGCAAATGCACGGGACTTATCTCTTTGCACAAGGGCGAGATGGACTTTACATCATAGACCAGCATGCGGCTCAGGAAAGGGTTAAGTACGAGGAGTACCGTGAAAGCATTGGCAATGTTGACCAGAGTCAGCAGCAACTCCTAGTACCCTATATCTTTGAATTTCCTGCGGATGATGCCCTTCGTCTTAGAGAAAGAATGCCTCTCTTAGAGGAAGTAGGCGTCTTTCTAGCAGAGTACGGAGAAAATCAATTTATCCTGCGTGAACATCCTATTTGGATGGCAGAGGAGGAAATCGAGTCTGGTATCTATGAAATGTGTGACATGCTGCTCTTGACCAAGGAAGTTTCTATTAAGAAATACCGAGCAGAGCTGGCTATCATGATGTCCTGCAAGCGGTCTATCAAGGCCAATCATCGTATCGATGACCATTCGGCCAGACAGCTCCTCTATCAGCTTTCTCAATGTGACAATCCCTATAACTGTCCCCACGGACGCCCTGTTTTGGTACATTTCACCAAGTCGGATATGGAAAAGATGTTCCGACGCATTCAGGAGAATCATACCAGCCTCCGTGAGTTGGGGAAATATTAAGAACACAAAAAGCCTTTGTTCTTTTAGAACAAGGCTTTTTAGTTTTTCTAAAGTGGGAACCTGATTGGACATGGGCAACTTGACATGAGGTTTACACTTGCTTGACAAGACCAGCCTTATAAAAAGTTTTGAAAATGCTGAATCAGTTGATTCAAGTTTTTGTAGAGTCGTCTTGTTCTAAAGGATTCTCAAGACCAATTACCTTATCAAGATAACGTTGTTTGGTTTTGAGAACCTTATTGATAGCAATTGCAGAAGCGATTAAGAGAACGAAGGTTAGCCAGATCCAAGCGGTGAATTCGGCTGGAAAACTAGAACCGGCTAAAAAGAGATAGATAGCCAGAGCCAATACGAAAATATAAATCACTTGCCAGAGGCCAAAGGATTTAACCTCTTTATAGTATTTGTCCTTGTCTTCTTCCAAGATCACTGCTGTGGAACCTTTTTCAGAGTTTTCATCCAGAAGTAGATAGTCAGTTGTCACTTGAAAAGTCTTGCTTAATTCAATGATTTTTTCGATTTCAGGAAGTACTTGTCCAGACTCCCATTTGGAGATGCTTTGCCGAGAAACATTGATTTGTTCTGCTAGCTTTTCCTGGGACCAACCTTTTTCCTTTCTGAGCTCAAATAGTTTTTCTGCGAGTTTCATTATTCTATCCTCCTTTTTCTACTTCTATCCTAACAATTTTTACTTATAATGAGAATACAATCTCTTGTACTATTTGTCAACCAGAGGTTGCACCTTTTGTTGCAGTCTGTCTTGGGGAAATATGGTATACTAGATAGGCAAAATAATGGAGAAAAAATTATGTACGAATATCTAAAAGGAATCATTACCAAAATCACTGCTAAATATATCGTTCTTGAGGCAAATGGTATCGGTTATATCTTGCATGTAGCCAATCCTTATGCTTACTCAGGTCAGGTGAATCAAGAAACTCAGATTTATGTGCATCAAGTCATCCGTGAGGATGCCCATCTGCTTTATGGTTTTCGCTCAGAAGATGAGAAGAAGCTTTTTCTCAGTCTGATTTCGGTCTCAGGGATTGGTCCTGTATCAGCTTTGGCTATTATCGCTGCCGATGACAATGCTGGCTTGGTTCAAGCCATCGAAACCAGGAACATCACCTACTTGACCAAATTCCCTAAAATCGGTAAGAAAACAGCCCAGCAGATGGTGCTGGACTTGGAAGGAAAGGTAGTCGTGGCTAGTGATGCCCTTCCTGCCAAGGTCTCAGTACAAGCCAGCACTGAGAACCAAGAACTGGAAGAAGCTATGGAAGCCATGTTGGCACTGGGCTACAAGGCAACTGAGCTCAAGAAAATCAAGAAGTTCTTTGAAGGAACGACGGATACAGCTGAGAACTATATCAAATCTGCACTTAAAATGTTGGTGAAATAATGGGTATTGCTCGAATTAGTTACGCTAAAAGCAAAAATGTTTACAATAATATAGACCTAGGATTTAAGAATGGTAAGATAGAAGATGTCTGGCTTGACTGTAAAACTTTTCCTTTATATTGTAAATATTGTGAACAAACCCAAACGGAATTATTTTTACATATGTCGTCCCGATATGGTCAAGTAGGACCGATTCCCTGTGAATTTTGCAATCGCGATATAACGGTTGTTGATTGTGATACTTATGTAGATGAAATAGAGGTGAGTGGTGAGCCCTGTCACTTTCAACAACTCTATCTCTTAAGTGCAGACTACATTGAATGGTTTCAAGAATGGTACGGGATAACATTGGCTCCCGAAAGCTTTTTTGAAGGTTGGACTGATTGGATGTCTGTAGACCAACTTCGAGAACAGATTGAAACATTAACTGGAATAGAGACAGATGATGGTGTAAGGTATCAAACGGATGAGAAATTTAACCCTCTACCACCAGATATTAATCGTTGGATTAATCTATTGGATAAGTCTACTGTTCCCTTGCCTGACTACGTTTTAAAGATAGGAGAATAATATGCCAAAACGTTGTTCGTGGGTCAAGATGAGCAATCCGCTCTACATCGCCTACCATGATGAAGAGTGGGGACAGGCTCTTCATGATGACCGCGCCCTTTTTGAGTTACTTTGTTTGGAGACCTATCAGGCTGGTCTGTCTTGGGAAACGGTGCTAAACAAGCGTCAAGCTTTCAGAGAAGCATTTTACAACTACCAAGTCCAGGGTGTTGCAGAGATGACGGATGCAGAGTTGGAGGCCTTGTTAGACAATCCAGCTATCATCCGAAATCGGGCCAAGATTTTTGCTACACGTACTAACGCCCAAGCATTTTTACAAGTCCAGAAAACCTACGGTTCCTTTGATGCCTATCTCTGGTCTTTTGTCGATGGACAAACCATCATCAATGATGTTCCTGACTATCGCCAGGCACCTGCTAAAACAGCCTTGTCTGAAAAATTAGCCAAAGATCTCAAAAAAAGAGGTTTCAAGTTCACAGGCCCAGTTGCCGTTTTATCTTTTCTACAGGCTGCAGGTCTGGTTGATGATCATGAGAATGATTGCGAGTGGAAGGGAGATAAATGATATCTAACAAATATAAGAGAGTCCTTATTTTTGCGATTCTCTATACAGTTCTCTTTGTGTTTGATGGCGTTAAATTGCTGGCTTCTTTGATGCCATTTGCCATTGCGAATTATCTAAAATATCTAGTCTATGTAGTACTAGCTCTGTATGGCTCTTTCTTGTTCAAGGATAGATTGATTCAACAATGGAATGAGATTAGATATTCTAAAAGAAAATTCTTCTTTGGCGTTTTAAAAGGCTGGCTCTTTCTCATTCTGGTGACTGTTTTCTTTGGCTTTATATCAGGAATATTGAGACAGTTTTTAGGGTTAGACGGACAAGGTTTAAACCAGTCTAATATTCAAAGTACATTTCAAGAACAACCATTACTGATAGCTGTTTTTGCTTGTGTTATCGGACCATTTGTGGAAGAACTCTTTTTCCGTCAGCTTCTATTGCATCACTTGCAAAAACGGTTGCCAGGTTTACTAAGCATTATTCTGGTAGGACTTGTTTTTGCTCTGACTCATATGCACAGTTTGGCTCTATCAGAGTGGGTCAGTGCAGTCGGTTATCTAGGTGGAGGCATTGCCTTTTCTATTATTTATATGAAAGAAAAAGAGAATATCTACTATCCCCTAGTTGTTCACATGTTAAGCAACAGTCTCTCCTTTATTATTTTAGTTATCAGTAGTATGTGACATTTTAGTAGTTATACAAGAGAAAAAGCTGAGAAACTCATCTCAGCTTTTTTTGTTATAGTCAAAGCGAATGACTTGCTCTTTTGCATCCACATAAGCATAGACGCCAAAGGGCACAATGGCTCTTGGTGTAGCATGGCCAACGTTTAGATTATAGACAATCGGGATATTGCTGTCAATGATGTTCATTAGCGCCTCTTTATAGTCATCATAGAAGGTTTCATCCATAGGTTTCCCGACCAAGAGTCCACTGATGACCCCAAATATCCCCGTTTCTTTCAAAGCCTGCAACATTTTTTTGAAATCATCAGGTTCAGGTTTTTCTTCACTTGTTTCTAGCAAGAGGATCTTTCCTTCCCAGTCGGATAAGTCAGGGAAGAGTTTGTAGTTTTGGCAGAGTTCTGTACTGTCTGCGTATCGAGAGTTGTCAAAGATATCATAGAGGGACTCGATGCAACCACCGAGGATTTCTCCCTCAAACTGAGCATTTCCTTGTAACAAGTCAAAACCTGTATTTACATGACTGACACGAGTTGTTCCCAGGGCCTTGGGACTAAAATCAGTCCGTTCCTCATACCAAAGGTCGCTAGGGCGGATTTCTGAGATTCTTCCCGTCTCGATTAATTCTTTAAAGTAGTGGAGGGTATAGGGTAACATCTCCTTGTCTAATTCACAAATGTCTGCTAGAAAGGATTGCCCATAAAAAGTCTTGATCCCTAGTTTATGCAACATAAGGTGGTTCATGGTTGTATCCGAGAAGCCAAGAAAAATCTTTTGTTTGATAACCTTTTGGAGCTGGTCGTTTTCAAAAAGGTAGGGAAGCAAGCGATAGGTATCATCTCCACCGATGGCGCAGAGGATCATGTCAATGCTATCGTCCGAAAAGGCCTGCATCAAATCCTCTGCACGCGCCTCAGGATGGTCCTTGATAAAGTCTAAACCTTTTAGCGAATGGGGCAAAAAGATAGGATTGAGTCCCAAATCCTTAAGACGTTGGACGCCCAAATCGACTTCGTGTTTGACAAAATCCTCTCCGATAACACCACTAGACAAACTAACGATACCAATAGTAGAAACCATATCTCATCCTCCTAGAAATTGATTGAGCCTATTTTATCACAAAAGGTGAGAGAAAACTATAGGGATTAGAGTTAGAAGTTCTATTGTATATCAAGAAAAAAGCAACCGCCTATGCAGTTGCTTATTCATTTTCTTAGTAACGTGATGGGCCCGCGCTTGCACTTCGGATATTGAAGCGTTTCTTGAGATAGAAGCGAAGGGCGAGAAGGGCTGCTCCTAGGATAGCCAAAGGCAGTGGAGCAAGGACCGGATTGAGGCTAGTCGGTAGGAAGCTTGTTGCGAAGAAGACAGCCAACCAGAGAACCATAGCAGCTAGGATGACTAGGATTGATTTCCAGAAAGGAGGGCGCTGGCTACGATCTGTGTCTGGTCCATAGTACTGGTAGACAAAGTAGTACATCAAGTAGAAGGCCACTCCTCCTACAAGTCCAACCAACAAGAGGGTAATTAAACCATAGCCAATGGCCTGATCTGTAGAGAAGAAGTTGGTCAGAGCGCTAACCAGTGCAAAGAGACTGGTGATAAAAAGGGCTGAGTCCATGATCATGAGTTTTGGATCATCATTTTCCTTAGGATGCTCTTTTTCGTACTGTTCCTTGACTGTAAAGCTATGAGCCCAGTGGGTTGGAGCGCCGTAGAGGGAACGAGCCGTCGTTCCTTTGACTTGCTCTTCAAGGATTTTAGGAATGACTTCCTCAAAAACAGCCTTGATTTCAGCATCTGTTTTGCCATCTTTGAGAAATTGTTGAGTAGCAATATGGATAAACTCTTGGTTTTTCTTAGTTAATTTTTGTAGATCAATCTGAGACATAGGGATTCCTCTTAGAACCATTTTTTATGGATGAGATAGAGAGTGAGTGAAACACTCATAGCAAAGGCGATAAAGACGATTAACCAGAAGGCGTGAGGCTCGCCGTTTAGAGGGATTTCATTATCCTTAAAGTTCATCCCGTAGGCTGAGAAGATCATGGTTGGGATAGACATGACGATGGTCACGAGAGCCAGGGTCTTCATGATGTTGTTCTGGTTGTTAGAAATGATGGAGGCAAAGGTCTCTGTCATAGAGTGAAGGACGTTTCCATAAATATCTGCCATCTCAATGGCCTGTTGGGTTTCAATCAGGGTGTCCTCAAGTAGGTCTTCGTCCTCTAAGTATTTTTTGATATTGCTGGTTGCGCTGGTCAGTTTCTTAATCACACGCTCATTTGTCTTAAGTGAGGCTTTGAAATAGACGATGGTCTTTTCCAGCTCCATAAGCTCGATCAACTCTTCGTTTCGAGTAGATTTGTGAAGTTGACTTTCGATTTGTTCGCTTTTTCGGTCAATCGAACGGAGGGCTGTCAGGTAAAGTTCAGCGTTGCGGTAGAGAATCTGGAAGATAAAACGTGAGCGCATAAAGGTGTAGAAGTTGCGCAGTCTACGGTTGATAAAGACATCGAGAACAGGGAGGGATTCCAAGCAGGTAGTGATAATGGTTTCTTCTGTGATGATAATCCCTAGCGGAATCGTTACGTAGTAGGTGCGATTGTTTCTTTCCTCTGTGATGGGAACGTCAACGATGATCAAAGTATACTCATCTTCAATGGTAATACGGGACATTTCTTCCGCATCGAGCGGTGCTCGAAGGTCGGCAATGTCAATGTCGAAGGCGTTGGCGATTTCCAGTGATTCATTTTGTGTAGGATTGACGAGGTTGATCCAAGTACCCGGTTCAAGCGTGTCGATCTCTTTAAATTCAGTTGTTGTTGAGAGAAAAACTTGTTTCATATCCCCTATCCTTTCCTACTATTCAGTGTTTGATTTTTTGCACCGTACTATTATACTATAAAAACAGCTTTTTGGGTAATAGAATTTCACATTTTTTGGTATAATGGAAAGCAATAATGGACTAGAAAGAACAAAGATGCAAGATAAAATTGTTATTCATGGGGCGCGTGCCCATAACTTAAAAAATATCGATGTGGAGATTCCGCGAGACAAGCTGGTTGTCGTAACAGGCTTGTCAGGTTCGGGAAAATCCAGTCTAGCTTTCGATACCCTCTATGCGGAGGGGCAACGCCGCTATGTAGAGAGCTTGTCAGCCTACGCTCGTCAGTTCTTGGGCAACATGGAAAAACCAGATGTGGATGCCATTGATGGCCTCAGCCCAGCTATTTCCATCGACCAAAAAACGACCAGTAAAAATCCTCGTTCGACCGTCGGGACAACAACTGAAATCAATGACTATCTGCGTCTCCTCTACGCACGTGTGGGGACGCCTTACTGTATCAATGGACACGGGGCTATCAAGGCTTCTTCTGTTGAGCAAATCGTTGATAAGGTCTTGGAGTTGCCAGAACGCCAACGTCTGCAGATCTTGGCCCCTGTCATCCGCAAGAAAAAAGGTCAACACAAGAGCGTCATTGAAAAGATTCAGAAAGATGGCTATGTTCGTGTCCGTGTGGACGGGGAAGTCTATGATGTGACCGAAGTACCTGAGCTGTCTAAGAGCAAGCAACATAATATCGATGTCGTGGTCGACCGTATTGTCATTAAGGAGGGCATCCGCAGCCGTCTCTTCGACTCCGTTGAGGCGGCCCTTCGTATTGCAGAAGGTTATGTGATTATCGATACCATGGACGACTCTGAGTTGCTCTTTTCTGAGCACTATGCCTGTCCGGTCTGTGGCTTTACTGTACCAGAGTTAGAGCCTCGTCTCTTCTCCTTCAATGCGCCTTTTGGTTCTTGTAGTGAGTGTGACGGTTTGGGTATCAAGCTGGAGGTGGACATCGACCTAGTGGTGCCAGATGCCAGCAAAACTTTACGTGAGGGAGCGCTTGCGCCTTGGAATCCTATTTCCTCTAACTACTATCCTAACATGCTAGAACAGGCTATGACAGCCTTTGGAGTGGATATGGACAAGCCTTTTGAGGACTTGTCAGAAGAAGATAAGAACTTGATTCTTTACGGTTCAGATGGCAAGGAATTCCATTTCCACTATGAGAATGAATTTGGTGGTGTGCGCGATATCGACATTCCTTTTGAAGGAGTTGTCACTAATATTAAGCGTCGTTACCATGAGACTAACAGTGATTACACCCGCACCCAGATGCGTCTCTATATGAATGAACTGACCTGCGGAACTTGTCACGGTTACCGTCTCAATGACCAGGCCTTGTCTGTTCGGGTAGGTGGGGAGCAAGGGCCACATATCGGGGAGATTTCGGACCTGTCTATCGCAGATCACTTGGAACTAGTCAGCCAGTTGACTCTTTCTGAAAATGAAGCCATCATCGCCCGTCCCATTCTCAAGGAAATCAAGGATCGCTTGACCTTCCTCAATAACGTAGGTCTCAACTATCTAACTCTGTCGCGTTCGGCAGGAACCCTTTCAGGTGGTGAGAGCCAGCGGATTCGTTTGGCGACCCAGATTGGATCCAACCTATCAGGTGTTCTCTATATTCTGGATGAGCCGTCCATCGGTCTTCACCAGAGGGATAATGACCGCCTCATTGCCAGCTTGAAAAAAATGCGTGACTTGGGCAATACTCTCATCGTGGTAGAACATGACGAAGATACCATGCGCGAGGCGGATTATCTGATTGACGTTGGTCCCGGTGCTGGTGTTTTTGGTGGGGAAATCGTCGCTGCAGGAACACCTAAGCAAGTGGCTCGCAACAGTAAGTCTATCACAGGCCAGTATTTGTCAGGAAAAAGAGCGATTCCAGTGCCAGAAGAGCGTCGTTCCGGAAATGGTCGTTTTATCGAGGTGACGGGTGCGCGTGAAAATAACCTACAAAATGTCACTGCCCGCTTCCCGTTAGGAAAATTTATCGCTGTGACTGGTGTATCAGGTTCTGGGAAATCGACCTTAATCAACAGTATTCTCAAAAAAGCCATTGCGCAGAAGCTAAACCGCAATTCAGACAAGCCTGGTAAATTCAAGACCATCACAGGGATTGAGCATGTCGATCGTCTGATTGATATTGACCAAAGCCCAATCGGACGGACGCCGAGGTCTAACCCTGCTACCTATACGGGAGTTTTTGACGACATCCGTGACCTCTTTGCTCAGACAAATGAGGCCAAGATTCGAGGCTACAAGAAGGGCCGTTTCAGTTTCAACGTCAAGGGTGGTCGTTGTGAAGCCTGCTCAGGTGACGGGATTATCAAGATCGAGATGCACTTCTTGCCAGATGTATACGTGGCTTGTGAAGTCTGCCACGGGACTCGCTACAACAGTGAAACCTTAGAAGTTCACTACAAGGAAAAGAATATCTCGCAAGTCTTGGATATGACTGTCAACGATGCCGTGGAATTCTTCCAACACATTCCCAAGATTCAACGCAAACTCCAGACCATCAAGGATGTAGGACTAGGCTATGTAACGCTAGGACAACCAGCTACGACCCTTTCAGGTGGAGAAGCCCAGCGTATGAAGTTGGCTAGTGAACTCCACAAACGCTCGACAGGCAAGTCATTCTACATTCTGGATGAGCCGACGACAGGACTTCATACGGAGGACATCGCTCGCTTGCTTAAAGTCTTGGCTCGCTTTGTAGACGATGGTAATACAGTCCTCGTCATCGAGCACAATTTAGATGTGATTAAGACTGCAGACCATATCATCGACTTAGGACCGGAAGGCGGTGTCGGTGGTGGAACCATCATCGCAACAGGAACTCCAGAAGAAGTAGCGGCCAATGAAGCCAGCTACACAGGACAGTATTTGAAAGGAAAGTTAAAATAAGATTTAAAAGGCTCTGCTTTTTTAGGCAGAGTCTTTTTTATAATAAATTACGAATTTTTTCTTTTATAAATGGGTTAAGAGAATAGTATTTATCCAGATATTCTAGGAGTGCTTGAGCAGACTCAGAAATGCGTTCGTAACCTTGCAAAAAGTGAGGCAATTGCTTGGCTTCCTTTGGATAACCTTCTTCAAATCGTCTGTTGGTATTAAAGATATCTATAAAATTAGATTTAGAAGTTGTTTCCAAACTGATTAGTTCAGTCCAAAGCTTGACGGATCTGTTTTGGATCAAATCATAAGCAGCTAATTTTTCGCCTCGCTGATAGCGACCTAGCCCTAAATATAGATTACATGAAATTTCTCCCAACAGCCATTCACGGTCTCTGTTTTCTTTTGATGGCAGTCTTTGTGGCTGACAGATTGTTTCATCAAAACCGATCTCCTTCCAGATAATCTTGCCTTCAGAGAAGGGAATGTTTACTAGTTCATGAGCTTCAAAGACAGCAAATTCACAAAAAACATCATCTTCAAATAGAACTTTATGTCCGTCCACTGTATTTTGGTAGTGAAATGCAATTGGTTCGAGCTTACTTAACCAGGTTAGGTCTTGGATATAGGTCTGCTTGTAGCCATCTTTTACAATAACAAAGAAGTCTAAATCTGAGTACTGATCCAATCGTTCTCTTTCTGTTCCGCAAGAACCAAGTGCCAGCAAAGCTAGTGCTTGTTTCGAATCTTTTAGAGACTGACCAATCTCATCTAGTCTTTGTAACAGTAATTCAGTTTTATTCATATCGTTACCTCATTCTTTCTTGGTTAACAAAAATTATAAATTAAGCGCTTTCAAAAGTCAATTTTATCTAATCCTAACTATATAGATTGTATTATTTTCGATATTTTTTTGCTATAATAAATTAAATCATTTACGGAGGTTCTCTCATGTTATCAAGAGTTGAAAAATTTGAAGTAGCTTTAAAACAGACAGAGTGTGATGCTGTCTTAGTAACTAATCTGAAGAATATTTACTATCTGACTGGTTTCAGTGGGACAGAAGCGACAGTTTTTATCAGCAAGTCGCGTCGGATTTTTCTGACGGATTCTCGTTATACCTTGATTGCCAAGGGCGTAGTTCAAGGATTTGATATTGTTGAAACGCGTGATGCAGTTGGTGAGATTGCTAAAATTATAGCGGACGATAATCTCCAAAAAATCGGTTTTGACGATGAAATTTCCTATGCTTACTTCAAGATGCTGGAAAGTGTGTTTGCTGGTCATGAGTTGGTTCCGATGACAGGCTTTATCGAAAATCTGCGCATGATCAAGGATGAGCAAGAAATCGCGACTATTCGCAAGGCCTGCCAGATTTCTGACCAAGCCTTCCTAGACGTACTGGACTTTATTAAGCCTGGTCAGACGACAGAGCAGGCTGTCATGAACTTTTTAGATGCCCGTATGCGCCAGCTAGGTGCTTCAGGAGCCTCCTTTGACTTTATCATCGCTTCGGGTTACCGCTCTGCTATGCCACATGGCGTGGCTAGTGACAAGGTCATCCAAAAGGGTGAAACCCTGACCATGGACTTTGGTTGCTACTACAACCACTATGTCAGCGATATGACGCGGACTGTTCATGTGGGGCAGGTGACAGATGAAGAGCGGGAGATTTATGATATTGTCCTGCGCAGCAATCAAGCCCTGATTGACCAGGCTAAGGCGGGGCTAGGTTTCCGCGACTTTGACAAAATTCCTCGTGATATTATCGTAGAAGCAGGCTATGGCGACTACTTTACTCACGGTATCGGACACGGTATCGGCCTCGATATCCACGAAGAACCCTACTTTAGCCAAACTTCCAAAGAAGTCATTAAATCTGGTATGGTCTTGACTGATGAACCAGGCATCTATATCGAAGGCAAATATGGAGTCCGTATCGAAGATGATATCCTCATTACAGATACAGGTTGCGAATTATTGACCCTTGCTCCGAAAGAATTAATTGTTATTTAAGAAAATTAAGATAAATCGTTGACTTTTATATTTTAAAGGTTTATACTGATAGACGAAAACGGTAGGTGAGGCTACCATAGGGATACGGATGACTACCGCAAAGCAGTGGAGACACTACTCGTTGGTCAACAGTCCTGGTCGCGAAGGCCAAGACTAAGCTCATTTCATTGCCCTATGGAGTTAAAGCTTGAACGAAAAAACAGATAATGAGTTTTTTAATCCTGCCATTTTATGGTGGGATTTTCTACTGTTTTAGAACAAGGAAAGGAGACAGACGATGCAAATTGACGATCATCCAGAACCGCACATACACAGCCAATCGCTGATTTGTGTCGTTCTGCCCTTATAAAGTGATTGGTCTCTGTGTATGAAACACATCATTCATACAGATAGGAGAAACCAATGAAAACTACAAAAGAAAGATTAGCAGCAGCTATTCACACACCTCTAAAAGAAACTCTATCTTTTTATAAGACAGGTCTAACAGGCTTGACTGAGGAGCAGGTGGAGAAAAATCGTGACCTATATGGTGAAAATACCATCACCAAGGGTCAAGAAGACGGTATCCTCAAAAAGATTTACGAATCTATTATCAATCCATTTACAATCATCCTGCTGGTCATCGCTATGATCTCCATGGTGACCAATGTCTGGTTGGCGAAGCCAGGGCAAGAGGATCCGACGACCTCTATCATCATCGTCGTTCTCGTATTGATCTCTGGTGGCATACGCTTTGTCCAAGAATTACGGAGCGACAAAGCTGCGACAAATCTGTCAAAAATGATTGTGAATACAGCTACGGTTATTCGCGAAGGCCAGAGTTTAGAGGTTGCGATTGAAGATTTGGTCGTTGGAGATATTGTCAAGTTGAGTGCTGGGGATATGATTCCAGCAGATCTCCTTTTAATTGAATCACGCGATTTCTTTGTCCAACAGTCAGGTTTGACAGGCGAAAGTGATTCGGTTGAAAAACTGGCCTTGTCAAAAATGAGTCAGTCAAACTTTGATAGTCTGCTAGAAGCAGAAGCGCTCGCCTTTATGGGAACCAACGTGATATCAGGAAGTGCCAAGGCTTTGATTCTAGCGGTCGGCGATGACACCATGATGGGAGAAATCGAGCAAACTCTCAATACCTATGACGAACCAACCTCTTTTGAGCGGGAGATGAACAGTATCTCTTGGCTCTTGATCCGTTTGATGTTAGTCATGGTTCCCGTCGTGTTTCTCTCCAATGGTTTGACAGATGGAGATTGGTTGGAAGCAGGTGTGTTTGCACTGAGTGTTGGTGTTGGATTGACACCTGAGATGCTTCCTATGATCATCACGGCCAGTCTAGCAAAAGGCTCCATTATCATGGCTAAGGAAAAAGTGGTTATCAAAAAACTCAATGCCATACAAGATCTAGGTGCTATTGATATCCTATGCACAGATAAAACCGGAACCCTTACCCAAGACGAAATTGTCCTTGAATATCCTTTGGATATACATGGAGATTTGGATTTGTCTGTGTTGAGACGTGCCTATCTCAATTCCTATTTTCAAACGGGATTAAAAAACTTGATGGACCGTGCCATTATCAGTAGAACTGAGAAAGAAGCTAAAGAACACGCTATTCTACAAAATTTGGATACTAGCTTCCAAAAAATCGATGAGCTTCCATTTGACTTTGAACGCAGACGGATGAGTGTCATCGTCAAGGATGAAAACGAAGTTGTTAGTTTGGTAACCAAGGGTGCCCTAGAGGAAATGCTTGCGATTTCAAGCTGTGTGGAATATCAAGGCCATATTAGTCCTCTGACGGATGATATCCGAGTGGAAATTTTAAAAGAAGTAGACCAACTCAATCAACAGGGCTTGCGAGTCTTGGGAGTCGCCTATAAAACAGGCCTCAAAGAAGGCTTTGCTTACTCCGTTGAAGATGAAAAGGAGATGATTCTAACAGGATATCTTGCCTTTCTAGATCCACCAAAACCATCAGCAGCACCTGCTATTCAAGCTTTGTTGGAGCATGGTGTTCAAACCAAGATCCTGACTGGGGACAATGAGAAGGTAACCCAAGCAGTATGCGAAAAAGTTGGTTTAGATGTTGATCAAATCTTGTTGGGTTCGGATATTGACGCCATGACGGACGAAGAGTTAGCCCAAGCAGTTGAGAAGGTGACCGTCTTTGCCAAACTCTCTCCTGATCAAAAAGCACGAATCATCTTACAAATCAAATCCAACGGACATTGCGTCGGCTATATGGGGGATGGAATCAATGATGCCCCTTCTATGAAAGTAGCAGATGTGGGGATTTCTGTCGACACGGCAGTAGATATTGCCAAAGAAACCGCTGATGTCATTTTGCTAGATAAAGATTTGATGGTGCTTGAAAAAGGTCTGGTTGAAGGTCGCAAAGTCTATGCTAATATGACTAAATATATCAAGATGACGGTCAGTTCTAATTTCGGGAACATTCTGTCTCTACTGGTGTCTGGTATCTTTTTACCTTTCCTTCCTATGGCTCCGATTCACTTGATTGTGTTAAACCTAGTTTATGACCTTTCTTGTGTTGCCTTGCCATTTGATAATGTGGATGAAGACTTTTTGAAGAAGCCTCATAAGTGGGAGGCTCAGTCCATTACTCGTTTTATGATTTGGATGGGTCCGATTTCTTCTGCCTTTGATATTTTGACCTTTATTTTGCTCTATTTTGTCGTTGTTCCAATGGCGACAGGTCAAGCCTATGTTCATGGAGCAGAGTCGGCAACGAGTTTTATCATTTTGTTCCAGACAGGTTGGTTCATTGAATCCATGTGGTCCCAAACCATGGTTATTCATATGCTTCGTTCAGCAAAACTTCCTTTCTTACAAAGTCGTCCGTCATGGTTTGTTCTTGGAACGACCTTGCTAGCAGCCAGTTTTGTGACCTTCCTTCCCTACTCTTCAATCGCTGGTGTCCTTCGCTTAATCCCTTTGAAACCAATTTATTTCCTTTTTTTGCTCTTGATAATCGTTCTCTATATGATCAGTGTTACAGTAGTGAAACGAATGTATATCAAAAAATTTAAAAGTTGGTTATAAATTGGATTTGTCAAGAAAAAAGTACGAAAATCGCTAAAAAAGTTAAATTTTTTTAAAAATAGGTCGCAAGTCGGATGTTTTTTATGGTATAATAGACTAAACTGATAGTAACATGTAGCGAAAGGGGTAGGCACATGATTAAGATTTATACCGTCTCCAGTTGCACAAGCTGTAAGAAAGCGAAGACTTGGCTCAACGCACACCAGTTAAGTTATAAAGAACAAAACCTTGGTAAAGAAGGGATTACGAGAGAAGAACTACTTGATATTCTGACAAAGACAGATAATGGAATTGCCAGCATTGTATCATCAAAAAACCGCTATGCGAAAGCTTTAGGAGTTGACATCGAAGATTTGAGTGTGAATGAAGTGCTCAACTTGATCATGGAAACACCACGGATCTTAAAAAGTCCTATTCTAGTTGACGAGAAGCGTTTGCAGGTTGGCTACAAAGAAGATGATATCCGTGCCTTTTTACCACGCTCTGTCCGTAATGTAGAAAATGCAGAAGCACGTTTGCGTGCAGCTCTATAAACATCAAGGCTGGGGTATCTCCTAGCCTTGTTCATTTTTTATCTAAAAATCATGTGAGGAATTATGAAAAAGATAGTAATTGGCGCAGCTACTCTCCTCCTGCTACTTGCAGGTTGTGGTCAAAAGAAGGGAACGACATCCAGTTCAAAAAGTGACTCCGAAACACTCCAATCTACTCTGCCAGTTTTGGAAAATGCGGAAAAGAATACGGTTGTGACCAAGACTTTGATTTTCCCGGAGTCAGGAGATGGCGTCAAGCAAACGCAAACCATTACCTATAAAGGGAAACAATTTCTAAAATTGGTTATCCGGCAGACACGGCCCTTAAGTGAGGAGTTGAAATCCTTTATCGCTGACCACGGTCTTGAAGCTACAAAGAAAGCCTTCGCGGAAGCCGAGGAGAAAGATGAAAGTCTCCAAGAAGCACGTAAGTTAGAGGGTTTTACGGTTGAGACTCAGTTAATCAGCGAGACAGAGATGGAAACTACTACGACTTATGATTTTCAAATTTTAGATGTCAAAAAGGCGGCGCAAGTAGAATATCTAAAGAATATTGGCTTAGAGACTCTTTTGAAAAATGAACCAAGCCAATATATCGCAGACAGAGTGGCAAATGGTGCGACAGAACAGTAAGAAAATCCAAATAAATGGATTGACTTAATTGTAGAACGTAAGGAAATGTGCTATAATAGTACTATTCTAAGGAAAGAGGGTGCTAGAATGGGATTTACTGAAGAAACTGTGCGTTTTAAATTGGATGATTCCAATAAGAAGGAGATCAGTGAAACGTTGACAGATGTCTATGCTTCTCTGAATGAAAAGGGGTATAACCCTATTAATCAGATCGTCGGTTATGTATTGAGTGGAGACCCTGCCTACGTTCCTCGTTACAATAATGCACGAAATCAAATCCGTAAGTATGAGCGTGATGAAATTGTTGAAGAATTGGTACGCTACTATCTTAAAGGACAAGGAGTCGATCTATAATCTATGAGAATTATGGGATTGGACGTCGGTTCAAAAACGGTAGGCGTGGCCATTAGCGACCCACTAGGATTCACTGCTCAAGGACTTGAAATCATCCAGATTGATGAGGATCAGGGTCAGTTTGGTTTTGACCGTATCAGGAAACTGGTTGACAGCTATAAGGTGGAACGCTTTGTAGTGGGCTTACCTAAAAACATGAACAATACCAGCGGTCCGCGAGTAGAAGCCAGCCAAGCCTACGGAGCAAAATTAGAAGAAATTTTTGGTTTACCCGTAGACTATCAAGATGAGCGTTTGACGACGGTCGCAGCCGAGCGTATGCTGATTGAGCAGGCTGACATTAGTCGCAACAAGCGAAAAAAAGTTATTGATAAATTGGCTGCTCAGCTGATTTTGCAAAATTATTTAGATAGAAAATTTTAAGACAGAG
Organism: Streptococcus sp. oral taxon 058 str. F0407; assembly: GCF_000235485.1. Lineage (GTDB taxonomy): Bacteria > Bacillota > Bacilli > Lactobacillales > Streptococcaceae > Streptococcus. The sequence continues at coordinate 177,267 of NZ_JH378889.1, forward strand.
GAGAAACTATGTCACACGATCACAACTATGACCACGAAGAACGTGAATTGATTACACTAGTAGACGAGCAAGGAAATGAAACCTTGTTTGAAATTCTTTTGACTATCGACGGAAAAGAAGAATTTGGTAAAAACTATGTTCTTCTAGTGCCAGTTAATGCAGAAGAAGACGAAAATGGTGAAGTTGAAATTCAAGCTTACTCATTCATCGAAAACGAAGACGGAACAGAAGGTGAATTACAACCAATCCCAGAAGACTCAGAAGATGAATGGAACATGATTGAAGAAGTCTTCAACAGCTTTATGGAGGAGTAAAAACGTCCGGGGGACGTTTTTAGCCCTGCGCTAGAAATTAGAAACGCAGGCAGTCTGGGAGACTGTATCAGCCCGACTACCAGAAATTGGAGAGAGTCGGAACATCCAGTGGATGTTTTTAGCCCACATTGAAATTCATAGTGGCTAGTGATTAGCTAACCAGGTAAGAGGTTGGGATTTTTGTCCCAACCTCGCTTTTTATTTGCAATCATACTTTGATGCGGTAGTGGAACGTACTTTTGTTAAGGAGATGTGTATGTTTGAAGTAGAAGAATGGCTTCATAGTCGGATTGGTTTAAACTTTAGATCTGGACTTGGAAGAATGCAGCGAGCAGTGGATTTGCTAGGGAATCCTGAGAAGACTTATCCCATTATCCATGTAACAGGAACTAACGGTAAGGGGTCAACTATTGCCTTTATGAGGGAGTTGTTTGTAGCTCATGGGAAAAAAGTTGGCACTTTTACCTCTCCTCATATTATCAGCATCAATGATCGAATTTGTATCAATGGACAACCCATAACAGACGAAGCTTTTATCCGTTTAGCGAATAAAGTTCAAGAAATGGAAAAAAATCTTCTGGAGACACATGATCAATTGTCTTTCTTTGAGTTGCTGACCCTGATTGCTTTGGTCTATTTTAGGGAACAAGAGGTGGATTTAGTTTTGCTAGAAGTGGGGATTGGTGGACTACTTGATACTACTAATGTCGTAACAGGAGAGATTGCAGTTATTACTTCGATTGGTCTAGATCATCAGGAGACCTTAGGTGACAGTCTGGAGGAAATAGCAGAGCAGAAAGCTGGTATTTTCAAGGCTGGCAAGAAGGCAGTCATTGCCAAGCTTGCTCCAGAAGAGGAGCTTGTCTGTCAAAAAAGAGCAAGAGAGTTAGCTGTTGACCTTTATCAAGCTGGGCAAGACTTCACCTTGAAAGATAGTAATTTTTCAAGTAAGCTAGCAAGTTTTTCACAACTTGAAATCAGTTTGGAAGGTGCTTATCAGCAAGAAAATGCCGCCTTGGCTTTAGAAACCTTTCTTCTGTTTATGGCGTCAAGAGAGGAAGGTGTCGAAGAAGAGCTTGTCAGACAGGCTTTGAAAGAAACCCACTGGGCAGGTCGATTGGAACGGGTTCGTCCGCAAATCTACCTAGATGGAGCTCACAATCTTCCAGCCTTAACCCGTCTGGTCGAGTTTATCCAAGGGAAAATCCAGCAAGGCTATCAAGTTCACATTCTTTTTGGGGCTCTTAAACGCAAGGATTATCAAGGGATGTTAGGCTATCTATCTGAGCAGTTGCCTCAGGTGGAACTTAAGGTAACAGGCTTTGACTACCAAGGCTCTCTGGATGAAAAGGATGTGGCGGGTTATGATTTGATTCCTTCCTATGGCGATTTTATCAGCGAATTTGAAGAAAAGGCCAATAACCAGAACTTGCTTTTCGTGACGGGGTCACTCTACTTTATCTCGGAAGTTCGAGCGAGTTTGGTTGGAAGCGATGGGACTAGTTGACCTTCTAGGTTTAAGTTGCTATACTGAAGGTAGGAGGTACATCTGGAAACGATTCCAGCAAAACATTGGCACAAAAAGAAAGGAAATCGCTATGAAAACGAAAACATTCACACTTTCTATTGCTTCCCTAGCAATTCTTAGTCTTTTAGCAGCTTGTGGACCTAAGGCACAAGCACCTACCCAGCAATCTGCTCAGCAATCATCTACTCAACAAGAATCATCTTCTAGCGCTACGACAAGTGCTAGTCAACCACAGGCATCCTCAAGTCAGGACACTACTGTAGCTCAACCTACGAATATCGATGGTACCTATACTGGAAAAGATGAGAATGACCAGATTACTCTTGTTGTAACAGGAAAGACTGGTACATGGACTGAGGTCGAGCCAGATGGAGATAAGGAAATCAAGCAAGTTAGCTTTGAGCCAGAAAATCAACGTGTCATTATCGGTGATGATGTCAAAATTTACACTGTTAATGGTAATCAAATGATTATTGACGATATGGATCGAGAGGCATCGGACCGAGTGGTATTAACTAAGCAGTAATGATTAAGTAAAAGTTCCAGTGAGATGAAATCCATCTTTTTGGAGCTTTTTTCGTGAAAAAGTGGCTGGCTGTTCTTTACTAACTTTTTACTTAAAGCGCTTACAAATATTTGTAAAACTTCTTATAAGGTCGTATACTTATAGTAAATAATCAAATAGCGCAAAGGCGCAGGAGGAAAAGCATATGGCTACATTTTACGTTCCATCAGTTAACCTTATCGGTAAAGGTGTTGTAAATGAAGTAGGTCCGTATATCAAGGAACTGGGGTATAAGAAAGCCCTTTTGGTGACAGATAAGTTCATCGAGGGAAGTGATATTTTACCTAAGGTTCTAAAACCACTAGATGCTGAAGGGATCGAATATGTGATCTTTAGCGATGTGGAGCCAAATCCGACTTGCAAGAACGTCACAGACGGAGTGGCTGCCCTGAAAGAGCATGGATGTGACTTCATCATCAGTCTTGGAGGAGGGTCTCCACAGGATGCGGCTAGTTGTATTTCTATCATCGCTACAATGGTGGCAAACCACAGGACTACGAAGGGCTTCACAAGTCTGCTGAAAAAGGGTTGCCAGTGGTTGCGATCAATACAACAGCTGGAACTTCAGCAGAAATCACCATTAACTATGTCATTACTGACGAAGAACGCAAGGTCAAGATGGTAATGGTAGATAAGAATAGCCTTGCCCTTATCTCTGTCAATGATCCAGAACTTATGCTTTCAAAACCGAAAGGATTGACAGCAGCGACAGGGATGGATGCTCTTACTCATGCTGTCGAAGCCTTGGTAACACCAGGTGCTTATAATGTGACCAAGAAACTCTCTATCGGAGCTATTGAGCTCATCAAAGAGTACCTTCCTCGTGCTGTAGCTAATGGACAAGATATCGAAGCGCGTGAGGCTATGGTCAATGCCATCTTCCTCGGTGGTATGAGCTTTAACAATGCTGGTTTGGGCTACGTTCACTCTATGGCTCACCAACTCGGTGCGGTATATAACTTGCCGCATGGTGTCTGCTGTGCCATGCTTCTCCCTGTTGTAGAACGTGAAAATGCCAAACGTGTACCAGAAGCTTTCCGCAATGTAGCCAAGGCCTTGGGACTCCATGTTGAAGGGAAAACAGACCAAGAATGTGCCGCCTATGCTATCACTGAAATTGAGAAACTTTCTGAAACTGTTGGTATTCCTAAGAAACTCACTGAACTCGGTATCCAAGAAAAAGACTTTGACTTTGACTACCTTTCTAAGAATGCTTTGATTGATGCATGTGCGCCAGGCAATCCATTTATGCCAACCTTGGAAGAAACAATTGCTCTCTACAAAGAACTATTCTAATTCATAAAGTGAAAAGAAGCTAAATAATGCTGGAAAGAACTATCATTTTGGTAGTTCTTTTTTTAAAAATTTGCTATTCTAGACATATGAGAAAAATCAAAATCGATGTGGTTGTAGTGCCCTTAAGTGGGCATCTCTTCCCAACCCTGAATCTGCTCGCACCCTTGTTGAAGGATCCCTTGTATGAGATTCGATTATTTACAGGTCCGCAACGAAAAGCTGTCGCAGAGGAGATGGGATTTCAGGTGCTTCCCATTTTAGAAAATTCTGTAGATGAGTTTGAGCGTGTAGCCAACAATGAAGGGCAATTAAACCTTATTTCTGCTTATCGACAGTTGTCAGCTAGTCTTGATTTGATCAATGTGGTGTCTGACCAACTAGTCCAAGAGTGGCAGCAGAATAGACCTGATATTGTGATTGCGGACTTTATAACCCTCTCTGGAGGACTTGTAGCGGAACAGTTGAATATTCCATGGATTACCACGATGGCGACACAGTTTGCCATTGAAACGACAGATGGACCGCCTTGTTTCTTTGGAGGAATGGGCATTCCAAAAACATCTTTCCAATCTATCCAGCAATGGCTAGGAAGAAAAGGGACTCGTTTAGGAAAACGTATCGTAACCTTTTTATTGAGAGAACGCTTAAAACGTTACGATTTTAAGCTCTACAATAAGAAAGATCAGGAAACCATCTATTCACCCTATTCCATCTTGGGGATTGGGATGAAAGAGGTGGAGCTGAAAAGTGGTTTTCCAGAGCACTATCTTTGGGTGGGACCTTTTGGCTCTTCGATTGAGAGGGCAGAAAATTATCCTCTTGATTTGTCTCCTTATGCAGGTTATAAGAAGATCCTTGTATCCTGCGGCACTCAGCTAGCATGGGCTAAAGACAACCTCCTCTATCAGACACAACAATTGGCAGAAGCACATCCGGACTGTCACTTCTTTGTGACTCTGGGGTTTGGCGGACAAGACTTCCAATGTGAAGAGCTCATGGACAATGTTTCTGTGGTATCCTATCTTCCCTATAAGGAGTACATTCCTCAGATGGATTATGTGATTCATCATGGTGGTGCAGGTATTTTTTACCAGTGTATCATCTATGGTAAGCCTGCCTTGATTCTCCCCCATGACTATGATCAGTATGACTATGCAGTTCGTGGATTAGAGGCAGGGATTGCCTTGACTGCTAAACGAGAGGATACGGAAGCGATTGGACGTGCCTTTGATGAGTTGTTGGCTAGAGATGACTGGTCAGACTTGAACAAACTCAGTCGCGCAGCTCAAATCTATCAGCCAACAGAGATTCTGAAGAGCGAAATACATCGACTCTTAGGGGACAAGGAGAAGTAAAAAAATGAAGAAAGTATTGGTAACAGGTGCTACGGGCTTTCTAGGTAAGTATGTTGTTGAAGAGCTCAGCCAGCATGGCTATCAGGTACGCGCTTTTGGACGCAATCGCAAGGTGGGTCAGTCTTTGGAGAACTCCCTAGTAGTATTTTTCCAGGGAGATTTGACCAAGCAAGAGGATCTGACTCAGGCTTGTCAGGGTATGGATATGGTTGTGCATGCGGGTGCTCTTTCTACCGTCTGGGGACCTTGGGAAGATTTCTACCAGACAAATGTCTTAGGGACCAAGTATGTTCTAGAGGCTTGCCGGGAGGCAGGGATGCAGCGTTTGGTTTATGTGTCGTCGCCTAGCATCTATGCTGCGCCTCGAAACCAGTTAGCTATCAAAGAAAGCGATGCACCTCAGGAAAATAATCTGAACAACTACATTCGTAGTAAGCTGGCTTCGGAGAAGCTTTTTAAGGATTATCCCGATGTTCCGAGTATTGTCTTACGACCTCGTGGACTTTTTGGGATTGGGGATACCAGTATTTTGCCCCGGGTTCTCAAACTCAGTCAGAAGATTGGCATTCCCTTGATAGGGGATGGTCGCCAACTGATGGATATGACCTGTGTGGAAAATGTTGCTCTGGCCATTCGCTTGGCACTAGAAGCTCCTCAAGCTAGTGGCCAAGTCTATAATATTACCAACGGGGAACCAAGAGCCTTTAAGGACCTGATAGAAGAAACCTTGAGAGGACTTGGCTATCCGATAACATACAGAAGAGTACCGGCTCCTCTTTTGTCAGTTATTGCCAGTAGTTTAGAGTTTCTTTATAAGACCTTGAAACTCAAAGGCGAACCAGCTCTGACACGCTATACCTATTACTTGCTGAGATATAGCCAGACACTGGACATCAGCAAGGCGGAGCGAGACTTGAGTTATCGCCCTCAAATCAGTATTTCGGAAGGGATTGAACAATATGTCCAAGATTATCGAAAGCATTGATTATTTACCAGCAGGATACTGTACTAGCTATACAGGTTTGCTATTTAAAGGAGTCAAGAATAAAAAGATGATCTTCCCAGCTGGCGTCTTTCTGATTAAGCATAGAGACAAAGGCTATCTACTATATGATACTGGTTATCATTACGATATTAAGACCCGTCTTCGCTATGGCTTCTATCGGCTAGGAACACCTGTTCAAATGACGGAGAAGGATCAGATTTCATATTTGCTGAAAGCTAAGGGGATCAAACCAGAAGAAATAAACTATGTCATCCTATCTCATCTACATCCAGATCATCTGGGAGGAGCTAGTTTCTTTCCTCATGCAACCTTTATCTTGACAAAAGAAGTATATGAGGTATACCAAAAACCCAAGTTGAAAGACTTAATTTTCAAGGAGTTTTTACCAGCTTCTTTTGAAGAAAATCTAACCATTATCAGAGCTGACCAGCAAGATTCAACTTTTCCCTATCGTCCGATTTGTGATCTTTTCGGAGATGGCAGTATCCTAGTAGCTTCTGTTGACGGGCATGCTAGGGGGCAAGCCTGTCTATATTTTCCAGACCTTAATCTCCTCATTGCAGCAGACCTCTGTTGGGGAATTGACCTCTTGCCTTACACCAAGCAGATGCACTTGATTCCTTCCTTGGTTCAAGATAACAAGGTGGACTATATCAAGGGGACAGAGTTTCTGGAGGAAGTTTTAAAGGCCGGTATCGAGGTAGTTGTTAGCCATGATCCTGTAGAAAGGATAGAGTCAATCTTATATGAAAAAACTAACCTTTCTTAAAACCTTTATCCAAACTCGCTGGCTTCATCATTTCAAATCTCGAGAAGCTGTAGAAAACTATCAGAAAAAGCAATTAGCTAACTATATGGACTTTTTAAAGCGAGAGTCGCCCTACTTTAAAAATGGGGTTCCTAGTAACTTTGACCATATGGACAAGGCTTTTATGATGGAACATTTCAATGAGCTCAACACCCAAGGAGTGGATCGTGATGAAGCCTTAGCCTTGGCTATTGAAAGTGAGAAGACCCGTGATTTCACTGAACTCAAAGGTGAGGTGGCCGTCGGTTTGTCTTCGGGGACATCTGGACATCGGGGCCTCTTTATCACAACAGAGAAAGAGCGAAGTATGTGGGCGGCGGCAATTCTAGCCAAGATGTTGCCCAAAGGTCAACTTTTTGGACACCGCATCGCCTTTTTCCTGAGAGCTGATAATGAACTCTATCAGACTATCAATACTTCCCTCATTCGTTTAGAGTATTTTGATATTTTTAAACATACAGATGAGCATATCGGGCGTCTCAATAGCTACCAACCAACTATTGCGGTGGCACCAGCCTCTATGTTGATTGAATTAAGCAAGCGTCTCAAGGATGGAGAGTTAGCTATTTACCCACAAAAAATCGTTTCGGTGGCAGAAATCTTGGAAGATAGTGATAGGGAACGGATCGCAGAGGCCTTTTCTCTGTCCATCATTGACCAAGTTTATCAGGCGACTGAAGGTTTCTTAGCCTGCACTTGCTCAGCTGGCAATCTGCATCTCAACGAAGACATTATCTTTGTGGAAAAGCAGTATCTAGACGACCGCCGTTTTTATCCAGTGATTACGGACTTTAAACGAAGCAGTCAGCCTGTTTATCGCTACCAGCTCAATGATATCTTGGTTGAAAATCCGGAGCCTTGTCCATGTGGCTCCTGCTATACACGGATTGACAAGGTCGAAGGACGCTCTGACGACATCTTCTATTTCGATGGACTGGATGGGGGTCAAGTGATCATCTATCCTGACTTTATCAGGAGGTGCATCCTCTTTGTGGAGAATGTAGGAGATTACCAAGTCAAGCAACATTCCGAGAAGTTAGTGGAAGTTTGTCTAAGCCAACGAGATGAGGATTTAGAGGCAGCTATTCTAGCTCAATTCCAACTCTTGGCTCAGCAAAAACAGTTCAAAGCCCCAGCAATCCAATTTTCAGATTATCACTGGGATACTAGCCGTAAACTCAAACGTATCCAACGTTTATGAAAGGATAAAAGACAATGACAGAAGTAACAAGACATGTAGAAATCGCAGGTTATGGTGTTTGCCTTCCAAAGCATACTGTCCAATTTAAAGATCAAACTCGTTATCGTGTAGTTGAAAACGAAGAAACCCAACTAGATTTGGCAGAAGCAGCTATCCAGCAGGCACTCGAAAATGCAAATTTGAAAATAGAAGACATTGATTGTCTGGTTTCGGCAAGTGCGGTTGGTGTTCAGCCTATTCCATGTACAGCTGCCTTGATTCATGAACGCGTAGCAAAAGGACTCTCAATTCCAGCAATGGACATCAATACGACCTGTACCAGCTTTATTTCTGCTCTATCGACTATGTCCCACTTGATTGAGGCGGGCGAATACGATCGTGTTTTGATTGTATCCAGTGAGGTTGGAAGTTTGGGGCTTAATCCCAAGCAAAAAGAAAGTTTTGAACTCTTTAGTGATGGGGCGGCAGCTTTTGTTTTTCAAAAAAGTCATCAGGAAAAAGGGGTCATTGCTAGTCTCCAACGTACTTGGTCCGAAGGAGCTCACGATACGGAGATTCGTGGAGGTTTGACATCTTATCAACCCAAAGAGTACTCTGAAGCGACTAAGACCAACTATATGTTTGACATGAAGGGGAAGAAAATCCTCCTCTTGTCTGCACGTAAAATCCCAGTCATGTTTGAAGAGTTTCAAGAAATAACACAACTAGCCTTGGCAGATGTGGACTACATCATTCCTCACCAAGCAAGTCGTGCTCTTCCTTTGGTCATGGAAAAACTAGGTGTGGCCGAGGATCAGTACCTCAATCTCGTCACTGACTATGGAAATATGGTATCAGTCTCTGTACCGTTTGGCTTGGCTTATTCTTTAGATTATGGGCTGGTCAAGGAGGGAGATGTCGTCTACCTTATGGGAACCGCAGCTGGTATGACGGTCAATATGTTGGCTCTGAAATTGTAACAATCATCTAAACACGGAACGGCTGGAACTTTAGAAAAGGTAAAAGGTTGCCATCTCCCCCTGAACTGAGGTATACTAGTAGAAACATTAGTTTATCAAGCGGTTAAGGAGAATGTTAGAAAAGGAAGGGGCTGTATGACAGCTAGAAAAATGCAGCTACTCATGTCCAAGTATGGTTTTAGTATTACCATTATGTTGGCAGAGTTGTTTATCGTCTTTGGTTTATTTATCTATCTAGGGCAAATGGCTCCAATTGTCTGGATTATCCTTGTCATTTTAGTGAGCTTAGCGACCATTGTATCGATTGTCAATCGGTCCATGAATCCGGAAAGCAAGGTGACATGGCTGTTAGTAGCCTTTGTTCCAGTATTTGGTCCCTTACTCTATATCATGTTTGGAGAGCGTCGTTTATCTAAAAAAGAAATGAAGCAGCTAAAGCAGCTTCAATCAATGGTTGATAGAGAGGATAATAGCAGAGCTCTCCGTTTGGAGTTAAAGGAACAAGACAAGTCGGCTTACGGCGTTATCAAATCTCTCCTCAGTATGGATACGAATGCGGATGTCTATAATCGAACAGATACCCATTTCTTCCCTTCAGGGGAAAGCATGTGGCGCCAGATGCTAGAGGATCTCAAGAAAGCTGAGAAATTTATCTTTCTCGAATACTATATCATCGAAGAAGGCTTGATGTGGAACAGCATTTTAGAAATTTTGGAAGAAAAGGCTGCTCAAGGAATAGAAGTCAAACTTCTCTATGATGATATTGGTTGTATGGCAACCTTGCCTGGAGATTACACCATCCAGCTTCGTAGTCGAGGGATTGAAGCCCATAAATTTAATAAGGTGATTCCGCGCTTAACCGTTGCCTATAACAACCGTGATCACCGCAAAATCATGATTATCGATGGGCAGATTGGCTATACAGGTGGTGCCAATCTAGCAGACGAGTATATCAATCATATCGAACGCTTTGGTTACTGGAAGGATAGCGGTATTCGGTTAGATGGTCCAGCAGTAAAGGCTTTTACCAGACTCTTTTTATCCACCTGGTATATCAACCGTGGAGAGATTAGTGATTTTGACCAATACCATCTCGAAAATCAACCCAAAGATGGAATGGGACTTTGTATCCCCTATAGTAGTGGGCCAAAACCCATCTATCGATCCCAGGTTGGGAAAACGGTTTATCAAAACCTTATCAATCAAGCTACAGACTATGTCTATATCACGACGCCCTATCTGATTACTGACTATGATCTCACCGAAAGTATCAAAAATGCAGCTCTGAGAGGGGTAGATGTGAGAATTGTGACGCCGTGTATCCCAGATAAGAAGGTTATTCAGTTAGTTACTCGCGGGGCCTATCCAGATTTGCTATCTGCTGGAGTTCGCATTTACGAGTACAGTCCCGGATTTCTTCATAGCAAGCAAATGCTGGTCGATGGAGAAGCAGCAACAGTTGGAACCATCAATTTTGACTATCGCAGCTTGCTCCACCACTATGAAAATGGCGTTTTGCTTTATAGAACGCAGTCTATCATCGATATTGAAAGGGACTTCGAAGAGATTTTTAAAGTTTCTCAAGAAATTTATCCCCACACGATCAAAACAAGCTGGTATCAAAGCCTGATCAAGGAAATTGTCCAGTTGTTTGCACCTATGCTCTAACTATCCATCAAGATCTAGCCCAAGGCTGGATCTTATTTTTTTGTCTTTTTGCGAATAGATAAGCAGGAGGATGAAAATGCTAAATCAAGAAGAATATGATTTTATCCTAAAGTTTCAAACAAGCAGTTTACACCGTTTTCGAGAGATTGAACGCTATGCTGAGCTAGATAAGAAGTTAAGGAAATATCAATCCCTAGCTGACATTCCTGTAAGATTTTGATATACTAAAACAGATAAACTTACTAGGAGAAATTGAATGAACGTATACGAGGAAAAAGACGAACAGCTAGAAGAATTTCGATACCAGTATCGGGAACGGCTGGATCAAGAGTCTGAATTTGGACTAGAGCGAGGTAAGAAGAAACGCACTCCACTTCCATTTTTTAGTATAGTGATTTGGAGTCTAGCTGCTACAGCTGTCTCTGTGATTTTGCCTCTGATCTTTGGTTTGGTGAGCCCTCAACAGATGCAAGATTTTTATACTGGTTGGGCGCTACACCAGAGTGGGCAGATTTACACGGATTATTATGGTTCAAATGGACTGCTTTATTACGTACTAAACTATCTCTCTCAAGGGAGTATTCTTTTTGCTTTGGTGGAGTGGTTGGCCTTGTTCGGAGCTGGTGTTTTTCTATTTAAATCCGCAGATACCTTGACAGGTCAGGGAGAGCAGGCTAGACAGCTTTTGTTGGTTTTCTATTTGCTTGTAGGCAGTCTGGGATTTGGTGGTAGCTATGCTGTGATTGTAGCGATACCTTTCTTGTTTTATGCTTTTAGTCTAGTTGCTGACTATCTGGATGATCCAAGTAACGATAAAGGTTTCTTGCGAGTTGGGATGAGTTTAGCATTAGCTTTCTTCCTATCACCTATTCCCACAGCCTTGTTTGCAGCCACACTTGCCTTAAGTTTGTTTGGATTTAATATTGCCAAGCGTAAATTTGTTCATGGTTTGTATCAATTTTTCGCATCAGCTCTAGGATTTTCTCTCCTTTTTTATCCAATTGGCTACTACACTGTAATAACAGGAACTTTTGGTGATGCGATTAGCCATACCTTGTATCCAATTGATACGCTTAGTCTATTTTCAAATGCCAATCTTATGGAGAATGCTGCTTTCTATGGCTTGCTATCCATCGGTGTTGGGATTCTGACATTGATCTTTTCAGGATTGTTTCAATCTAAACCAGCCAAACAATCTGCCGTCTCAATAGGCGCTATTTTAGGATTATTAATAACTCTTGCTCTGTTAATTCTTTCAAAGGAACCTTTGCATGGTTCACGTTTGGTAGCGATTTTGCCCTTTCTGACATTGTTATTGTTAACCAACATCAAAGAAGGAAGCCCTGATCGTATCAGTCGTAGTAGACGAAGAGTTCGCTCTTCAGCACTCTTTGGTCGCTACCTCAAGGGAAATTTCTATCTACCATTAGTTGCGATAGTCTATTTACTTTTCCTACCTGTTTTGAGTCGCTATATTTCGCATCCAAGTACTTATCAGGAACGCGAGCAGCTTGCTAGCGTGGTCAAACAGCAAACGAGTTCCGAGGATCGTGTCTATGCTTGGGATAATCGTCCAGATTTCTACCGCTCAAGTGAACGCTTGGCGCCAAGCTCTCTAGTAACACCAACACTCTATACTGCAAGCGACGAGAATAAAACGAAACTAGTCAATGACTTGAAAGAAAATCAACCGAAGATGATTTTGGTCAATCAAAAGGTTGCCTTGTGGTCGGATGTAGAGAGCCTACTTAGTGAAAAATACGAGCTTGTTCAGACGGATAGTAAGGAATTCAAGCTTTATAAATCTAAATAACAAATCAATATCTTGTGTATTTTTAAAAATTTTAGAATTTTTAACACAAGATATTGATTTTTCTTTTTAGAGTGGTATAATATCACTTAAGAAGAAAAATAGAAAAGAGCATGGATATGATTGTATTAGAAGAAAAGCTTGCAACCGTTCCCACATTGTTCGTTGAAAAACGAGATGGTAGACGTGTAGTGTTTGATATAGACAAGATTGACAAAGCTCTCCACAAGGCGGCTGACAAAGTCATGGATGTGACACCCTTGGTCGAAAAACGTCTAAATGGGCTGCTTGAGCGTATTGTTGCGGAAATTCATAGTCGTTTCCCTCAAGGTGTCAAGATTTACGAGATTCAGAATATCGTAGAGCATGAACTCCTTGAAGCCAAAGAATATGCGCTGGCTGAGGAGTATATCACTTATCGGACACAAAGGGATTTTGAGCGCTCAAAAGCGACAGATATCAACTTTAGCATTCATAAGCTTCTCAATAAAGATCAGGCAGTTGTCAATGAAAATGCCAATAAAGACAGTGATATTTTTAACACCCAGCGTGATTTGACAGCAGGGATTGTGGGGAAATCAATCGGACTGCAAATGCTTCCTAAGCACGTAGCCAATGCTCACCAAAAGGGAGATATCCACTATCATGACTTGGACTACAGCCCCTACACGCCGATGACTAACTGCTGTTTGATTGATTTTAAAGGCATGTTGGAAAATGGTTTTAAGATTGGAAATGCAGAGGTAGAGAGTCCTAAGTCTATCCAGACTGCGACAGCTCAGATTTCCCAAATCATTGCTAACGTTGCTTCTAGCCAGTACGGGGGCTGTTCAGCTGACCGTATCGATGAAGTTTTGGCGCCGTATGCAGAGAAGAATTATCAAAAGCACCTAAAGGATGCGGAAGAGTGGGTCTTGCCTGAAAAACGGGAAGATTACGCGTGGAAGAAAACGCAAAAAGATATCTACGATGCCATGCAATCTCTTGAGTATGAAATCAACACCCTCTTCACTTCAAATGGACAAACACCTTTTACTTCACTAGGTTTCGGTCTAGGAACCAATCGTTTTGAGCGTGAAATTCAAAAAGCTATCTTGACCATTCGTATCAAGGGGCTTGGTTCAGAACATCGCACAGCCATCTTTCCTAAACTCATCTTTACGCTGAAAAGAGGACTCAACTTAGAGGAAGGTTCACCTAACTACGATATCAAACAGTTGGCCCTCGAGTGTGCAACCAAGCGGATGTACCCAGATGTCTTGTCCTATGATAAGATTATTGAGCTGACAGGTTCTTTCAAGGTGCCTATGGGTTGCCGCTCTTTCCTCCAAGGATGGAAGGATGAGAATGGTGTCGAGGTCAACTCAGGCCGAATGAATCTAGGTGTTGTGACAGTCAATCTGCCTCGTATCGCCCTCGAGTCTGAAGGGGATCTAAATAAGTTTTGGGAAATCTTCAACGAGCGGATGAACATCGCAGAAGATGCTCTGGTTTACCGTGTTGAACGAACCAAGGAAGCAACACCAGCGAATGCCCCTATCCTCTATCAGTACGGAGCCTTCGGTCGCCGTCTCGGAAAAGAAGAAAGTGTTGACCAACTCTTTAAGAATCGCCGTGCGACAGTTTCGCTGGGCTACATCGGTTTGTACGAAGTGGCTACGGTCTTCTTTGGAAACAGCTGGGAAAGCAATCCTGAAGCCAAGGAATTTACACTGGATATTATTCGCGATATGAAACGTCGTGTGGAAGAGTGGTCTGACCAATATGGTTACCATTTCTCTATCTACTCCACACCGTCTGAAAGTCTGACAGACCGCTTCTGTCGCTTGGATACAGAGAAGTTTGGCTCTATTCCTGACATCACGGACAAGGAATACTACACCAACTCATTCCACTATGATGTCCGTAAAAATCCAACACCGTTTGAAAAATTAGACTTTGAAAAAGTCTACCCAGAAGCAGGTGCGTCAGGAGGCTTTATCCACTATTGTGAATACCCAGTTCTTCAACAAAATCCTAAGGCCCTGGAAGCTGTCTGGGACTATGCCTATGACCGTGTCGGCTATCTAGGAACCAATACCCCGATTGATCGCTGTTACAAGTGTGACTTTGAAGGGGATTTTGAACCAACTGAGAGAGGATTTGCTTGTCCCAACTGTGGCAATAGCGACCCTAAAACAGTAGACGTGGTCAAACGTACGTGTGGTTATCTGGGAAATCCTCAAGCGCGTCCAATGGTTAATGGACGTCACAAGGAAATCGCTGCGCGTGTCAAACACATGAACGGTTCAACCATTAAAACAGCCGGACATGAAGTAACAAATTAGAAGGAAATGGAATGGGGAAATACCAATTAGATGATAAGGGACGCGCTCAAGTGACCCGTTATCACGAGAAACACTCGAAAGGTGGAACAGGTAAAAAAGAACGCTTGCTCAACCTCAAAGAACAGTTTTTAAACAAGAACAAGAAAAAATAAAAGTGAGAGTCTGCTCTCACTTTTCTCTTAATTGGAGGTAAAAATGATACTACGCAGACCAACATTGGCAGATAAAGAAACAGTTTTAGAGATGATGGCAGAGTTTGAACAGACTCAATCAGCCCACGATGGTGGGTTTTGGGATGCTGAGAATTTTGTTTATGAAGAGTGGTTGGAAAGTAATCAGAATCATGAAATGGGGATTAATTTGCCTGAAGGGTGGGTGCCTGATATTCAGTTAGTTGCTTTTTCGAGAGATGGACAAGCCGTAGGGTTTCTCAATCTGAGATTGCGTCTTAATGACTATTTGCTGGAGGTAGGTGGTCATATTGGTTATTCCATCCGCCCGTCTGAAAGAGGTAAGGGTTATGCGAAAGAATCCCTCCGACAAGGTCTACAAGTTGCTAAGGGAAAGAATATTAAACGAGCTTTAGTGACTTGTAGCACAGAAAATCCAGCAAGCCGAGCTGTTATCTTAGCTAATGGTGGGGAGTTGGAGGATGTTCGAAACGGAACGGAGCGCTATTGGATAGAGTTGGAGTAGAAGGATGACATGGAATACACCAAAACCAGGTGAATGGAAAAGCGAGGAGCTTAGTAAGGGGCGAATCATTGACTACAAGGCCTTTAACTTTGTAGATGGAGAAGGCGTACGCAACTCCCTCTATGTCGCAGGTTGTATGTTCCATTGTGAGGGCTGTTATAATGTTGCGACTTGGTCATTCAATGCAGGCATTCCTTATACAGCAGAGTTAGAAGAACAGATTATGGAAGACCTTGCCCAGCCCTATGTTCAAGGCTTGACCTTGCTGGGAGGAGAGCCATTCCTCAATACGGGCATCCTCTTGCCTCTAGTTAAACGCATTCGTAAGGAATTGCCAGATAAAGACATCTGGTCCTGGACAGGTTATACTTGGGAAGAAATGATGCTGGAGACTCCAGACAAACTGGAACTCTTGTCGCTGATCGACATCCTTGTCGATGGTCGTTATGACAAAAGCAAGCGCAATCTCATGCTCCAGTTCCGAGGGTCGTCCAATCAACGCATTATCGATGTGCAAAAATCTCTTAAAAGTGGGCAAATAGTGATTTGGGACAAGCTCAATGACGGAAAAGAAAGCTATGAACAGGTGAAGAGAGAATGAAAAGAAAAGGCTTAATAGATCAACTGGTCACAGAGATCGAAACTGGAAAAGTCAAAACACTGGGGATCTACGGTCACGGAGCATCAGGGAAATCAACCTTTGCTCAAGAATTGTTTCAAGCCCTAGATGCTGAAAAAGTAAATCTACTAGAAACAGACCCCTATATCACCTCGGAACGTCATTTAGTAGTGCCAAAGCAAGCACCAAATCAAAAAGTGACAGCTTGTCTACCAGTGGCGCATGAGCTGGCAAGTTTGGAGAGGGATATTCTCGCCTTGCAGTCAGGTATGGATGTCTTGACGATTGATGAACCTTGGAAGCCAAGCGAAGTCTTATCTGCTTCAAAACCAATACTGATAGTCGAAGGAATGTCTGTAGGCTTTCTACCCAAGGAACTCTTTGATAAGACCGTCTGTTTCTACACGGACGAAGAAACGGAATTAAAGAGGCGCCTAGCTCGAGATACGATTATGAGAAATCGTGATGCATCTTTTGTATTGGCTAGCCATCAGATGAGACGGGAGCAGTATCTGCGATACTATAGAGAAACCGAGTCCGAAGCAGATATCTTAGTGGATCAATCAGAAGATGAATTCAAGGTGAAAATGACTTGTATTATATAGAAGAAAAGATTGATTTTTATAGACGTAAATCAGTAATCTTAGGAAGATGAAAAGAGAAAACAGTTTCATCCTAAAAAAACGAAAAAAACCTAACAAATCCCTTGCAATCGCAGGGGCTTTGTGTTATTCTATTATGGTGCTGTAAATTACAGCCTTAGCTTTGATGCAAGAGGTTGCGACACGCTCGGTTGCATTGCCACGCAACACGCGTCGGTTTTCTTGTGGAGCTAGCCTATTATCTTAAATAGACGAAAAGGAGAAAAAGATGGCAAACAAAAAAATCCGTATCCGTTTGAAAGCTTACGAACACCGTACGCTTGACACAGCGGCTGCAAAAATCGTAGAATCAGCTACTCGTACAGGTGCACAAGTTGCGGGTCCAATCCCACTTCCAACTGAGCGTAGCCTCTACACAATCATTCGTGCGACTCACAAATACAAAGACTCTCGCGAACAATTTGAAATGCGTACACACAAACGCTTGATCGATATCGTTAACCCAACTCAAAAAACAGTTGATGCTTTGATGAAATTGGATCTTCCAAGTGGTGTAAACGTAGAAATCAAGCTTTAATCCAAAGTTTGAAACCTTGAGCATAAAAAACGCTCGTTAAAAACTTTTTGAATAAAAAATATAGAAAAGGAACTATTTTCTCATGACAAAAGGAATCTTAGGGAAAAAAGTGGGAATGACTCAAATCTTCACTGAAGCTGGCGAATTGATCCCTGTAACAGTTATTGAAGCAACTCCAAACGTTGTTCTTCAAGTTAAAACTGTTGAAACAGACGGATACAACGCTATCCAAGTTGGTTTCGATGACAAACGCGAAGTATTGAGCAACAAACCTGCTAAAGGACATGTAGCGAAAGCTAACACGGCTCCTAAGCGCTTCATTCGTGAATTCAAAAACGTTGAAGGCTTGGAAGTTGGTGCTGAAATCACAGTTGAAACATTCGCAGCTGGAGACGTTGTTGACGTAACTGGTACTTCTAAAGGTAAAGGTTTCCAAGGTGTTATCAAACGCCACGGACAATCACGTGGACCAATGGCTCACGGTTCTCGTTACCACCGTCGTCCAGGTTCTATGGGACCTGTTGCACCTAACCGCGTATTCAAAGGTAAAAACCTTGCAGGACGTATGGGTGGCGACCGTGTAACAATTCAAAACCTTGAGGTTGTACAAGTTGTTCCAGAAAAGAACGTTATCCTTATCAAAGGTAACGTACCAGGTGCTAAGAAATCTCTTATCACTATCAAATCAGCAGTTAAAGCTGGTAAATAATAAAGAAAGGGGAAATCAGTCACAATGGCAAACGTAACATTATTTGACCAAACTGGTAAAGAAGCTGGCCAAGTTGTTCTTAACGATGCAGTATTTGGTATCGAACCAAATGAATCAGTTGTGTTTGATGTGATCATCAGCCAACGCGCAAGCCTTCGTCAAGGAACACACGCTGTTAAAAACCGCTCTGCAGTATCAGGTGGTGGACGCAAACCATGGCGTCAAAAAGGAACTGGACGTGCTCGTCAAGGTTCTATCCGCTCACCACAATGGCGTGGTGGTGGTGTTGTCTTCGGACCAACTCCACGTTCATACGGCTACAAACTTCCACAAAAAGTTCGTCGCCTAGCACTTAAATCAGTTTACTCTGAAAAAGTTGCTGAAAACAAATTCGTAGCTGTAGACGCTCTTTCATTTACAGCTCCAAAAACTGCTGAATTTGCAAAAGTTCTTGCAGCATTGAGCATCGATTCTAAAGTTCTTGTTATCCTTGAAGAAGGAAATGAATTCGCAGCTCTTTCAGCTCGTAACCTTCCAAACGTGAAAGTTGCAACCGCTACAACTGCAAGTGTTCTTGACATCGCAAATAGCGACAAACTTCTTGTCACACAAGCAGCTATCTCTAAAATCGAGGAGGTTCTTGCATAATGAATTTGTATGATGTTATCAAAAAACCTGTCATCACTGAAAGCTCAATGGCTCAACTTGAAGCAGGCAAATATGTATTTGAAGTTGACACTCGTGCACACAAACTTTTGATCAAGCAAGCTGTTGAAGCTGCTTTCGAAGGTGTTAAAGTTGCCAACGTTAACACAATCAACGTAAAACCAAAAGCTAAACGTGTTGGACGTTACACTGGTTTTACTAACAAAACTAAAAAAGCTATCATCACACTTACAGCTGATTCAAAAGCAATCGAGTTGTTTGCTGCTGAAGCTGAATAATCTAAGGAGGAAATATCGTGGGAATTCGTGTTTATAAACCAACAACAAACGGTCGCCGTAATATGACTTCTTTGGATTTCGCTGAAATCACAACAAGCACTCCTGAAAAATCATTGCTTGTTGCTTTGAAGAACAAGGCTGGTCGTAACAACAACGGTCGTATCACTGTTCGTCACCAAGGTGGTGGACACAAACGTTTCTACCGTTTGGTTGACTTCAAACGTAACAAAGACAACGTTGAAGCAGTTGTTAAAACAATCGAGTACGATCCAAACCGTTCTGCAAACATCGCCCTTGTACACTACACTGACGGTGTGAAAGCATACATCATTGCTCCAAAAGGTCTTGAAGTTGGTCAACGTATCGTTTCAGGTCCAGAAGCAGATATCAAAGTCGGAAACGCACTTCCACTTGCCAACATCCCAGTTGGTACTTTGATCCACAACATCGAGTTGAAACCAGGTCGTGGTGGAGAATTGGTACGTGCAGCTGGAGCTTCTGCTCAAGTATTGGGGCAAGAAGGTAAATATGTTCTTGTTCGTCTTCAATCTGGCGAAGTACGTATGATTCTTGGAACTTGTCGTGCAACAGTTGGTGTTGTCGGAAACGAACAACATGGACTTGTGAACCTTGGTAAAGCAGGACGTAGTCGTTGGAAAGGTATCCGCCCAACAGTTCGTGGTTCTGTAATGAACCCTAACGATCACCCACACGGTGGTGGTGAAGGTAAAGCACCAGTTGGTCGTAAAGCGCCATCTACTCCATGGGGCAAACCTGCTCTTGGTCTTAAAACTCGTAACAAGAAAGCGAAATCTGACAAACTTATCGTTCGTCGTCGCAACGAAAAATAATAGTAAACTAGTCGCTTAAGCAACTAGGAAATCCGCCAGCTCGGTAGCGCTCCATGTGAGCGCAAGCCGCTGTGGTACAACATTTAAAGGAGAAAATATAAAAATGGGACGCAGTCTTAAAAAAGGACCTTTCGTCGATGAGCATTTGATGAAAAAAGTTGAAGCTCAAGCAAACGACGAAAAGAAAAAAGTTATCAAAACTTGGTCACGTCGTTCAACGATTTTCCCAAGTTTCATTGGTTACACTATCGCAGTTTATGACGGACGTAAACACGTACCTGTTTACATCCAAGAAGACATGGTAGGTCACAAACTTGGTGAATTTGCACCAACTCGTACTTACAAAGGTCACGCTGCAGACGACAAGAAAACACGTAGAAAATAAGGAGAACATAAATGGCAGAAATTACTTCAGCTAAAGCAATGGCTCGTACAGTACGTGTTTCACCCCGTAAATCACGTCTTGTTCTTGACAATATCCGTGGTAAAAGCGTAGCCGATGCTATTGCAATCTTGACATTCACTCCAAACAAAGCTGCTGAAATCATCTTGAAAGTTTTGAACTCAGCTGTAGCTAACGCTGAAAACAACTTTGGTTTGGATAAAGCTAACTTGGTAGTATCTGAAGCATTCGCAAACGAAGGACCAACTATGAAACGTTTCCGTCCACGTGCGAAAGGTTCAGCTTCACCAATCAACAAACGTACAGCTCACATCACTGTAGCTGTTGCAGAAAAATAAGGAGGTAAAATCGTGGGTCAAAAAGTACATCCAATTGGTATGCGTGTCGGCATCATCCGTGATTGGGATGCCAAATGGTATGCTGAAAAAGAATACGCGGATTACCTTCATGAAGATCTTGCAATCCGTAAATTCGTTCAAAAAGAACTTGCTGACGCAGCAGTTTCAACTATCGAAATCGAACGCGCAGTAAACAAAGTTAACGTTTCACTTCACACTGCTAAACCAGGTATGGTTATCGGTAAAGGTGGTGCTAACGTTGATGCACTTCGTGCAAAACTTAACAAATTGACTGGAAAACAAGTACACATCAACATCATCGAAATCAAACAACCTGATTTGGATGCTCACCTTGTAGGTGAAGGAATTGCTCGTCAATTGGAGCAACGTGTCGCTTTCCGTCGTGCACAAAAACAAGCAATCCAACGTGCAATGCGTGCTGGAGCTAAAGGAATCAAAACTCAAGTATCAGGTCGTTTGAACGGTGCAGATATCGCCCGTGCTGAAGGATACTCTGAAGGGACTGTTCCGCTTCACACACTTCGTGCAGATATCGATTACGCTTGGGAAGAAGCAGATACTACATACGGTAAACTTGGTGTTAAAGTATGGATCTACCGTGGTGAAGTTCTTCCAGCTCGTAAAAACACTAAAGGAGGTAAATAACCAATGTTAGTACCTAAACGTGTTAAACACCGTCGTGAATTCCGTGGAAAAATGCGCGGTGAAGCAAAAGGTGGAAAAGAAGTAGCATTCGGTGAATACGGTCTTCAAGCTACAACTAGCCACTGGATCACTAACCGCCAAATCGAAGCTGCTCGTATCGCCATGACTCGTTACATGAAACGTGGTGGTAAAGTTTGGATTAAAATCTTCCCACACAAATCATACACTGCTAAAGCTATCGGTGTGCGTATGGGATCTGGTAAAGGGGCACCTGAAGGTTGGGTAGCACCAGTTAAACGTGGTAAAGTGATGTTTGAAGTTGCTGGTGTATCTGAAGAGATCGCTCGCGAAGCGCTTCGTCTTGCTAGCCATAAATTGCCAGTTAAATGTAAATTCGTAAAACGTGAAGCAGAATAAGGAGAAGGCATGAAACTTAATGAAGTAAAAGAATTTGTTAAAGAACTTCGTGGTCTTTCTCAAGAAGAACTCGCGAAGCGCGAAAACGAATTGAAAAAAGAATTGTTTGAACTTCGTTTCCAAGCTGCTACTGGTCAATTGGAACAAACAGCTCGCTTGAAAGAAGTTAAAAAACAAATCGCTCGTATCAAAACAGTTCAATCTGAAGCGAAATAATAGACTAGGGAAGGAGAAATTTCAATGGAACGCAATAATCGTAAAGTTCTTGTTGGACGTGTTGTATCTGACAAAATGGACAAGACAATCACAGTTGTAGTTGAAACAAAACGTAACCACCCAGTCTATGGTAAACGTATTAACTACTCTAAAAAATACAAAGCACATGATGAAAACAATGTTGCCAAAGAAGGCGATATCGTACGTATCATGGAAACTCGTCCGCTTTCAGCTACAAAACGTTTCCGTCTTGTAGAAGTTGTTGAAGAAGCGGTCATCATCTAATCAAGCCTGAAAGGAGAAAACTGAAATGATTCAAACAGAAACTCGTTTGAAAGTCGCAGACAACAGCGGTGCACGTGAAATCTTGACTATCAAAGTTCTTGGTGGTTCTAAACGTAAATTTGCGAACATCGGTGATGTCATTGTGGCATCTGTAAAACAAGCTACTCCTGGTGGTGCGGTTAAAAAAGGTGACGTTGTAAAAGCTGTTATCGTTCGTACTAAATCAGGTGCTCGTCGTGCTGATGGTTCATACATCAAGTTTGACGAAAACGCAGCAGTTATCATCCGTGAAGACAAAACTCCTCGCGGAACACGTATCTTTGGCCCAGTTGCACGTGAATTGCGTGAAGGTGGCTTCATGAAGATCGTGTCACTTGCTCCAGAAGTACTTTAATTTTTAGAAACAAACTAGTCCCCTAGCTTCAAGCTAGGGTGCCCTTATGGGCGTAAGAAAAATCAAGGAGAAATCTAATGTTTGTAAAAAAAGGCGACAAAGTTCGCGTAATTGCTGGTAAAGATAAGGGAACAGAAGCTGTTGTCCTTACTGCCCTTCCAAAAGTAAACAAAGTTATCGTTGAAGGTGTTAACATCGTTAAGAAACACCAACGTCCAACTAACGACCTTCCTCAAGGTGGTATCATTGAGAAAGAAGCAGCTATCCACGTATCAAACGTTCAAGTATTGGATAAAAATGGTGTAGCTGGTCGTGTTGGTTACAAATTTGTAGACGGTAAAAAAGTTCGCTACAACAAAAAATCAGGCGAAGTGCTTGATTAATCACGAAGGAAAGGAGAAGTATAATGGCAAATCGTTTAAAAGAAAAATATCTTAATGAAGTAGTTCCTGCTTTGACAGAACAATTTAACTACTCATCAGTGATGGCTGTGCCTAAAGTAGATAAGATCGTTTTGAACATGGGTGTTGGTGAAGCTGTATCAAACGCTAAAAGCCTTGAAAAAGCTGCTGAAGAATTGGCACTTATCTCAGGTCAAAAACCACTTATCACTAAAGCTAAAAAATCAATCGCCGGCTTCCGTCTTCGTGAAGGTGTAGCGATCGGTGCAAAAGTTACCCTTCGTGGTGAACGTATGTACGAATTCTTGGACAAATTGGTTTCAGTTTCACTTCCACGTGTACGTGACTTCCACGGTGTTCCAACAAAATCATTTGATGGACGCGGAAACTACACACTCGGTGTGAAAGAACAATTGATCTTCCCAGAAATCAACTTCGATGACGTTGACAAAACTCGTGGTCTTGACATCGTTATCGTAACAACTGCTAACACTGACGAAGAGTCACGTGCATTGCTTACAGGCCTTGGAATGCCTTTTGCAAAATAATATAGGAGGTAAATCTAATGGCTAAAAAATCAATGATTGCTAAGAACAAACGTCCAGCGAAGTTCTCTACTCAAGCTTATACTCGTTGTGAAAAATGTGGTCGTCCACATTCAGTTTACCGCAAATTTAAACTTTGCCGTGTTTGCTTCCGTGAATTAGCTTACAAAGGACAAATTCCTGGTGTAACAAAAGCATCTTGGTAATTTAAGATATCAAGGGCGTCAAAACTCCAAGTGAAAATAGGAAACTTGACGAAGAAACTAAAGTTTCTAGGAAAGTTTATCTTTTTCACACAGAGTTTAGCCCGGGTTCAGTTGGGTTTGCCAATTTGAACACGAGCTACAGCTTTGGCAAAAAAGACCAATTTGCTTTGGAGCATCGCTCCTGCATCAAATTGCCTATTTTTGCTCGCACTGTTACGCTCTTTGTATCATGTATTAACTAGCAAGTGCAACTTGCAAACTACTAGTAAGAGGAGAATAAAAAATGGTTATGACTGACCCAATCGCAGACTTCCTAACTCGTATTCGTAACGCTAACCAAGCGAAACACGAAGTACTTGAAGTACCTGCATCAAATATCAAAAAAGGGATTGCTGAAATCCTTAAACGCGAAGGTTTTGTTAAGAACGTAGAAATCATCGAAGATGACAAACAAGGCATCATCCGTGTGTTCCTTAAATACGGACCAAACGGTGAAAAAGTTATCACTAACTTGAAACGTGTTTCTAAACCAGGACTTCGTGTCTACAAAAAACGTGAAGACCTTCCAAAAGTTCTTAACGGACTTGGAATTGCTATCCTTTCAACATCTGAAGGTTTGCTTACTGATAAAGAAGCTCGCCAAAAGAATGTTGGTGGGGAAGTTATCGCTTACGTTTGGTAAAATCAAGATACAAAGCTCGTAAAGAACAAAGCAAAATTAGGAAGTTGGGGAAGTTTGTTTACAAACAAGCCAACTTATCTATTTTGCACAGTTCTTAGAGCGTGTTCAATTTAGCTATTGAACTCAACAAGTATCTTTAACCCCGTGAAAACTGGCCATCACGGCCTGACAATTTAACAGGAGATAATAAACATGTCACGTATTGGTAATAAAGTTATCGTGTTGCCTGCTGGTGTTGAACTCACTAACAATGACAACGTTGTAACTGTAAAAGGACCTAAAGGAGAACTTACTCGTGAGTTCTCAAAAGATATTGAAATCCGTGTGGAAGGTACTGAAGTAACACTTCACCGTCCAAACGATTCAAAAGAAATGAAAACAATCCACGGAACTACTCGTGCCCTTTTGAACAACATGGTTGTTGGTGTATCAGAAGGATTCAAGAAAGAACTTGAAATGCGTGGGGTTGGTTACCGTGCACAACTTCAAGGTAAAAAACTTGTTTTGGCTGTTGGTAAATCTCATCCAGACGAAGTTGAAGCTCCAGAAGGAATTACTTTTGAACTTCCAAACCCAACAACAATCGTTATCAGCGGAATTTCAAAAGAAGTAGTTGGTCAAACAGCTGCTTACGTACGTAGCCTTCGCTCACCAGAACCATATAAAGGTAAAGGTATCCGTTACGTTGGCGAATACGTTCGTCTTAAAGAAGGTAAAACAGGTAAATAATATTGAGTGGTTGATCTTCAACCACCGACCTATTTTCCAACTTTGTGCATAGCACACGATTTAAAACTAAAGAGGTGAAAACTGTGATTTCTAAACCAGATAAAAACAAACTCCGCCAAAAACGCCATCGTCGCGTTCGCGGAAAACTCTCTGGAACTGCTGATCGCCCACGTTTGAACGTATTCCGTTCTAATACAGGCATCTACGCTCAAGTGATTGATGACGTAGCGGGTGTAACGCTCGCAAGTGCTTCAACTCTTGACAAAGAAGTTTCAAAAGGAACTAAAACTGAACAAGCCGTTACTGTCGGTAAACTCGTTGCAGAACGTGCAAACGCTAAAGGTATTTCAGAAGTGGTGTTCGACCGCGGTGGATATCTATATCACGGACGTGTGAAAGCTTTGGCTGATGCAGCTCGTGAAAACGGATTGAAATTCTAATAGGAGGACACTAGAAAATGGCATTTAAAGACAATGCAGTTGAATTAGAAGAACGCGTAGTTGCTGTCAACCGTGTTACAAAAGTTGTTAAAGGTGGACGTCGTCTTCGTTTCGCAGCTCTTGTTGTTGTTGGTGACCACAATGGTCGCGTAGGATTTGGTACTGGTAAAGCTCAAGAAGTTCCAGAAGCAATCCGTAAAGCAGTAGAAGATGCTAAGAAAAACTTGATTGAAGTTCCTATGGTTGGAACAACAATCCCACACGAAGTTCTTTCAGAATTCGGTGGAGCTAAAGTATTGTTGAAACCTGCTGTAGAAGGTTCTGGAGTTGCCGCTGGTGGTGCAGTTCGTGCCGTTGTGGAATTGGCAGGTGTGGCAGATATTACATCTAAATCACTTGGTTCTAACACTCCAATCAACATTGTTCGTGCAACTGTTGAAGGTTTGAAACAATTGAAACGCGCTGAAGAAGTTGCTGCCCTTCGTGGTATTTCAGTTTCTGATTTGGCATAAGAAAGGGGATAAAATGGCTCAAATTAAAATTACTTTGACTAAGTCTCCAATCGGACGCATTCCATCACAACGTAAAACTGTTGTAGCACTTGGACTTGGCAAATTGAACAGCTCTGTTATCAAAGAAGACAACGCTGCTATCCGTGGTATGATCACTGCAGTATCTCACTTGGTAACAGTTGAAGAAGTAAACTAATGAATTTTTAGGGGATGTGGCAATACTCATCCCCTAAAACTAGATATAGTCATCTAAGATGACGAATGTATAGGCGAGTTGATAAGGGAGACAACCTTTTCTCTCTTATCGGCGCTAGCATTTTACAAAAGAGGAGAAAATAATAATGAAACTTCATGAATTGAAACCTGCAGAAGGTTCTCGTAAAGTACGTAACCGTGTTGGTCGTGGTACTTCATCAGGTAACGGTAAAACATCTGGTCGCGGTCAAAAAGGTCAAAAAGCTCGTAGCGGTGGCGGAGTTCGCCTTGGTTTTGAAGGTGGACAAACTCCATTGTTCCGTCGTCTTCCAAAACGTGGATTCACTAACATCAACGCTAAAGAATACGCAATTGTAAATCTTGATCAATTGAACGTTTTTGAAGATGGTACTGAAGTTACTCCAGTTGTTCTTATCGAAGCAGGAATTGTAAAGGCTGAAAAATCAGGCGTTAAAATTCTTGGTAACGGTGAGCTGACTAAGAAATTGACTGTGAAAGCAGCTAAATTCTCTAAAACAGCTGAAGAAGCTATCACTGCTAAAGGTGGTTCAGTAGAAGTCATCTAGAGAGGTGACCTATGTTTTTTAAATTATTAAAAGAGGCCCTCAAGGTTAAGAAAGTACGATCAAAAATTCTCTTTACGATTTTTATCATACTTGTTTTCCGTATCGGGACTAGTATTACTGTACCAGGTGTGAATGCAAAAAGTCTGGAAGCTTTGAGTGGATTATCCTTCTTGAACATGCTTAGTCTTGTTTCAGGGAATGCCATGAAGAACTTCTCAGTTTTTGCGCTCGGTGTGAGTCCGTATATCACTGCTTCCATCGTTGTTCAATTGCTACAAATGGATATTGTTCCCAAGTTTGTAGAGTGGGGCAAGCAGGGGGAAGTAGGACGGAGAAAGTTAAACCAAGCAACTCGCTATATTGCACTTATTCTTGCATTTGTGCAATCAATCGGGATCACTGCTGGTTTTAATACTCTATCTGGTGCAAAATTATTAACGACAGATTTGACCCCGCAAGTCTTTGTTACGATTGGTATTATCCTGACTGCAGGTACTATGATCGTTACTTGGCTCGGAGAGCAAATCACTGATAAGGGATATGGTAATGGGGTGTCTATGATTATCTTTGCAGGGATTGTGGCTTCAATTCCAGAGATGATTCATGGCATCTACGTGGACTATTTTGTCAATATCCCGAGTGATCGGTTGACATCATCAATTATCTTTGTCGTTATTCTCATCATTGCTGTTTTGTTGATTGTTTATTTTACAACATATGTACAACAGGCAGAATATAAAATTCCGATCCAATATACAAAAGTTGCTCAAGGTGCTCCATCCAGTTCATACCTTCCTTTGAAGGTCAATCCTGCTGGTGTTATCCCAGTTATCTTTGCAAGTTCGATTACGGCAGCTCCTGCGGCTATTCTTCAGTTTGTCAGCGCTATGGGGCTTGATTGGACTTGGGTGCGTACAGCACAAGAAATGCTTGCGACAACATCTCCAACAGGTGTTGCTATGTATGCCCTGCTGATTATTCTCTTTACATTCTTCTATACATTTGTGCAGATCAATCCAGAGAAAGCAGCAGAAAACTTGCAAAAGAGTGGGGCCTATATCCATGGTGTTCGTCCAGGTAAAGGTACTGAAGAGTTTATGTCGAAACTTCTTCGTCGCCTTGCAACCGTCGGTTCCCTTTTCCTTGGTGTGATTTCAATCTTGCCGATTGTAGCAAAAGATGTCTTTGGTCTTTCAGAAGCCGTTGCTTTTGGGGGAACTAGTCTTTTGATCATTATTTCAACAGGTATTGAAGGCATCAAACAGCTAGAAGGTTACCTATTGAAACGTAAGTATGTTGGTTTCATGGACAAAACAGAATAAAAGCAAGATTACTTTTGCTTAGGGAGTGGAGTATGAAGGTCTATCTAGAAAGATAGATTTTCATCTCCCCTCTTCTATTTTGTTTTTAAATAGGGGTTGAAACAAACTTTCTGCTTCTATTTAAATACAAAATAAGGAGATCAGATCATGAATCTTTTGATTATGGGCTTACCTGGAGCAGGTAAGGGAACGCAAGCAGCTAAAATTGTGGAACAATTCCACGTGGCACACATTTCAACTGGAGATATGTTCCGTGCTGCTATGGCAAATCAAACTGAAATGGGTGTACTCGCAAAGTCATACATTGACAAAGGTGAGTTGGTTCCAGATGAGGTCACAAATGGAATCGTTAAAGAGCGCCTTTCACAGGATGATATCAAAGAAACAGGTTTCTTGTTGGATGGTTACCCACGTACCATTGAACAAGCCCATGCTTTGGACAAAACATTGGCTGAACTTGGTATCGAACTTGAAGGTGTGATTAACATCGAAGTGAATCCAGACTGTCTCTTGGAACGTTTGAGTGGTCGTATTATCCACCGCGAAACAGGCGAAACCTTCCATAAAGTTTTCAACCCACCAGTTGACTACAAAGAAGAAGATTACTACCAACGTGAAGATGACAAACCTGAGACTGTTAAACGTCGTTTGGATGTGAATATCGCACAAGGTGAACCAATCATTGCTCACTATCGTGCCAAAGGTTTGGTCCACGATATCGAAGGAAATCAAGATATCAACGATGTGTTTAAAGACATCGAAAAAGTATTGACAAATTTGAAATAAAGCGTTTTTCACACTTGCAAAAAATCGCTACAAATGTTATACTGAAATAGTCTGACTTATAATTGTTGTCTCTGTGTTTAGAGGCATCGAATCGAAATTTATGGAGGTGCTTTTGCGTGGCAAAAGACGATGTGATTGAAGTTGAAGGCAAAGTAGTTGATACAATGCCTAACGCAATGTTTACGGTTGAACTTGAAAATGGACATCAGATTTTAGCAACAGTTTCTGGTAAAATTCGTAAAAACTATATTCGTATTTTAGCGGGAGATCGTGTTACTGTCGAGATGAGTCCATATGACTTGACACGTGGACGTATCACTTACCGCTTTAAATAATCGAAAAACTTGGAGGGATAAGAAATGAAAGTAAGACCATCGGTCAAACCAATTTGCGAATACTGTAAAGTAATTCGTCGTAATGGCCGTGTTATGGTAATTTGCCCAGCAAATCCAAAACACAAACAACGTCAAGGATAAGATAGAAAGGAGAAAACATGGCTCGTATTGCTGGAGTTGACATTCCAAATGACAAACGCGTAGTAATCTCATTGACTTACGTTTATGGTATCGGACTTGCAACATCTAAGAAAATTTTGGCTGCTGCTGGAATCTCAGAAGATGTTCGTGTACGTGACCTTACATCAGATCAAGAAGATGCTATCCGTCGTGAAGTGGATGCAATCAAAGTTGAAGGTGACCTTCGTCGTGAAGTAAACTTGAACATCAAACGTTTGATGGAAATCGGTTCATACCGTGGTATTCGTCACCGTCGTGGACTTCCTGTCCGTGGACAAAACACTAAAAACAATGCTCGCACTCGTAAAGGTAAAGCTGTTGCGATTGCTGGTAAGAAAAAATAATATAGGAGGTAAAAGTCTTGGCTAAACCAACACGTAAACGTCGTGTGAAAAAGAATATCGAATCTGGTATTGCTCATATTCACGCTACATTTAATAACACTATTGTTATGATTACTGATGTGCATGGTAATGCAATCGCTTGGTCATCAGCTGGTGCTCTTGGTTTCAAAGGTTCTCGTAAATCTACACCATTCGCTGCTCAAATGGCTTCTGAAGCTGCTGCTAAATCTGCACAAGAACACGGTCTTAAATCAGTTGAAGTTACTGTAAAAGGTCCAGGTTCTGGTCGTGAGTCAGCTATTCGTGCGCTTGCTGCCGCTGGTCTTGAAGTAACAGCAATTCGTGATGTGACTCCAGTGCCACACAATGGTGCTCGTCCTCCAAAACGTCGCCGTGTATAATCATTGCATTACACTGCTTTTCGTTTAAGAGGGAGTAACTAAATGATCGAGTTTGAAAAACCAAATATAACAAAAATTGATGAAAATAAAGATTATGGCAAGTTTGTAATCGAACCACTTGAACGTGGCTACGGTACAACTCTTGGTAACTCTCTTCGTCGTGTACTACTAGCTTCTCTACCAGGAGCAGCAGTGACATCTATCAACATTGAAGGTGTCTTGCATGAGTTTGACACAGTTCCAGGTGTTCGTGAAGACGTGATGCAAATCATTCTGAACATTAAAGGGATTGCAGTGAAATCATACGTTGAAGACGAAAAAATCATTGAACTTGACGTTGAAGGTCCTGCTGAAATTACGGCTGGAGACATTTTGACTGACAGTGATATTGAAATTGTAAATCCAGATCATTATCTCTTTACAATCAGTGAAGGTTCTTCCCTAAAAGCGACAATGACTGTTAACAGTGGTCGTGGATATGTACCTGCTGATGAAAACAAAAAAGATAATGCACCAGTTGGAACACTTGCTGTAGATTCTATTTATACACCAGTTACAAAAGTCAACTATCAAGTTGAACCTGCTCGTGTAGGTAGCAACGATGGCTTTGACAAATTAACCCTTGAAATCTTGACTAATGGAACAATCATTCCAGAAGATGCTTTAGGGCTTTCAGCACGTATCTTGACAGAACATCTTGATTTGTTTACAAATCTTACTGAGATTGCTAAGTCAACTGAAGTGATGAAAGAAGCTGATACTGAATCTGACGACCGTATTTTGGATCGTACGATTGAGGAACTGGACTTGTCTGTGCGTTCATACAACTGTTTGAAACGTGCCGGTATCAACACTGTGCATGATTTGACAGAAAAATCTGAAGCAGAGATGATGAAAGTACGAAATCTTGGACGCAAGAGTTTGGAAGAAGTGAAGCTCAAACTCATTGACTTGGGTCTTGGATTGAAAGATAAATAAAGGAGGAATACATGGCTTACCGTAAACTAGGACGCACTAGCTCACAACGTAAAGCAATGCTTCGCGATTTGACAACTGACCTTTTGATCAACGAATCAATCGTGACAACTGAAGCTCGTGCTAAAGAAATCCGCAAAACTGTTGAAAAAATGATTACTCTAGGTAAACGTGGTGATTTGCATGCACGTCGTCAAGCAGCTGCTTTCGTACGTAATGAAATCGCATCTGAAAACTATGATGAAGCAACTGATAAGTACACTTCTACTACAGCACTTCAAAAATTGTTCTCAGAAATCGCACCTCGTTATGCTGAACGTAACGGTGGATACACTCGTATCCTTAAAACTGAACCACGTCGTGGTGATGCTGCGCCAATGGCGATCATCGAATTAGTATAAAATCATCAATTTTGTTGAGTGTTATGATGATGGAGTCTTGTGCTCTTAGTCTAGCTCTGGTCTACCGCTGGGACTTCGGTCCTAGCGGGAACACTCATCATCATTTGATAGGGTAGACGCTTGTTTACGAAATTGTTTTTTTGTTTAAGAACAACTTCGTAAGCAGGCGTTTTTTAGTAATTTTTACGGAAATATGCTATACTAAGGAAAAAGAAAATCAAAAACGTTCAGGTTTTCTAATAATCGAAGAATGGGGGTCTAAAGATGAAGGCTATTATTACAGTGGTTGGCAAGGACAAGGCTGGTATTGTTGCAGGCGTGTCTACTAAGATTGCAGAGTTGGGGTTGAATATTGACGATATTTCTCAGACAGTATTGGACGAATATTTTACCATGATGGCGGTCGTTTCTAGCGACGAAAAGCAGGATTTCACCACTCTTCGAAATGAGTTTGAAAGCTTTGGTCAAACCCTGAATGTTAAAATCAATATTCAAAGTGCAGCGATTTTTGATGCTATGTACAATATCTAGGAGGTCATCATGGATATTAGACAAGTTACTGAAACCATCGCTATGATTGAGGAGCAGAACTTCGATATCAGAACCATCACCATGGGCATTTCCCTTTTGGACTGTATTGATCCAGACATTGAACGTGCTGCTGAAAAAATTTACCAAAAAATCACAACTAAAGCTGCAAATCTAGTAGCTGTAGGTGACGAAATTGCTGCAGAACTAGGGATTCCAATTGTCAATAAACGAGTATCGGTGACTCCGATTTCCTTGATTGGAGCAGCGACTGATGCGACGGACTATGTCGTTTTGGCTAAGGCACTTGATAAGGCTGCCAAGGAGATTGGTGTTGACTTTATTGGTGGTTTTTCGGCCTTGGTACAAAAAGGCTACCAAAAAGGAGATGAGATTCTCATCAATTCGATCCCCCGTGCTCTTGCTGAGACAGACAAGGTTTGTTCGTCCGTCAATATCGGATCAACCAAGTCAGGCATCAATATGACTGCAGTTGCAGATATGGGACGTATCATCAAGGAAACTGCGAGCTTATCAGATATGGGAGCTGCTAAATTGGTTGTATTTGCGAACGCTGTTGAGGACAATCCTTTTATGGCGGGGGCCTTCCATGGTGTCGGTGAAGCAGATGTCATCATCAATGTTGGGGTTTCGGGTCCCGGTGTTGTCAAGCGTGCCTTAGAAAAGGTTCGTGGACAGAGCTTTGATGTAGTAGCTGAGACAGTCAAAAAAACGGCCTTTAAGATTACTCGTATTGGTCAATTGGTTGGTCAAATGGCGAGCGAACGCCTTGGTGTTGACTTTGGAATCGTAGACCTAAGTTTGGCGCCAACTCCTGCGGTTGGTGATTCTGTGGCTCGAGTACTGGAGGAAATGGGCCTAGAAACAGTTGGTACACATGGGACGACAGCTGCCCTCGCTCTTTTGAATGACCAAGTTAAGAAGGGCGGAGTGATGGCTTGTAACCAGGTCGGTGGCTTGTCAGGTGCTTTTATCCCTGTTTCTGAAGACGAGGGTATGATTGCTGCGGTGCAAAATGGCTCTCTGAATTTAGAGAAACTAGAGGCTATGACGGCTATCTGTTCTGTTGGGCTGGATATGATCGCCATTCCAGAAGATACGCCTGCTGAAACCATTGCGGCTATGATTGCGGATGAGGCGGCAATCGGTGTCATTAATATGAAAACAACGGCTGTCCGTATCATTCCAAAGGGTAAAGAAGGCGATATGATTGAGTTTGGTGGTTTGCTAGGTACAGCTCCAGTTATGAAGGTCAACGGAGCTTCGTCTGTCGATTTCATCTCTCGTGGAGGTCAAATCCCAGCTCCAATCCATAGTTTTAAAAATTAATAAAAAAGAGAGAGAATTTAAGTTGAGTTTAAGGATGACTGTGTATACTATAATCATTAAATAAAGATCTCCTAACTTTATTTAATTAGAATCCTAAACTTTTTCATAATAATCTCCTAGAAAAGCTACCGTTAGGGTAGCTTTTCTTGTGGCAAAATTAGGAGAGCGGGCTTTGCTTTTGAAAGCCGAATATTTCTTTGATCCATGATATAATAGAAGAAAATGGAGGATAGAAAATGTCTAAAGTAAGATTGTACTTGGTCCGTCATGGAAAAACCATGTTTAACACGATTGGACGGGCTCAAGGATGGAGTGATACGCCTCTAACTGCAGAAGGTGAGTTGGGAATCCATGAGTTGGGGATTGGCTTGAGAGAGTCTGGTTTGCAGTTTGACCGAGCTTATTCCAGTGACTCTGGTCGTACGATTCAGACCATGGGAATTATCTTAGAAGAACTAGGTTTGCAGGGCAAAATCCCTTACCGTATGGATAAGCGGATCCGTGAGTGGTGCTTTGGTAGTTTTGATGGGGCCTATGATGGGGATCTCTTTATGGGGGTCATTCCTCGTGTTTTCAAGGTGGATCATGTTCATCAGTTATCCTATGCTGAGCTGGCAGAAGGCTTGGTAGAGGTTGATACTGCTGGTTGGGCAGAAGGCTGGGAAAAACTCAGTAGCCGAATCAAGGAAGGGTTTGAATCGATTGCCAAAGAAATGGAAGAACACGGTGGGGGCAATGCTCTCGTTGTGAGTCATGGAATGACGATTGGGACCATTGTGTATCTGATCAATGGCATGCATCCGCATGGTCTGGATAATGGTAGTGTGACGATACTTGAATATGAGGACGGCCAGTTTAGCGTAGAAGTTGTTGGTGACCGTAGTTACCGAGAACTAGGACGTGAGAAGATGGAAGAAAATAAGCATTGATAGAAGATAGCTCCAGCATAGGAGCTATTTTTTATTCAGCTTGGCAAGAGTGCTTTCAAAGCCAATCTTTCTTGACAATGGAGGGGAAAAGATTCTTTCTCGACTTTCAAATTCCCCTAAAAATGGTATAATAGTAACATCATAAAATTGGAGAAATAGCATGAGTTTTTACAATCATAAAGAAATTGAGCCTAAGTGGCAAGGCTACTGGGCGAAACATCATACATTTAAGACAGGAACAGATGCTTCAAAACCGAAGTTCTATGCTCTCGATATGTTCCCATATCCTTCAGGAGCTGGATTGCATGTAGGACACCCAGAAGGCTATACAGCGACGGACATCCTCAGCCGTTATAAACGTGCGCAAGGCTACAATGTCCTTCACCCAATGGGTTGGGATGCCTTTGGATTGCCTGCAGAGCAATACGCCATGGATACGGGGAATGACCCAGCAGAATTTACGGCGGAGAATATTGCTAACTTCAAACGCCAAATCAATGCGCTTGGATTTTCTTACGACTGGGATCGTGAAGTCAATACAACAGATCCAAACTACTACAAGTGGACGCAATGGATCTTCACCAAGCTTTATGAAAAAGGATTGGCCTATGAAGCGGAAGTGCCAGTAAACTGGGTTGAAGAATTGGGAACGGCCATCGCCAACGAAGAAGTGCTTCCTGACGGAACTTCTGAGCGTGGAGGCTATCCAGTTGTCCGCAAACCAATGCGCCAATGGATGCTCAAAATCACTGCCTATGCAGAGCGCTTGCTCAATGACTTGGATGACCTGGACTGGCCAGAGTCTATCAAGGATATGCAACGCAACTGGATTGGTAAATCAACTGGTGCTAATGTAACTTTTAAAGTTAAGGGAACAGACAAGGAATTCACCGTCTTTACGACGCGACCTGATACCCTCTTCGGTGCGACTTTCACCGTTCTGGCTCCTGAGCATGATTTGGTTGATGCTATTGTCAGTCCAGAACAAGCTGAAGCCGTAGCGGACTACAAACACCAAGCTAGTCTTAAGTCTGACTTAGCTCGTACCGACCTTGCCAAAGAAAAAACTGGTGTTTGGACAGGTGCTTATGCTATCAACCCTGTCAATGGCAAAGAAATTCCAATCTGGATTGCAGACTATGTTCTTGCTAGCTATGGAACAGGTGCTGTCATGGCTGTGCCAGCCCACGATCAACGTGACTGGGAATTTGCCAAACAGTTTGGTCTTCCAATCGTAGAAGTACTTAAAGGTGGAAACGTTGAAGAAGCTGCCTACACAGAAGATGGACTGCATGTCAATTCAGACTTTTTGAACGGGCTTAATAAAGAAGACGCTATTGTTAAGATTGTCGCTTGGCTGGAAGAAAAAGAATGTGGTCAAGAGAAGGTGACTTACCGACTCCGCGACTGGCTCTTTAGCCGTCAACGTTACTGGGGTGAGCCAATCCCAATCATTCATTGGGAAGATGGGACTTCAACGGCTATTCCTGAAAATGAATTGCCACTTGTTTTGCCTGTAACCAAGGACATTCGCCCTTCAGGTACAGGGGAAAGTCCACTAGCTAACTTGACAGACTGGCTTGAAGTGACTCGTGAAGATGGCGTCAAAGGTCGTCGTGAAACCAACACTATGCCACAATGGGCAGGTTCAAGCTGGTACTACCTCCGCTATATCGACCCACACAACACAGAGAAATTGGCTGACGAGGATCTCCTCAAACAATGGTTGCCAGTGGATATCTATGTGGGTGGGGCAGAGCATGCTGTGCTTCACTTGCTATACGCTCGTTTCTGGCACAAATTCCTCTATGATATTGGTGTTGTTCCTACGAAAGAGCCATTCCAAAAACTCTTTAACCAAGGAATGATTTTGGGAACAAGCTACCGTGACCACCGTGGAGCTCTTGTGGCGACTGACAAGGTTGAAAAACGTGACGGTTCCTTCTTCCATGTGGAAACAGGAGAAGAATTGGAGCAGGCTCCAGCCAAGATGTCTAAATCCCTCAAGAACGTTGTCAACCCAGACGATGTGGTGGAACAATACGGTGCCGATACCCTTCGTGTCTATGAAATGTTCATGGGACCACTTGACGCTTCGATTGCTTGGTCAGAAGAGGGTCTGGAAGGAAGCCGTAAGTTCCTCGACCGTGTTTACCGTTTGATGACAACCAAAGAAATCGTTGCGGAAAATAACGGTGCTCTTGACAAAGTCTACAACGAAACGGTGAAATCTGTAACAGAACAAATCGAATCATTGAAATTCAACACAGCTATTGCCCAGCTTATGGTCTTTGTCAATGCTGCTAACAAGGCAGACAAACTTTATGTGGACTATGCCAAAGGCTTTATCCAACTGATTGCCCCATTTGCGCCTCACTTGGCAGAAGAGCTCTGGCAAACAGTCGTAGCAACTGGCGAGTCTATCTCTTACGTAGCTTGGCCAACATGGGACGAAAGCAAATTGGTTGAAGACGAAATCGAAATCGTCGTCCAAATCAAAGGAAAAGTCCGTGCCAAACTCATGGTCGCTAAAGATCTATCACGCGAAGAATTGCAAGAAATTGCTCTTGCTGACGAAAAAGTCAAAGCAGAGATTGACGACAAGGAAATCGTGAAAGTGATTAGTGTACCTAACAAGCTTGTGAATATCGTTGTGAAATAAGATAGGAATCCTTCAGAGTAGAATCTGGAGGATTTTTTGAATCTTCTTATGAAAGTATGATATACTATGGGCAACTATAAAGTTTGAAAAGTAAAACAAGGAGAAAAAAGATGCCAGTAAACGAATATGGTCAGATGATTGGTGAGTCAATGGAAGGTTATACACCAGGTGAATTGCCTTCCATTGATTTCTTAGAAGGGCGTTATGCTCGGATAGAGGCTCTTTCGGTAGAAAAACATGCGAAGGATTTACTAGCTGTTTATGGTCCAGATACGCCTCGAGAGATGTGGACCTACCTCTTTCAGGAGCCAGTGGCAAATATGGAGGAACTGGTCAGCCTTTTAAACCAGATGTTGGCTCGTAAGGATCGTTTCTTCTATGCTATCTTGGATAAGGAGACGGGTAAGGCCTTGGGAACCTTTTCTCTGATGCGAATTGATCAGAATAACCGAGTAATAGAAATGGGTGCTGTCACCTTTTCACCAGCACTT
Organism: Streptococcus sp. oral taxon 058 str. F0407; assembly: GCF_000235485.1. Classification (GTDB taxonomy): domain Bacteria; phylum Bacillota; class Bacilli; order Lactobacillales; family Streptococcaceae; genus Streptococcus. The sequence continues at coordinate 214,822 of NZ_JH378889.1, forward strand.
AAGGGTACGAGGATAGGGACAGAAGCCCATTATTTACTAGCTCGCTATGTTTTTGAGGAGCTTAACTATCGTCGCTATGAGTGGAAATGCGATGCTCTAAATCTTCCATCAAGACGAGCAGCAGAACGTTTAGGCTTTGTCTATGAAGGAACCTTCCGTCAGGCTGTCGTTTATAAGGGGCGAACTAGAGATACGGATTGGCTGTCTATGATTGATAAGGACTGGCCTCAAGTCAAAGATCGTTTGGAAGCATGGTTGACTCCTGAAAATTTTGACAAGAATGGACGGCAGTACAAGAGCTTGAGAGAACTCTAAGAGGTGGTGACATGATTAGCGTTAGAAAGCAAGAAGTTGTCAAGTTAGAGAATGTTTTGCATCTCTATCAGGCAGTCGGTTGGACAAATTATACACATCAACCCCAGATGCTGGAGAAGTCCTTGTCTCACTCATTAGCGATTTACCTGGCACTTGATGGTGAGGCAATAGTTGGCTTGGTTCGTTTGGGCGGAGATGGTTTTTCATCGGTTTTTGTACAGGATTTGATCGTTTTGCCGAGCTATCAGCGCCAAGGGATTGGCAGCGCCTTGATGAAAGAGGCTTTAAGGGATTTCAAAGATGCTTATCAAGTTCAACTAGCGACCGAACAGACAGAAAAAAATTTGGAATTTTATCGTTCCTTGGGTTTTGAAACCTTATCTACTTATGATTGCACAGGAATGATTTGGGTAGAACGAAAAAAATAAAATAATTATTTTTTCTTAAGTAAAGTTTAAGTATCCTCGTGTATTATATAGATATTAGATAAAGACCTCCTAACTTTATTTAATGAAATCCCAAACTTTTCTTTTTCATCATAATCTCCTAAAGAAGCCACCCAATCAGGTGGCTTTTTTGTTGTTTGAGAAAGGAAATTTCATTTGGGGAAAATTTTAAAAAAATGATAAATCAGAGAAAAAGTTAAGCTAGCTTTAAGATTCATCTTGTATACTATAATCATTAAATAAAGACCTCCTAACTTTATTTAATGAAATCCTAAACTTTTCTTTTTCATAATAATCTCCCT
>NZ_JH378889.1:215894-262765 GCF_000235485.1 Streptococcus sp. oral taxon 058 str. F0407
TAAAGAAGCCACCCAATCAGGTGGCTTTTTTGTTTGTAGGCTGGATTTTTGCTATAATAGGAACATGAGTAGAATTTTAGATAATGAAATCATGGGTGATGAGGAGTTGGTAGAACGTACCCTCCGTCCCCAATATTTACGTGAATATATCGGTCAGGACAAGGTCAAGGATCAGTTGCAAATATTTATCGAGGCTACCAAAATGCGGGATGAGGCGCTGGACCATGTTCTTTTGTTTGGCCCTCCAGGACTTGGGAAAACAACCATGGCTTTTGTCATTGCCAATGAACTGGGAGTCAATCTCAAGCAAACGTCTGGTCCTGTTATCGAAAAAGCGGGTGATCTGGTAGCGATTTTGAATGATTTGGAGCCTGGAGATGTCCTCTTTATTGACGAGATTCATCGCTTGCCCATGTCGGTGGAAGAGGTGCTTTACAGTGCCATGGAGGACTTCTACATTGATATTATGATTGGGGCTGGGGAAGGCAGTCGCAGTGTCCATCTGAACTTGCCGCCTTTTACCTTAATTGGTGCGACGACACGGGCAGGAATGCTCTCAAATCCGCTACGGGCCCGTTTTGGGATTACAGGTCATATGGAATACTACGCCCACGCTGATTTGACAGAGATTGTTGAGCGGACGGCAGATATTTTTGAGATGGAAATTACCCATGAGGCAGCTGCTGAGCTGGCCTTACGCAGTCGAGGAACTCCCCGTATCGCCAATCGTCTCCTCAAGCGCGTGCGCGATTTTGCCCAGATTATGGGGGATGGCTTAATCGATGATGTCATTACTGATAAGGCCTTGACCATGCTGGATGTAGACCATGAAGGGTTAGACTATGTGGACCAGAAAATCCTTCGTACCATGATTGAGATGTACGGTGGTGGTCCAGTTGGTTTAGGAACTCTTTCTGTTAATATTGCCGAGGAGCGTGAGACGGTGGAAGATATGTACGAACCCTACCTCATCCAGAAAGGCTTTATCATGCGAACTCGTTCAGGGCGGGTCGCGACAGCTAAGGCCTACGAGCATTTGGGCTATGAGTACAATGAAAAATAAACAAGAAATCCTAGACAGTGTTGGGAAAAATCCGGATATGATGGCTATTCTGACTATCATCCGTGACCTAGAGTTGAAAGATACCTGGTTGGCGGCAGGTTCGGTTCGAAATTTTATCTGGAATCTCTTGTCAGATAAATCTCCTTTTGACCGTGAAACAGATGTGGATGTGATTTTCTTTGATTCGGATGTGAGTTATGAAGAAACGCTGGCTATAGAAAGTAAGCTGAAAGAGGATTTCCCCCAGTATCAGTGGGAGTTGAAAAATCAGGTCTATATGCATCTGCACAGTCCCCACACTGCTCCCTACACAAGTTCTCGTGATGCTATGAGTAAGTATCCGGAACGTTGCACGGCGGTAGGCCTTCGCTTGAATGAAGATTCCACTTTAGAGCTCTTTGCGCCCTATGGTTTAGAGGATATTTTGAACTTTCAGATTTCCCCGACTCCTCATTTCCTAGAAAATGAAGACCGAATGAAGCTCTATCAAGAACGCTTGTCCAAAAAAAATTGGCAAGAAAAATGGAAAAACCTCACTTTCTCCAATCTTTGAAAAGAAGTTAGTGACTTGATCACATAAGAATTCTATATGTGAGTTTATAATCATCACAAGATAAACAGAGAAATCTAAAGGTACAAAAAATTATATACTCAATAGGAAAAATTCATTCAATCTATCATAGCTAACAAAGATATCGAATTTGTGAGATTGAGTGAGAAAAACATCTATTAAGGCTATCCTTATTGTTCTTGGAAGATAAGACTCCTGGGGAAATTATCCCAAGTAACTAACTTGAGCTTGAAAATTGGTATGTAAACGCTTTTGAAAAGTCGTAAATTATGATACAATATTTAGAGAAATTACTGAGACGAGGATTTAGAAAACAATGAAAGTACATTTCACAAATTTATTTGGGCAAGCATCAACGAGTGTGGCCTTAATGGCGCAGAACAATGTCATGAAAATTGTTCGAGAGTTTGGAGTTAATGAGCTGGGGATCTATTTTTATGATGCAAGCCATGAACCGTGGGAAGAACTGAACTCGCGGATGGATGGGATTGTCGCGGGGGTATCTTATGGAGATGTCGTTTTTTTCCAATCTCCTTCATGGAATAGTGTTGAATGGGACAATCACTTGATAGAAAAGTTAAAGCTTTCTCATGTAAAAATGGTGATGTTTATCCATGATGTTCAGCCACTAATGTTTGAGAGCAATTATTATCTTATGAAGGCCCACATTGACATGTACAACAAGTGTGATGTGGTGGTAGTACCATCAGAACAAATGTACCAGAAACTCGTTTCAGAGGGATTAACCGTCAAGAACTACGTTGTTCAAAAACTTTGGGATCTTCCCCATGGTTTGGAACTCTATACTCCAAAATTTGATAAAAAATTAATCTTCTCAGGAGACCCATCTCGTTTTCCACATATTGTTGACTGGAAACACAGTACCCCCCTTCATGTTTATGCTACGAGAGCAGAGGGAGTAGATTATTCCAAAGTCCACCTTGAAGGTTGGCGAACTCAGCAGGAATTATTGTTGGAGTTGTCTAAAGGAGGAGGCTTTGGCCTAGTATGGGGAAATTCCGAAAATCCTGCGGAAGAGCGTGACTACTACAAAGAAAATGTTTCTTATAAGTTGACAACTTATCTGGCCGCGGGTATTCCGGTGGTTGTGCCAGACTATCTTTCTAATGCGGACTATATCCGTGAGAAAGGTTTGGGCTTTGTCGTGTCTAGTTTGGAAGAAGCTAGCCGCGTTGTTCAGGAATGTACGGCAGAAGAGTATGATCAAATGGTTACAAGAGCAAAATATACAGCTTACTTAATAAAAAATGGTTATTTCACAAAGAAATTGTTTATTGATTCCATGATGCTCTTAGATTAGTCAAAAGTAAGTCATCGGTTTACCACATTCAGATTTAGAAAGGCAAAATTTCAAGTCGAAGTTAGCCAGCTGAGATAATTAGTTTTTATATTAACTGTAATGGGTTGATGAAAAAAACTCATCTTGGAGGGAACCAATTTGGTTCTCTCCTTTTTGCTAGACGCTTGAAGCTGATTCCCTGTACTTATAAATTTAGACGTAACAAAATACCCCAAAAACCATCTAACCTTTTTGGGGGAGGTCATATATGGAGGGGGAGAGGATTACAAAATCATCACCAAGGTCCCAATCGTAATCAGGATACAGCCAATGATTGTTTTAAACGTCAGGACATCCTGTAGAAAGAAAAAGGCTAAAACGAGGGTAATGACGAGACTGAATTTATCAACAGCAGATACCTCAGTCGCATTACCCATCTGCAAGGCCTTGTAGTAGCAGAGCCAGGAGGCACCTGTTGCCAAACCAGATAGGATGAGAAAGAGCCAACTTTTTCTGCTGATGTTGACAATTTCAGTCTGACTATTGGTCAGGAAAACCATAGCCCAAGCCATAAGGATGACGACGACCGTACGAATAGCTGTTGCTAGATTGGACGGAACTCCCTCAATCCCAATTTTGGCTAAAATAGAAGTTAAGGCTGCAAAGACAGCAGATAAAAGTGCGAAGAAAAACCACATGGTAACTACCTCCTTTCTCTATTATAAGCAATCGAATCCTACTTGTCAGTTCTCAAGTGAAATCGTGCTCTAATGGTATTTTAAAAAACTATACCAATTTTTATGCTTGACAAGAAAGAAAAACAAGTATATACTGTCTTTGCTGGTTCTGTAAAAGGAAAATCAGACTATACCAATTTAAGGGGAAAGCACAGCTGGTCTGTGTCGTATATACTATGTGTGGAATTGTCGGTGTTGTTGGAAACACAAATGCAACTGATATTTTGATTCAAGGGCTTGAAAAGCTTGAATACCGTGGTTATGATTCTGCGGGGATTTTTGTCCTAGGTGGTGCTGAAAATCACTTAGTTAAGGCTGTAGGCCGTATCGCAGAATTGTCTGCTAAAACTACTGGAGTAGACGGAACAACTGGTATCGGACATACGCGTTGGGCGACTCATGGTAAACCAACTGAGGACAATGCTCACCCACATCGCTCTGAGACTGGACGTTTTGTCTTGGTTCACAATGGGGTGATTGAAAACTACCTTGAAATCAAGGAAGAATACCTTGCAGGTCACCACTTCAAGGGGCAAACAGATACGGAAATCGCAGTGCACTTGATTGGAAAATTTGCGGAAGAAGAAGGTCTCTCAGTTCTTGAAGCCTTCAAAAAAGCTCTTCACATCATCCGTGGTTCTTATGCTTTTGCCTTGATTGACTCTGAAAATCCAGATGTCATCTATGTCGCTAAGAACAAATCACCGCTTTTGATTGGTCTTGGAGATGGTTACAACATGGTCTGCTCGGATGCTATGGCTATGATTCGTGAGACCAACCAATACATGGAAATTCATGATCAAGAGTTGGTGATTGTGACGGCAGATAGTGTCGAAGTGCAAGACTATGATGGCAATCGCCGTGAACGTACTAGCTATACTGCGGAACTTGACTTGTCTGATATCGGTAAGGGAACTTACCCTTACTACATGCTCAAGGAAATTGACGAGCAACCAACGGTCATGCGTAAACTCATCCAAGCCTACACAGATGAGGCTGGTCAAGTAGTGGTAGATCCAGCTATCATCAAGGCTGTTCAAGAGGCAGACCGCATCTACATCCTTGCAGCTGGGACATCTTACCACGCAGGATTTGCTTCTAAGAAAATGCTGGAAGAATTGACAGATACGCCAGTTGAACTTGGAATCTCATCTGAGTGGGGCTACGGTATGCCACTTCTTAGCAAAAAGCCACTTTTCATCTTTATCAGTCAGTCTGGTGAAACAGCAGATAGCCGTCAGGTTTTAGTTAAGGCTAACGAAATGGGAATCCCAAGCTTGACAGTGACAAACGTTCCAGGTTCAACCCTTTCACGTGAAGCCAACCATACCATGCTTCTTCACGCGGGTCCTGAAATTGCCGTGGCATCAACCAAGGCCTATACAGCACAAATCGCAGCCCTTGCCTTTCTTGCAAAAGCAGTCGGAGAAGCAAATGGCAATGCTAAAGCACAAGCCTTTGATCTGATTCGTGAGTTGTCTATCGTGGCTCAGTCTATCGAATCAACCCTTTCAGAAAAAGAAACAATCGATGCTAAAGTTCGTGACCTTCTTGAAACAACACGTAATGCCTTTTACATTGGACGTGGTCAAGACTACTATGTAGCCATGGAGGCCAGTCTCAAACTCAAAGAGATTTCTTACATTCAGTGTGAAGGTTTTGCGGCAGGAGAACTCAAGCACGGAACCATTGCCTTGATTGAAGAAGGAACGCCTGTTTTGGCCCTCTTGTCAGATCCAGTCCTTGCCAACCATACTCGTGGAAATATCCAAGAGGTCGCAGCTCGTGGTGCCAAAGTCCTCACTATCGCAGAAGAAAATGTTGCCAAAGAGACAGACGACATCGTCCTTACGACCGTACATCCTTACCTCTCACCAATCTCAATGGTCGTACCAACTCAACTGGTCGCTTACTTTGCAACCCTACACCGTGGCCTCGATGTGGACAAACCACGTAACCTTGCCAAGTCAGTAACAGTAGAATAAGCAAAAAAAGTCTAGTTTGCCATAAGTAGGGTATAATGTAAATATATAACAAATCGGAATTTATAGGGATTTGTATTGAAAAACACATTTGCAACTGCAAGTTGACATATTTCCATATTTTAATGGTGGCTATGCAACCAACGAAATTGTTATGATTGTATCATAAAAGAAAGGAGTGTTGTCAAATGAACATGGCAGACAGAATACAATATTTAAGAAAAACTAAAGGAATATCACAAGAAGAACTTGCTGATAAGGTAGGTGTTTCAAGACAAGCTGTTTCAAAATGGGAAAGTGAACAAAGTACACCTGAGTTAGAAAAAGTAATTATAATGAGTGATTATTTTGGTGTTACTACAGATTATATTTTAAAAGGAATTGAACCCGTAGTAGATAAAGAACAAAAAAATAGAGAATTTGCGAGCAAGGTACTTTATATCTCATCAACAGCCTTTATTGCTATTGGATTGTTTTGTGCATTTGCTGAATGGTATGAAAAACAAACAATGGAAGCTATTTTGGGGGCAATAATTATTCAAGTGGTAGGAATTGTTGGATATTTTATCGCAAGAATATTATCGGAAGAAAAAGCACCGTTTTATGTGAATTGGCTTAATATAATTGGAATTGCTTTTATGCCTACTTCTATGGCTACCGGTTTTATTTCATTTTTGATTTTCAAACAGGGGTGGGTTGCGCCATATCCTATAGGAATATTTCACACTTTGAATTTTATATTAGTTCTATTTGTGATTTTGATTACAAGTTATATTATTTTAAAAAAACAGATAAAATAGCATTTTCTCACCCTTATATTGTATACTCTAAGGAGAAGAAAATGAAAAAGAAAAAAATATTATTGCTATGCTGATTGGTATCGTCTTATCTGGTTCTTTCTTGATACGAACGGTCTTGATCCATCAGGCGAGACAAGCGAAAAAGCAAAACATGGAACGGATTGCTGCTGTGCAAGAGACGGTTCAGTCTCAAGATCAAAAGAAAGCTGAAGAGCAGAGAGAACAATTTAAAAAGGCATTTGATAGTGTAGATAAAACTTCCATTCTAATGAAAAACTATGATAGCCACACACCGATTAATGGGGACTACAGTTTTGGTACAAAGGATGGCGTGTACTACCTAGTAGAATTAAAAACAGGTGAGAAAGTAGATCTGGAAGGTGTGGACAAGGCCTTTCCATTGTCGATCAAAAACGAGGACGAAAATAGCACGGAGCTTGCCCTAGTTGTCCGTAAAGACCAAGCTTGGTACATGATTGATACAAAGGGCGAGACGATTTACACTTTTGAACAAACAGAATTAACAGAAAACTCGAAATTGACTTTGAAAGATAATAAACTACAGGTAGAATAAACTAAAAAAGTCTAGTTGATCTAGGCTTTTTCTAATGAGTCTAGGACAACAGTCTAACCTTAAATATAAAAAGCGAACAAAACGAGTTATCTGACACTCAGAATTCTGTCTTGTTCGCTTTTTTCTAATCTATCGATTTTAAAAATTTATAATAAAGAATTCCTAAAATCAAAATCTTTTTGTCTCAGATACTTTTCTAATGAGCGAATGTATTGCAAATAAAACTGTTTAGTGCTACCTTGTCTACTGGGTGAGAATCCGCGTTATTTCAAGAAACTGATCCAAGCTTAGCAAAGATTTGGAGCGTTTTATGTTGCATCTATCGCTTGGTTCTATGCCACATAACCAGGTTCTGAGAGCTATTGAACTCTTCGGCACACAAGTGGCACCCAAAGTCCGAGCATATTTTGCCATGAAAGAGGCTTAATAAAAAATCCTAATCAAGCTGATAAAAAATCTATATAACAACTATTTTAAAAAAGTAATAAACAGAAAAGAATCTCTGAAAGGCTAGTAAAATCAAGCTTTTCAGAGATTTTTTCTTTATAGATATAAAAATTTCCAATCGGGTTGATAGTCAATATATATTGGGAAAAGGGAAAAAGGAGTGGTAAGATGGTTTCAATCCAAATGGAAGGAGAAAGGTATGGCAAGTAAAAGAGATCTAGTCTTTAGAGCGATTCGAGGCGATGAAGTGGAAAGAGTTCCTGTGGGATTTTGGTTTCATTTTGTAACACTGGAAGAAAAGGGACAGGGATTAAATAATCCACGTATCTTTCAAAAAAGTGTTGATGGACATCGCAACTATGTGGAAAGGATTCACCCTGATTTTGTCAAAGTCATGAGCGACGGTTTTTTCCTTTATCCAAGTAATGTCTACAGTTCTAAGGTTACAAGCATTCAGGAGCTGGCTTCTATTGAGTCGATTGGTGAGGGACACCCGTGGATTCAGCAACAGGTAGAAGTGGTACAAGCGATTCGAGAGACCTTTACTGAAGAGATCGCTTCTTTCTACAATATCTTTTCACCTATCTCCTACCTCAAGCGCTGGTTCCGTACAGAAACTTCACGGGGAGATAAGGAAGTGGCTGATCTATTGCTTGAAAATCCTGAGCGATTCAGAGCTGTTTTAGATGTGATTGCAAAAGACATTGCTTTCTTAACTCAGAAAATCATCCAGGAAGGTGGTGTTGACGGTATTTATCTCAGCACCCAGGAAATTCAAGATGAGCGTATCACACCAGGACTCTATCAAACCTATATCGAACCGAGCAATATAGCTGTTTTAAAGGCGGCTAATCAAGTTGGTGGGACTAATATCCTTCATATCTGTGGTTTTGAAGGTGCGAGTAATGATGTGACGATATTTAAGGATTATCCAGCTCAAGTTGTCAATTGGGCGACTCATCATGAGGATGTTAGTTTGACACGGGGTCAGGAGTTGTTTCAAGGCAAGGCTGTTTTAGGTGGATTTGAAAATGGTAAGAAAAGCTTGCTTTATCGAGGTTCTAAAGCGGAATTGCAAAATGAAACAAGGCGGTTACTGGCTGAAGCTGGTAGTAAAGGAGTTCTTCTGGGAGCTGACTGTACTGTTCCAGATGACTTTGACTTAGAGAGGTTGGACTGGATTCGGCAGGCAGCGGTTCTCTAAAAAGGAGGAGCTATGAAAAGTAAAAGATGGGGCATCTTCATTGTCGTTGTTGGTTTGCTGGCCTTGGTCGCCATAAGCGTCGTAAAAAATGAGCACTGCAAAAATGGAGAGAGATGTCGTGGAGTTCAGGATTTTTCCAAGTCCAGTCTCCCCTTTCTACGCTCGAATAATATCGCAAGCAGTTTATTAGTTGAAAAAGTAAGAAATGGAGAATAAGAATGTCAGAAAAAAGAGAATGGGTTTTAAAAGCATTTAGAGGTGAGAAGGTTGATCGTGTGCCAGTAGGTTTTTGGCACCATTTTACATCAGAAGACGAATGGCTACACGGTTTCTCAAATCCAGCCATTATCGAAAAGAATATTCAAGGCCATAAGCGCTTTATCCGAGAAGTTCAGCCAGACTTTATCAAGTTAATGAGTGATGGCTACTTTGCATATCCAAATCCAGCGATTGCCAAAGGCAAATCACTTCAAGAATTGGCAACCATTCAACCACTCGGACCAGAGCACGCTTGGATAAAAGAGCAGGTTGACTTGGTTAAGAAAATCCAGCAAGAATTTACAGAAGATATCGTTGCGATTTACAATATTTTTGCTCCTGTGACCTATCTCAAGTGGCTACTGGGGGAAGTGTCTGGTGGGGATGACCTCATTGCTGATTTTTTGGTGGAAGACCCTGAAGCCCTCAAGAAGGTGTTGGATGTGATTGCAGAGGATATTGCGAGTCTCAGCCAAGCCGTCATCGAAGAGGCTGGTGCTGATGGGATCTACCTCAGCGTGCAAAGTATCCAAGATCAACGAGTGTCGGCAACAGATTATCAAGCTGTCATTGCACCTAGCGAGATAACTGTTCTGGAAGCGGCTAGTGCTGTTGGAGGTGTCACTGTTCTTCATATCTGTGGCTACGAGGGAGCGCGAAATGATATTCATCTTTTTGCAGATTATCCAGCCCAAGTCTTTAACTGGGCTGTAGGACCAGAGGGAATCACTCTCAAGGAAGGTCGTGAGATTTTCAAGGGACGTACGGTTCTTGGAGGATTCGAAAATGGCAAGACAGGCTTGCTGTATACTGGTGGCAAGGATGCCATTCAGGCTGAGGCAAAGAAACTAGTTGCAGAAGCTGGGGAACAGGGCTTGGTACTTGGGGCGGATTGTACCATTCCAAGTGATATTGCAGTTGAACGTATCCAGTGGGTGAGAGAAGCGCTTGAAAACTAAAGGAGAAAAAGATGAGTAAAAAAGCATGGATTATCGGTGGTGTAGCAGTTGTTGCAGTAATTGGGGCAACGATTATCGGGAGAAGTTTAGCTGGCGCTCCGGCCAAGGAGGGAGAAACGGCTTCATCTGCTGAAGTCATAACCTTGAAGGTTGCCCATACACAAAACTACGTACCTTATGACTTTGTCAATGAAAAAGGGGAATCAGATGGTTATGAAGTAGCTGTTTTGAAGGCTGTTGATGAGAAGTTGGCAAACTATAAATTTGAATATACGGGTACCAGTGATGACGACCTCTTGATTGGTCTGGAATCAGGCAAGTACGACATCGGAACCAAGGGAGCTTGGTACACAGAAGAACGAGCTAAAAAGTTTGTCATTCCATCTGAACCAGTCGGAGCGAGCATCATCGGATTTACTGTCAGAAAAGAAGATGAACAGAAATACAAAACCATTGATGACTTTGCCAAGAATAAAGGGAAATTGGTTCCCATCTCTCCCCAGAATGCTCAATGGAATGTCATCACCAGCTACAATGAAAAACATCAGGATGCACCGATTGAGCTAACTGCAGCGGAATCCTTTAAGGTGTCAGATGCCTATGCCTGGGTCTTAGAAGGACGTTATGATGCCTTCTTTGATATCAAACTGTCTTTTGAAAAAGCAGTTACCGCAGAAGATGGCCCTTACCACCAATATGCGGATAAACTCAGCTGGTTTCCATATAAAGGCATTCCAACTTATCCCTTGATTCACCGTGATGAAAAGGGTGAGAAATTTGCTAAAGAATATGAAAAAGCAATCAAAGAGTTGAAAGAAGATGGCACGCTTGCTAAGCTATCTCAGCAATATTTCAAAGAAGATGTCTTTAGTTACGTAGACAAAGACTAGACCAGAAATTCCAAGACTAGAAAGGGTTTTGCATGGTTTCTTATGATTTTTCCAAGGTCTTTCAGTTTTTGCCGACCTTATTGCAGGCACTTCCTATGACCTTGTCCATTCTCTTTTTTACCACTCTTCTTGGTTCCCTTTTTGGAGGTCTCTTGGCCTGGGCGCAAGTAGGAGAAGACAAGAGTTTTGCAGCAATTTCTAAAGGTTATATCTTTACCCTTCGTTGTACACCGCCGATTGTCTTGCTTTTTCTAGTTTTTTATGGTTTGCCAGAATTTCTGAAATGGTGGCTGGGTTTGGATATCAACAACTGGTCTAAAACTATTTTTGTTCTCCTGACGATGATTCTCTTGTTTGCAGCTATTGTTGCTGAGGTTTTCAAGGCGGCCTATCAAGCTATTCCAAAGGGGCAGACAGAGGCCGGGCTTAGTATTGGTTTGACTCCAAGTCAGACCTTCTGGAGGATCATTTTTCCCCAAGCTTTTCAGGTTGCTCTTCCTAATATAACGACCGCTATTCTCAATCTTATGCGGGATGCTGCCTTGGCCTATACGATTGGTTTTGTTGATGTCATGGGTGCAGGCAATCTCTTGATCAGTCGCAATTTGGGGAACTACTCGCTGGAAACCTATACGGCAGTTGCGCTTCTTTACTGGGGGATTGCTTTGGTTATTTCTAGTTTGAGTCGTTTACTTGAGAAGTCTTTGGAAACAAAAGGGAGGTAAGAAATGGACATAGACTATATTGTAAAGACCTTTCTGGAGACCTTGAAAGGTGTGCCAATCACCTTGGTCATCATGATTGTGGCTATGGTCTTAAGCTTTTTACCTGCTCTATTTTTAGCATTGGGGCAGATTTACAAGGTTCGAGGGGTGAGAAGTTTTTCTCTAGTCTATCTGGCTTTTATCCGAGCGACCCCTCCGATTTTATTGATTCTCTTCTTTTATAGTTTGTTTCCAAGTCTGCTGAATCAATTTTTCAAAAGTATAGGAAGTGACTTTGATATTTTCAAGCTTGATCCTCTCTACTATGCCTTTATCATTTATAGTCTGATGACGGTCGGGAGTTTGTCGGAGATTTTGCGTTCAGCTATCTTGACGGTGGACAAGGGACAATTAGAGGCGGCGCATGCGATTGGCTTGACCACGACACAAGCCTATCTAAGGATCGTTTTTCCTCAAGCCCTGCGCTCAGCCTTACCTAACTTGGCCAATCTAGTGATCAATATCGTCAAAGGGACTTCCCTGGTCTTTGTCATGACTATCAAGGATATTACTGCTATTGCCCGTGTAGAAGCGTCCTACGGTTACCAGTATTTTGAGTCTTATTTTGTGATCTTTTTGCAGTATATTTTGATCTGTGGTTTGATTCAGTGGGGCTTCTCCCTACTGGAGAAAGGCTATGTGAAAAAAGAAAAGAACGCGAAAGCATCTAGCGCGCATTTTGTATAGGAGGACAGGATGTTACAAGTAGAACATATCGCAAAAACATTTGGTGAGAGGCAGGTACTGGAGGATGTCAATCTCCAGGTCAACCAAGGGGATGTCGTCGTTATTTTAGGACCATCAGGTTCGGGGAAAACGACCTTTCTCCGTTGCCTCAACCACTTAGAAAAAGCTGACAGTGGCCGTCTGACTTTGGCAGGAAAGACTTATGACTTAGCCAAATTAAGCAAGAAAGATATTCTAGAAATTCGCCAAAAAACAGCCTTTGTTTTCCAACACTACAATCTCTTTGCAAATAAAACTGCTCTGGAAAATATTCTAGAAGGCCTAATCGTAGCTCGAAAAGTTTCCAAGGAAGAAGCGGTCAAACGTGCAGAATCTGCCTTGGAAAAAGTTGGTTTACTAGCCTATAAAGACTACTACCCTTCCCAGCTATCTGGAGGGCAACAACAACGAATAGGGATTGCGCGTGCCATCGCCGTCAAGCCCGAGGTCATTTTGCTAGATGAACCAACATCTGCACTAGATCCTGAGTTGGTTGGAGATGTTTTGGATGTTCTGAAACAGTTGGCGGGAGAAGGTGTGACCATGGTAGTCGTCACGCATGAGATGGGATTTGCTAGAGATGTCGCCAACCACGTTATTTTTATGGATGGAGGCCGTATCGTAGAGGAGAACAACCCACACGATTTCTTTAGTCGTCCACAGGAAGAACGAACCAAGCAGTTCCTGGCTCGTATCTTATCAGACGCTAGCTATAGTGTAGAATACATGATTTGATAGTTAAGTGCATTATGAAAGTAATTTATGAAGCAAAGTTCCAATCTATAAACTATGGAAAAAAGGTGTCAGCTTGAAATGACCTTCAGAAAAAGCTAGGTTTTAGACTCAGATTGGCTTCTTAAGATGATTTGAGGTGCTTTTTCGTACACCCAAGTGGACAATATTATTTTATACTTTTCATTTCTCAAAAAAATTAAGAAAAATTTAAGCTAGGAGGTGTATACTAAGCTCATAAGTTAAGAAGAACTTAACTTAAACTCCTAAAACTTTTTCATAATAATCTCCCTATAAAATAAAGTCGCCCAATCAGGCGGCTTATTTTTTGTCTATCTGTAAGCAAGGGCAGTAACTTAGCAATAGAAGAATAGAGGGAAATATGGTATAATGAAACGATAGATTTTTGAATAGGAATAAGATCATGTTTAGATTTTTTAAGAAAGATAAAGCTGTGGAAGTGGAGATTCCTGTACAGGTTCCTGCTCACATTGGCATCATTATGGACGGGAATGGCCGCTGGGCTAAAAAACGGATGCAACCACGAGTTTTTGGTCATAAGGCGGGGATGGAAGCCCTCCAAAAGGTGACCAAGGCAGCTAATAAACTAGGCGTCAAGGTCATCACAGTTTATGCATTTTCAACTGAAAACTGGACGCGCCCAGATCAAGAGGTCAAGTTTATCATGAACTTGCCAGTTGAGTTTTATGATAACTACGTTCCTGAATTACATGCAAATAATGTCAAGATTCAGATGATTGGGGAGACAGACCGTCTGCCTAAGCCGACGTTTGAAGCTTTGAAAAAAGCAGAGGAGTTGACCAAGAACAATACAGGCTTGATTCTCAATTTTGCTCTTAATTATGGTGGTCGTGCTGAAATCACGCAGGCTCTTAAGAGCTTGACTCAGGAAGTTCTAGATGCCAAAATCAATCCTGGCGATATCACAGAAGATATGATTGGGGATTACCTTTTCACGCAACGCCTACCAAAGGATTTGCGAGACCCAGATTTGATTATCCGCACGAGTGGTGAGTTGCGTTTGAGTAATTTCTTGCCATGGCAAGCAGCCTATAGCGAGCTTTATTTTACGGATACCTTGTGGCCTGATTTTGATGAAGCTGCCTTGCAGGAAGCTATTGCTGCCTTTAATCATCGCAATCGCCGATTTGGAGGAGTTTAGGAGAAGATATGACCAAGGATTTACAAAAGAGAGCATTGTTTGCAGTATTGGCCCTGGCCATTTTTCTTCCAGTCTTATTTGTGGGAGGACTCTTGTTGCAGATAGGGATTGGTTTGTTAGCGATGCTGGCTGTCCATGAACTCTTGCATATGAAGGGGCTAAAGACCATGACTATCGAGGGCACCTTGACTCTCTTTGCGACCTTTGCTCTCACAATCCCCTTAGAAAATTACCTAACTTTTTTGCCAGTTGATGGGAATGTGGTTGCCTACAGCGTTTTAATTACGATTATGCTAGGGACCACCGTTTTCAGTAAAAACTATACGATTGAAGATGCAGTTTTCCCGATTGCGATGAGCTTTTATGTTGGTTTTGGCTTTAACGCCTTACTGGATGCTCGGGTGGCGGGTTTTGACAAGGTGCTTCTGGCCCTCTTTATCGTCTGGGCGACAGATAGCGCAGCTTACCTGATAGGGATGAATTTTGGCAAGCATAAATTGGCACCAAGAGTTTCTCCCAATAAGAGTATTGAGGGCTTTATCGGTGGTATTCTAGGTGCGGTACTAGTAACAGCAATCTTCATGCTGGTAGACAGCACAGTTGCTCTCCCTTATGGGATTTATAGAATGAGTCTCTTTGCCGTCTTCTTCAGTGTGGCAGGTCAGTTTGGTGACTTGATTGAGAGTGCTATGAAACGCCATTTCGGTGTCAAGGATTCTGGGAAATTTATCCCGGGGCATGGTGGAGTGTTGGATCGTTTTGACAGTATGCTAGTTGTCTTTCCTATCATGCACTTGTTTGGCCTCTTCTAAAGAAAGGAATATTGAATGATTGGATTGCTAACCTTTATCCTAGTTTTTGGGATTATCGTGGTGGTGCATGAGTTTGGACATTTTTATTTTGCCAAGAAATCAGGCATTTTAGTCCGTGAGTTTGCTATTGGTATGGGCCCCAAGATTTTTGCCCATATTGGTAAGGACGGCACTGCTTATACCATTCGGATCCTTCCTTTAGGAGGGTATGTTCGTATGGCTGGTTGGGGTGATGATGCGACGGAGATCAAGACAGGAACCCCGGTCAGTTTAACACTTGCAGAGGATGGTAAGGTCAAACGGATCAATCTATCAGGGAAGAAACTGGATCAAACAGCTCTCCCTATGCAGGTAACACAGTTTGACTTTGAAGACAAGCTCTTCATTAAAGGCTTGGTCTTGGAAGAAGAAAAGACCTTTGCAGTGGATCACGATGCAACAGTTGTTGAGGCAGATGGAACCGAAGTGCGCATTGCCCCTCTGGATGTACAGTACCAAAATGCTTCTATCTGGGGTAAGCTCATCACCAACTTTGCAGGTCCTATGAATAACTTTATCTTAGGTGTTGTTGTTTTTTGGATCCTGATCTTTTTGCAGGGTGGTGTTAGAGACACTCAGACCAATCTCTTTCATGTCATGCCAGAGGGAGCTTTGGCTAAGGTGGGCGTAGCTGAGACAGCTCAAATCACTAAGGTCGGCTCGCATGAAGTTAAGAATTGGCAAGACTTGACCCAAGCTGTGGAAGCTGATACCAAGGATAAGACTGCCCCGACCTTAGATGTGACTATTTCTGAAAATGGTAGCGAGAAACAAGTCACTGTTACTCCAGAAGAAAATCAAGGACGTTATATTCTCGGAGTTCAACCGGGGATCAAGTCAGACTTTCTATCTATGTTTGTTGGTGGATTTACGACAGCTGCTGACTCGGGGCTCCGTATCCTTTCAGCTCTGAAAAACTTGATTTTCCATCCAGATTTGAACAAACTCGGCGGTCCTGTTGCCATTTTTAAGGCAAGTAGCGATGCTGCTAAAAATGGAATTGAGAATGTCCTCTACTTCTTAGCCATGATTTCCATCAATATTGGGATTTTTAACTTGATTCCTATCCCGGCTTTGGATGGTGGAAAGATTGTGCTCAATATCCTAGAGGCTGTCCGCCGTAAACCCCTTAAACAAGAAATTGAAACCTATGTCACCATGGCTGGTGTAGTTATCATGGTTGTCTTGATGCTAGCTGTGACCTGGAATGACATTATGCGACTCTTCTTTTAGATAATCGAGGAATATTATGAAACAAAGTAAAATGCTAATCCCTACGCTTCGCGAAATGCCAAGCGATGCTCAGGTAATCAGCCACGCCCTTATGTTGCGTGCTGGTTATGTTCGTCAAGTTTCTGCAGGAGTTTATTCTTATCTCCCACTTGCTAACCGTGTGATTGAAAAGGCTAAGAACATCATGCGTCAAGAGTTTGATAAAATTGGTGCGGTGGAAATGTTGGCGCCTGCCCTTCTTAGTGCTGATCTTTGGCGTGAATCAGGTCGTTATGAAACCTATGGTGAAGACCTTTATAAACTGAAAAATCGTGAAAAGTCTGACTTTATCCTAGGTCCGACACACGAAGAGACTTTTACAGCCATTGTTCGTGACTCTGTCAAGTCTTATAAACAATTGCCACTTAACCTTTACCAAATCCAACCTAAGTACCGTGATGAAAAACGTCCACGTAACGGTCTTCTTCGTACGCGTGAATTTATCATGAAAGATGGCTATAGCTTCCATGCCAACTACGATAGTTTGGATGTGACCTATGATGAATACAAGGCAGCCTATGAACGCATCTTCACTCGCAGTGGCTTAGACTTCAAGGCCATCATCGGTGACGGTGGAGCTATGGGCGGTAAGGACAGCCAAGAATTTATGGCCATCACACCTGCTCGTACAGACCTTGACCGCTGGGTTGTCTTGGATAAGTCAGTTGCCTCATTTGATGAAATTCCTGCAGAAGTGCAAGAAGAAATCAAGGCAGAATTGCTCAAATGGATGGTTTCTGGTGAAGATACCATTGCTTACTCAAGTGAGTCTAGCTATGCGGCTAACTTGGAAATGGCAACAAACGAGTACAAACCAAGCAACCGTGTTGTTGCTGAAGATGAAGTGACTCGCGTGGAAACACCAGGTGTTAAATCCATCGATGAAGTCGCAGCCTTCCTTAACGTTCCAGAAGAACAAACCATCAAAATCCTCTTCTATATGGCAGATGGTGAGCTTGTTGCAGCCCTTCTAGTTGGGAATGACCAACTCAATGAAGTCAAGTTGAAAAATCACTTGGGTGCAGATTTCTTTGACGTTGCTAGTGAAGAAGAAGTGGCAAGTGTTGTTCAGGCAGGTTTTGGTTCACTTGGTCCAGTTGGTTTACCAGAAAATGTGAAAATCATTGCTGACCGTAAGGTGCAAGATGTTCGTAATGCGGTTGTGGGGGCTAACGAAGATGGCTACCACTTGACGGGTGTGAACCCTGGCCGCGACTTTACTGCAGAATATGTGGATATCCGTGAAGTTCGTGAAGGTGAAATCTCTCCAGACGGACAAGGGGTTCTTAACTTTGCGCGTGGTATCGAGATTGGTCACATCTTCAAACTCGGTACTCGCTACTCAGCAAGCATGGGTGCGGATGTCTTGGACGAAAATGGACGTGCAATCCCAATCATCATGGGTTGTTACGGTATCGGTGTTAGCCGTCTCCTTTCAGCGGTTATGGAGCAACACGCTCGCCTCTTTGTTAACAAAACGCCAAAAGGTGAATACCGATACGCTTGGGGAATCAACTTCCCTAAAGAATTGGCACCATTTGATGTGCACTTGATTACTGTCAATGTCAAAGATGAGGCAGGTCAAGCCTTGACTGAAAAATTGGAAGCCAACTTGATGGACGCTGGTTACGAAGTCTTGACGGATGACCGTAACGAACGTGTCGGTGTTAAATTCAGCGATAGCGACTTGATTGGTCTTCCAATCCGTATCACTGTAGGGAAGAAAGCGGCTGATGGTATCGTAGAAGTTAAGATCAAGGCGACTGGTGACACAATTGAAGTTCACGCAGACAACTTGCTCGAAACCCTTGAAATCCTCAGCAAGAAATAAAAACTATAATCAGAAGAAAAACAAGGCAAAAATGTAACTAGTTTTTGCCTTGTTTTTTCTATATAATGGGAATGAATAAATACATCATCAAGTTAAGAGGTATAACAATGCTAAAATTTCCAAAGGATTTTGTCTGGGGTTCCTCGACTTCTGGACCACAGACAGAAGGTCGTGTTCCTGGTGACGGCAAGGGAGATAATCTATGGGATTATTGGTTTCAGGTAGAGCCCAATCGCTACTACAATGGAATTGGACCTGACAAAACATCGACTTTTTACGAAAACTGGGAAAAGGATATTGAACTACTGGTAGAAACAGGTCATACAGCCTTTCGCACTTCTATTCAGTGGTCTCGACTTTTCCCGCAAGGTCGTGGAGAAGTCAATCCTCAAGGTGTGGCTTTCTACCGTCAGGTATTTGAAGCGATTAAGGCTAAGGGGATCCGTCTTTTAGTCAATCTCTACCACTTTGATCTGCCTTTTGCCCTTCAAGAAGATGGCGATGGTTGGGAAAATAAGGGAACTATCAAGGCCTACGAAGACTATGCGCGTTTCTGTTTTGAGACTTACGGAGACTTAGTGGATCAGTGGATTACCTTTAACGAGCCTATCGTACCAGTAGAGTTCGGGTATTTCTATGATGCCCATTATCCTCATAAGGTAGATGCCAAAGCGGCGGTTCAGGTGGCTTATAATACGCAACTGGCTAGTAGTCTTGCGGTTAAGGCTTGTCATGAGGTTTTGCCTGATTCCAAGATTGGGATTGTCCTCAACTTGACACCAGCCTACCCACGTAGCCAACATCCTGCTGATGTCAAAGCGGCGCGCATTGCGGACCTCTTCCAAGCTCAATCTTTCCTAGATCCATCTGTCTTGGGAGCTTATCCAGAAGAGTTAGTGGAAATTTTAGCAGAGCATGATTTACTGCCAGAATATACAGCAGAAGAGTTGGAAGTCATTCGCCAACATACGGTTGACTTCCTTGGAGTCAACTATTACCAGCCTTTGCGCGTCATGGCGCCACGTTTTGCTAAACATCCAGACAGTCCGCTCTTGCCTGAGCATTTCTATGAGCCTTACGTCATGCCAGGTCGTAAGATTAACCCGCACCGTGGTTGGGAAATCTACGAGCAAGGGATTTACCACATCGCACAAAATATCAAGGAAAACTATGGCAATATCGAGTGGCTGCTGACAGAGAATGGCATGGGGGTTGAAGGTGAAGATAAATTCCGTGAGAATGGCATGATTCAAGATGATTACCGGATTGACTTTGTCAAAGGGCATCTGCGTGAACTCCATCGTGCTATTGCAGACGGCGCTAACTGTAAAGGTTACTTAATCTGGACCTTTATCGACTGCTGGTCATGGCTCAACAGCTATAAAAACCGCTATGGTCTGGTCGAATTAGACTTGGAAACGCAAGAACGCCGCCTGAAGAAATCAGGCCACTGGTTCAAAGAACTCAGCGATAATAATGGATTTTAAGAATAAAAAGAGTGAGATGCCAAGTGAGATGTCATCTCACTTTTTAATATGTGACTACGGATCAGTATAGTTTTATCTACTACAGGTATGATAAAACCTTTCCATCTAAATCGCAAGGGAAATGGTACTAGCTATATATTTTCTTTAATTATGGTAAAATAGTAAGAGAATAATGTGAGGGAAATGAATGTCAAGTAAGTTTGAAATTTTAATGAATCAACTAGGAATCTCTGAACAACTGAAACAGGATCCTGCTCTTATTGATGCAAGCATTGAGCGTGTCGTGGTTCATAAAATTAGTAAGGTTTGGGAATTTCATTTTGTATTTTCTAAAATTTTGCCTATTGAAATCTTTCTAGAGTTAAAGAAGGGGCTGAGTGAAGAATTTTCTAAGACAGGGAATCAAGCTGTTTTTGAAATCAAGGCGCTCTCTCAAGAATTTTCTAATCAACTCTTACAGGCCTACTACAAGGAGGCTTTTTCTGAAGGTCCATGTGCGAGCCAAGGATTTAAATCTCTTTTTCAGAATTTACAAGTTCGTGCGGAGGGAAATCAGCTCTTTATTGAAGGTTCAGAGGCGATTGATAAGGAACACTTTAAGAAGAATCATCTTCCGAATCTAGCAAAGCAACTTGAAAAGTTTGGTTTCCCAGCTTTTGTATGCCAAATTGAAAAGAACGATGCCCTTACACAAGAACAGGAGGAAGCCTTTCATACGGAGAATGAGCAGATCGTTCAGGCTGCCAACGAAGAAGCCTTGCGGGCTATGGAGCAACTGGAACAAATGGCCCCTCCTCCAGTAGAAGAGAAACCAGCCTTTGATTTTCAGGCTAAAAAGGCTGCGGCCAAACCAAAACTAGATAAGGCAGAAGTGACCCAGATGATTGACGTGACGACTGAGGAAAATCGTTTGGTCTTTGAAGGGGTGGTCTTTGATGTCGAGCATAAAGTGACCAGAACAGGCCGTGTCTTGATTAACTTTAAGATGACGGACTATAGTTCGAGCTTCTCAATGCAAAAATGGGTTAAGAATGAAGAAGAGGCTCAGAAATTTGACCTCATCAAAAAAAATTCTTGGCTCCGTGTTCGTGGGAATGTAGAGATGAATAACTTTACACGCGATTTGACCATGAACGTTCAGGATGTGCAGGAAGTGGTGCATCATGAAAGAAAGGATCTCATGCCAGAAGGTGAGCGTCGGGTTGAGTTTCATGCTCATACTAATATGTCGACCATGGATGCACTACCCGAGGTCGAAGAGATCGTTGCGACAGCTGCTAAGTGGGGACATAAGGCGGTAGCCATCACGGACCATGGAAATGTCCAGTCCTTCCCACATGGCTATAAGGCAGCCAAAAAAGCGGGAATCCAGTTGATCTATGGAATGGAGGCTAATATCGTTGAAGATCGTGTTCCTATTGTTTATAACGAAGTTGAGATGGATCTATCTGAAGCGACCTACGTGGTCTTTGACGTGGAAACGACGGGGCTTTCAGCTATCTATAATGACCTGATTCAGGTTGCGGCATCTAAGATGTACAAGGGGAATGTCATTGCTGAATTTGATGAGTTTATCAATCCTGGGCATCCCTTGTCAGCTTTTACTACTGAGTTGACTGGAATTACAGATGACCATGTCAAAAATGCCAAACCACTGGAACAAGTTCTGATCGAATTCCAAGAATTCTGCAAGGATACGGTCCTAGTCGCCCACAATGCCACCTTTGACGTTGGCTTTATGAATGCCAACTATGAGCGTCACGGTCTGCCTAAGATTAGCCAGCCAGTTATCGATACGCTAGAGTTTGCCAGAAACCTCTACCCGGAGTATAAGCGTCATGGTTTGGGGCCTTTAACCAAGCGTTTTGGTGTGGCTTTGGAACATCACCACATGGCCAACTACGATGCGGAAGCTACTGGTCGTCTGCTCTTTATCTTTATCAAAGAGGTAGCAGAAAAACATGGTGTGACTGATCTGGCTAGGTTAAATATTGATCTGATCAGTCCAGATTCTTATAAAAAAGCTCGGATCAAGCATGCTACCATCTATGTCAAGAATCAAGTTGGTCTAAAAAATATCTTTAAGCTGGTTTCTTTGTCTAATACCAAGTACTTTGAAGGGGTGCCACGGATCCCGAGAACGGTTCTAGATGCTCATCGGGAGGGCTTGATCTTAGGATCAGCCTGTTCAGAGGGTGAAGTTTTTGATGCGGTCGTTTCCCAAGGTGTGGATGCGGCGGTTGAGGTGGCTAAGTATTATGACTTTATTGAGGTCATGCCACCTGCCATCTATGCTCCCTTGATTGCCAAGGAGCAGGTCAAGGATATGGAAGAACTCCAGACCATTATCAAGAGTTTGATAGAGGTCGGAAACCGTCTTGGCAAGCCTGTTCTGGCTACGGGAAATGTCCACTATATCGAACCGGAAGAAGAGATTTACCGTGAAATTATCGTCCGTAGTTTGGGGCAAGGAGCTATGATTAACCGAACCATCGGTCACGGTGAACATGCCCAACCAGCACCACTTCCAAAGGCTCATTTTCGAACGACTAATGAGATGTTGGATGAATTTGCCTTCTTGGGTGAAGATTTAGCACGCAAACTAGTCATTGAAAACACCAATGCCTTGGCAGATATCTTTGAACCTGTTGAGGTCGTTAAGGGTGACTTGTACACGCCTTTTATCGATAAGGCTGAAGAAACGGTCGCTGAGTTGACCTATAAGAAGGCCTTTGAGATTTATGGAAATCCGCTGCCAGATATTGTTGATTTGCGGATTGAAAAAGAATTAACTTCCATTCTGGGGAATGGATTTGCCGTGATTTACCTGGCTTCCCAGATGCTGGTACAACGTTCCAATGAACGGGGTTACTTGGTTGGTTCTCGTGGATCTGTTGGCTCCAGTTTTGTTGCGACCATGATCGGGATTACAGAGGTCAATCCGCTCTCTCCTCACTATGTCTGTGGTCAGTGTCAGTACAGTGAGTTTATCACCGATGGATCTTACGGTTCAGGTTTTGATATGCCAAATAAAGACTGTCCAAATTGCGGTCACAAACTCAGCAAAAATGGTCAGGATATTCCTTTCGAGACCTTCCTTGGTTTTGATGGAGACAAGGTTCCCGATATTGACTTGAACTTCTCGGGAGAAGACCAACCTAGCGCCCACTTGGATGTCCGTGATATCTTTGGTGAGGAATATGCCTTCCGTGCAGGAACGGTTGGTACGGTGGCTGCTAAGACGGCCTATGGCTTTGTCAAGGGTTACGAGCGTGACTATGGCAAGTTTTATCGTGATGCAGAGGTGGAACGCCTCGCTCAAGGTGCTGCTGGTGTCAAACGGACAACAGGACAACACCCGGGGGGAATCGTTGTTATTCCGAACTACATGGATGTCTATGATTTTACGCCTGTCCAGTATCCAGCAGATGACGTGACGGCTGAATGGCAGACCACTCACTTTAACTTCCACGATATCGATGAGAACGTCCTCAAACTTGATGTACTGGGGCATGATGATCCGACTATGATTCGGAAACTTCAGGACTTGTCTGGTATTGACCCCAATGAAATCCCTATGGATGATGAAGGCGTGATGGCCCTCTTTTCTGGTACGGATGTGCTAGGAGTGACACCTGAGCAAATCGGAACGGCGACAGGTATGCTGGGAATTCCAGAGTTTGGAACTAACTTCGTACGTGGGATGGTCGATGAAACCCATCCGACAACTTTTGCGGAATTGCTTCAGCTCTCAGGTCTGTCCCACGGTACTGATGTCTGGTTGGGAAATGCCCAGGATTTGATTAAGCAAGGGATTGCGGACCTATCAACCGTTATCGGTTGTCGGGACGACATCATGGTTTACCTCATGCACGCGGGTCTCGAACCAAAGATGGCCTTTACCATCATGGAACGGGTACGTAAGGGCTTGTGGCTTAAGATTTCCGAAGAGGAACGCAACGGTTACATTGAAGCCATGAAGGCCAATAAGGTGCCTGAGTGGTATATCGAGTCCTGTGGAAAAATCAAGTACATGTTCCCTAAAGCCCATGCGGCAGCCTACGTTATGATGGCACTTCGCGTAGCCTACTTCAAGGTTCACCATCCGATTTATTACTACTGTGCTTACTTCTCAATCCGCGCCAAGGCCTTTGATATCAAGACCATGGGTGCGGGCTTGGATGTTATCAAGCGCAGAATGGCAGAAATTGCTGAAAAACGGAAGAACAATGAGGCATCTAATGTGGAAATTGATCTCTATACAACTCTTGAAATCGTCAATGAGATGTGGGAACGTGGCTTCAAGTTTGGCAAACTCGATCTCTACCGTAGTGATGCGACCGAATTCCTCATCGATGGCGACACCCTTATCCCACCATTTGTGGCTATGGATGGTCTGGGAGAGAACGTTGCCAAGCAGTTAGTTCGAGCGCGCCAAGAGGGAGAATTCCTCTCTAAAACGGAACTCCGAAAACGTGGCGGACTTTCCTCAACCTTGGTTGAAAAGATGGATGAAATGGGGATTCTCGGCAATATGCCAGAGGATAACCAGTTGAGTTTGTTTGATGAGTTGTTTTAAAGGAGATGAGGAAAAGTAAAATGAAACTCAGAATTTTTGCGGAAGACAAACCTGCTGAAAAGGTCTTTGACTATCAGTTAGAGCTGGCAGATGAAACAATTATCCTATCAACAGCGCTCTTGTCGGGCGCCATTGCTTTAGCAGGATTACTTTCTGCTTTGAAAGAAAAATAGAAAAGGAAGAAAAGAATGGTTTTACCAAATTTTAAAGAAAATCTAGAAAAATATGCGAAATTATTGGTTGCGAACGGAATTAATGTGCAAGCTGGTCACACTTTGGCCCTTTCTATCGATGTGGAGCAACGCGAGTTGGCTCACTTAATCGTCAAAGAAGCCTATGCACTTGGAGCAGATGAAGTCATCGTTCAGTGGACAGATGATGTTATCAATCGCGAGAAATTCCTTCACGCGCCGATGGAGCGTTTGGACAATGTGCCAGAATACAAGATTGCGGAGATGAACTATCTTTTGGAGAACAAGGCTAGCCGTCTTGGAGTTCGTTCCTCTGATCCAGGTGCCTTGAACGGAGTTGATGCTGACAAACTTTCAGCTTCTGCCAAAGCTATGGGACTTGCCATGAAGCCAATGCGTATCGCAACTCAATCCAACAAGGTTAGCTGGACGGTGGCAGCCGCTGCTGGACTTGAGTGGGCTAAGAAAGTCTTCCCAAATGCTGCGAGCGACGAAGAAGCAGTCGACCTCCTTTGGGACCAAATCTTCAAGACTTGCCGTGTCTACGAAGAAGACCCAGTTAAGGCTTGGGAAGAGCATGCTGCTATCCTTAAGAGCAAGGCAGAAATGCTCAATAGAGAACAATTTTCAGCCCTTCACTATATGGCGCCAGGAACAGATTTGACACTTGGTTTGCCTAAGAATCACGTTTGGGAATCAGCTGGTGCTATCAATGCACAGGGAGAAGGATTCTTGCCAAATATGCCGACAGAAGAAGTCTTTACGGCTCCTGACTTCCGTCGTGCAGATGGCTATGTAACCTCTACAAAACCACTTAGCTACAATGGCAATATCATCGAAGGGATTAAAGTAACCTTCAAGGATGGTCAAATCGTGGATATTTCAGCTGAGAAGGGTGATCAGGTCATGAAAGACCTTGTCTTTGAAAATGCGGGCGCGCGTGCCTTGGGTGAATGTGCCTTGGTACCAGATCCGAGTCCAATTTCTCAATCAGGCATTACCTTCTTCAACACCCTTTTTGATGAAAATGCTTCAAATCACTTGGCTATCGGTGCAGCCTATGCGACCAGCGTTGTTGGTGGGGCAGAGATGAGCGAAGAAGAGCTTGAAGCTGCGGGACTGAACCGTTCAGATGTTCACGTGGACTTTATGATTGGTTCGAATCAAATGGATATCGATGGTATCCGTGAGGATGGAACGCGCGTACCTCTCTTCCGCAATGGAGATTGGGCTATTTAAGGAGAAGCTATGCTTGGAAGTATGTTTGTTGGTCTCCTAGTGGGACTCTTGGCAGGTGCTTTGACCAATCGTGGAGAGAGCATGGGATGCTTTGGGAAGATGTTCCTTGGCTGGATTGGTGCTTCTTTGGGTCACCTACTTTTTGGAACTTGGGGACCAAACCTATCGGGGATAGCTATTGTTCCAGCTGTTTTGGGTGCTATGGTTGTCTTAGCTATTTTCTGGAGACGAGGAAGTTAGTTCCTTAAATCTGAAAAGAAAAGGAGGTTGGTCATTGAGCCAGCCTCCTTTTGAGTATGATATAATAGTTCTATGAGATTAGATAAATTTTTAGTTGCCTGCGCTGTAGGGAGTCGAACAGAGGTCAAAAACTTGCTCAAGGCTGGGCGGGTGACGGTAAATGGTAAAAAAGAAAAATCAGCTAAACTCCAGATCAATGAGGAAAGAGATGAGATTCACTTTGATGGTCAAGTGCTAGAGTACGAGGAGTTTGTCTACTACATGATGAACAAGCCCCAAGGAGTCATTTCAGCGACTGAGGATTCTATACACAGAACGGTGTTGGACTTGTTGGATGATATTGCTCGGACCAAGGAAGTTTTCCCAGTAGGGCGCTTGGATATTGATACGCATGGTCTTCTGCTCTTGACTAATGATGGTCAGCTTGCCCATGCTCTTCTTTCGCCCAAGCGTCATGTGGATAAAACTTATCTAGCTCAGGTCAAGGGAATCATGACCCAAGAAGATGTGGAAACATTTTCTAAGGGCATTCCGCTTAAGGACTTTACCTGCCAGCCGGCCAAACTGGAGATTCTGTCAGTGGATTCAGGTAAGGATGAGAGTAAGGTTCGGGTGACCATTGCGGAAGGGAAATTTCATCAGGTCAAACGCATGGTGGCCTACTGTGGTAAGGAAGTGGTGGACCTGCAACGTTTGACTATGGGGACTCTAGTTTTGGATGAGAATTTGAAACGGGGTGAGTGGCGTCGCGTCAGTCAAGAAGAGCTCGAATTGCTTTTTGCTAGTGTGAAATAGTGTCCATGACATGAAAAAGGCGAGTCTATTTGGCTTGCTTTTTCATTTTTCAGTTGCTTCCTTTGTGAAAAGAGTTATAATAGACTGTAGAATAAAAGGAGGAATCTATGAACGCGATTCAAGAATCATTTACTGATAAACTATTTGCCAACTATGAAGCAAATGTAAAATACCAAGCGATTGAAAATGCTGCCAGTCACAACGGAATTTTTGCAGCCTTAGAGCGTCGTCAAAGCCATGTAGACAATACACCTGTTTTCTCATTGGATTTGACCAAGGACAAGGTGACCAACCAGAAAGCGTCTGGTCGTTGCTGGATGTTTGCAGCTCTCAACACCTTCCGTCACAAACTCATCTCTCAATACAAGCTCGAAAACTTTGAATTATCACAAGCCCACACCTTCTTCTGGGACAAGTATGAAAAATCCAACTGGTTCTTGGAGCAAGTTATTGCGACTGCAGATCAAGAATTGACGAGCCGCAAGGTTAGCTTCCTACTCCAAACACCACAACAAGATGGGGGTCAGTGGGATATGGTAGTAGCTCTCTTTGAGAAATACGGTGTCGTTCCTAAGTCTGTTTATCCAGAGTCTGTTTCATCTAGCAATAGCCGTGAGCTCAATGCCATTCTGAACAAATTGCTTCGTCAAGATGCTCAAATCTTGCGCGACCTATTAGCTTCTGGTGCAGACCAAGCAACTGTTCAAGCTAAGAAAGAAGACCTCTTGCAAGAAATCTTTAATTTTCTTGCTATGTCTTTGGGTCTTCCACCACGTAAGTTTGACTTTGCTTATCGTGATAAGGATGATAACTACCAAAGCGAAAAAGGTATCACACCACAAGAGTTTTACAAGAAATATGTCAATCTGCCTTTAGAAGATTATGTTTCTGTTATCAACGCCCCAACTGCAGACAAGCCTTACGGTAAATCTTACACAGTTGAGATGTTGGGGAATGTCGCTGGTAGCCGTGCAGTTCGTTATATCAACGTTCCTATGGAACGCTTGAAAGAATTGGCGATTGTCCAAATGCAAACAGGAGAGACTGTTTGGTTTGGTTCAGATGTCGGCCAGCTCAGCAACCGTAAAGCTGGAATCCTTGCGACAGATGTTTATGACTTTAAATCAAGCATGGATATTCAACTCACTCAAGACAAGGCTGGACGCTTGGACTACAGCGAAAGCTTGATGACCCACGCCATGGTCTTGACAGGTGTAGACTTGGACGAAAATGGCAAGTCAACCAAGTGGAAGGTTGAGAACTCTTGGGGAGACAAGGTCGGCGCAGATGGTTACTTTGTTGCCTCAGATGCTTGGATGGACGAATACACCTACCAAATCGTTGTTCGCAAAGAATTGCTGACAACAGAAGAACAAGCGGCCTATGAAGCAGAACCAATCGTGTTAGTACCATGGGATCCAATGGGTGCCTTGGCAGAATAAAGTATAAAGAAAAGAGGTTAGGGAAATCCTAGCCTCTTTTTAAGTTCTTCTTAAAGTGGCGATAGATGATGCCTCCCAAGGGAGTTCTTCTTATTTTGAGTCTTTAAGTGACAGAGAAAAGGATATGTGTTACTATAGTAGTACAAAAGGATATCGGAGTAGAAATGAAGTATTTAAGTAGTCAAGACATCAAGGGTCGTCAACGAAACATCAGTGACATTAAACCTTATAAAACAACCAAGGAAATCGTCATTTCAAATATCTTTACCTTCTTTAATGCCATGAACTTGGCTCTGGCAGTCTTGGTAGCCACAACCTTGCGATTTGAAAATATGCTCTTTTTAGGTGTGATTGCTATCAATACAGCCATCGGGATCTTCCAAGAAGTGCGCTCAAAAAATGCTCTGGAAAAGCTAAGTTTACTTGGTAAGAGTGAGTATAGGGTCAATCGAGATGGTCAAACGGTAGAGATTGATCCAGAGGACATTGTTATAGGCGAGTATCTGCATCTCAATCTGGGTGACCAGGTCCCCGTAGATGCAGAAGTACTTGAAGGGAATGTTGAGGTGGATGAGTCCTTGCTGACGGGTGAGAGTGATTCTGTCCTTAAAACAGTTGGTGACAAGCTGATGAGCGGAAGCAATGTCGTCAGCGGTACTTGTCTAGTCCATGCTACGGCTGTGGGTCCTGACAGCTATATCAATAAACTTGCAAAATCCAGCAAGGAATTCAAAAAATACCCTTCTCAACTGCGCGATTACATGGATAAGATTTTAAAAATCGTCTCTATCTTGCTGGTGCCAGTTGCCATTCTGCTCTATGTCAGAGGTTTTAGTCTAGGGCGGACTTATGTTGAGATTGTCTTGGGAAGTTCTGGTGCCTTGGTCGGCATGATTCCAGAGGGATTGATTCTCCTGGTCAGTGTGTCTCTGGCGGTAGCAACCATGAAGCTGGCTAAAAAGAAGGTTCTGGTGCAGGAGCTATACTGTGTGGAGACCTTGGCGCGTGTAGATGTTCTTTGTTTTGATAAGACAGGAACCATCACGACTGGTAATATGAAGGTCCAAGAAATAGATGCTAATTTAGCAGAGAAACTGTCTTCTTATCTGGCTTATTTTGAGGATGAAAATGCGACGTCGCGAGCTCTGAAGACTTACTTAACCTGTGAGAAAAAGTGGGACGTTCAAGAGGTGGGTGCCTTTTCAAGTAAAAACAAATATTCCTTTGTCCAAGTAAAAGACGGTGGGACATACTTTTTCGGAGCCTATGAGTTTCTAGGCTTTACCCAAGCGATGGATCCTTACTATGAACATCTAAAACAGCAAGGTTTTCGAATCTTATCGCTTGCTCATAGCAAGGACCAGATTACAAGCCCAGCCGATATGGAATTACTAGGGCATGTCGTTTTGTCGGATGAGATCAAGGATAATACCAAGGAAACCTTTGACTATTTCGAATCTCAAGGTGTTGAAGTAAAGATTATCAGTGGGGATAATCATGTGGCTGTATATGGGGTGGCTCGTAAGGCAGGATTTAAAGAATCAGCGCGAGCGATTGATATGACCAAGGTGAGCGATGATGACTTTGAAAGAGTGGTCTTGGAACACGACATCTTTGGTCGGGTAACACCTGAACAGAAAGAAAAGATGGTGACCGTTTTGCAAAATGCGGGTAAAACAGTGGCTATGAGTGGTGATGGGGTCAATGATGTTCTGGCTCTCAAGAAAGCAGATATTAGTTTTGCCATGAATGGTGCTACTAGCGCAGCCAAAAGTGTCTCCAACATCGTCTTTCTCACTGATGATTTTGCAGTATTTTATGATATCTTGATGGAAGGCCGCCGGGTTATCAATAACATCCAAAAAGTAGCCTCCCTCTTTCTAACAAAGACTTTCTTCTCCATTGTATTTGCGATTCTAAGTGTGATCTTTGGTTTGGAGTTTGCCTTTATCCCCATTCAGTTTACAATCATTTCAGCCATTACAATTGGGATTCCATCCTTCTTCCTAACTTTTGAGTCCAATAAAGAAAAGGTCAGCACACATTTTATGAGAGATATCCTAACCAACGCTGCGATTGGTGGGGGTATTCTGGTTGCTAGTGTTCTTTTGACCAATTTCTTTATCACTGTCCCAGGTCAGGTCAAATTTATTTGCTTCCTCCTTGCTTTGGTCAATGGTCTGTGTCTAGTTACCAAGGTCAGCCTGCCTTTTAATCGATACAAGCTAGTCTTGCTCGCGTTTTTGAGCTTTGCAGGCCTTGTAGGAGTGCTTGCCAATACCTTTATCATTCGAGGAGCTTTTGTGCCTTTAGAAGCTACTCAAGTCGTCTATGTAGCCATCCTAGCAGTGGTGATTGGGGGCTTGCATTATTTGACTAGAAGAAAAAGTTGATACATAAAAAGAATCAGGATTTAATCCTGATTCTTTTTTATTTATATTCTCGATGGCTTGGATTACATGATACCGAAGTAACGAGCTGCGATACCTACTGCAAAGAGGGCAAGGATGATTGTGATTGGTGATACTTTTTTCTTAAGCAACCACATGCAGAGGAAAGTAAGGAGAAGTCCCATCAATCCTGGAATCAATGAGTTCAACTGGCCTTGAAGAGTTTGAGGTTGAATCTTGTCTAAGCTCAATCCACCAAGTGCTTGACCAAGGATACCTTTCAATTCAGCACCTGATACAGGTCCTTCTGGGAAGTTGATGTAGGCACCTTCAGCCAATTGTTTACCTGGAAGGTTAACAGTAAAGTTAATAGACACCCAACGTTGTACAAGAACGGCAAGGATGAACATACCAAGGATAGACGCTCCTTTAGTGATGTCTTTCAAGATACCACCAGACATGTCTTTAGTGATTTCAGATCCAGCTTTGTAACCGAACTCTTGTGTATACCATAGGAAGGCCATACGGATAGCATTCCAGCCAAAGAAGAAGAGAAGGGGACCAACAATGTTACCAGATGCAGCGAGTGATGCACCAAGGGCTCCAAGGATAGGACGAACTGTAAACCAGAATACTGGGTCACCGATACCAGCAAGAGGTCCCATCATACCGATCTTAACCCCTTGGATAGCCGCGTCGTCGATTTCAACACCGTTAGCGCGTTCTTCTTCAAGTGCAAGAGTAACTCCCATGATTGGAGCAGCGACGTATGGGTGAGTGTTGAAGAACTCAAGGTGACGCTCAAGAGCAGCCGCTTGGTCTTCTTTTTTAGTGTACAATTTTTTGATAGCTGGGATTAGTGAGTAAGCCCAACCCAAGTTTTGCATACGTTCATAGTTCCAAGAACCTTGAAGGAATTGTGAACGCCACCAAACTTTTTGACGATCTGATTTTGATAATTGAATTTTTTCAGCCATGATTGTTCCCCTTTCTAGTAGTCTTCTAGGATATCACCGATTGGGTCGTTAGAAGTCGCAGCTCCGCCGCCACCGTTTCCACCTTGTTTTGAAAGGTTAAGGTAGATGAAGGCAAGAGCAACACCGATGACACCAAGGGCAATCAAAGTCAATTGAGAAATTGCTGCAAGAGCGAAACCGATAGCGAAGAATGGCCATACTTCACGAGTTGCCATCATGTTGATAACCATAGCGTAACCAACGGCAACGACCATAGCACCACCAACAGCCATACCACCATTCAACCATTCTGGCATCAATTTAAGAGCATCTTGAACGGCAGAAGCTGGGATAGCGATAAGGAAGGCTGCAGGGATTGCAATACGAAGACCTTGAAGAAGAAGTGCGATAAAGTGAGCACGTTCAACAGCTGCAATGTTTCCGTCTTTAGCGGCAGCATCTGCAGTGTGAACCAAACCAACTGAGATTGTACGAACAATCATAGTCAAGAAAAGTCCAGCTACGGCAAGAGGGATAGCTGTTGCTGTTGCAACGGCGATACCTTCAGTAGTAAAGTTACCACCTTTGATCAAGATGATTGCTGCGGCAACAGATGCAAGAGCAGCGTCAGGAGCTACGGCAGCTCCGATGTTTGCCCAACCAAGGGCGATCATTTGAAGAGATCCACCAAGCATAACACCTGCTTCGAGGTTACCAGTTGCAAGTCCGATAAGGGTACATGCGACGATTGGTTGATGGAATTGGAATTGGTCGAGGATACCTTCAAGACCTGCAAGGAAGGCAACAACTACAACCAAGATAGCAGAAATGATTGAAATATCTGACATGGTTTTATTCCTTTTCTATTTAATTATAATAAAGTGTAAAATCTTTCTTCCAAGAGTTCGAGAGAAGAAGATTCTAATTATTGAACGTTCGCTTTGTTAATCAAGTCAAACAAGTCTTTTTTCGTGTCGTTTGGTACTTTACGTACGTCAAATTCAACACCGAGGTCGCGCATTTTTTCAAATGTTGCAACATCATCTTTGTCCATAGACAAAACGTTGTTAATCATTGTTTTACCTGTTGAGTGAGCCATAGAACCAACGTTAAGAGTCTTGATTGGCACGCCACCTTCGATTGCACGAAGTGCATCTTGTGGAGTTTCAAACAAGATAAGGGCATGAGTGTCACCGAAACGTGGGTCTTTTGCAACGTCGATCAATTTTTGGATTGGTACAACGTTGGCTTTTACTCCGTTAGGAGCTGCTTGTTTGATCAATTCTTTACGCAACTCATCATTTGCAACATTGTCTGAAGCAACGATGATACGGTCTGCTTTTGAATCTGGAGTCCAAGCGGTTGCAACCTGACCGTGAAGGAGACGAGTGTCTAGACGAGCAAGGTTGATTTTCAATTTACCGTCTCCGATAACTGTTCCTTCTGGGATCGCGGCTTGGGCAACTGGAGCAGTTGCAGCAGTTGCAACTTCCTCAACTGGGTTAAGCTCTTCTGGAAGAGCCTTGATGCCATCTTTGGCTTCTTTAATGATGTTCGCAGCGACTTTATCCACACCTGCATTCGCGTCCATCAGGCGCTCTGTGTAGGCTTGGATCAACATCGGCAAGTTCAGTCCTGTGATGATGGCAAATTTACGTTCTGGATTCTCTCCCATCACGCGACTAGCTTGGTTGAATGGAGATCCACTCCAAAGGTCAGCCAATACTAGAACCTCATCTTCTGCGTCAAATGCAGCCACAGCGTTGTTGAATTTAGCGTAAAGATCATCTGGACCTTCATTTGGCATAAAGGTTACAACTTGAACCTTTTCTTGTTCACCAAAGATCATAGATCCGGACTGATGAATACCTGCAGCAAATTCGCCGTGGCTTGCAATAATGATTCCGATACTCATTATTGTCATTCCTCCTTTTAAAATGTTTGACTCTTAGTTTTTAAGAAAACTTTAAGGCTACCATTAAGTATAAACCGTTTTCAAACAAAAAGCAACCATTTCTTATAAATATGTATTGGTTTTCGATGAAAACTCGCTTACAAAATGTTAATATATAAATACTTTTGTAGGAATGTATAAAAAGATAAGGGAGTAATTTAATATAAAAAAATGAAAACAGGCCGATTAATTGAAAAATTGTGAAAATCAAAAAAGCTAGCACAAGCTAACTTTTTGAGTATTATAGGAACAAATCTTGTAGGGCATGGGCAACACCATCTTCATCATTTGTCAGAGAGAGTTGCTCATCAGCATATGATAGCAAATCGGGATTGGCATTTTTCATAGCATAACCCTTGCCTGCAAAAGCCAGCATTTCGGTGTCATTATGTTCATCTCCAAAGGCAATCAAATCTTGTCTGTCTCGGTTCATAACATTGAGCAAATACTCTAAAGCAAAGGCCTTGTTGACCCCTTTTGGAGTACATTCGAGAATGTTGAGGGGGCCTCCCCAGGTATTGATTGCTAGTTGGTGTTGGTAAAAACGATTCATCTCGTCTGCGAGAGCGTATTTGTCCTCAACTCTTGTTTGCAAGAGGATACAGTTAGGGTCCTTGGTTACCAATTCGGATTTGAATTGATTTTCTGGTTGGAAATTTTCTACACCAAATAGTTTGGGATTGGCAATTTCTTCATTAGGAGCCGTGATATAAAATTTCTTGCGGTATTCTCCTGCAATAAAGTCGGCTTGGATATCCTCTTTGCGTTTGACCATATCTAAGAGGTATTTTTTGTCTAAGGTCAAGCACTTTTCATGCGCCCAAGCCTTCCCTGGTAGATGGGTAAGGGAACCGTTGAAGTTGATCATAGGTGTGTGCAACTCTAGTTCCTGATAAAATTCTTTTGCCATACGGTAAGGGCGCCCAGTAGTGATGATGACATGGTGGCCTTTTTCAGCAATTCGTTTAATTGTGTTTCGAGTAAAATCTGAAATCTTACTCTCTGAGTTGAGCAGGGTTCCGTCCAAATCAACTGCGATAATTTTTTTAGTCATATAAACCTTCCTAGTACATTCCAGATAAGATGTCTACTATTATATCAAAAAGAAAGAAGAAAAACAGACTCAAAACAAAAAATAAACATTTCATTTTGTTAAATAAATCAAACAAACATATTGAAAAGGTGAATAATAAATGATATAATACTCATATTGTTCGTAAAAAACAAAAGGAGATTTATAATGGACAAACTATTTAAACTAAAAGAGCACGGGACAGATGTCCGTACAGAGGTGCTTGCTGGTTTAACAACATTCTTTGCAATGAGTTATATTCTCTTTGTAAACCCTCAAATGCTTTCCCAAACGGGTATGCCTGTTCAAGGTGTGTTCTTGGCAACGATTATCGGTTCTGTAGTCGGTACCTTGATGATGGCTTTCTATGCTAATTTGCCGTATGCACAAGCACCAGGTATGGGATTGAACGCCTTCTTTACCTTTACAGTTGTATTTGGGATGGGCTATACTTGGAAAGAAGCTCTTGGTATGGTCTTCATTTGTGGAATTATCTCACTGATCATTACCTTGACAAATGTTCGTAAAATGATCATCGAATCTATTCCTACAACGCTCCGTTCAGCTATTTCAGCTGGTATTGGTGTTTTCCTTGCCTATGTAGGGATTAAGAATGCTGGTCTCTTGAAATTCTCGATTGATCCAGGTACTTATACTGTAGCAGGTGAAGGAGCAGATAAGGCTCAAGCTGCAATTACTGCAAACTCAGCAGCCGTTCCAGGCTTGGTAGACTTCAATACTCCAGCAGTATTGGTGGCTCTTGCAGGTCTGGCTATTACTATCTTCTTTGTTGTTAAAGGAATTAAAGGTGGAATCATTCTTTCTATCCTTACAACGACTGTTCTTGCCATTGCTGTTGGTGTTGTGAATTTATCAGGGATTGACTTTGCTAGCAACAACCTTTCATCAGCGGTTAATGATTTAGGAACTTTGTTTGGTGCTGCTCTGGGTTCAGAAGGTTTAGGATCTTTGATATCAAACACTTCACGTTTACCAGAAACCTTGATGGCTATTCTTGCCTTCTCACTAACTGATATTTTTGATACAATAGGTACGCTTATCGGTACTGGTGAAAAAGTTGGTATCGTTGCGACAAGTGGGGAAAACCATGAGTCAGCTAAATTGGACAAGGCTCTATACTCTGACTTGGTGGCAACTTCAGTAGGTGCCATTGCAGGTACTTCAAACGTTACGACCTATGTTGAGTCTGCGGCGGGTATCGGTGCTGGTGGACGTACTGGTTTGACAGCCCTAGTTGTTGCGATCTGTTTTGCCCTATCTAGCTTCTTTAGCCCACTTCTAGCGATTGTTCCAACAGCTGCAACAGCACCAATTTTAATTATTGTCGGAATCATGATGCTTTCTAACTTGAAAAATATTCCTTGGGATGATATGGCTGAAGCGGTTCCTGCCTTCTTCACCTCTATCTTTATGGGATTCAGCTACTCTATCACACAAGGGATCGCAGTTGGTTTCTTGACATACACCTTGACAAAAGTTGTCAAAGGTCAAGCCAAGGATGTGCACGTGATGATTTGGATTTTGGATGCCTTGTTTATCCTTAATTATATCAGCATGGCGCTATAAATGGTATAATGTAGAAAGGGGGCTTCCCCTTTTTATTATAAGGAGGTTTATCATGAAGAAAAAAAGTATCTGGCAAGAAATTCTGGATAGAGGAATATGGGTGTTGATTTTTTTAATAGGACTGGTATTATCCCAATTTCCCTTAATTTTATCTGCCCTTTTATCCGCTAGACAATTCCCGCTCCTCCAGTCAGGACTCTTAGTAGCTTTGCTGTCGGTTGCTATTCTAACTGTTTTTATCTTTAGTGCGCGAAAAACAGAGATTGCGACCTTCAATCTTTCTTTTTTCAAGGCAAAAGATCTGGCTCGCTTGGTTTTGAGTTATTTGGTTATTTTAACAAGTAATTTATTCGGATCTGCCTTGCTTCGTCTGATGAATGAATCTACGACCAGCAACCAAACAACTATTAATAATCTGGTTCAGAATAGTTCGCTGATTTCCAGTTTTTTCTTACTGGTTCTGATTGCTCCCATTTGTGAGGAAATATTGTGTCGTGGAATTATCCCTAAAAAGATCTTCCGCGGGAAGGAGAAGCTGGGATATCTGGTAGGTGCAGTCGTCTTTGCCTTGCTCCACACACCGACCAATCTGCCTTCTCTCCTTATCTATGGAGGAATGTCGACAGTTTTAACTTGGACAGCCTACAAAACAGAACGTTTAGAGATGTCAATCTTGCTTCATATGATTGTCAATGGTATCGCCTTTTGTTTGCTGGCTTTACTGGTTTTGATTAGTCGAAATTTAGGCTTGCCTTTCTAAACCATTTCCTTACTTGGAAAAGATGAATGCTAGCGTATCCATCTTTTTCTTTTTATGGTAAAATAGAGAAATAATGTGGTGAAAAACCTTGAGGAGTGACCGTATGTCCAATAAAGCTAGTCAGGCAAAAACAGCCATTTGTGGAATTATCAATGTAACCCCAGATTCCTTTTCGGATGGTGGGCAGTTTTTTGCTGTTGATCAGGCTCTCCAGCAAGCTCGTAAATTGATAGCTGAAGGAGCAAGCATGCTAGATATCGGTGGAGAATCGACTCGCCCTGGAAGCAGCTATGTAGAGATAGAAGAGGAAATCCAGCGTGTTGTTCCAGTTATCAAAGCTATTCGCAAGGAAAGTGATGTCCTTATTTCCGTCGATACTTGGAAGAGTCAGGTGGCAGAGGCGGCTTTGGCTGCTGGTGCCAATCTGGTCAATGATATCACCGGCCTCATGGGTGATGAAAAAATGGCTCAGGTGGTTGCCAAAGCGGGAGCGCAAGTAGTCATCATGTTTAATCCAGTCATGGCGCGTCCTCAACACCCTAGCTCGCTCATATTCCCGCATTTTGGATTTGGTCAAGCATTTACAGAGAAAGAGTTAGCTGACTTTGAACAACTACCAGTAGAAGATTTGATGATAGCTTTCTTTGACAGAGCCCTAGCGAGAGCGAATCAAGCTGGGATTGCAAAAGATAAGGTCATGTTGGATCCGGGAATTGGCTTTGGTCTGACCAAGAAGGAAAATCTACTCCTTTTACGTGACCTGGATAAACTACATCAGGAAGGCTATCCAATCTTTCTTGGTGTTTCGCGTAAGCGATTTGTCATCAATATCCTAGAAGAAAATGGCTTCGAAGTTAATCCTGAGATTGAAGTCGGTTTCCGCAATCGGGACACCGCTTCGGCTCATGTAACTAGTATCGCTGCAAGACAAGGTATAGAAGTGGTTCGAGTGCATGATGTTGCCAGTCACAGGATGGCAGTTGAAATTGCGTCAGCCATTCGTCTGGCAGATGATGCGGAAAATCTAGATTTAAAACAATATAAATAAGATGAACGAAATTCAAAACAATCAGTGGATTGCTAACTACCGGACGGACCAACCGCATTTTGGTTTGGAGCGAATGGTGGAACTCTTGGCACTAAGAGGCAATCCTCATCTCAAACTAAAGGTCATCCACATCGGTGGAACCAACGGCAAGGGTTCTACCATTACTTTTCTAAAAAACATGCTGGAAAAGATGGGGTTGAAAGTTGGAGTCTTTAGCTCGCCTTATCTCATTCATTACACAGACCAGATTAGCATCAACGGGGAATCCATCCCAGAAGCTAGGCTAGAAGCCCTAATGGCAGACTATGAGTCTTTGCTTGAGGGGGAGAAGGGCGCTGTTTTACAAGGAACGACCGAGTTTGAGATTATCACAGCCCTAGCCTATGATTATTTTGCCGCTGAAAAAGTTGATGTGGCCATCATGGAAGTTGGCATGGGTGGACTTCTGGATAGTACCAATGTCTGTCAGCCAATTTTAACAGGCATCACGACCATTGGCTTGGATCATGTAGCGCTACTTGGTGATACCATAGAGGCCATAGCAGAGCAGAAGGCTGGTATTATCAAACAAGTTATTCCCTTGGTAACAGGTCACATTGTTCCAGAAGCCTTGGCTGTTATTGACTGCATTGCAGAAGGGAAAGATGTGCAGAGAATACGATATGGGAGAGATTACCAGGTTCGTCATCAAGAAAGTGTGGTGACAGGCGAGGTCTTTGACTATACAAGCCCTGTCAGACAAGGTCGCTTCCAGCCGGGTCTGCTTGGTTTGCATCAGATTGAGAATGCTGGGATGGCCATAGCTTTACTTGATACTTTTTGTCAAGAAGATGGTCGAGCCTTACCAGCTAATACCTTGGTTGCTAAAGCCTTGGAAGAAACCAGATGGCCAGGGCGTTTGGAGGTTCTGTCTAGCGAACCTATGATGATTTTGGATGGGGCTCATAATCCCCATGCTATCAAGGCTTTGGTAGCAACCTTGCAAGAACGCTTTGCGGATTATCATAAGGAAATCCTCTTTACTTGTATCAAAACCAAGGCTTTGGACGACATGTTGGATTTGCTAGAGACGGTGCCAAATAGTCAACTGACTCTGACTTGTTTTGACGATAGTCGGGCGACGGATGAGAACGTGCTGAAAGAGACTGCCAAGTCTAGGAATTTCAACTACCAAAATTGGCAAGAATTTTTAGAACAAAAATTGAAAGAAGATGAAGAGAAAAAAACAGTTAGGATTGTCACGGGTTCCTTGTATTTCTTGAG
Source organism: Streptococcus sp. oral taxon 058 str. F0407 (assembly GCF_000235485.1). Lineage (GTDB taxonomy): Bacteria > Bacillota > Bacilli > Lactobacillales > Streptococcaceae > Streptococcus. The sequence goes on from NZ_JH378889.1 coordinate 255,042, forward strand.
CCAGGTGAGAGCCTACCTAATGGAGAGGAATAACTAGAGAATGGATACACAAAAGATTGAAGCAGCTGTAAAAATGATTATCGAAGCTGTTGGCGAAGATGTTAACCGTGAAGGTTTGCAGGAAACACCTGCTCGTGTAGCCCGCATGTACCAAGAAATTTTTTCAGGTCTTGGTCAAACTGCTGAGGAACATTTGTCAAAATCCTTTGAGATTATTGATGACAATATGGTAGTGGAAAAGGATATCTTTTTCCACACCATGTGTGAACACCACTTCTTGCCCTTCTATGGGAGAGCGCACATTGCCTACATTCCAGATGGTCGTGTGGCAGGCTTGTCCAAGCTAGCGCGTACAGTTGAAGTCTATTCTAAAAAACCACAGATTCAAGAACGTTTGAATATTGAAGTGGCTGATGCCTTGATGGAGTATCTAGGGGCCAAAGGATCCTTTGTTGTTATTGAGGCGGAACATATGTGTATGAGCATGCGTGGCGTCAGAAAACCAGGCACAGCAACTTTGACGACAGTAGCTCGTGGTGTATTTGAGACGGATAAGGATCTCCGAGATCAGGCTTATCGTTTAATGGGACTGTAAAAAAGAATCCGCTATGAGCGGATTTTTCTAGAAAGGATTAGTTATGGATCAGCTAAAGATCAAAGATTTGGAAATATTTGCTTATCACGGCCTCTTTCCAAGTGAGAAAGAATTGGGGCAGAAGTTTGTTATTTCCGCAAACTTATCCTATGATATGACCAAGGCAGCGACTGAGTTAGATTTGGCTTCTTCTGTCCACTATGGAGAACTTTGCCAACAGTGGACGACTTGGTTTCAGGAAAGCACTGAGGATTTGATTGAAACAGTAGCCTACAAACTAGTAGAGCGTACCTTTGAGACCTATCCTCTCGTTCAGGAGATTGAACTGGAACTCAAAAAACCTTGGGCACCAGTACACTTGCCACTTGATACCTGCTCAGTAACCCTCCACCGTCGCAAGCAACGGGGCTTTATCGCTCTAGGAAGCAATATGGGCGACAAGACTGCTAATCTCAAGCAGGCTCGTGAAAAAATACGAACTCGTGGCATCCGTATTCTCAAAGAATCCAGTGTTTTGACGACTGAGCCTTGGGGTGGTGTGGAGCAAGATAGCTTTGCCAATCAGGTGATTGAAGTAGAAACCTGGCTCCCAGCTTCAGTCTTGTTAGAGACCTTGTTAGCCATTGAGTCAGAGATGGGACGGGTTCGAGAGCTACATTGGGGGCCTCGTTTGATTGATTTGGACTTGCTCTTTGTGGAGGACCAGGTCATTTATACAGACGAGCTCATCTTGCCTCATCCTTATATAGCAGAACGCCTCTTTGTCCTTGAGTCTCTGCAAGAAATAGCTCCCCATTTTATCCATCCGATCTTAAAGCAACCAATTCGTCACTTGCTTAATCAGTTGGAGCAAGGCGATGCCTAAACTTACCGAGACCTATAGCAAGTGGAAGAGTATTGGGGAGGGACTGCTTGCTATTATTTTAGGGATTCTCTTGATTCGTTTTGGACAAGTTGTTCCACGGATGGGGTACCAGTTGTTGATGGGCTACTTTTCCTTGTCAGCGGTTTGGCACTTGTTGACTCGCTGGTTTCAGGATAAAAAACGTAGGGAAAACATCCTTGTAACCTTGGCTAAGCTGATGGTTGCGGCTCTCGTATTTGACTCTATCATTTTGCAAGAGCTTGCCCTCTATCTCCTAGTCTTTATCATTGCGAGTTACCAGCTGTTTACGGGCGCCATTAGTCTTGTGACCTGGTCCCTCTATCGAAAAAATGCCATTCATCCTCGGCTTCATCATCTCTTTGATGCTGTATGGATGATAGGATTTGGTCTTTATAGCATCTCTCCTTTTCACGATGCGGCGAATTTTGAATTGCTCTTGCTTGGATTTTACTTGCTCATGCTAGGAGCCAGTAGTCTTCGGGATGGTTTCTTTTTTGAGAGGATAGAAAGCAATCCCCAGCTGAAGCGGCGAATGCGAATGACCTTACCGATCTTTGTGACGGCTCTGATCCCTATCAGCACCTTGCGTAAACTGAATGAGTGGTTGTCAAATCATGAAAACCAAGAAGGAGAAGTTCGTTCAGAAAGAAAAAATGATCAGGTGGTTGATTTGGAAATTTTTGTCCATACTTCAGAAACCTCATTCTTCCTCGCTATGGGACATGTGGATATTTGTTATCAAGGGAAGGTTATTTCCTATGGTTCGTATGATCCCCAATCGGAGCGTTTATTCGGCATGGTCGGAGATGGTGTTTTGTTTAAGGCCAATCGGGAAAAATACATCGAGCTCTGTAAGAGAGAAAGTCAGAAGACCTTGTTTGCTTATGGTTTGAGTTTGACAGACCAACAGAAAGTAGCTATCCAAGCTCGTTTGGCAGAGATAGAAGACCTGTTAATTCCTTGGGAGCCAAGCTCACAGTTGATGAAAAGAAGAGAGGGCGAGGTCAAGCATACCTACTCCTACCAACTGAAACAGGAAGCAGATGCGACCCTCTATAAATTTAGCTCATCTGAGTTTAAGACCTACTTTGTTCTCAGTACCAATTGTGTTCTGTTAGCAGACTCTATCGTGGGGAAAGCTGGGACAGATATATTAAGTCCCCAAGGTTTCATTGTACCGGGGACTTACCAGGATTACCTTGATTTAGAGTATACAAAACCTAATGGTCTGGTTGTTAGTCGCTCCATTTATTAGAAAAAGAAAACTCTAGTTCCTCAGCTATTTGCGCCGAGAAGCTAGAGTTTTTAAAATAGGTCATTTTCTTCGGGAAGGAGGATGGTTTCTTTCCCGTCCATGTCTAAAATAAGAACCCGAGGAGGGTAAAGAGGGTCGAAGGGATGATTAAAATCAAAGTCGATACTAGTCGGCAGATGCTGACTAGAGAAATGGAAGGTGATGGTTCCCTCATTATTGAGCAGTTGAAATTCGAGTTCTTCTTCTAATTCAAAGACGTTTTTCAAAAAATAATCGATAATAAACCATAAAGAGTCAATGACATCATCAGGCAAGCTGGTCACAACGCCAAAACTGGCCGAACGTCTCTGGGTATTTGTAAAAGCCATAGCCTCTCCCTCCTTTTTTTTCTTATCATACAGCAAACTGATTTAAAAATCAAGAAAAGTTTCTTCCTTTTTTTAAAATGTGAGTATCAAATGAAATTTTTTTAAAGTTTCTCTAAAAAATACTTGAAAGTGTTTACAATAAGTGATAAAATGGAGTAAATAGATGCGTGAAAGCGAAATTTTCAATACAGAAAGGAAACGGAATGAACACAGACGATACAGTAACGATTTATGACGTTGCTCGTGAAGCGGGTGTTTCCATGGCAACTGTTAGCCGTGTAGTGAACGGAAATAAGAATGTCAAAGAGAATACTCGTAAAAAAGTTCTAGAGGTGATTGATCGTCTTGACTACCGTCCAAATGCGGTAGCGCGTGGATTGGCCAGCAAGAAAACCACTACAGTTGGTGTTGTGATTCCAAATATCACCAATGGCTATTTTTCAACCCTAGCCAAGGGGATTGATGATATTGCAGAGATGTATAAGTACAATATCGTCCTTGCCAACAGTGATGAAGACGATGAAAAAGAAGTTTCAGTAGTTAATACTCTCTTTTCAAAACAGGTTGACGGAATTATTTTTATGGGCTATCACTTGACTGAAAAGATTCGTTCAGAATTTTCCCGTTCTCGGACACCAGTTGTCCTTGCAGGGACAGTGGATATCGAACACCAGTTGCCAAGTGTTAATATTGACTACAAACAAGCAACGATTGATGCAGTAACTCATTTGCTTCAGGAAAATGAAAAGATTGCCTTTATCAGTGGACCACTTGTTGATGATATCAACGGCAAAATTCGATTGATTGGTTACAAGGAAGCATTGAAAAAGGCAGGAATCCCTTATAGCGAGGGCTTGGTATTTGAATCTAAATACAGCTATAATGATGGCTATGCCTTGGCAGAGCGCTTGGTTTCTTCACAGGCTACAGCTGCAGTTGTGACAGGTGATGAATTGGCTGCGGGTGTGTTAAATGGCTTGGCAGATCACGGTATTTCTGTACCGGAAGAGTTTGAAATCATTACGACAGATGATTCTCAAATTGCACGATTCACTCGTCCAAACTTAACGACAATTGCTCAACCTCTATACGACCTTGGTGCTATCAGTATGCGTATGTTGACCAAGATTATGCATAAGGAAGAGTTGGAAGAACGTGAAGTTCTTCTACCTCACGGTTTGACAGAACGTCGTTCAACACGAAAACGTAAATAGAAAAAATCAGGGAATCGAGAAGATTTCCTGATTTTCTATTTCAACCTTCCATGTAATAACGAAGTTCTTGTCCTTTTAGTCCCGCGTTGATGGCGATCAATAATTTGAGGCGAGCTTTTTGAGCATTGAGTTCTTTGACAAAGAGAACGCCAGACTCTTGCAATTGAACTCCTCCCCCTTGGTAGGCATAAACGGGCTCCGCAATTCCGTTAAAGCAACGTGAAACCAAGGCGACTGGAATCCCTTTTTGGAGGAGAGTTTCTAATTTTTGGGCTGTTTCTTTGGGAACGTTACCAGCTCCAAAAGCTTGAATGACTAAACCATCTAGGTGATCTAGGTCAAGCATATCAATCAGCTCATCGGTCATACCTGCATAAGCGGAGATGATGGGAACCAGACCTTGTACGCGTTCAAGGTCAAAGCGGACTCGCGGTTCGGCTGTTTTGAAGTAGAGGATTTCTTGTTTCATGATGAGTCCGAGTGGCCCATGAGTAGGAGTTTGAAAGGTACCGACGTTGGTGGTATGGGTTTTGGTAACATACTTGGCTGCGTGGATTTCATCATTCATGACGACCAGAACCCCTTTGTCGGCTGACTTGTCATCGCTGGCAACTCGTAAAGCACTCAGATAGTTATAAACTCCATCACTACCGAGTTCGTTGGAACTACGCATAGCTCCTGTTAGAACGATGGGCATGTGCGGGATTTCCATGGTATCAAGGAAATAGGCAGTTTCCTCTAGCGTATCTGTCCCATGTGTGATGACAACACCATCGTAGTTGTCTGCTTCCTCTTTAATCTTATGATAGAGTGCAAGCATATGCTTGGGTTTGATATGGGGGCTCGGTAGGTTAAAAAAGTCTAGGGCATGAACTTCAATCCCTTCAAGTGGATTGGATACATGGTTCATGGGATTGTCCTGACTAGTTACAACGGCACCAGTGGCATCTGCTTGCATAGAAATAGTTCCACCTGTATGTAAAACAAGGATTTTCTTAGGCATGATTTACTCACTCTTTCTGAAATGTGGTATAATCATTGTAACACAAAAGGGGAGAATGGGATAGGATGGAAGTCAAAGCTGTTTTTTTTGATATCGATGGAACGCTAGTCAACGATCGTAAGAGTGTTTTGAAATCCACTAAGGACGCGATTAAGATTGTCAAAGAGCAAGGGGTGCTTGTTGGAGTGGCGACAGGACGGGGACCTTTTTTTGTCAAGGCATTGATGGAAGATTTAGACCTGGATTTTGCAATAACTTATAACGGACAATATATCTTTAATAAAGAAAAAGTCTTATTTGCTAGCCCGATTGCCAAGTCAAGCTTGCGTCAATTGATTGCCTATGCTAAAAAGGAGCGTAAAGAAATTGCTCTTGGAACCGAGCATGCTGTTGTTGGTTCAAAAATTATGTCCTTTGGTCTCGGATCCTTTTCACAGTTGGTTAGCCGTTTTATTCCAACTGGCTTAACAAGAACCGTTAGCCGTTCCTTTAATCGGATGGTCAGCAAGGCAGTCCCTCAAAAGGAAGACGACCTACTTCGTTTGATCAATGAGCCAATCTATCAAGTGTTAATGCTGATGACTCCTGAAGAATCTGAGAAAGCTGCAAGTGATTTTGAAGATTTGAAATTGACTCGAAGCAATCCTTTTGCAGCAGATATCATCAACCAAGGAAATTCCAAACTAGAAGGCATTCGCCGAGTCGGGAAAGAATATGGCTTTGATCTCAACCAAGTCATGGCCTTTGGTGATTCAGACAATGACCTGGAAATGTTGGCAGGTGTCGGTATGTCAGTCGCTATGGGAAATGGTAGCAGTAGCGTCAAAGAAGTTGCTAAGCATATTACAGCAAGTAACCAACAAGATGGCATCCACAAGGCGCTCGAACATTTTGGTGTTTTGGCTTCAGAAAAAGTGTTTGTCAGTCGAGATTATCATTTTAATAAGGTCAAGACCTTCCACCATATGATGGATGAGCGAACCCAAGAAGAGCCTCGGGCCTGGGATATTGAGGGGGCAACCCACCGTGCAGACTTTAAAATTGAAGAATTAGTAGAGTTTGTCCGCGCAGCAAGTTCTTCGGAGGAAGAATTCCAGCAGTCGCTTGCAAGCATGCACGCGGCACTCGATAAGGCGGCCGAAAAGGTGAGGCAAAAAACGCCCGCCCAAAAAGATCTAATCGGGCAGGTTGATGCCTTAATCGATACACTGTATTTTACTTACGGCAGTTTTGCCCTGATGGGAGTGGATCCAGAACGTATCTTTGATATTGTGCATGAGGCAAACATGGGGAAGGTTTTTCCTGATGGCAAAGCCCATTTTGATCCAGTTACACATAAAATCTTAAAACCGGATGACTGGGACGAAAAATATGCTCCAGAACCTGCTATCAGAAAGGAACTGCAGCGTCAGCTCAAGGCTTATGAGCGACATAAAGAGAGAAATAAGTAAGAAAAAAGGGCTCTTTGTCAACTGTAGTGGGTTGAAGAAAAGCTAAGCTCGGGAAAGGACAAAATTCGTCCTTTCTTTTTTGATATTCAGAGCGATAAAAATCCGTTTTTTGAAGTTTTCAAAGTTCCGAAAACCAAAAGCATTGCGCTTGATAAGTTTGATGAGATTATTAGTTGCTTCCAATTTTGCATTGGAATAGGGTAGTTGAAGGGCGTTGACAATCTTTTCTTTATCCTTGAGGAATGTTTTAAAGACAGTCTGAAAAAGAGGATGAACCTGCTTTAGATTGTCCTTAATGAGTCCGAACAATTTGTCAGGGTCCTTGTTCTGAAAGTGAAAAAGTAAGAGCTGATAGAGCTTATAGTGGTGTTTCAAGTCTTGCGAATAGCTCAATAGTTTATCTAAAATTTCTTTATTGGTTAAGTGCATACGAAAAGTAGGGCGATAAAATCGCTTATCACTCAATTTACGACTATCCTGTTGAATGAGCTTCCAGTAACGTTTGATGGCTTTATATTCATGGGATTTTCGCTCAAACTGATTCATGATTTGGACACGCAAACGACTCATAGCACGGCTTAAGTGTTGAACAATGTGAAAGCGATCGAGAACGATTTTAGCACACGGAAAAAGCTGTTTAGCTGAGTCATAGTAGGGACTAAACATATCCATAGTAATGATTTTCACCTGACAGCGAACAGCTCGATTGTAGCGCAGAAAATGATTTCTTATGATAGCTTGTGTTCTTCCCTCAAGAACAGTGATGATATCGATCTTTTCAAAATCTTGTGCAATGAAACTCATCTTTCTCTTAGTGAAGGCATACTCATCCCAGGATATAATCTCAGGAAGGCGAGAAAAATCATGCTTAAAGTGGAAGTCATTGAGCTTACGAATGACAGTTGAAGTTGAAATAGACAGCTGATGAGCAATATCGGTCATAGAAGTCTTT
>NZ_JH378889.1:262775-276159 GCF_000235485.1 Streptococcus sp. oral taxon 058 str. F0407
AGCTGATGAGCAATATCGGTCATAGAAGTCTTTTCAATTAGCTTCTGAGCGATTTTTTGCTTGATGATACAAGGAATTTGATGATTCTTCTTGATGATAGAAGTTTCAGCGACCATCATTTTCGAACAATGATAGCACTTGAAACGACGCTTTTTCAGAAGAATTCTAGTAGGCATACCAGTCGTTTCGAGGTAAGGGATCTTAGACGGTTTTTGAAAGTCATATTTCTTCATTTGATTTTCGCAATCAGGACAAGATGGGGCATCGTAGTCCAGTTTAGCGATGATTTCCTTGTGTGTATCTCTATTAACAACATCTATAATTTGGATATTAGGGTCTTTAATGTCTAGTAATTTTGTGATAAAATGTAAGGGTTCCATATGATTCTTTCTAATGATGGTTTGGTCGCTTTTCATTATAGATCTTATGGGACTTTTTTCTACAACAAAATAGGCTCCATAATATCCATAGGGGATTTACCCACTACAAATATTATAGGAATACAAAAGGAGCCTACTAGGCTCCTTTTGTATTCCTATAATGTTTTTTCTTGTTCTCTCACGACCAGCAAGTCGACTTTCGCATGGCGGAGAATGTATTCAGATGAAGAGCCAACCAAGAGGCGTTCAAAGGCATTGAGTCCTGTTGCACCGACGAGAATCAGGTCAACATTTTCTGCGTCTGGAATGGTACGGGCAAGGAGGGTCTTCGGATTTCCCATTTCGATGACGATGTGAATATCCGTCACGCCCGCATCTTTTGCACGTTTTTCGTACTCTTTCATCAAACTTTCAGCGTCGACTTGGAGTTCTTCGTAAACTTCAGCATCAAAGGTAGACACGCTTTGAAGAGCGCGTGTGTCAATAACATGGGCAATGGTGAGCTTGGAATCATTGCGTAGAGCGGTGTAAACACCTTTAACAAAAGCCAAGTCTGCCTCTTTAGAACCATCAATTGCAACCATAACATTTTGGTAACGTTGTGCCATAATGAAACCTCCTGAAATTTTCTTACTTTTATTGTAATCCTTTTCACTAAAGAAGTAAAGTAAAAAAGTATTTTAGTCGAAAATGTTATCGCCCTCACTATATCTTTATTTATGTTCTACTGAACTATGCAAGAGAGCGGAGATGAGGGGGTGTCCTTATGGCTCACGTATTTGGAAAGCAGAAAAATCTTTTTTGAAACGATTTTATAGTTGTTTATTGATCCCTCTGTCTCTTCAAATTCTATCTATCTATTTTATGTCAGAATTACTTGCCTTTATTTTCCGATTTTTATCTACCTAGCTCTAACTCATTTGCTGTTTCAACTGTTTTTGAGTTATGCTATGCTTCGAAATGGAAATGTGGTCTTTCAAAATATTACTCTCCTTTTTTTGATGTTAGATGCTTGCTATTACACTCTTGTAGGATTTTTCCTAGCAGCACTATCTATAGAACTGTGAATGATATAGTTGATAAACCCTGCTCTCCTTGCTTTTTAGCAAGGTTTTACTATTTTCTGCACTCCCCTCTCTCAGGAAACTTGTCGCATGGCCTGTCTAGTGGTATAATGTTACTATCTCGATGAATTGAGGAAACAAGATGAAAGAATATAACAAGTCTAGTAAATTAGAGCATGTTGCTTATGATATCCGTGGTCCTGTTTTGGAAGAAGCCATGCGGATGCGAGCAAACGGAGAAAAGATTTTACGTCTGAATACAGGAAATCCTGCTGAATTTGGTTTTACAGCGCCAGATGAGGTTATCCATGACTTGATAATGAATGCGCGTGATAGTGAAGGTTACTCTGATTCTAAAGGGATTTTCTCAGCTCGTAAGGCTATCATGCAGTATTGCCAACTGAAGAAATTCCCAAATGTGGATATTGATGATATCTACCTTGGAAATGGTGTCAGTGAGTTGATTGTCATGTCCATGCAGGGGTTGTTGGACAATGGTGATGAGGTCTTGGTACCAATGCCAGACTATCCTCTCTGGACAGCTGCTGTCAGCCTAGCTGGAGGAAATGCCGTTCACTATATCTGTGATGAAGCTGCAGAATGGTATCCAGATATTGACGACATCAAGTCAAAAATCACTTCCAATACTAAGGCAATCGTCCTTATCAACCCAAACAACCCAACTGGAGCCCTTTATCCTAAGGAACTCTTGTTGGAGATCATCGAGATTGCGCGTCAAAACGATTTGATCATCTTTGCAGATGAGATTTATGACCGCATGGTGATGGACGGACATGTGCATACACCGGTAGCAAGTCTGGCTCCAGATGTCTTCTGCGTCAGCATGAATGGTCTGTCAAAATCTCACCGTATCGCTGGTTTTCGTGTAGGCTGGATGGTCTTGTCTGGACCTAAGACTCATGTTAAAGGCTATATCGAAGGGCTCAATATGCTATCAAATATGCGTCTTTGCTCCAACGTTTTGGCTCAGCAAGTTGTACAAACCTCGCTAGGAGGTCACCAGTCAGTGGACGAATTGCTCCTTCCTGGTGGTCGTATCTATGAACAAAGAAACTTTATCTACAATGCCATTCAAGATATTCCAGGTTTATCAGCAGTCAAACCTAAGGCGGGGCTTTATATCTTCCCTAAAATTGACCGCAATATGTATCGCATCGATGATGATGAGCAGTTTGTCCTTAATTTCTTGAAACAGGAAAAGGTTCTTTTGGTTCATGGTCGAGGATTTAACTGGCAAGAACCAGACCATTTCCGTATCGTTTACCTCCCACGTGTGGACGAGCTAGCACAAATCCAAGAAAAGATGACTCGTTTCTTGAGCCAGTATCGTAGATAAGGGCTTTCATAGGAAAAGCGAGAAAACATTTGCTTGGAGCTATTGACAAAAGTGGCAGAATCAGATAGAATAGTAAAGTATGTTTAGTAACTGATCACTTTATAGCCGGCTAAACGAATACAAAATCTATGAGGAGGTATTCATCGTGAAACGTACTTATCAACCAAGTAAACTTCGTCGTGCGCGCAAACACGGATTCCGTAACCGTATGTCAACTAAAAACGGTCGTCGCGTATTGGCAGCTCGTCGTCGTAAAGGACGCAAAGTTTTGGCTGCTTAATCCAAACAAATTCAACAAAGAAGTCAGTAGGAACTCGAGTCTACTGGCTTTTCTTTTTATCTTACATAGTGAATTGTCCATGCAATCGTCCATTTCAACTGAAACTCATAGAATGCTTATTTAAAAGACCACATATAGAAAAACTCAAAACCAGATATACGTTACTGATTTTGAGTTTTTGTTTATTCTTTTAAGTGATAGGAGTAGCTAGCGACAACGACATCTTCGTGCCATCTGAGAGCGTATTTTAGTTTGAGGCTCATTTGATTGTGCAGGATATTTTGCCAAGGCTTGTTAGGGATAAACTGTGGGACGAGGACTGTAACGGTATAGTTTTTTTGCTTGGCTTCTTGGGCGACTCGTTTGACATACTTGACGCTAGGGGTGATGATGTTTCGGTAGCTAGTGTTGATATTTTTCAGAGTGATATTTGGGAAGTAATCGGCAAATTCCTGAAGAATTTCTTGGTCTTTTTCTTCCGTTTCTTTAGTAGAAATGTGCATGGCCAACACTTCGTCACCGATACTTTGAGCGTAGTTAATCGCTCCTACGCTTACCCGAGTGACATTTCCTACTAGGACAAGGACAAGGTTGCCGTCATAAGTGCGTTTTTGGATTCCTTCGTAAAGTCGTAGTTGTTTTGCTACTTTTTGATAATGGCTGTGAATGGACAAAAATAGGAAGGTCAAGACTAGGATAATTGGGAAGAATGGCCAGATATCACCTAGTCTGAAGAGGAGTAAAATAAGAACAATGGCATAACAAATGATGGCCCCAAGGATATTAGCAAAGGCAGGTTTTAAGAAGTTTGCTCCTTTTTCCTTTTTCCAATGACGAATCATTCCAGTCTGAGATAGGGCAAAGGGAACGAAGACCCCGATAGTATAAAGAGGGATCAAGCGTTCAGTATTCCCATTAAAAATGAGAAGAAGTATCATAGCCCCAAAAGCCAGAGTTAAGATACCATTGGAGTAGCCAAGACGGTCCCCTTTTTCCATAAAGAGATGAGGCATGTACTTGTTTTTTGCCATATTGTAGGCCAGCATAGGAAAGGCTGAAAAGCCAGTATTTGCAGCTACAGCTAGAATCAAGGCTGTCGAGAACTGGAAGAGATAGTAGCTAGCATGACCAAAAAATGAATCTCCCAGAATGCCCCTGGCCATTTGCGAGAGAATGGTTTCTCCGTGTTGAGGTGTGATGCCCATCCAGTAGTTTAGGAAGGTAATACCTGCAAAAAGAAAACCTAGAATTAGTGACATGATGGTCAAGGTCTGAGCAGCATTCTTTTCTTTTGGAGTTTTGAAAAATGGCACTGCATTTGAAATAGCCTCAACCCCAGTTAGAGAGGCAGAACCGCTAGTAAAGGCTCTCAATAGGAGAACGATGGAAAGGCTCGGAACAGTTTGCCCAATGGTTGAAGTCGCCTGATAGTTTAGGGAGCCTGTAGATAGTTGAAAGAACCCATAAAGCAGGAGAAAGACGGTGCTGAAGATAAAGAGGTAGACGGGAATCATCAGAGAACTAGCAGATTCTTTTAAACCTCTTAAATTCAAGAGCATGAGCAGGCAGACTAGGAAAATAGAGATATGAAGATTGTAGGGATGGAGGGCAGGGATGGCCGCAGTAATAGCATCGGCTCCAGATGCAACGGATACGGCTACTGTCAGCATATAGTCAACAAGGAGACTGCCTCCTGCAATCAAGCCCAGTTCGGGGGAGAGATTTTCCCGAGTGACCATATAAGCCCCTCCACCTTGAGGATAGGCATGGATGATTTGACGATAGGAAATGGTCAAACTAGCAAGGAGTAAGAGGACAAAAATACCGATAGGGAGGCTCCACCAAATAGCGAGAGGAGAGAGGCTAACCAAAACGAGAATGACTTGTTCAGGTCCATAGGCAATAGAAGACAGGGCATCACTGGATAACATTGCAAGTGCCTGCATTTTCCCTAATAATCCTCCTTCGCCGTCTGTGAGAGACTTGAGTGGCCGACCGATAAAGGTATATTTTAATTTTCTAAACATTTTCTTTTCCTTTGCTGAAAATTTCAATAAGTGTTATTATACTGCTTTGAAAAAAGGCAGTCAAGGGAGAATGATTGGTATTAGAATATTTTTACAAGCCGAGGAATGCTATTTTTGGTATAATAGATGGAAGAAAATGAGGTTAGAAGAGATGATTTTTGATACATACTTAGAGTGTCTGGAGTATAGTTTAAGTACTCTTAACATTATTGAGGCACAAATTAACCATAAAACTAACCAAAGGAAAGTTAAAGTAGCATAACGAAGAGGGAGATGAATCTCTCTTTTTATTTCACTATAATATTTGTAGATACTTGAAAACTTACTTTGCATAGAGTAAAATAATAATAGTTGGTTTTAATTTTAAGGAGAATTATATGTTGAAGTATGGTGAAGATTATCCCGATTCTTGTCCGCCATCTGAAGCAAACGAGGTGGAAGGTTCGTTTTATAGAATATGTAATAGTGCGGTTCCTGAAAAAGACGACTTTAAAACTCACGTAGATTTAGGTTTGAATTTTCCGCCCCAAAAATTATGTGAGGCCAAAGCTTTATCGTTTTTTGCATCAGAGCAAGCAATTGAAAGACTAAAAAAACGTTTTCCTAAATTTAAAGATAAAGTTGCTGTGTTGATAAATATTTTACCTAGTCATGGTGTGGGACTGTTAGAAGGAGAACATTTAAATTTGTGGGAGTTTCAGGATGTGAATTTTCTTGATGCTCAGGAAGGAGGTTTAGAAAATGAGTAGTATTTTTGATTTTGAATCAGTAGAATATCTTTATATTTTTGATTACTATGATATTCCATTGTCATTTATTACTAAGAAGATCGATGATAAATATTATTTTGTATATGCAATTGATTTTGATACATTTTTTGTAAAACCTCTTTCTATTAAGAATTTGAAGACTCTATTCTCTGATATTTCTACGAATACACTTCTTCAAGAGTTTTATTTAGAAGATGATTTTTCCATTCTAAAAAGAGAAAATAATATTTTTGTTAAATATGGTGTTAAAATTTTCGAATTAGAGAATAACATTAATGCGAGTGAGTTTTTCCCTGAGGACGAATCAAAATTTGAGCGGGATTTGATTAGTGGAAAAAGTTTTAATACGCTATGTAGTGAATATGCCACAACATTTTCAGATATTTTAAATAATAAACAACTAACAATAAAGCTAGTTGATTCTTATAACTCACACTCAGCAGATTTAGATGTCGTTGCTAAAGCGATAAATTTGATGGAAAATTTTATAGAGGGGTCAAAAGTATTTTTAAGGGAACATAATATATTTACTAATGGGAAACTTGTACTAACACCATTTACCCCCGGTTCATTCAATATAAATTTTGAAATAGTTCGTCCGGAAGAGGTTACTCTTTTTGAGGATGAATTTGAACTTTATTTTGATGACTTTATTGTTTTTACAGAATCTATAAATCACAAAGAGGCGTCGGATGTCTACTCAGATGTAATTTTTGAGAATAATAAAATAGTAAAATCTTTCGTTGAATTTTATAATGTCATAAAAGAAAACGGCCTTACTGTAACTTTGGAAAAGGACAAGAAAAAGCTATCCACTATTATTGTTAATGCACAAAGTGATAAATTTATTCAAGACTTAAATTCTCTAGTTCAAAAGCAAGATGATGCGGAAGTATTTTCAGAAGAATTCTATTTTGAAGGAATAGTATCTAGTGCATCCAATGCTCGAAATAATGTCTCTATAAAAACTTTATCTGGCATAGTAAAGGCAAAGTTTTCAAGTGAATTATTTAGGGAAATTAAAGGAATGAATAGAACCATTTCGGTGTCAAGTGAAATACGAGGACGGTGGATAAAGCAAACTTTTTTGGATAAAAATAGAAATGTAATCTCTGAAAAATATGAAATTTTAGATTTTAATCAGAATAGTTAGTATCTATAAAGTAAAAAAGCTAACCAAAGGAAAGTTAAAGTAGCATACAAAAAGAGGAATTCATTGAGAGTTCCTCTTTTAATCTATGTTTTTGACAATTTCATTGAATAAAGAAATGATTTTTGATTTTTTTGTGTGTGATAAATCTGAGATGTTATCAATCAACGTAGTCATAGGGACGGAATTATTTGAAAGCGGGAAATTAAAGAAGTCTTCTACGGTCATACCTAAAGCTGTAACAACCTTTTCAAGTGTGTGTATTTTAAAATCGTATTTCATATTCTCGATGTTTTGTATTGCTTTAACACCTAGCCCGGCTTGATTGGATAATTGTTCTTGGCTAAGATTCTGTTCTTTTCTACATTCTCGTATACGCTCTGCTATGTATTTTTGTAATTGATTAGCTTCCATCCGTAATTTCCTCTTTTGTACTATTTTACTATCCTCTATATGATTTTTTAAGTACAATTAACTATCCAAAAAAAAGATATTGGATAGCAAACTGTACAATTTTGTGTTAAAATAGATAAAAAACAATACAAAAGGAGTGTGGTCTTATGTTAGTATATTCTGCTGCAACTGCAAAATCGTATAGTGTTTACCATAAAACTAAAGTTATGAGTACCAGTCAAAAAGAACAATTATATAGGGCTTTTAAAAAGTATGCTATAGAGAAGTTTAAAAGAACAGAAAAGTTAATGAGTTATAACTATGATGGAAGAACTAAATTTTTCTCTAGAAATGTATTTAATGCTAGTTTTTATAGTTTTTATCAATCTAGATATTTCAGAGATACGCCTTTATATGATAAATTACCTACTTGGCTTTATTTTAATACTGGAAAAGATGTAGAAACAATATGTAAAAGAACTATAACATTAATAAAAGCTGCTGGGTATAAAGCAGAATATAATTATAAAAATGGTGTTACAATGTGGAAAGTTAAAAAGTAGAAAGTTAAAAAGTAGAAAGTAAGTAAATAATATGAGTTTTGCCTTGTTGAATGTTTTTTTACAAACGAATAATGATGAACGTGTAGAAGTTTTATTTCGATATTATAATGGTGTAAGTGGAGGACGAATTACGGAAGAATACTATGGGAGTTCAGATGGTGGTCGAGTATCAGCAATTCTTCAAGGCTATTCAGTAGCAAACACAGATATTAAATATAATCCAGTAAAAAAAGATGACTTACATAAGTTCATATCAGCTTTTCCTAAAGGAACATATGATCAAAATATTACATTTATTGATTGGATGATAGCTAAAGAAAATAAAAATGAAGCTCCTCTAAAGATTCGTAATAAGTATGAGAGAGCTATTATAAAATGGTACTTACGAAATAATATAATTCAAGAATTTGAATTTAAGGATTTTGAATTATTTACGGATTTTCATGGGAGAGTATGTTCGATTACGGTTTGTGAATCTAAATTTATTATCTCGTTCATTCATAATTTTGGAAAAGAGAACGCTGAATTGTCGCAAATTCAAAAATTTTCATTCGAAAATATCCAAAACATAACTATAGATTATGATGAGAAAAGACACCCAACTATCTATATTCGTTTAAAAAAGGATCAATTTACTTATTATGGTGAAAATGGAGTGATTTCTTTATTTTTCCATCATATTAAAGATAGTATTTCAGGAGCGTCTATTTATAAAAAAATTGCTAAACCATTCTCGGACTGGGAGTTAGAGTCGAGGTAAATTATGAGTAGTTTAGATGAAAGAGATCTTCGTTTCCCAAAACAATTCGGTGATTTTTCAGAATCTTTGGTAATGTATATTTTAGGATTAAATAATTGGTCAGTTGCTCTTATTGATCACGTCGGTGCTGATGTTGTTGCAGTCAGGAGGAGAGGAGATTCGAAAAGATTAGCTATTTCTGTAAAGGGAAGGAATTTTCCAGACACAGAAAGTAAATCGTTTGATTTTGATAGGAACAACATAAACAAATTGAAAGATACAGCTAACATGCTAGGGATGATCCCAGCAGTTTCATTTGTATTTGTTGATAGTCAAGAGGAAAAAAGAAAAATCAGAATAATCATGGCTGAGTTAAGTACGTTAGAATGTTTAGCAGAGAATTCAGAAACACACTTTGTTAATTATAATAGTAAACATGGAATACAAATTAAATTTACACAGTCACAAAGAACAAATCATTTAAAAATTATTAAACAAACACCTGATGTTTTTTATTCAGAATTAGTGCTTGATAGTGAGAATGTTTTTCAGTGATTGAATATAATATATTCATGTGTAAGTTAACCAGTCAGTGATATGTGAAAGTCCATAAATTGGTGTATGATTATGAATTTTTTATGATATATAGTGATTAAAATGCATAGCAGTTATACGATTTTGTATAACTGCTATTTTTTTATGCATCTTACTATGTTCTTTTTAAAATCACATAAGGTAAGTTTCCACTGACGAGAGGCTATGGAGCCCCTTTGGGTAGTGTTGGTAAATCCCAGCAGGAGGTACCAACATATGGTAGATTTAACAAAAGTAGAACAACGTAGAGAAGAAGCAATTAAAAAAGCTAAATTATCTGGTGATTGGGATAAGGTAGAAAATTTATTAAATCAGTCTTATGAGAATTTATGTAGAAAAGATAGATCGCACGGTCTGTGTAGTTTAGACAGTAGTTCTATTGATAAAGGTTCTTTATTAGATACGATAGCAGATTATAATGACCCATTGTCTCTCTTAATTAAAAAAGAAGAAATTGCTATTATAAATGATGCTATTGAGAGTTTGTTGAGCGACAAAGACAGAGAAATTCTGTTTGGAGTAGTTTTTGGGAATAAATCATTCTCTCATCTTGCAAAGGAAGTTGGACTTAGTGACAAGACTGTCAAAAGACATTATGACCGTATTATAGAGAGAATAAAAAAAATCATAATATCCTCCGAATTTTGCTGAAATTTCTCCTTATACTTGAGGAGGTAATTTTAAATGTTGTTATCTGTAATCGTCACAGTGTTTATTTGATTAAAAGTAGACGATTTGCTTTTAAGTCTAGCTAGAAAGAAGGTTTTAATTATGCCACTTAAAAATTTATCACATTTTACTGAGTTTAATGCTCAGTCGTTTCTTTCTCTCAAAGAGTTACGCTATATTTCTTCTACAAGGTGGACAGAAAAAAGTGAGACTGGTTCAGAAATTGAAAAAGGAGTAAAAGTGGGAGTACTTATCTTTTCTGATGAAAGCGACTATCCAAACGAAAAAAATAATATTGGGGAGCAACTCACTGTAAAAGTTCCACTTGCAACGATGAAGGATTATGACTCGTTTCAACCAATGCTGACATCTGTAGAAATTGTAGACATTGAGAAAGCAATTGTATACGGAGAATATCGTAACCAGCTTAGTTTAACTGCAAAAGTCATTGAAGTTGTCGCACTTTAAAGGAGGCAAATATGCCATCAATTATTGAAGAAATACCTGCGAAGGTTTTTGAAGGTATTAAGGAAGTTTATCACCTTTTTAGCAGAAAACTTCAGGAGTACCGGAGGAAAGTCCAGATAGAAGAAAAGCAAAAAAACTGGAATAGATTTCTAGCTTCTACGCAAAATGTATTGGTAGAATTAGTGAAAGAGAGCATTCAAGTAAATCAGTTTGCATATACGCCATCTCCGATTTATGAGGAGCAGGAAGTTGAACAAGCTGATGGGAGTAAGTCAATCCAGAGAGTGCATGTGGCAGATGAAAGAGTTCCTATATGTGCAATTGATAACCATGGGATTCGAGAATTTGAAGCTAGGTGTGTAGTTTTCCGGTTTCAAGTTTTTGGAGAGCTACCCCCAGAAGTTCTATTACGAATACAGGATACTTGGATTTTTTATTTGCACAAATATGCTCTTCATGGTCTCGCTGATCTATATGTAAAGCATGGGTTACGCTATCTAGTATTCATCATATGTAATGAATCAGATAAACGAACGATTAAAGGGGCGTTGTTCAAGTTGAAACATCCGTGGTCTTAGATGGTTAAATTCTTTATGCCGTGAAAGTTTATTGACTATAGGTTAAGATAGATTAGACTGGTTGGGGTGGTGCGGTCGAACTTTGTTCGCCGTGCCGACACAATCAGTTTTATAATCTTAGGGTCCCTATTGTCAATAAATCATGGAATAAATCTGAATTTAATCATCGTAATTTTGACGCTATTAACTTGATAAGCGTCAAACAAAAGCACGATAAGTATAAATATATATGTATAAAATAGATTCAACTAAACTTGTTAAGAGCTACTTGTATGGTGATACGATAGAAATGACAACTGCGAATGGACAACAGGAGCAGACTATCAAGGTAATATCTGGAAAACGTTATGTAAATCTGGAGACGGGAGAAATTCATGACATGGATACTTCGAGTAGTACACGACTCGATAATTTGAAGTCTACTAAACAGACTATGAAAAAACTACGCCGTCTAGTAGCTCATAATTTTACGGGAGGTATCAACCAGTTATGGATAACGTTGACTTATCGAGACCATGTTACCGATCCGGCTATAGTTTACATGGATTTCAAAGCGTTCATTCGACGCATTCGTAATCAGTTTGGAAATGTTGATTATATTACGGTCATTGAACCACAAGCTAGTGGAAGGTGGCATTTGCATGTGTTATTAAAGAACGATTCCGAACTAACAATTCCTAACAATGACCTTGCTAAGATGTGGAGGAAAGGTTTTACAAAGACCAAGAGGTTAAAGAGAGCTGATAAGGTTGGGAATTATTTGATTGCTTATCTATCTAATTTACAGATAGGTGATGAGGGTTCACAAAACAAAGCAATTATAAAAGGTGCGCGCCTATACATGTATCCCAAGGGTATTAGAATTTATCGGACTAGCAGAGGAATTGAAAAGCCTTTGGAAATTACAACAACAAAGGGTGAGCTTATAGAAACTTATAAAATTAACAGCCCTCCGACATTTTCACGGACCACAAAACATGAAACTCCTTATGGTGTGAAAGAATATACTACGGAGTTTTATGACAACTTAAAAAGCCTGTCAGATACTTTTATCGGAGCAACTGACAAGCTAAGTAGGTAATAAAAGAAGTTGTCTTTTATCATCTCTATTATATCAAAATAGGAGAATTTTATGGGAAATATATATAAAAGTAAGAGAGGGATTACGGAATTATTTGATATTCCGCTAAAAACCTTAAATAATGATCTAACAGAGATGAGACGAAATGAAAAATTCCAAGGATACATTTTAAAGCCTTCTCATAAGAGAGTCTATATAGATGTTGAAGGCTATAAGGAATTTTTGCAGTATAAACAAAAGAAATATGAGGAAGCTATGTAGTTATGTTATAATTAAGCTATGCTACATAGCTTTCCTTTGCTTTAAAAGTACAAGGAGAAAAAATGTTTTTTAAAGAATTGGATAATGGGAAATACCGTTATTATGAGAAATTCTATCATGAACGAGAGGAAAAGTGGAAACAAGTCTCTGTGACTCTAAAATCAAAATCTAGAGTTTCTCAAGCAGAAGCAAAACGTCGTTTAGCGCTAAAAATTGAAAAACTTCTAATCGCCCCTACAAAAGAGGAAGTTGAAAAGAAACAACTAGAAGAAATGAATTTCAGTCAACTATTGGAAGAATGGAAAACTATTCGTTCCAGTGAGATAAAATCTTCTAGTTATAGAAGTGAGGTGAAAAGTTTAGAGCTTTTCATGGGAATAGTAGGAAATTTGAGAATATCAGATTACACCACTCAGCTAGTTCAAACATATCTAATGAATTTGAATGTTCAAAATTCAACAAGAAAAAATCGAAAAATTTACTTGAATGGTATCTTTGATTATGCTGTAAAGGTCGGATATATTTCTGACTCACCAGTTAAAGGGGTGGTAATTCCGAAGCAGAAAGCGGACTACGAGAAGTTGCAAAAAGCTAAGGATAATTTCATTAGTAGAGAGGAACTAGGACAGGTTCTATCGTATTGTGAAAGTCACAATAAAGATAAGCGTTATGCTTTGGCAATGGAATTTATCTTTTTAACTGGTCTTCGTTTCGCAGAGTTTATTGGGGTTCGCTATCAAGATGTAAACTTCAAAGCGAATCTTTTAACAATTGATCATACTATAGATTATGTTGCTCATGGATATGATGAGAGAATCTTACAGACAACGAAAACAATAGGTTCTGTAAGGACGATAGTACTAAGTGAACGTTGCTTGGAAATTATCGAGTACTTTCGTAGTAACTGTTTTGATGAGGAGTTCATCTTTGTGACTGAGCAAGGTAACATTATGAGACAACCTTTGTTATATAGATTTATCAAAAATATTTGTGAAGTAGTGTTAGGTGGG
>NZ_JH378890.1:0-37308 GCF_000235485.1 Streptococcus sp. oral taxon 058 str. F0407
CAGCAAGCACAAGCTTGAGCAACAGCGTATCAGCCTCAATCAGTGCATCTGAATCAGCAAGCAACAACTCAAGTAGTACTTCAGTTTCAACAAGTACTTCAGTAAGCTTGAGCAATAGCGTTTCAAGCAGCTTGAGTACAAGTGCGTCACAACAATCTAACTCATTCAGCTATAGTAAGGGTGAACCAGAAAGCCAGTCTAAACCAGAGTTTAACCTTCCTAGCTACCTTGAATCTGTAAGTGCAAGTGAGTCAGTTTCACTCAGCAAGTCAGTAAGTGTATCATTGAGCGATAGTACTTCTACTTCAATCAGCGCAAGTGAGTCAGTCTCAACAAGCGCAAGCTTGAGTGACAGCATTTCTGCCTCAATCAGTGCAAGCAACAACTCAGGTAGTGGTTCAGGTTCAACAAGCACAAGCAATGACTCAGCTAGTCAATCAGCTAGCGCATCAGTATCTGCAAGTCAAAGCACTTCAGCATCTGTATCAGCTAGCCAATCAGCTGCCGCTTCAATCAGTGCAAGCAACAACTCAGGTAGCGGTTCAGGTTCAACAAGCACAAGCAATGACTCAGGTGATGCCTCAACTTCAGCAAGTACTTCAGTAAGCTTGAGCAACAGCGTAAGTGCTTCAATCAGCACAAGTGAATCAGTTTCAACAAGCACAAGCTTGAGCGA
This sequence comes from Streptococcus sp. oral taxon 058 str. F0407, assembly GCF_000235485.1. Lineage (GTDB taxonomy): Bacteria > Bacillota > Bacilli > Lactobacillales > Streptococcaceae > Streptococcus. The sequence goes on from NZ_JH378890.1 coordinate 677, forward strand.
TAGCGCAAGTACCTCAGCTAGCTTGTCTGACAGTGCTTCAATCTCAAGTGCATTGAACCACTCACAAGCTCCTGCCCAACAACCTGCTGGACCAGGACGTTCAAACGGTAGAAAACTTCCAAATACAGGAACTGCAAGTAACCAATTTGCTGGTCTTGGATTAGGAGTAGCTGCCTTGGCAACTGCCTCTCTTCTTGGCAAGAAGAAGAAATCAGCAGCTTCTGAAATGGATTTAGAAGACTAAGTCCCAAAAATCGACTAAAATGAAATTGTTGATATCATTTTAGCGATGAAAACAAGAACCCCGGATAGCTCAAGGCTATCTGGGGTTTTTGGCTCTTTGTCAACTGTGGAGAGTGACATCTAATTAAGCATGAGAGAGAATCAGATTGGTTCTCTTTTTTCTAACATTCAAAGTAACGAGAATTATCACTCTAAATGTTCTAAAGAACTTAATGATGTCTTACTGGTTATTAATCACTATCAAAGAGAATATCCGAATTACAAGACAGCTTTTAAAGCACTTAGGAATAAGAGGTAAAAATATTACACTACTCATTGCATATACCTAACGAAATAGATAAAAATCTAAAATTTGTAGAGAAAATAATATAATTTCGACCTTTTGTGACAGGAATTGCTTGACTAAATAAAACTAAAGCTGTATAATAAGGCAAATATCTAAAACAGGAGGTTCTGGAAATGAAAAAGTCTAAGGCCAAGTATCTGACACTGGCAGGTGTCGTGTTAAGCGCAGGTATCCTATTGAGCGCATGTGGGAACTCAGCAAGTTCATCTAAAACATATAACTATGTCTATTCTAGTGATCCATCTAGTTTGAACTATCTAGCAGAGAACCGTGCAACAACCAATGATATTGTTACCAATTTGGTTGATGGCCTGATGGAAAATGACCAATATGGTAACTATGTTCCATCTTTGGCAGAGGATTGGACCGTTTCCAAGGACGGTTTGACTTATACCTACAAACTTCGTAAAGATGCCAAGTGGTATACATACGAAGGTGAAGAATACGCACCTGTAACTGCTCAAGACTTTGTGACAGGTTTGAAATATGCGGCAGATAAAAAATCTGAAGCCTTGTACTTGGTTCAAGACTCTGTAGCAGGTTTGGATGACTATATCAACGGTAAAACAACAGACTTTTCAACTGTCGGTGTGAAGGCGATTGATGACCAAACAGTTCAGTACACTTTGACACGTCCAGAATCTTATTGGAACTCTAAAACAACTTCAACTATTCTCTTCCCTGTCAATGCGGATTTCTTGAAATCAAAAGGGGATGATTTTGGTAAGGTAGACCCTTCTAGCATTTTGTACAATGGACCTTTCTTGATGAAGTCCTTTGTTTCAAAATCTGTTATCGAATACAAGAAAAATCCGAACTACTGGGATGCTAAAAATGTCTTTGTGGACGATGTGAAATTGACCTACTATGATGGTAGTGACCAAGATGCCCTAGCTCGTAACTTTGTAGAAGGAGTCTACAGCTACGCGCGTCTCTATCCAAATAGCTCAAGCTTTGAAGGAATTAAAGAGAAGAACAAGGATAACATCATCTATAGTATGCAAACCGCAACTTCTTATTACTTGAACTTCAACTTGGACAGAAAATCTTATAACTTCACTTCTAAGTCCTCAGATATCGAAAAGAAATCAACACAAGAAGCAGTTCTGAATAAAAACTTCCGTCAAGCCTTCAACTATGCTTATAACCGTACAGCCTATGGAGCTCAATCTCAAGGGGAAGATGGAGCAACGAAGATTATTCGTAACCTAGTGGTACCTCCTACATTTGTAAGTATCAACGGAAAAGACTTTGGCGATGTTGTCTCAGAAAAGATGGTCAACTATGGTCAAGAATGGCAAGGAATCAACTTTGCAGACGCGCAAGATCCATACTACAATCCTGACAAGGCTAAAGCTAAATTTGCAGAAGCTAAGAAAGAATTGGAAGCTAAGGGTGTGCAATTCCCAATTCACTTGGATGTATCAGTTGACCAATCAGCTAAAAAAGGTGTACTTGAAGCAAGTTCTTTAAAACAATCCATCGAATCTGTTCTAGGAGCTGAGAATGTGGTTATTGATATCCAACAATTATCAACAGATGACTTCGATAATTCTAGCTACCTCGCTCAAACGGCAGCTCAAAAAGACTTTGATATCTATAATGGCGGTTGGAGTGCTGACTACTTGGATCCATCAAGCTATCTAGATATCCTAAATGTCAATAACGGCGGTATGTTGCAAAACCTTGGTCTAGAACCAGGTGAGGTCAATGACAAGGCTAAGGCAGTTGGTCTGGATACTTACACTCAAATGTTAGAAGAAGCTAACAAGGAGCAAGATCCAGCGAAACGTTATGAAAAATATGCAGAAATTCAAGCTTGGCTCGTTGATAGCGCCCTTGCAATTCCAAACGTTTCCCTTGGTGGAACACCTAGCTTGAGAAAGACAGTTCCATTCTCAGCACCATTCTCACAAGCAGGAAATAAGGGTGTGGAATCATACAAGTACCTCAAGTTACAAGATAAGACTGTAACGGCTGATGAGTATGAAAAAGCTAAAGAAAAATGGCTGAAAGAAAAAGAAGAATCAAATAAAAAAGCCCAAGAAGAACTGGCAAAACACGTTAAATAACCAGTCTATTCAACAGGAAAAACGATAGTTTCTCAAGGAACTATCGTTTTTGTATAGTTTGAAACTATAACTAGCTCTTGAAAAGAAGAAAATGAGTTGGCGAAAATAAGTGGTACAATAGTTACTATAGATTTGGAGGTATTGTATGAGCAAAGAACGACACATCAACACAATTTTGGCCCAGGCGGGTATCAAGTCAGATAAGACGACAGGTGCCTTGGTGACGCCACTACATTTTTCAACAACTTATCAGCATCCAGAGTTCGGTCAGTCTACTGGATTTGACTATACCCGTACTAAAAACCCAACTCGCAGTAAGGCGGAGGAAGTCTTGGCGGCAATCGAATCAGCAGACTATGCCCTAGCGACGAGCTCAGGTATGGCTGCGATTGTACTGGCTTTTAGTGTTTTTCCAGTAGGAAGTAAAGTCTTGGCTGTGCGAGATCTTTATGGGGGGTCTTTCCGATGGTTCAACCAAGTGGAGCAAGAAGGCCGTTTCCATTTTACCTATGCCAATACGGAAGCAGAGTTGATTGCTGAGCTGGAAAATGATGTGGATGTTCTCTACATCGAAACGCCAACCAATCCTTTGATGTTGGAATTTGATATTGCAAAACTAGCAAAACTAGCTCATGCTAAGGGTGCTAAAGTAGTCGTAGACAATACCTTCTACAGCCCGATTTACCAACGACCGATTGAAGACGGTGCGGATATTGTCCTTCATTCGGCTACCAAATACCTAGCAGGGCACAATGATGTCTTAGCTGGAGTAGTTGTGACTAATAGTTTAGAACTATATGAACAACTGTTCTATAATCTGAATACGACTGGTGCAGTCTTGTCACCGTTTGATAGTTATCAGTTGATTCGTGGTCTTAAGACCTTGTCTCTGCGTATGGAGCGTTCTACAGCCAATGCCCAAGAAGTGGTTGCCTTTTTGAAGGATTCTCCAGCAGTTAAGGAAGTGCTCTATACTGGTCGTGGGGGAATGATTTCCTTTAAAGTAGTGGATGAAAAACGAATTCCTCATATTCTAAACAGCTTGAAGGTATTCTCTTTTGCAGAAAGTTTGGGTGGGGTAGAAAGTCTCATTACTTATCCAACGACGCAGACCCATGCGGATATTCCAGCAGAAGTGCGCCATTCTTATGGCTTAACAGATGACCTCCTGCGCTTGTCTATTGGGATTGAGGATGCTAGAGATTTGATTGCGGATTTGCGACAAGCTTTGGAAGGATAAGACAGACATGGGGAAATATGATTTTACAAGCCTGCCCAATCGTTTTGGGCATCATACCTATAAATGGAAAGAGGCAGAAGCTGATCGAGAAGTTCTACCAGCCTGGATAGCGGATATGGACTTTGTAGTCTTACCTGAAGTTCGACAAGCTGTACAAGCCTACGCAGATCAGTTGGTCTATGGTTATACTTATGCAAGCGACGCTTTGATTGAATCGGTTCAGGACTGGGAAGCCAGTCAACATGGGTATCACTTTGACAAGGATGCCCTCGTATTTATCGAGGGAGTGGTACCAGCTATTTCAACAGCCATTCAAGCCTTTACAAAAGAAGGAGAGGCTGTCCTGATTAACACACCGGTCTATCCACCTTTTGCCCGCAGTGTCAAACTGAACAATCGCCGATTGATTACCAATTCTTTGGTGGAAAAGGATGGGCTGTTTGAGATTGACTTTGACCAGTTGGAGAAGGATTTGGTAGAAGAGGATGTGAAGCTTTATATCCTTTGCAATCCCCACAATCCTGGTGGACGTGTTTGGGAAAAGGAAGTGTTAGAAAAGATTGGCCATCTCTGCCAAAAACATGGTGTTTTGTTGGTTTCAGATGAGATTCACCAAGATTTGGCTCTCTTTGGTCACAAACACCAGTCTTTTAATACCATTGATCCAGACTTTAAAGACTTCGCCCTTATCTTGAGCAGTGCCACTAAGACCTTTAATATTGCTGGGACCAAGAATTCCTATGCAGTTATTGAAAATCCAAAGCTTCGTGTGGCTTTCCAAAAACGCCAGTTGGCCAATAACCAACATGAAATCTCAGGCTTGGGGTATTTGACGACAGAAGCTGCCTACCGTTATGGCAAGGACTGGTTAGGAGAACTAAAAGAAGTCATCGAGGACCACATTAACTATGTAGTGGATGTTTTGGGCAACGAAACCAAGATTAAGGTCATGAAACCGCAAGGTACCTACTTGATTTGGCTTGATTTTTCAGCCTATGACCTAACGGATGACCGCTTGCAAGATCTTTTGAAGAATGAAGCCAAGGTTATCTTGAACCGAGGTTTGGACTTTGGGGAGGAGGGATCCCTTCATGCCCGCCTCAATGTGGCTATGCCGAAGTCAGTGCTGGAAGAGGTTTGTCAACGCATCGTGACCACTTTTGCTACACTTTAAAAATCGAGCCTTCTAGGAGAAAAGTCTTCCTAGAAGGCTATTTTCGTAGGGGAAAATGTGGTATAATGAAAAGATAAGATAAAGGGGTAACTATGGCTAAATTGATTCCGGGAAAGTTGCGCATGGAGGGGGTTACACTCTATGAAACAGGCAATATTGAGATTATCAAGGAAAAAGGGAATCGCCTCTATACTCGTGTGGCGGGAGAAGACTTGCGCTACAGTTTAGAGGATGATCTGGTTTTTTGTGTTTGCGATTTTTTCCAAAAAAGAGGTTACTGTATTCACCTAGCAGCGCTCGAGCATTATCTGAAAAATGATGAAGAAGGTCAGGTGATTTTACAAACCTTAGAAAAAGGACATGAAGAGCAAGAAGAAGTTGAAACCAAGGTTAGTTTTGGTGGAAGTTTTTTGGAGCGTGTTCAACCTCAACAACGAGAAGAGACTTACAATTTGTCGGCTCTAGGCCAGGTGGAAGCTGGAACCAATCGCCTCCTTTGGACTCTGCGAATCGGTTTGCTTGAGAGTCAAAAATATTACGTCATCCGTGATATTCCACTCTTTTTAAAGGTCTTGGCCCAAAGCAAATCATACATGATTGGGAAACACTATGAGAATAACTTGTCTTGGGAGGTTTTTGACGAATCGAGTCAAGAAGTTCTTACTTTTTTACGGGGGTTGATTGAGGAGGGGCTCAGTCAGGAACTCTTTTTCCCAAATCAAGGTCGTCACCTCTTTTTTCCTCTGACCTTTTTTGAGCAGGGGGTGGGGTTATTGATGAACTTGGAAGATTTTCATTTTGACCACCAGTTTGATAGCTATGAGAATCTCCTCTTTCATGATTTAGATCCTGATGCAGACCTTTTCTCTTTTTACGTGCAGGAGTACGCAGATTATTTTGAGATGGAGATTTCTGAAAGTGAGCGGGTCAATGTATTCTATGGAGGAGCGGTTCTCTTTCGTAAGGGCAATGTTTATCTCTTAAATTCGAAACAGATCAGTCTTTTAAAAGAAATCAATGAACTTCCTCAGGAAACAAAAGGGAGAAAATGCCTTCAGTTTGATACTGGCGATCGGGATCGATTGGCTTCCTGTCTTCCTTTGTTTGGGCAGCTGGGCACAGTTTCTGCTCCTGAGCGCTTGCAAATCAGACCCTTCTCACCGATTTTTTACTTTGACAAGGAGGAGGATGGTCGTATCCGTTTGGATATCGAGTTTGATTATGGAGATATTAAGGTGACTAGTCATCAACAGCTGGAAGAATTACCTTTCGCTAGTGATGCTGCCGTAGAAAGCCAGATATTTCAAGTTAGTTTAGGGGCTGGTTTTGAGGCTGATTTTCAATCTTGGAGACAGGCTTTGAAGCCTGAGGCAGTTTACTCTTTCTTTCACCATACGATTCCTGCTTTTGAGAAGTTGGGTCAGGTCTCTTTATCTGATGAGATAAATCAACTCTACAGCGTCCAAACTCCTCAGGTTCAGATTGAGTCCAAGGGAGGACTGCTGGAAATTCAGTTTGACTTCCAAGGGATTGGCCAAGAAGAGATTGATCAAGCTCTTAAAGCCTTAACCAGCAATCAGGATTTCTATATCAGTTCTTCTGATCAAGTATTCTTTTTTGATGAGGAAACCAAGCAGATTCGTCAGAATTTGCAGGAACTGGGTGTTGAACTAAAAGATGGTTCTTTCCAAGCTAGGAAATCTTTAGCTTATAGTCTTTCTCAACTTTTTGAAGGTCGCGATCGGATAGCATTTTCGGAGGAATTTCAGCATTTGGCCCATGATTTGACCCATCCAGAGGACTTTCCTTTAGGAGAGGTACAGGTTCAAGCGAGTTTGAGAGACTATCAAGAAAAGGGTGTGCGTTGGCTCCAGATGCTCCATCATTACGGTTTTGGAGGCATCTTGGCAGACGATATGGGACTGGGTAAAACACTGCAGACCATTGCTTTTTTGACAAGTCAGGTTACAGAAGATAGTCGTGTCTTGATTTTGGCGCCGTCAGGTTTGATCTACAACTGGGCAGATGAATTCAGAAGATTTGCACCGCAGTTGGATTTGGCTGTTGTTCATGGTTTGAAAGCGAATCGAGAAGTGGTTCTTTCTCAAAATCATCAAATCTATGTGACTAGCTATGCGAGCTTTCGTCAAGACAGTGACCTCTATCAAGAGATGTCCTTTGATTTTCTCTTTTTAGATGAGGCTCAGGTCATGAAAAATGCTCATACCAAGATTGCCCAGAGTTTGCGCCAGTTTGTGGTGCCAGCAGTCTTTGCCTTGTCAGGTACGCCCATAGAAAACCATCTAGGAGAGTTGTGGTCTATCTTTCAAATTGTGCTACCTGGGCTCTTACCGAACAAGATAGAGTTTATGAAATTACCAGCTGAGCAGGTGGCACAGTTTATCAAGCCCTTTGTCATGAGACGTAAGAAAGAAGAAGTTCTAACAGAACTGCCTGATTTGATTGAAGTCGTCTATAAAAACGAACTGGAAGACCAGCAGAAGGCCATCTATCTAGCCCAGTTGCAACAGATGCGAGACCGCCTAGCGCAAGTGACAGATCAAGAATTCCAGAGAAGTCGGGTAGAAATCTTATCTGGCCTCATGCGTTTGCGTCAAATCTGCGATACGCCAGCTCTCTTCATGGAGGATTACCAAGGAGCTAGTGGTAAATTGGATAGCCTCCGAGATTTATTGCTACAAGTGGCTGATGGTGGGCATCGTGTCTTGATTTTCTCCCAGTTCAAAGGAATGTTGGAAAAAATCGAGCAAGAACTTCCAGACTTAGGCTTGAACTCCTTCAAAATCACAGGTTCAACTCCTGCTCATGACAGACAGGAGATGACCAAGGCCTTTAACCAAGGGGAGAGAGATGCCTTTCTCATCTCCCTTAAAGCGGGTGGTGTTGGTCTTAATCTAACGGGAGCTGATACGGTTATTTTGGTTGACCTTTGGTGGAATCCCGCTGTCGAAGCACAGGCTATCGGAAGAGCCCACCGAATGGGGCAGGAGCAGATGGTCGAGGTCTATCGTTTGATTACCAAGGGGACCATTGAAGAGAAAATCCAAGAACTTCAAGAACAAAAGAAACATTTGGTTTCCCAAGTTTTAGATGGTACGGAGTCGCGTGCGAGTCTCAGTCTGGCAGAAATTCGTGAAATTTTGGGAATTTCTGAAGCCAGCACTTGAAAAATCAAAACAATACGCTATAATGAAGTGTTGAAAGGAAATACAAAATGAAACAAGATCGATTTCCATTGGTGTCAGATGATGAGATCATGCTGACCGAAATGCCAGTCATGGACTTGTACGATGAGTCAGACTTTATTAGCAATATCAAAGGTGATTACCGCGATAAGAACTATTTGGAATGGTCTCCTATCAATGAGGAAGAAACCGTAGTTTCTCCAGTGGTTAGCAAAAAGCCAGAATCAGCTCCAGAACCTAAAAAAGTTGAAAAAACGTATGCTGAATTGGCTCGAGAAGAGGCGCGTGCGGATTTGAAGAAGAAACGTTCAGCCAAGTATTTGACTCAGGATGTTAGTCATACCAGACGACACAATGGTTCAACACTTGTTCGTCAAGGAAACCAACCAACAGCACCATTTCAAAAGGAAAATCCTGGTGAGTTTGCCAAATTTAGTAAAAACTTGAGCCAGTCCCACTATATCTTAGCTGAGGAGGTTGGCCAAGTGGCGAATCCAACTCCTAAAACCCAAATGGGAAAAAATAAAAAGAACAACTATGATTTTCTAAAGAAGAGTCAAATCTATAATAAAAAGAATAAGCAAACAGAACAGGAACGTCAGGTTGCCCAAGAGTTGAATCTGACAAGAATTACTGAGTAGGGGAGAAAAGCATGTCAAAAACATATCATTTTATTGGAATCAAGGGATCAGGGATGAGTGCCCTAGCCTTGATGTTGCACCAAATGGGACACAAGGTTCAAGGTTCAGACGTTGAAAAATATTACTTTACTCAACGTGGACTAGAGCAGGCAGGGATTGCGATTCTTCCTTTTGATGAAAAGAACCTACAAGGTGATGTGGAGATTATCGCTGGAAATGCCTTCCGTCCAGATAACAACATTGAAATCGCCTATGCAGATCAAAATGGTATCAGCTACAAACGTTACCATGAATTCCTAGGTAGCTTTATGCGCGACTTTGTCAGCATGGGAGTGGCAGGAGCTCATGGAAAAACTTCAACAACAGGTATGCTGTCACACGTCTTGTCTCACATCACAGACACCAGCTTCTTGATTGGTGACGGGACAGGTCGTGGTTCAGCTAATGCCAAATATTTTGTCTTTGAATCTGACGAATATGAGCGCCATTTCATGCCTTACCACCCAGAATACTCTATCATCACCAACATTGACTTTGACCATCCAGACTACTTTACAAGTCTAGAGGACGTTTTCAATGCCTTTAACGACTATGCCAAACAAATTACCAAAGGTTTGTTTGTATACGGTGAGGATGCTGAGTTGCGTAAGATCACAGCCAATGCGCCAATCTATTACTATGGGTTTGAAGCTGAGGGCAATGACTTTGTAGCTAGTGATCTCCTTCGTTCTACGACTGGATCAACCTTTACAGTTCACTTCCGTGGACAAGAATTGGGTCAATTCCACATTCCAACTTTTGGTCGTCACAATATCATGAATGCGACAGCTGTTATTGGTCTTCTTTACACAGCTGGATTTGATTTGAACTTGGTCCGTGAACACTTGAAAACTTTTGCAGGTGTTAAGCGTCGTTTCACTGAGAAAATTGTCAATGATACAGTGATTATTGATGACTTTGCCCACCATCCAACAGAAATCATTGCAACCTTGGATGCGGCTCGTCAAAAATACCCAAGCAAGGAAATCGTAGCAATCTTCCAACCTCATACCTTTACTAGAACCATCGCCTTGTTGGACGAATTTGCCCACGCTTTGAATCAGGCAGACGCCGTTTACCTAGCGCAAATCTATGGATCAGCTCGTGAAGTGGACCATGGTGATGTCAAAGTAGAAGACTTAGCCAATAAAATCAACAAGAAACACCAAGTTATCACTGTTGAGAATGTATCTCCACTCCTAGACCATGACAATGCTGTTTACGTCTTTATGGGTGCAGGAGACATCCAAACCTATGAATATTCATTTGAACGTCTTTTGTCTAACTTGACAAGCAACGTCCAATAAGGAAAACAGATGGAAATTCCAATCACTATAAGGCAAGCTACTTTATCAGATTTAGAAGAAGTGTTGGCGATTGAAGAAGCCACTCTTTCGTTAGAAGAGGCACTTAGCCGCCAATCCTTAGAAGAGAGTATCCGCAAGACTGCGGGTACCTTTCTTGTAGCTGGGGATGAAAATCAGCTTCTGGGCTATGTTTTAGGAGAAGCTCAGTCTATTCATCCCAAATGGATAGAAATAAAATCATTGACTATTCATCCGAATCATTGGGGACAAGGACTGGGAACTCTTCTTCTTGCAGCCTTGAAACAGGTGACTGTCGAGCTAGATTACCAAGGTATTCTTTTGCAAAGTCCTGATGATTTACTATCATATTTTGAAATGAATGGCTTTGTTGAGGAAGAAGTGACAGAGAGCCATTATGGCAGTGGTTCTTGTTGGTATCTGACTTGGGCTAATCCTTTTTATCAGGAGGAAATATGAAAATCAGACAAGCAAGATTTTCGGATTTAGATCGAATCTTAGAGATAGAGATAGAAAATTTTTCTCTTGAGGAAGCGATTCCTCGATCGGTCTTTGAGGCGCACTTACGTGAAATTCAGACCAGTTTTCTTGTAGCTGAAAGGGAGGGACGTATCCTTGGGTACATCGAAGGTCCAGTCGTCCCACACCGCCATCTACATGATCAGTCCTTTACAGAAGAAATAAAAGACTATAGCCATCAACCTGGAGGTTATATTTCTGTGACCTGTCTCTCCATAGCTAAGGAAGCGCAAGCTTTGGGAGTGGGGAAAAAACTATTAAAGACTCTGAAAGAAGTCGCTTTAGAACATGAACGAGAAGGCATTAACCTGACTTGTCATGATTATCTTATCTCATATTATGAGAAACATGGTTTTGTCAATGAAGGACTATCCCAATCTACCTATGCAGGTGAGACCTGGTATAACATGGTTTGGAAGCCTTGAAAACAAGAAATATAGTTGGAGAAAGGTATATTTTGTTGCTTTTCTGCGACTTTTAAGATATAATGTTATGGATTGCCAACAAGGAGGTAAAGCTTTTGAGCGAGAAATCAAGAGAAGAAGAAACATTAAGCTTTAAAGAACAGATTTTACGCGATTTAGAGAGAGTCAGAGAGAGAGAAAGAAGAGGAAAAGAGGATGAAAGTCCAACTACCCCACCAACTCCATCTTCTCAAGTAACTCCACCTGCCCCTTCTGAACAAGAATCCAATCTTGCCACAGAAGATTTAATGGCAGATTCTCTGTCAACTGTGGATGAAATCCTTAAAAATGCCCCAAGTGTGCCACCACGCCCAAGTTTTGAATCAAGCGAAGTGACAGTACCAGAACCAGAAGAGTCAAAACTAGAAGAGCCCGCACCAGCCAAGATTGATGCTGTAGAGCCTAAAAAGGAAGAGAAAGAGTTTAATACTACTCCGACTAAAGTGGCTGTTTCCTATAAAATGGATGACAAAAAAGAAGAATCAGTCCCTCCTGTTGTGGAGAATGTAGTCCCTGCTCCAGTTGAGAAAGTTGATAACCTAACAGATGCTCCAAGTCGTAGTCGTCGTGAAGGAGTAAAACCAGCTAAGAAAAAGAAGAAATCAAAAGCCAAAGGTTGCTTGCTAACTTTCCTAGTTCTCCTAGTGCTCGTAGGCATTGGTGGATTCTTTGGTTATGGATACGTTCAAGAATCCTTGAAACCAGTTGATGCGAGTTCTAAGGACTACGTAACGGTTCAAATTCCAGAAGGTTCAAATATTCAAGAAATTGGGAGCACTTTGGAAAAATCTGGTTTGGTAAAACATGGACTTATCTTTAGCCTTTATGCTAAATACTATAGTCATGCCAACTTGAAATCAGGTTATTACAACTTGAAGAAGAGTATGAGTACGGATGAGTTGATTCAAGAATTGCAAAAAGGTGGAACACCTGAGGCTCAGGCGCCTGTTCTCGCAAGTTTGACAATTCCAGAAGGCTATACACTAGAGCAAATCGCTCAAACAGTAGGACAACTTCAAGGGGAATTTAAAGAACCTCTTACAGCGGAAGCCTTCTTGGCAAAAGCTCAGGATGAGACCTTTATCTCACAATTAGTAGCCAAGTATCCAAACCTACTTGGAAGTCTTCCAACAAAAGACAGTGGCGTTCGTTATCGTCTTGAAGGCTACCTTTTCCCAGCAACCTACACGATTAAAGATAGCACAACTGTTGAAAGTTTAATTGATGAGATGGTGGCTGCTATGGATAAGGCTATGTCACCATATTACGCTACGATCAAAGAAAAGAATCTGACTGTCAATGAATTGCTCAGCATTGCCTCAATTGTCGAAAAAGAAGGGGCTAAGACGGAAGACCGCAAGAAGATCGCAGGTGTATTCTATAACCGCTTAAACCTCGGTATGCCACTTCAGAGCAATATCGCTATCCTGTATGCCCAAGGTAAGCTTGGTCAAAAGATTAGCTTAGCGGATGATGCTGGAATTGATACAACAATTGATTCACCTTACAATGTTTATACACATCTTGGCCTCATGCCTGGACCAGTTGATAGTCCAAGTTTAGATGCTATTGAAGCAAGTGTAAATCAAACAAAGAGTGACTACTTGTACTTTGTAGCCAATGTTGAAGATGGTAAAGTATACTTTGCGACAACAAAAGAAGAACATGATCAAAACGTTGCAGAACACATCAATAGCAAATTAACACAATCAAGTAGTTCAAACTAAAATTATGTGGTTTTCCACATAATTTTGTTTTAAAAACAAATTAAGAAAAGAAAGTTGAGAAAAATGGCAGAAAAAACTTACCCAATGACCCTTGAAGAAAAGGAAAAACTTGAAAAAGAATTAGAAGAGTTGAAACTTGTTCGTCGTCCGGAAGTGGTAGAACGTATTAAAATCGCACGTTCATATGGAGACCTTTCAGAAAACAGTGAGTACGAAGCGGCGAAAGATGAGCAAGCTTTTGTTGAAGGACAAATTTCAAGCTTGGAAACTAAAATCCGCTATGCTGAAATTGTTAATAGCGATGCAGTTGCCCAAGATGAAGTGGCTATCGGTAAGACCGTAACGATCCAAGAAATCGGAGAAGATGACGAAGAAGTTTACATCATCGTTGGTTCTGCGGGTGCGGATGCTTTCGCTGGTAAGGTTTCAAATGAGAGCCCGATTGGACAAGCCTTGATCGGTAAAAAGACTGGTGATACAGCGACCATTGAGACACCAGTTGGTAGCTATGATGTAAAAATCTTAAAGGTTGAAAAAACAGCCTAAATAGGATGAAAAAGGAGTAGTGGAGGTCTTTGTCTTACTCAACTCCTTTTTGGTTTTTTGAATAAATAGGAGACTATATGAGTGAAAATAAGAAGAAAAATAAAATGGAGCGTGGATTAACCAATCGCCATGTTCAGGTGATGGCCATTGCTGGGACAATCGGAACAGGACTTTTCCTAGGTGCTGGTCGTTCTATCAGCCTTACTGGACCTTCTATCATCCTGATTTACATGATTACAGGAGCCTTTATGTTTTTGATGATGAGGGCTGTTGGAGAGATGCTCTATCAGGATCCAGAACAACATACTTTTATCAACTTTATCACCCGTCATTTGGGGAAAGGCTGGGGTTATTTCTCAGTTTGGTCATACTGGTTGTCAGTTGTCTTTATCGGTATGGCGGAAATCACTGCGATTTCGCATTATGTTCAGTTTTGGTTTCCTACCTGGCCTAGTTGGTTGATTCAGATTGTCTTTTTAACGATTCTGGCCTTGGTCAATCTGATTGCGGTTAAGCTCTTTGGAGAAGTCGAGTTTTGGTTTGCAATGGTTAAGATTGTGGCTATTTTGGCTATGATTGCAACGGGAGCCTTTATGGTTTTAACTGGATTTGAGACGCCGCATGGGGCTGCAAGTTTGGTAAATATCAGCGATCAGTTCTCTCTTTTTCCAAACGGAGTCATGAACTTTGTCATGGCCTTTCAAATGGTATTTTTTGCCTATTTGATGATTGAATTTATCGGTGTGACAACTTCTGAAACGAAAAACCCTCGGGAGGTTCTTCCCAAGGCAGTTAAGGAGATTCCTCTCCGAATTGTCTTCTTCTATGGTGGAGCCCTATTAGCCATTATGTCTATTATTCCCTGGAGAGAACTTGCTTCTTCAGATTCACCATTTGTAACGGTTTTTGAGCTGGCAGGTATCAAGTGGGCGGCAGCTCTGATTAACTTCGTTGTTTTGACGTCGGCAGCATCTGCTCTTAATTCAACCCTCTATTCAACAGGGCGACACCTCTACCAGATTGCTCATGATTCACCCAATCGCTTCCTAAAAGCGATCAAGGCAGATACTCTCTCTCGCCATAATGTTCCACAAAATGCTATTATTGCTTCAGCAATCTTAATTGCTCTGGCTGCCTTTATCAATGTTTTGCCAGGTGTTTCCGATGCCTTTGCTTTGATTACGGCGTCTTCATCAGGTGTTTACATCGCGATTTATATCTTGATCATGGTGGCTCATCTCAAATACCGCAAGTCACAAGATTTCATGGCGGATGGCTACCTCATGCCTCAGTATCGTTTGCTCAATCCCCTAACGATCCTCTTTTTCGTTTTTGTTTTTGCAACCCTCTTTTTGCAAGAGTCTACTTTCATGGGGGCGGTTGGTTCTGCCATCTGGATTATCGGTTTCGGAATTTATAGCCAGTGGAAATTTAGAAAATAAATCCTAAACTCATCAACTCTGCTTGGTGAGTTTTTCTAGTTTGACAGTCTATTGAAATAGGATTATAATCAAGCTGTATCAGTTTTTAGGAGGTTTGAATGTACGTTAGATTGGAAAATAAGAACTCTCATAAAGCGCAAGAAATAGGAGATTTGGTTCGTGCTTATAATCGTTCCAAAAGAGAAGAGGCTGAAAGTGAGCCACTGAATCTTTATGTCGAAGATGAAAAGGGCAATCTCTTGGCGGGCTTGGTAGCAGAGACTTTCGGAAATTGGTTGGAAATCGAGTATTTGTTTGTGAAAGAGGAATTGCGAGGACAGGGAATCGGTTCAAAACTATTGCAACGAGCTGAAAATGAAGCCAAGAATCGAAACTGTCGTTTTGCTTTTGTGAATACTTACCAGTTCCAAGCACCAGATTTTTATCAGAGGCATGGCTACAAGGAAGTCTTTACCTTGAAAGACTATCCCTACACAGGAAAAAGATATTATTACCAAAAGGATTTGTAAGGTGAATATGAGAGTATAAAGCAAAGAGGAATTTTCCACATCACTATGGAGGTGGATTGATGGATATAATACTAGATATGGGCAACGTCTTATTAGAATGGAACAAGGATAAGATTTTGCAAGGTGTTTCGGGTTCGAAGAAGGAATATCTGATGTTAGATAAGGCTATTTTTCAGTCGGGACTTTGGGAAAGATTGGATCTTGGGACCATGACGAGAGAAGAAGTAGTGCTTAAGGTTGTGTCGATGATTGGAAGGACCTATCAAAAGAAGGTCGAAGAGGTTATCTGGAACTGGCCTAGCTACATTGATATTTATACGGAAGTCTTTCCTGTTTTATCAGAAGTAAAGAATAGGGGGCATCGCATTTTTGTCTTGTCCAATACCTCAAAGGTATTTTATGACTTGTTGGAAGACCAACTATCTCCCATAAAGGAGCTTTTGGATGGTTTCGTCCTATCCTGTGATATAAAAGCTATAAAGCCTGATTTGGCAATGTTTAAGGAGATTCTCGATAGATACCAGTTAAATCTTACAAATTGTGTCTTTCTAGACGATATTGAGGACAATACAATCGTAGCTGAGAAATTGGGAATCAAGGCTTATCAGGTTAAGAAAAGAAGTGATGTCGTTGATATTTTGAAATCCTATATTTAAACTCAGAACTCTCTATTATTTTGTGATAGAGAGTTTTTTTGTTAATAAAACATTACAAAATGTCATTTATATATTGCATTAAGTTAGATATATGGTATAATGTTTTTAAAAAGAAGCGCAACTTTTTAAAAAATAGAAGGAGGATGCTAGTGGCTAAAAATTTAAAGTTAAAACTAGCTCGTGTGGAGCTTGATATGACACAAGGTGATTTGGCAGAAGCTGTGGGTGTTACGCGACAGACTATCGGCTTGATAGAAGCAGGGAAATACAATCCTAGTCTCTCGCTCTGTCAGTCCATTTGCAGATGCTTAGGAAAAACATTAGACCAACTATTTTGGGAGGAAGAAGATGAAAAATAGAAAAAAACTTGTTATCAAAGATGAACGTACGGAAAAATTGGATGGAAAGATTTCAGGAGAAATTCTCTTGGGAATGTGCCTATTTTTGGCACTGGAAATTTTTGCCAAACTTTATATTTTCAATTTAACACTTCTGTCCTATTTACCAGAATTACTTTTATTGATTGGAGTCGGTTTGTATGCCATTATTCGCCGCATGTATGTTGGAATTGACATTCGAGATATTGTTGAGAATACTGGAAAAGAAAGAATTTTATCTGCTTTGGGATTTTCTATAGTGGTTTTATTGATTGATATCATAGGAAATCGCGAGGAACTGGTCAGTCTATTGACTTGGAAGTACTCCCTAAAAGTGGTTCTAGCAGTTATCATCTATCTCGTTGGGAGTTATTCTATGGACCGAGTTATCCTATACTTGAATCGCAGAAATCAGCAAGTTTGGGAGGAAGAAGATGAAAAATAGATTTTTTTATTATCAATTATTAGACGAAAGAGAAGAACAACTGATGAATAAAGCAGGAGCAGAAAGTTTCTATATCTCTATGGCTTTCTTGTTTTTATCTTATATGATTGCAGTATTAGCTCCAAGTCTTTTTAATCCGAGAATGATTCTCATCATTATCATTATTGGAACTTCTTACTTTTTCGGCCGTGCTCGAGATTTGGGTGTAACCTACTATAGTCGTTTTCATTTTACGATTGTAGGGTGTTTGCTGGTAACTCTCGCTATTACGACTCTCTTGATGTTGCAGAATTATCAATTCAACATAGAAATTTATCAGCACAATCCTCTGAACGTTAAATACTTGTCTGCTTGGATCCTTACTTATCTTCTTTATCTTCCATGGGTTTTTATTGGAAACCTTACTTTAAGAAATTTTGGCGAATGGGCTCAAAAAAAGTTTGAACAAGACATGGATGAACTGGAGAGTGGAGAATAGCTTGTTACTCTTTTCTCAATCCAGCTAAAATGTGTTATAATAGTACTAATTTATCAGATGGCGGGAAAGCGACTAAAGGCTTTCATGGCTTATAAACAAGGAAGAAGGAAAACAGATGTATCCAGATGATAGTTTAACTTTGCACACAGACTTGTACCAGATCAACATGATGCAAGTTTACTTTGACCAAGGGATTCACAATAAAAAGGCGGTTTTTGAGGTTTATTTCCGCCAGCAACCGTTTAACAACGGCTATGCAGTTTTTGCTGGTTTGGAAAGAATTGTAAATTATCTTGAAGACTTGCGCTTTTCAGATAGCGATATTGACTACTTGGAGTCACTTGGCTATCATGGAGAATTCTTGGATTACCTACGAAATTTCAAGTTAGAATTAACGGTTCGTTCCGCTCAGGAAGGGGACTTGGTTTTTGCTAATGAGCCAATTGTTCAGGTGGAAGGCCCTCTAGCCCAATGTCAATTGGTTGAAACGGCTCTTTTAAACATCGTTAACTTTCAAACCTTGATAGCGACTAAGGCGGCACGTATTCGTTCGGTTATTGAAGATGAACCCTTGATGGAGTTCGGGACACGTCGTGCGCAAGAAATGGATGCAGCTATCTGGGGAACACGCGCAGCCGTGATTGGTGGCGCCAATGGAACCAGCAACGTGCGTGCTGGTAAACTCTTTGATATTCCTGTCTTGGGGACTCATGCCCATGCCTTGGTACAGGTTTATGGAAACGACTATGAGGCCTTTAAGGCCTATGCTTCAACCCATCGTGACTGTGTCTTTTTAGTAGATACTTATGACACGTTGCGAATCGGTATGCCCGCTGCCATTCAGGTAGCGCGTGAGTTGGGAGATAAGATTAATTTTAAAGGCGTTCGTATTGACTCGGGGGATATTGCCTATATTTCCAAGAAAGTCCGTCAGCAACTGGACGAGGCTGGATATCCAGATGCCAAAATTTACGCTTCCAATGACCTCGATGAAAATACCATCCTTAACCTCAAAATGCAACACGCTAAAATTGATGTCTGGGGTGTGGGAACCAAGTTGATTACAGCCTATGATCAACCAGCTCTTGGGGCAGTTTATAAGATTGTGGCCATTGAAGATGAAAATGGTCATCTGCGCAATACCATCAAGCTTTCAAGCAATGCTGAAAAAGTATCTACTCCAGGTAAGAAACAGGTTTGGCGTATTACCAGTCGTGAAAAAGGCAAGTCAGAAGGTGACTACATCACCTATGACGGTGTTGATGTTGCCAGCATGACTGAAATCAAAATGTTCCATCCGACCTATACTTACATCAAGAAGACTGTTCGAAATTTTGATGCTGTTCCTCTCTTGGTGGACATCTTCAAAGAAGGGAAATTGGTTTACGATTTGCCTAGTTTGCCTGAGATTCAGGCTTATGCTCGCAAGGAATTTGACAAGCTTTGGGATGAGTATAAACGAGTACTCAATCCACAGCACTATCCAGTAGATTTGGCGTGTGATATTTGGCAAGATAAGATGGACTTGATTGACAAGATGCGCAAGGAAGCTCTTGGTGAAGGAGAAGAAGAATGAGTTTGCAAGAGACCATTATCCAACAACTAGGTGTCAAGCCAGTGATTGACGCCCAGGAAGAAATCCGTCGTTCCATTGATTTCTTAAAAAAATACCTAAAAAAACATCCCTTCCTTAAAAGTTTTGTATTAGGAATTTCTGGAGGACAAGACTCCACCTTGGCAGGGCGCTTGGCACAATTAGCCATGGAAGAAATGCGAGCAGAAACTGGTGATGATAGTTACAAATTTATCGCTGTTCGCCTACCTTATGGAGTCCAAGCTGATGAAGACGACGCTCAAAAAGCCCTTGCTTTCATCCAACCAGATGTCAGTGTGGTAGTCAATATCAAGGACTCTGTTGATGCTATGGTCTTAGCGGTAGAAGCTACAGGCAGTCCAATGACGGATTTTAACAAAGGAAATATCAAGGCTCGTAGCCGTATGATCGCTCAATATACGCTAGCAGGAGCACATAGCGGAGCTGTTATTGGGACAGATCATGCTGCGGAAAATATCACAGGTTTCTTTACCAAGTTTGGTGACGGTGGTGCGGATATTCTCCCTCTTTACCGACTCAATAAACGTCAAGGGAAACAACTTTTGAAAGAGCTTGGCGCGAATCCTGCCCTCTATGAAAAAGTACCCATCGCAGACCTTGAAGAAGACAAGCCGGGCTTGGCTGACGAAGTCGCTCTGGGAGTCACTTATGCAGAGATTGATGACTACCTAGAAGGCAAAACAATCAGCCCAGAAGCTCAAGCAAGGATCGAAAACTGGTGGCATAAAGGCCAACACAAACGCCACTTACCAATCACCGTCTTTGATGACTTTTGGGAGTAAAAACCTCCAGTGGAGGTTTTTAGCCTCTCACCTTGAAATAAAAAAGTGAGAGTTAGTCCGGGGGACCTTTTTACCCTGAGTTTAGAAACAGAAGAACGAGGAAGATCCAGTGGACTTTCTTTGCTTCTCGTCTTGAATAGAGAGTAAGGTAGAGCAATGGAAGTATAAACCTACTCCCAAAGATAGAAAGCGAGGTCGCATCATGAAAGCAATCGGTACGCAAACGTTACAGACAGACCGTTTAATCTTGAGAAGATTTGTGGAGAGTGATGCGGAAGCCATGTTTCAAAATTGGGCTTCATCTGCTGAGAATCTGACCTATGTCACCTGGGATCCTCATCCGAATGTTGACGTGACTCGAAACTCGATTCGCAATTGGGTCGCCTCTTATGACAATCCTAACTATTATAAGTGGGCGATTTGTCTCAAAGAAAAACCAGAGCAAGTGATAGGAGATATCAGCATCGTTGAGATGAATGAGGATGATTCTTGTTGTGAAATTGGCTATATTTTAGGTAAAATCTATTGGGGCAGTGGTATGATGACGGAGGCCTTAAAAGCTGTGTTAGACTTTTGCTTTATTCAAGCAGGTTTTCAAAAAGTCAGAGCTCGTTACGCCAGTCTCAACCCAGCTTCAGGTCGTGTGATGGAAAAAGCGGGAATGTCCTATCTAAAAACCATTACCAATGGTGTGGAGAGAAAAGACTACATTGCGGACCTTATTTATTACCAGATTAAAAAGAACTAAGAAATGACCTGGGCTTCAAAATCTAACTTTTGAAGCTCAGGTCATTTTCTTCTGCTCTTTTATTTTAACTCATAAAGCCAATCATCGCTGTCTTTATAGTAAAAGAATTCACTGAGATCCTCTTCTAGAAACACACGAAGCATATCAGACATATCATCGGTTGCAAGTTTTAGATGAGATAGATTGTCAAAATCCTCCCACCAGACTTTCCCTTCGTCTGAAGACTGGAGTTCACCAGTAAAGTGTTCTGTCTTGTAAAAAAGGACGACATACCGATAATCCTCGTCATCGTACCAGTCTTTGATACCACAAAGTTGAGGTTTGGATATGGTTAGTCCAGTTTCTTCCTTGACTTCTCTGATAACTGCATCGGTAAAAGATTCCCCACGCTCTACATGACCACCAGGAAAAGTGATTCCGGGCCAGTCGGGATTAACTCGATCTTGAACTAGAACCTTGTTTCCGTTTTTAATCATGCACATGTTGACAAATTCGACTAATTCTCGTCTGTTCATATTGTTTTTCCTATTTTGTCAGTAACTTTTCCACTACGTTTAACTTTCGCATGGTTAAATCCACGCCAAAAAGTTTTTCAAGATAGTTGGTGTTGAGCTTTTTTTGTTTTGCAGTTCTAGGGAGATAGAGGTAGAGACAGTAATCGCCTATACAAATTTCTTCTTCGCCATAGTCAGCTTTTAATTTTTCTAGTGGCAGACTTTGGATAAATCCCTGATAAAGAATCACATGTATACGGTCATAAAGATAGTGTTCTCCAAACGGGTTTTCTTGGACAATTTTTGTAAAATCACTTTTGTTCTTGATAACCATTTTTAAGTCAGCACCAATTTTTTCCTTTATTAGAGTATGAACACATTCTCGTATTTCTTCTAAATCTAAGTCACTTTCAAGAATGATATTCCCACTTTGAATATAAGTTCGAACGTGTTGAAAACCAGCTTCTGTCAAAATATTTACCAAATAAGACATTTTCGGGATAGCATTTTTTCCATTAGGAGTAACGCCTCTTAGTAAAATAATATGTTCCAAAGGACTTCCTTTCTTATTGGGTATTCTAGCCATTCAATTATTTATATATTGGATTTGAGCCTGCCACCCAGCCGGTACAGAGGGCAGAAGTGATGTTAAAGCCACCTGTGTGGGCATTGATATCCAGTACCTCTCCAGCAAAGTGAAGTCCAGGTACCAGCTTACTTTCCAGAGTTTTAGGATTGATTTCTTTAAGGCTGACACCGCCCTTGGTGACAAAGGACTTAGCCAATGACATTTTACCAGTGACAGGAATTTTGAGGGTTTTAATAGACTGGAGCAGTTGCTCCCGTTCTTTTTCTGTTAGCTGTTTGACTTTTTCAGGATATCCTTGAACAAAAAATTCTGCCAAGCGTTCTGGCAACAAGGCTTTTAAAGCATTTTTCAAGGATTTTTCCCGATTTTCTTCTAGAAATGTTGCTAAGTCGTCCACTGAAAGTTGAGGCAAAACATCGAGCGAGAGGATCTCCCCACCCTTGACAAAGCTGGACATGCGTAGTGCAGCAGGACCGGACAAACCAAAGTGGGTAAAGAGCAGGTCATGGGTGATGACATGCTTGCCATAACTTAAGGTCACATCGTCCAGCGAAATTCCTTGTAAGGCCTTATGTGGAAAATCTGTCAATAATGGACTTTCAGCAGCTTCAAGCTCAGTAATGGTATGCTTAAAATGACGGGCAATCTCGTGACCAAAACCAGTCGAACCAGTCGAAGGATAAGACTTACCACCTGTTGTGACAATGAGTTTATCACAAGTGAAGCTTTGGTCTGCGGACTTAAGGACAAACTGGTCGTCTATCTTTTTAACCGAAACAATTTCTGTTTGAGTAGCAATTTGCCCACCAAGTTCAGTGATTTTCTTCTCCAAGGCTTCAATAATGGTTCGAGATTTGTCAGTAGCAGGAAAGACACGTCCGTGGTCCTCGACCTTAAGTTTGACTCCATTATCCGTAAAAAAGTTAATGATATCATGGTTATCAAACTGGGAGAAGACACTGTAAAGAAAGCGCCCATTTCCAGGGATGCCAGCTAATAGGTCATCTAAAGTTCCATTGTTGGTTACATTGCAACGACCACCACCTGTTCCAGCTAATTTTTTCCCCAGTTTCCGATTTTTTTCGATGAGAAGAGTTTGCTGACCATAAAAGCTACTGGAAATCGTAGCCATCATACCTGCAGGCCCTCCACCAATGACAATAGTATCAAAATGTTTCATAAGCATATTGTACCACAAAAAAACAAGAGATGAGTCTCATCTCTTGTTGCTAAAGATTTTAGTTGATTTCATATCCAATTAAGAGACCGCCTTCTTCCGCATAGAAGCTGCAAAGTCCAGAAGTTGGAAGGATGGTGATTTGCGCCTGAGGGAATGTTTCTCGCAAACGTTCCGAAAGCTGTTGACAGAATTTTTCATTACTGCGATGGGCCATGACGATACGACCACCAGCATAACCAGCTTTGATGAGTTCTTCATAGGCTGCTTGAAGGGATTTTTTTGCTCCACGAGCTTTTTGGAGCAATTCTAGAGTTCCAGTTTCACTTGCTTCCCCGACCATACGGATGTTGAGAAGGCCAACAACTGTACCGATAAGCTTGCTCAAACGACCATTTTTCACCAAATTATCAACTTTAGCGAGGACAAAGAGCAATTTTGTTTTTTCTTGGTAGGCTGTGATAGCTTCAACAACTTCCTCAAAAGATAATCCTTGGTCAATCAAATCATTGATTTTTTCGACAATCAAATCAACTTCCCCACCTGCAGATAAACTATCGATAACATGAATCTGAGTGTCAGGGTGTTCTTCGAGGTAAATGTTCTTAGCGAGCTGTGCACTGTTGTGGCTACCTGAAAGAGTACCAGTGATGGTAACGACAAAAATATGTTTGGCACCTTCGAATGCACGCAAGTAATCATCAGGGCTAGGACAAGCTGATTTTGAAGCCTCAGAAGTCGCATACATGGTTTCCATCATACGATCAATGTCGAGATTGGCATCGTCAATAAAGACCTGATCAGCTACTTGAATGGTTAAAGGAACACTCACAAATTCAGTATCGATAGCAGGAGTTGCTAGTTGACGATAATCACAACCCGAGTCAGCCACAATCTTCCAAGTCATAGAAATTCTCCATCTTTGTCACTTATACATTGACAAAGGTTCTGTCTTTTTTTACAATTATATCATGAAAGCCCTTGAAACAAAAGTACCACCTCTCTGTTGTCACAAGTAGAAAGAAATTGTTATGTCTGAACGTAAAATATCTGAAAAATCTCTTGAAAATCTCAGAAAATCAAATCAAGAATCCAATTTCTTGACTAGAGAAGCGATTGAGACTGCTCTTTTGCAACTTCTGGAAAAAAAAGACTTGGCTAAGATCAGCATTTCGGAGCTGGTCAAGCGAGCGGGCGTCTCTCGTGCCGCATTCTATCGCAACTATGACTCTAAAGAAGAGATTTTGGAAAGCGTTTTTAAACGCAGTGTCCATAACATTATGGAACAGTTGAGCCACTACGATGTCAAAACCGATCTTTATCTTGTCTGGGTACACCTTTTCCGCGCAGCCAAGAAAGAAGCCAAGGTTATCCAACTTGCTTTGGACTACCACTTGGAAAAGATTTTTGTCCAAGCTATGCAGGAATTTCTGGAAAAATACCACGGAAAATCAAAAGGCGTTAGCAGCTATCTGCATTCGTTTTGGAGTTCTGCCATCGTATCGGTTCTACTCAAATGGATCAAGGATGGAATGAAGGTTCCAGCTGAAAAGATTGCTGATTTACGCTTGCCATTTTTCAAAAAATAAAGGAAAAGGAGAAGACTTATGACGGAAAAAAGACTGGCTTGGGATGAGTACTTTGCAGCCCAGGCCTTACTGATTGCCAATCGTTCTACTTGTAAACGCGCCAAAGTAGGAGCTGTCCTCGTTAAGGATAATAAGGTCATTTCAACAGGTTACAATGGTTCAGTATCAGGAACTGAGCACTGTATTGACCACGAATGTCTTGTCATTGAAGGACACTGTGTCCGAACCCTTCACGCCGAGGTCAATGCAATCTTACAAGGAGCCGAACGTGGGGTTCCTAAAGGATTTACAGCTTATGTGACCCATTTCCCTTGTCTGAACTGTACAAAACAACTCTTACAAGTCGGTTGCAAACGTGTAGTTTATATCAATCAGTATCGTATGGACGACTATGCCAAATACCTCTATCAAGAAAAAGGGACCGAGCTGACCCATTTACCGCTTGAGACGGTTCAGACAGCTCTTCAAGAAGCAAATTTAATTTAGAATTTATAAAAAATGAATGGTTTAGAAAGCTTTTTAAACCGTTTTTTGATATAATAAGAAGAATAAATTGAAAGAAGGAATTCAGAAAATGGGAAAAATTGAAGTCATTAATCATCCACTGATTCAACACAAATTGTCAATCTTGCGTCGTACAGACACTTCTACAAAAGCTTTTCGTGAGCTAGTTGACGAGATTGCAATGTTGATGGGATATGAAGTACTTCGTGATCTTCCACTTGAAGATGTGGAAATCGAAACACCAATCACAAAAACAGTTCAAAAACAATTGGCTGGTAAAAAATTGGCGATTGTCCCAATCTTGCGTGCAGGTATCGGAATGGTCGATGGCTTATTGAGCTTGGTTCCAGCAGCAAAAGTTGGGCACATTGGTATGTACCGTGATGAAGAAACCCTTCAACCAGTTGAATACTTGGTGAAATTGCCTGAGGATATTGACCAACGTCAAATCTTTGTAGTGGAT
Organism: Streptococcus sp. oral taxon 058 str. F0407; assembly: GCF_000235485.1. Classification (GTDB taxonomy): domain Bacteria; phylum Bacillota; class Bacilli; order Lactobacillales; family Streptococcaceae; genus Streptococcus. Next base: position 26,087 of record NZ_JH378890.1, read on the forward strand.
CCAATGTTGGCAACAGGTGGTTCAGCTATCTTGGCTGTTGACTCCCTTAAAAAACGTGGTGCATCAAATATCAAGTTTGTCTGCCTAGTAGCTGCTCCAGAAGGAGTGAAAGCTCTTCAAGCAGCTCACCCAGACGTCGAAATCTTTACAGCAGCCTTGGATGAACACTTGAATGAACATGGCTATATTGTTCCAGGTCTCGGAGATGCTGGAGACCGCTTGTTCGGTACGAAATAAGACTCAGATAGAGTCTTAAAGATGAAATTGGAGAATGTTTCTAATTTCGTAAGGAGGTTGAATTTTTGATTCTGTCGATAGTATAGAGCAAAAATTTGACCTTTTTGACCAAAAAGATATAATAGTTCTGTATTGAGTCGTATGACTAAGAAAATTCAACATAAAAGGAGAAATAAATGATTCCTGTAGTTATTGAACAAACAAGCCGTGGAGAACGTTCCTATGATATTTACTCCCGTCTTTTGAAAGACCGCATCATCATGCTAACAGGGCCAGTCGAAGACAATATGGCCAACTCAGTTATTGCTCAGTTGCTCTTCTTGGATGCCCAAGATAGCACAAAAGATATTTACCTTTATGTCAACACACCTGGAGGTTCTGTGTCAGCTGGTTTGGCAATCGTTGATACCATGAACTTTATCAAGGCTGATGTCCAAACCATCGTGATGGGAATGGCTGCATCTATGGGGACTGTTATTGCATCAAGTGGAGCAAAAGGCAAACGCTTCATGCTTCCAAATGCAGAGTACATGATTCACCAACCAATGGGTGGAACAGGTGGTGGTACCCAACAAACAGATATGGCAATCGCTGCAGAACACTTGCTCAAAACTCGTAAGACATTGGAGCAAATCCTTGCCGATAACTCTGGTAAATCAGTTGAGCAAATTCATGCAGATGCGGAACGTGATTACTGGATGAGCGCCCAAGAAACGCTTGAATATGGTTTTATTGATGAAATCATGGCCAACAATTCTTTGAACTAATAAAGCATGAAAGCGAACTCGACGGAGTTTGCTTTTTTTGATATAATAGGATAAGATTTCTTAGAAAGAGGCTTCCTCATGTTTGAAAAAACAAATCGATCAGGATTAATCATCTATCTCTACTATAATAGAGATGTAAAAAAACTACAGGAATATGGAGATGTTTTCTATCATTCCAAAAAGCATCGCTACCTGCAACTCTATGTTCCAACGGAGGAGCTAGATGACTTAGTTGAGAGATTAGGTAAGGAAAGATTTATCAAGAAAATTAGACGTTGCCATATTCAAGAGTTAGAGACACCTTTTGTTGGTAATCTCTATCGTAACGAAGAAAACGTTATCATTTAAAAAATTAAATAAATGTATTGACAATTTTCTGATAATTCGGTATATTCTTAACATACTATTTTTGAAACAACTATAAGGAGATTAACATGAAGAAAAAATTTGCACTTTCACTCGTAGCCTTTGCTAGTGCTGCGCTTCTAGCAGCCTGTGGAGAGGTTTCTACAAACAACTCATCTGCTACTGGAACAGAAATCGGTAAAACACTTAAGTTCGGTTTCAACTTTGAAGAAACTGGTGCTGTAGCAGCTTACGGTACTGCAGAACAACACGGTGCTCAGCTTGCTGTTGATGAAATCAATGCAGCTGGCGGTGTAGATGGCAAGAAAATCGAAGTAACTGATAAAGATAATAAATCAGAAACAGCAGAAGCAGCTACTATTTCTACAAGCTTGGCGACTCAAGATAAGGTGAATACAATCATTGGTCCTGCGACTTCAGGTGGGGTTGCGGCTGCAATTGCCAATGCAGGTAAAGCTGGTGTGCCTTTGGTAACACCAAGTGCTACACAGGATGATTTGACAAAAAACCAAGACTATCTGTATCGTGCAACCTTTACTGATAGTTACCAAGGTAAAGTCATCTCTAAATATGTAACAGAAAACTTGAAAGCTAAGAAAGTTGTACTCTATTATGACAACTCAAGCGACTACGCTAAAGGAATGGCTGAAGCCTTCAAGAAAGAATACAAGGGTGAAATCGTTACGACAGAAACCTTTGCTTCTGGTGACTCAGATTTCCAAGCTGCTTTGACAAAGATCAAAGGCAAAGAATTTGATTCACTGGTTGTACTAGGTTACTATACAGAAGCTGGTAAATTGGTGAACCAAGCGCGCGGTTTGGGTATCACTCAAACAATTGTTGGACCAGACGGATTTAGCGATGCTAAGTTTGTAGAACAAGCAACTCCAGCAGCAGCAACTAATGTTTATTATGTATCTGGTTTCTCAACTTCAGGTGACATGACAGATAAAGCGAAGAAATTCGTTGAAGCTTACAAAGCTAAATACAATGAAGAACCTTCTATGTTTGCAGCGCTCTCATATGACGCAGTTTACATGGCAGCCGAAGCATCTAAGGGTGCAAAAACATCTGTAGAAATTAAAGATAACCTTGCTAAGTTAAAAGACTTTGAAGGAGTTACTGGATCTATTACCATTGATAAAGATCACAACCCTGTGAAGACAGCCTTGATGATTGGTTTGAAAGATGGTAAAGTAGAAACTGTTGAGACAGTTAAACCTGAATAAAGGGTCTGAGGCTGGGGACAAACCCAGTCTTTGACTTGTTTCTTACTTGCTTATGATGTTTGAGTAGAGACGGCAAGACAAGGCTTCGTCTGAGATTGTTGTTTCTGCTCTTATTTTATATTAGAAAGAGTGGTGTGGAATGCTCGAACAAATTCTTCAGCAGCTAGCCAATGTATTGATTTTGGGGAGTGTCTATGCGCTTCTGGCCTTGGGTTATACCATGGTTTACGGAATTATCAAATTGATTAATTTCGCGCATGGAGACATTTATATGATCGGTGCTTTCATGGGATATTACCTGATTAACACCCTTCACTTGAATTTCTTTGTGGCCCTTATTTTATCTATGGTTGGTACAGCAATCCTCGGTGTAGTGATTGAATTCTTAGCCTATCGTCCGCTGCGCAATTCGACACGGATTGCAGCCTTGATTACGGCGATTGGGGTTTCTTTCCTTTTGGAATACGGGATGGTCTTCTTTGTAGGTGCAAATACTCGTTCTTTCCCTCAGGTAATTGAAACGGTGCGTTATACGATTGGACCAGTTTCGATTTCCAATATCCAACTAATGATCTTTGGAATTTCTATTTTACTCATGGTTGGTTTGCAGTTTATCGTGCAAAAAACCAAAATGGGGAAAGCCATGCGGGCTGTTTCCGTAGATAGCGATGCTGCCCAGCTCATGGGAATCAATGTCAATCGTACGATCAGCTTTACATTTGCCTTGGGTTCAGCCTTGGCAGGAGCAGCAGGGGTGCTGATTGCCCTTTACTACAACTCACTTGAGCCACTGATGGGAATGGCCCCAGGTATCAAGTCCTTCGTTGCTGCAGTTTTGGGCGGAATCGGTATCATTCCAGGGGCAGCTTTGGGCGGCTTTGTAATTGGTCTCTTGGAAACTTTTGCAACAGCAGTTGAATTATCAGATTTCCGAGATGCGATTGTGTATGCGATTTTGATTATTATTCTATTGGTTCGTCCAGCTGGTATTCTAGGTAAAAATGTGAAAGAGAAGGTGTAATGTATGAAAAATAATTTAAAAGTAAATGCGTTATGGCTTACTCTGATCCTTTTTGGCTACCTATTGATGACAGTGCTTGCCAATACAGGTATTCTCAATCCTTTTTATCTGCAAATCTTTGAGCAGATTGGGATTAATATTATTTTGGCTGTTGGCCTTAATCTCATCGTTGGTTTCTCTGGGCAGTTCTCGCTGGGACATGCTGGCTTTATGGCCATTGGTGCCTATGCAGTAGCCATTATGGGTTCTAAATCCCCAACCTACGGTGCTTTCTTTATTGCTATGTTGGTCGGCGCTGTGCTTGCAGGTGTGGTAGCCCTGCTTGTTGGTATTCCAACCCTTCGCTTAAAGGGAGACTATTTGGCGATTGCGACTCTGGGTGTTTCTGAAATTATTCGGATTTTGATTGTCAATGGTGGTGAATTGACCAATGGTGCGGCAGGTATCTTGTCTATTCCGCCATTTACATCTTGGCAGCTGGTTTATGTCTTCGTTGTTATTACGACTATTTTGACTCTCAACTTCCTCCGCAGTCCTATCGGACGCAGCACCTTGTCTGTTCGTGAGGACGAGATTGCGGCAGAGTCTGTCGGTGTCAATACAACAAAAATTAAAGTCATTGCTTTTGTTTTTGGAGCTATTACAGCCTCTATCGCAGGCTCTTTGCAGGCCGGATTTGTCGGTTCTGTCGTACCAAAAGACTACTCCTTCATCAATACGATTAACGTTTTGATTATCGTCGTTTTTGGTGGTCTTGGATCAATGACTGGAGCAATTGTAGCGGCAGTGGTATTGGGTATCCTCAATATGCTTTTACAAGATATCTCAAGCGTTCGGATGATCGTTTATTCACTTGCCTTAATTTTGGTCATGATTTTCCGTCCAGGTGGCTTGCTTGGTACTTGGGAACTGAGCTTGTCTAAGTTCTTTAAAAAGAATAAGGAGGTCAAAGAATAATGGCGCTTCTTGAAGTAAAAAAATTAACCAAAAATTTCGGAGGACTGACGGCTGTTAGCGATGTAAGTCTGGAATTGAACGAGGGCGAACTGATCGGTCTTATCGGTCCTAACGGTGCTGGGAAAACGACTCTTTTCAACCTTTTGACAGGTGTCTATGAGCCGAGTGAGGGAACGGTCACTTTGGATGGGCACTTGCTGAATGGCAAGGCACCTTACAAAATTGCGACTCTGGGGCTCAGTCGGACATTCCAAAATATTCGTCTTTTCAAAGATTTGACAGTCTTGGATAATGTGTTGATTGCTTTTGGTAATCACCATAAACCTCATGTGTTGGCTTCTTTCTTCCGCCTTCCAGCATTTTATAAAAATGAAGAGGAATTGAAAGCGAAAGCTCTGGAGTTGCTGGCCATCTTTGACTTGGATAAGGAAGCAGAAACCTTGGCTAAAAATTTGGCCTACGGTCAGCAACGTCGTCTGGAGATTGTCCGAGCGCTTGCCACAGAGCCTAAGATTCTCTTTTTGGATGAGCCAGCTGCTGGGATGAATCCGCAGGAAACAGCTGAGCTGACTGCCCTGATTCGTCGGATTAAAAATGAATTTAACATTACCATCATGCTGATTGAGCATGATATGAGTCTGGTTATGGAAGTCACTGAGCGTATCTATGTTCTTGAATATGGCCGTTTGATTGCTCATGGTACTCCGGATGAGATCAAGAACAACAAACGTGTTATCGAAGCTTATCTAGGAGGTGAAGCCTAATGTCTATGTTAAAAGTTGAAAACCTTTCTGTTCATTACGGCATGATCCAAGCAGTTCGTGATGTTAGTTTCGAAGTTAATGAAGGTGAAGTTGTTTCTTTGATAGGTGCCAATGGTGCTGGTAAAACAACCATTCTCCGTACCCTTTCAGGTTTGGTTCGTCCAAGTGCTGGTAAAATTCAGTTTTTAGGAAAAGAAATTCAAAAGATGCCAGCGCAAAAAATTGTGGCAGGTGGGCTTTCACAAGTTCCTGAAGGACGCCATGTTTTTCCAGGTTTGACTGTTATGGAAAACTTAGAAATGGGAGCCTTTTTAAAGAAAAATCGAGAAGAAAATCAAGTCAACTTGAAGAAAGTCTTCTCTCGTTTTCCACGTTTAGAAGAACGCAAAAACCAAGATGCAGCTACCCTTTCAGGTGGTGAGCAACAGATGCTTGCTATGGGACGTGCTCTCATGTCCACGCCTAAGCTCCTCCTCTTAGATGAGCCGTCTATGGGACTTGCCCCTATCTTTATCCAAGAAATTTTTGATATCATCCAAGATATTCAGAAGCAAGGAACAACTGTTCTCCTAATTGAGCAGAACGCTAACAAGGCCCTTGCTATCTCTGACCGAGGTTATGTACTTGAAACAGGCAAGATTGTCCTATCAGGAACAGGAAAAGAACTCGCAGCATCAGATGAAGTCAGAAAAGCATACCTAGGTGGCTAAAAAGGTCCGGGGGACCTTTTTAGTCGGCAGATAAGGATTACGTAAGTAATCTTCATAAATAGTCTGGGAGACTAGTTTAGGTTGCAGATGGAGATTATGAAGTAATCATCATTATAGCCCGGGAGACCTTTTTAGTCGGCAGATAAAGAAATCACCAAATCCAGTGGATTGTTTTGTAGATGAATTTGAAGAGCTCCCAATTGGGGCTCTTTCTTCGTTTGGTCACTATTTTGATGGACTTGATTTGAGCACCCGTTTTCTTAATATAGAATCTAACTTGACAAAAGCGTGTGTTCATTATATAATTAAATAAATAAATATATTGAACAAAAGAGGCTGAAGATATGCTATCAGAAAAACAATTTAAACTTTTACGTTTTTTGTTGACTCACAAAGACGAAAACTTTACGCAGAGACAATTGGCTGAACAGCTAGACATCTCTTTGGGGGCGGTGAATAATCTTCTCAAGGAATGTAAAGAAAAGGAATGGATCGGTGAGGAAAATCACTTAACTGACCTAGGTGAGGAAGCTTTAACTCCGTATCAGGTGAAGAATGCCATTATCATGGCAGCAGGTATGAGTAGCCGCTTTGCGCCTTTGTCTTATGAGTTACCAAAAGGATTGCTCCAAGTTAAAGGTGAGCGCTTGATTGAGAGAGAAATCAAGCAGTTGCAAGAAGCTGGGATAGAGGATATTACAGTTATTGTAGGCTATCTGCAAGAAAAAATGTTCTATCTGGCAGAAAAATTTGGCGTTAAAATTGTTGTGAATAATGATTACTACAAGTACAACAACTGTTCTTCTCTCATGCTAGTCAGAGATCAGCTTTCTAATACTTACATTTGCTCGTCGGATAATTATTTTGTGGAAAATCCGTTTGAGCGATATATTTACAGAGGTTATTATTCGACTATATTTGCAGAAGGAGACACAGACGAATACTGCTCTAAGGAAGACTCCAATCACACAATCATCGATATTCAAATCGGTGGAACGAATACTTGGGCTATGGTGGGGCATGTTTATTTTGATCGTGCATTTAGTGAAAAATTCGTAGACATTTTAGAAACTGAATTTAAGCATGAACCATATCGCGAACAGCTCTGGGAAGATTACTATAGTCGTCACGTCAAGGAGCTTCCTTTGGAAGCTCGGCATTATTCAGCAGATATTGTTAAGGAGTTTGATTCACTAGATGAGTTGCGTCAGTTTGATGAGCACTATTTGGTGAATACGAATTCGGAAATCATTGATAATATCTGTAAGACATTGGGATGTGTAGCTTCAGATATTGTCAATATCAAACCTCTAAAAGATGGTCTAACCAACACTTCGTTTTCATTTGACTGCCTAGGGAAGAAATATGTTTACCGTCATCCGGGTAGGGGAACTGAAAATTATATTGATCGTGCTAGTGAAGCGGCTTCCATGGAAATTGCTGCAAAATTGAAGATTGACCGTACTTTTGTTGCCATGAACAAGGATGAGGGCTGGAAAATTTCAGAATTTATCCCTAATGCCAAGCAACTAGATTATGATAATTGGGATGATGTAGCAAAAGCAATGAACCTCTTGAGACGCTTGCACCAATCTGGAGAAAAAACAGATCATTCCTTTGATCAATTTGAGGGAATTGATGATTTTAGACAAAAATTAAAAGCCAGCAATCGTTTTGAATTTGATGGGCTTGAAGAGTTGGATAAGAATGTCTCAGTTCTCGAGAAGCTTCTACAAGAAGATCAAGCGAAAAAGGTTCTCTGCCATGGAGATTCTTATAGCCCGAATTTTTTGTTGAATGAAGCTGGAGAAATGAGCTTGATTGATTGGGAATATTCTGGTATGGGAGATCCAGCAGGAGATTTAGGAACCTTTATTGGATGTTCAAATTATACAGTAGAAGAAGCTGAAAAGGTGCTTGAAATCTATTTACAAGAAGTTCCAGACAAGAGAACCAAACGCCACTACTTGGCCTATGTATCAGTGACCTCATATTATTGGTTTTTATGGGCCCTGTTCCAAGAAAGCGTTGGAAAACCAGTAGGTGAATTTCTTTATATCTGGTATCGTTATACCAAGCAGTATGGGCAAATTGCACTAGATTTGTATTTAGGGGAGAATTGAGATGAAACCGACATCTGAAATTGAAGAATTAGTAGCACATGAAACGAAAAGAAGGCTAGAAGAAATGGAATCACCAAACTATGTGTTTGCTCAGCCATTTTTAAAAAGTGACTTTACTATAGTCATCGTCTTAGTTCTAATTAACCTTATTCTGATCATTCTAGCCATGACAGGAGGTATTCAATAAAATGTCTAAGATGAATGACTTTATTCAACAGGAGACGATAACGGGAATTGTTCCCATGACCAACAAGGATCGTCAGTATTCTTTCTGGGATCTCTTCTTATCGACAAGTGGTTTTGCAATCGCAACTTGGTGTTATACCCAAGGAGCCTATGTGGCTCAATATTTGACCTTTAATCAAATGTTGATTAATATTTTTAGCTTTAATATTATCTGGGTTTTTATTGAATGTCTTCCAATCTTGTTTGCGGTTAAATATGGAATTGATTTGTGGATTTGGTTGAGGGCTGTCCTAGGGAAAAAAGGAGTAGCCCTGTTATCAACCATTATTAGCTTGGCTAACTTTGGCTGGTACGCCGTTGCGGCTAATCTTTTTGCTAATTCTATGATCCACTTGGGAAATAATTTTGGACTTGGTTTAGACAAGGGAGTATGGGCACCGATTTTAGGTACTCTCTGTGTTCTTCTTGGAACGTTGATTGCTCTTGGGGGGCCGGAAGTGATTAAATGGACCAATCGATTCTTGGTAATCGCCTTGTTGATTGTCGGTCTGATTATCGTGGGAATTTGTTTTGTAGCCGTGCCTATTACTGAGATTATGAACATTCAACCAGCTACCCAAGGAGATTTAACTCCATTAGAACGCTTCATGCTTTCTGGGGAAGGAAATGTGGCCTTTGCCTTCTCTTGGTCTACACAAGCATTGGTCTTGCCACGTTTGGCAAAATCAGAGCGCAGTGGCTATTGGGCTACAGCCTTATCATACGGGATTGTCGCTCCATTCTTCGTTGCTACAGGTGGAGTTATGGCTCTAGCCATGTTTGTCAAAACAGGTGTTTATGAAAGTGATCCAACGACGATGCTTTCAACGTTGAGCACTCCTGCCTTTGCTCTCTTAAGTCTGCTATTAGTAGCCTTTGCCAATATTGGAACCCAAGGTACAGGATCGTACGTGAACTGTATGATTGTAAAAAGCGGGATGCCAAAAGTAAGCTATAAACTAATGGTTTGGATTGCCATGATTTATGTGAGCCTACTCACTATCTGGGGAGGGGTAGAAGAGTACTTCGGTTCCTTCATCTCTCTAGCCGCTTATATTCAAGGCCCCATTATCGGAATGATCGTTGTTGACTACTTTATCTTAAGAAAACGAAAACTCGATTTGCGTTCAGCCTATTTTCTTGAAGGACATAAAGCTTATGAGTTTACAAATGGTTTTAACTTGGTAGGATTATCTTGTGTAATCATTTCTTTATTAGTTGCGGTACTATTTGTTTACAACCCTGTAACTGCACAAATTCAAAGTTCAATCTTTTTAATCACAACTGGTAGTGGCTTTACTGCGATCTTTGGTGGTCTATTGTACTGGCTAGCTAGCTTAACTCCTTTAAAACGCTATATGATCAAGGATCGGGACTCAGTTACTATTTAAGGATAGATAGAGGATTGATTAGAAATATTCGAGTACGCCCCTGCTGGAGGCTTTAGAAAATCTTTATTGATACGGTAGAATAGGCTGAACGGGTACTTGAAATCTCTTTAGAAGAAGTTCCAGATGTGAAAACGAAATACAGCTATCTAGCTCAGACGTTTGGGGCATCATACTATTACTCCTTTGTGAGGATTATTTCAGGAGAGTGTCTGTAAATCTATTAGGGGAGTTTTTCTATATTTGGTACCACTATAGTGGGCAGTATGGTCAACTAAAATTAATTTTTAGTCGGAGGACTGACAATATGAGAATTGGTATTGAACTTGAACAATTAGTTGTAGGTGAAACTAAAAAATGAAAGCCTTAATCTATGTGTATTTATCTCCCCTTTCTTAAAAGTTTATTTTACATAAGTAATTGATATGATTCTAGTCAATCATATTCTGATCATCTTAGCCATTACAGGAGGTATTCAATAAAATGTCCAAGATGAATGACTTCATTCAACAGGAGACGATAACGGGAATCGTTCCCATGACCAACAAGGATCGTCAGTATTCTTTCTGGGATCTCTTCTTATCGACAAGTGGTTTTGCAATCGCAACTTGGTGTTATACCCAAGGAGCCTATGTGGCTCAATATTTGACCTTTAATCAAATGTTGATTAATATTTTTAGTTTTAATATTATCTGGGTCTTCATCGAATGTCTCCCAATTCTGTTTGCAGTTAAATATGGAATTGATTTATGGATTTGGTTGAGAGCTGTTCTAGGTAGAAAAGGGGTGGCTGTTCTATCAACTGTGATTAGTCTGGCAAATTTTGGTTGGTACGCTGTTACCGCCAATCTTTTTGCCAGCTCCATGATTCATTTGGGAAATAATTTTGGACTTGGTTTAGATAAGGGAGTATGGGCACCGATTCTAGGCACTCTCTGTGTTCTCCTTGGAACGCTGATTGCTCTTGGAGGTCCAGAGGTGATTAAAGGCACTAATCGCTTTCTAGTGGTTGCCTTGTTATTTGTTGGGCTAATCATCGTTGGAATCTGTTTTGTTGCGGTTCCGATTAGGGATATTATGAATGTCCAACCTGCCATCCAAGAAAATTTGACACCGATTGAACGCTTTATGATATCAGGGGAAGGAAATGTGGCCGTAGCCTTTTCTTGGTCTACACAAGCCTTTGTCTTGCCACGTTTGGCAAAATCAGAACGTAGTGGCTATTGGGCTACAGCTTTGTCATACGGGGTTGTTGCGCCATTCTTTGCTGCGACAGGTGGGGTGATGGCTTTGGCCATGTTTGTTAAAACAGGTGTCTATGAAAGTGACCCAACGACAATGCTTTCAACGTTGAGCACTCCTGCATTTGCGCTTTTAAGTTTACTACTGGTAGCTTTTGCTAATATTGGAACCCAAGGTACAGGATCGTACGTGA
>NZ_JH378890.1:37486-48864 GCF_000235485.1 Streptococcus sp. oral taxon 058 str. F0407
AGTAAGCTATAAACTAATGGTTTGGATTGCCATGGTTTACGTGAGTCTACTCACCATCTGGGGAGGAGTGGATGAATATTTCGGTTCCTTCATCTCGCTGGCTGCCTATATTCAAGGCCCCATTATCGGAATGATTGTTGTTGACTACTTTATCTTAAGAAAACGAAAACTTGATTTGCGTTCAGCCTATTTCCTTGAAGGACATGACGCCTATGAGTTTACAAATGGTTTTAACTGGGTGGGATTATCTTGTGTAATCATTTCCTTATTAGTTACGGTATTATTTGTTTACAACCCGATAACAAAGCACATCCAGAGTCCTATGTTTTTGCTCACAACTGGTAGTGGCTTTACTGCGATCTTTGGTGGTCTATTGTACTGGCTAGCTAGCTTAACTCCTTTAAAACGCTATATGATCAAGGATCGAGATTCCGTTACAATTTAAGTTTAAGAGAGAAGGCTGTTTCTCTCTTTTTTTGTGATTGAATGTTACAAAATCTTGAAAAAGAGATGAAAGCGTTTGATAGTTTTTGTAAGAAAGTGTATAATTATAGTAGCAATAAAGAAGGAGAAGTCTCATGGCAGTTAAAGATTTTATGACCCGCAAGGTAGTTTATATCAGTCCAGATACGACTGTAGCACATGCAGCAGATTTGATGCGCGAGCAAGGCTTGCACCGTTTACCTGTTATCGAAAATGATCAATTGGTTGGTCTTGTAACAGAAGGAACCATTGCAGAGGCGAGTCCGTCTAAAGCAACCAGTCTCTCCATCTATGAGATGAATTATCTTCTCAATAAGACCAAAGTCAAAGACGTCATGATTCGCGATGTTATAACAGTCTCAGGTTATGCTAGTCTAGAGGATGCGACCTATCTCATGCTGAAAAATAAAATCGGTATTCTTCCAGTTGTGGATAATCAACAGGTTTATGGTGTGATTACAGATCGTGATGTTTTCCAAGCCTTTTTGGAAATCGCTGGTTATGGAGAAGAAGGGATTCGTGTTCGGTTTATTACGGAAAATGAAGTTGGGGTTTTGGGGAAGATTGTGACCTTGATTGCAGAGGAAAATCTGAATATTTCACACACCGTTAATATTCCTCGCAAGGATGGTAAGGTTGTTATTGAAGTTCAAATTGATGGGACGATTGATTTAACCTTCCTGAAGGAGAAATTTGAAGCGCAAGGTATCCAAGTAGAGGAGATTGCTCGAACATCTGCTAAAAAGTTATAAAATGGAGGGTGAAAGCCCTCTTTTTTGTATACAATTTGAAATAACAAGCAAAATATGGAAAGAAATGAGAGATTATGGTATAATAAAACGATATGAAAAGGAGTATCTATGGACATTTCAGAAATTCGTCAAAAAATTGACGCAAATCGTGAAAAATTAGCTTCTTTTAGGGGGTCTCTTTGACCTCGAAGGCTTAGAGGAAGAGATTGCCATCTTGGAAAACAAGATGACAGAACCTGATTTTTGGAACGATAATATCGCGGCCCAAAAAACGTCGCAAGACTTAAATGAATTAAAAAACACCTACAACACCTTCCGTAAAATGGAAGAGTTGCAGGATGAAGTTGAGATTTTATTTGACTTTTTAACAGAAGACGAGTCAGTCCATGATGAACTGGTCGAACAGTTGACAGAACTGGATAAGATGATGACCAGCTACGAGATGACCCTTCTCTTGTCAGAACCTTATGACCATAATAATGCAATCTTAGAAATCCATCCAGGATCTGGTGGTACTGAGGCACAGGACTGGGGCGATATGTTGCTTCGTATGTATACTCGTTATGGAAATGCCAAAGGCTTTAAAGTAGAAGTCTTGGATTACCAGGCTGGTGATGAAGCAGGTATCAAGTCTGTTACCTTGTCTTTTGAAGGACCCAATGCTTATGGCCTACTTAAATCAGAAATGGGTGTTCACCGTTTGGTCCGTATTTCGCCATTTGACTCTGCCAAACGTCGCCATACTTCATTTACATCCGTAGAGGTTATGCCTGAGTTGGATGATACCATCGAAGTGGAGATTCGTGAAGATGATATCAAAATGGATACCTTCCGTTCAGGTGGCGCTGGTGGACAAAACGTCAATAAGGTTTCAACAGGTGTGCGTTTGACACACATTCCTACGGGAACTGTCGTCCAATCAACGGTCGATCGTACCCAGTATGGAAATAGAGATCGTGCCATGAAGATGTTGCAGGCTAAGCTCTATCAAATGGAGCAAGAAAAGAAAGCTGCGGAAGTTGATTCTCTTAAAGGTGAGAAAAAAGAAATCACTTGGGGAAGTCAAATCCGTTCATATGTTTTCACGCCTTATACCATGGTAAAAGATCACCGTACGAGCTTTGAAGTCGCTCAGGTAGATAAGGTCATGGATGGAGATCTTGATGGTTTCATCGATGCTTATCTTAAGTGGCGAATCAGCTAAAAATAGAAAGGAACTCACATGTCAATCATTGAAATGCGAGATGTTGTCAAAAAATACGATAACGGAACGACTGCTCTTCGTGGAGTCTCTCTTAGTATTGAACCAGGAGAATTTGCCTATATCGTTGGACCTTCTGGAGCAGGGAAGTCAACCTTTATTCGAGCTTTATATCGAGAAGTAAAGATTGAAAAAGGGAGCCTAACAGTTGCAGGCTTTAATTTGGTTAAAATCAAGAAGAAAGATATTCCTCTGCTTCGTCGTAGTGTTGGAGTTGTCTTTCAGGACTACAAACTCTTGCCAAAGAAAACCGTTTATGAAAATATTGCCTATGCAATGGAAGTAATCGGTGAGAACCGCCGTACCATTAAAAAACGTGTTATGGAAGTGTTGGACCTAGTAGGTTTGAAACATAAGGTTCGTTCATTCCCGAATGAACTTTCAGGTGGAGAGCAGCAACGGATTGCCATTGCCCGTGCGATTGTGAACAATCCCAAAGTCTTGATTGCCGATGAGCCGACAGGAAACTTGGACCCAGATAATTCTTGGGAAATTATGAATCTGTTGGAACGCATCAATCTCCAAGGTACGACTGTCTTGATGGCTACCCATAATAGCCAGATTGTAAATACCTTGCGCCACCGTGTCATTGCCATTGAAAATGGCCGTGTCGTTCGTGACGAAGCAAAAGGAGAATATGGATACGATGATTAGTAGATTTTTTCGCCATTTATTTGAATCATTAAAAAGTTTAAAGCGAAATGGCTGGATGACAGTAGCAGCGGTAAGCTCGGTTATGATTACCTTGACACTCGTTGCCCTCTTTGCATCCGTAATTTTTAACACAGCAAAATTGGCTACCGATATTGAAAACAATGTTCGGGTCATGGTTTACATTCGTAAGGATGTAGCAGATAACAGTGAAACGATTGAAAAAGAAGGTCAGACAGTTACCAATAATGACTACCACAAGGTTTATGATGCTTTGAAGGCTATGCCAGCTGTAAAAAGTGTTACCTTCTCAAGTAAAGAAGAGCAATACCAAAAATTGACTGAAACAATGGGTGACGATTGGAAGGTCTTTGAAGGGGATGCAAATCCTCTCTATGATGCCTATATCGTTGATACAAATTCTCCGAGTGATGTTAAAACGGTAGCTGAAGAAGCTAAGAAAATTGAGGGAGTATCAGAAGTTCAAGATGGTGGAGCCAACACTCAACGACTTTTCGAACTGGCTTCCTTTATCCGTGTTTGGGGATTGGTTATTGCAGGGCTCTTGATTTTTATTGCAGTCTTCCTCATTTCCAATACCATCCGTATCACCATTATTTCACGTAGTCGTGAGATTCAGATCATGCGTCTAGTAGGGGCTAAAAATGGCTACATTAGAGGACCATTCTTACTTGAAGGTGCTTTTATCGGTTTATTTGGTGCAGCTATTCCTTCAGTCCTTGTATTCTTTGTCTACAATATGGTTTACCAATCGGTCAATAAATCTTTGGTGGGGCAAAACTTGTCGATGATTACACCAGATGTATTTATTCCTTTGATGACAGTTCTATTGTTTGTGATTGGTATTTTCATTGGGGCAATTGGATCAGGCATTTCTATGCGTCGATTCTTGAAGATCTAGTTGGATATAAATGCAACTTGCAGACCAAATCAGAAATAATACAATTTTAAAAGAGAAGTTTTCTTGAGCTTCTCTTTTTTCTTTTAGCGCTTGTATAAAAATTTAAGAAAAATGGGAAAAAATTTTTATAAAAGCCTTTACAAAAAAAAATAAAGTGGTATAATTAGAGTATAAACAAGTGCAAACGTTTTCGTAAAACGTTTGCCTAAATAAAATAAAGGAGATTTGAATGATGAAAGCTACATTCAAAAATGTCTTGTCTTTCGAATTTTGGCAGAAATTCGGTAAGGCTCTAATGGTGGTTATCGCCGTTATGCCAGCGGCTGGATTGATGATCTCAATCGGTAAATCAATCGTGATGATCGACCCAAATCTTGCTCCTCTAGTGATTACAGGTGGAATCCTTGAGCAAATTGGTTGGGGGGTTATCGGTAACCTTCATATTTTGTTTGCCCTTGCTATTGGGGGAAGTTGGGCAAAAGAACGTGCAGGTGGTGCATTTGCAGCCGGGCTTGCCTTTATCTTGATTAACCGTATCACAGGTACTATTTTTGGAGTTACAAGTGATATGTTGAAAAACCCTGAGGCTATAGTCACTACTCTCTTTGGTGGATCAATCAAAGTTGCTGATTACTTTATCAGTGTCCTTGAAGCACCAGCCCTTAACATGGGGGTATTCGTAGGGATCATCTCAGGTTTTGTAGGGGCAACTGCTTATAACAAATACTACAACTACCGTAAACTTCCAGACGCACTTTCATTCTTTAATGGGAAACGTTTTGTACCATTCGTTGTCATCCTTCGTTCAGCTATTGCAGCAATTGTGCTTGCTGCTTTCTGGCCAGTAGTTCAAACAGGTATCAATAGCTTCGGTATCTGGATTGCCAACTCACAAGAAACTGCACCAGTTCTCGCACCATTCTTGTATGGTACCTTGGAACGTTTGCTCTTGCCATTTGGTCTTCACCACATGCTCACTATCCCAATGAACTATACAGCTCTTGGTGGAACATACGAAATCCTTACTGGAGCAGCAAAAGGTACACAAGTATTTGGTCAGGACCCACTTTGGCTTGCTTGGGTAACAGACCTTGTTAACCTTAAAGGTTCAAATGCTGACCAATACCAACACCTTCTTACAACTATCACTCCAGCTCGTTTTAAAGTTGGTCAAATGATTGGTTCGTTCGGTATCTTGATGGGTGTCATCGTTGCTATCTACCGTAATGTTGATGCTGACAAGAAACACCAATACAAGGGTATGATGATTGCGACAGCCCTTGCAACATTCTTGACAGGGGTTACTGAACCTATCGAGTATATGTTTATGTTTATCGCAACACCTCTTTACCTAGTGTATGCTCTTGTTCAAGGTGCTGCCTTTGCTATGGCGGATATTGTTCACCTTCGTATGCACTCATTCGGTTCTATCGAATTCTTAACTCGTACTCCACTAGCTATCAATGCTGGCCTTGGTATGGATATTATTAACTTTATCTGGGTAACTGTCCTCTTTGCTGTGATCATGTACTTCATCGCGAACTTCATGATTAAGAAATTTAACTACGCAACTCCAGGACGCAACGGAAACTATGAAACTGCTGAAGGTGCTTCAGAAGAAGTTGCTTCAGGTGAAACAAAAGTTGCAGCCTCTTCTCAAGCTGTAAATATCATTAACCTTCTTGGTGGTCGTGCAAACATCGTAGATGTAGATGCATGTATGACTCGTCTTCGTGTAACTGTTAAAGACGCAGATCGTGTTGGTACTGAGGAACAATGGAAAGCTGAAGGAGCTATGGGTC
The DNA here is from genome assembly GCF_000235485.1 of Streptococcus sp. oral taxon 058 str. F0407. Classification (GTDB taxonomy): domain Bacteria; phylum Bacillota; class Bacilli; order Lactobacillales; family Streptococcaceae; genus Streptococcus. The sequence goes on from NZ_JH378890.1 coordinate 43,358, forward strand.
TTGTCATGAAAGGACAAGGTGTCCAAGCTATCTACGGACCAAAAGCTGACGTGTTGAAATCTGATATCCAAGATATCCTTGACTCAGGTGAGGTTATTCCTGAAACTCTTCCAAGTCAAATGACCGAAGCTCAACAAAACACTGTACATTTCAAAGGTGTAACTGAGGATGTTTACTCAGTAGCTGACGGTCAAGTCATTGCCTTGGAACAAGTGAAAGATCCGGTTTTTGCTCAAAAAATGATGGGTGACGGATTTGCGGTAGAACCAGCAAATGGAAATATCGTATCTCCAGTTTCTGGTACTGTATCAAGTATCTTCCCTACAAAACATGCTCTTGGTCTTGTGACTGATACAGGTCTTGAAGTACTTGTTCACATCGGTTTGGACACAGTAAGTCTTGAAGGAAAACCATTCACAGTTCACGTAGCCGAAGGACAAAAGGTTGCTGCTGGTGATCTTCTTGTTACAGCTGACTTGGATGCTATCCGCGCAGCAGGTCGCGAAACTTCAACAGTGGTTGTCTTCACAAATGGTGATGCTATCAAATCTGTTAAATTAGAACAAACTGGTTCTCTTGCAGCTAAAACAGCAGTTGCTAAAGTAGAATTGTAATATACTTGAGGTTGGAAGCTGTTTTCCAACCTCTTGTTTTAGGAGAAAAGCATGAAATTTTTAACACTCAATACCCACAGTTGGATGGAGAAGGAAGCGGAGGAAAAATTCCAGCTCTTGCTCCAGGATATTCTTGATAAAGACTATGATTTAATTTGTTTCCAAGAAATCAATCAGGAAATTACTTCTCCTGAGGTGGAGGTTAATGACCTCTATCAAGCTTTGCCAGCTGCAGAGCCAATTCACCAAGACCACTATGTGAGACTTTTGGTTGAGAAATTGTCTGAGAAAGGAAGAAGCTATTACTGGACTTGGGCGTATAACCATATTGGTTATGATCGCTACCATGAGGGGGTTGCTATCTTATCTAAAACGCCTATTAAAGCGCGTGAGATTTTAGTTTCGGATGTAGATGATCCAACAGACTATCATACTCGCCGTGTCGCCTTGGTAGAGACAGAAGTTGAAGGGAAGGAACTTGCTCTTGCAAGCGTCCATCTCTCTTGGTGGGATAAAGGTTTTCAGGAAGAATGGGCACGATTTGAGGCTGTACTGAAAGATTTGAACAAACCTTTGATTTTAGCTGGTGATTTTAATAATCCTGCTGGACAGGAAGGTTACCAAGCTATCCTAGCAAGTCCTCTAGAGTTACAAGATGCTTTTGAAGTTGCTAAGGAGAGAAGCGGTAGCTATACAGTACCACCAGAAATTGATGGCTGGAAAGGCAACTCTGAACCACTGCGAATCGACTATGTTTTTACGACAAAAGAGTTAGAAGTAGAAAGCTTGCATGTAGTTTTTGATGGGCAGAATAGTCCACAAGTCAGTGACCACTATGGTTTGAATGCGGTATTAAATTGGAAATAAAAGTAAAAAATGAAAGGGAGCACTTCCTTTCATTTTTTTACTCCCTATAATCACTATTTTAGAGAAGGAGTTTTTTTGTATATTTGTATATTATGAGAAAACATCCACAAATAAGTTTTTAAAAAATTACAGTCAAAAAATCTATAATATCAACTATTTATGATAAAATGGAAATGATAAAATAAAAGGAGGACTGGAATGTTTTTTCAGGATAGAAAGATAAAATATTCAATCCGCAAATTGTCAGTTGCTACTGTGTCCCTTGCGATTGGATTTTTGTTTGCACCTGCGGTCATGGGAGCTGCTCAAGTAGTTCAAGCTGATGAGCTTACGACTACTGAACAAGTGGAGAATAAAGCAGAGGATCAGCAGGTCTCGGTGAGCTCTTCTACAATAGAGCAAGCAGAGCCTCAGAAAGAAGACCAAGTTACTTTGAAATCTGCTGAACCTGCTGCGACAGAGACAAGTCAAGCGACAGATTCGACTGCTTTTAAAAATGCTCAGTCAGCTACAGGCACAAATCAGCCAGCTGCAGCTACTGCTCAACCAGCGTCAGCAAATGCTAGTCTCAATAAGAGCACTTTGGAGAACTATCTCAAAGAGTTGCGTAGCAAGGACTTTTCAAGTAAGACAGACGATAGTCTAGAAATCTTGAATGGCGTGATGACAGCTGCTGATAGCGTGCTTCAAACTGCGACAAAGCAAGAAGAGATTGATAAAGTTTATCGCAATCTCGTGACTTTTGTCAATTCAGGTCTTCGTGATAAAAATCCGAAATTCGTCCCAGACAAGGATAAAACTCCTCGCTCTGCAGTTTATGAGTTTGAAAGTGCTACACCAGGAAAAACGGTTCCGTTTGGTCTGAACTATTTGAAGCCAGTAGACACTACCGTTTACCATAAAGGCGATAAAGTAAAGGCCCTTCAGCCAACTGAAACAACTTATGTAGAGTATGATGGAAGTGGTAGATGGACCTTTAAGGACTATGACTATGATAGTCAGGTGATTGACAATGATGATGCTTTCTTCACAGGTAAGTGGGAATTTACACCGACACCATACAAGGCTACCTATAGAGCGGTTAATGGCTCACCTGGAAAAACTTTGCCATCTTATCTTGCAAACTGGAGTCCAGAAGATAAAAGAAGATTTGCTGATGGTGAAGTAGTAAAAGCAGGAGAATTTCACTATGTTTTTTATACTTCAGAAGAATATCCTAACCGAAAAGGCTATTGGGCTTTGACTGGCTTTGATGCTCCTAGCAAGGTGGCAAACAATGGCGATGTAGAATTTGTAGGAACTTGGAAATACTTTGAGGATGTTATTGTATCCTACAAGCCTATGAACCAGCACGATTTTGAGAACTTTTATAAGTTACCAAGTAGTCCTAAGACCTCATATGACGAATATAAATTACCTCTCCCTAAGGAGATAAAGGATCTAGAAAGTAAGCTATACGATTACAAGCTTTCTCTCAATCAGTTTGATAAACGTCATGAGCATTTACCTAAAGATATACGGGATACGGTAGCTGCCTTGAAGCGCTTCGATGAAGTTCAAGAAGTCCACAAACCCTTTTATGATGCAGAACATGAAGGGAATTGGACCTACGAGGAAGATGTAGTAGATCTAACCCTCAGTCGTGAACTGGAACGTGCGGCTACATATGGGGAATTGCCAAAAGTTACAATGCCATTGATGTTTAAATTTACACCAGTTCCTCGGAAACCGACTTATGAGTTTATCAGTGGAACGGCTGGCAAAGCATTACCTGCTGAGATCAATAATCTGAAGCCGGTAGATATGCCTGAATGGGAGTATGCAAAGAGAAAGAAATACCCGAAAGGTGAGATGGTTCAGTCTGTTAGACCGACTCAAGAGTCCTACTATGATGCAGTTAACAAGGGTACCTGGACCTTTACAGGCTACGATTTTACTGAAAAACCAGTAAGCGAGTGGGAGCACGATGGATGGAATCTCAAGTTCACAGGTACTTGGACTTTTGTAGCGGATAAGTACTCAGAAAACTATGAGTTTGTCAGCTCAGATCCTAGTCGATCTCTACCAGCTGCAGTTAAGGCCTTGACGCCAAGTAATACAAATACTTACGATAATGGCGAAACTGTATTTGCGGAATATCCACGTGAGACGACCTACATGGACTTTGATAACGAAGGTACTTGGAAATTTGATGGCTATGACGCTAATAGCAAGGTAGTTAATCAAGATAAAGTTCTCTTTACAGGTACTTGGTCTTTCACACCACACAGAGATAAGACTGTTTCCTTTGACTTTGTCAGTGATACCCCAGGGAAGGCTATTCCAGATGGTCTGAAGGGACAAATTCCAGCTTCTATCACGACATCTCCGAAAGATTATTCTGACAATGTTAGATATGTTATTGAAAGTTTCTATACATACACAGATGAGGATAATGATGGTACTTGGAAATTTATTGCTCCTAAGAATATAGAAAAACCATCTGATGATGAGGACTCTACTTACACTCTCCGCTGGGTCTTTGAACCGACTAAGCACAGTGTTTCCTATGACTTCTATACAGATTCAAAAGATTCTTCTGGTAATTTAATCTATCCACCATCAACTTTGTATGATCTAATCACTAACGAAAGAGAATTTGTCAAGGGTGAAAAAGTTCGCGTTAAAATGCCGTCTAAAACAAGAATTGAGGATCCTGATGGCAGAGGAACTTGGGTATTTGATGACTACTATGAAGATGATGATACGACTATTTCTCCACGTGAGAAAACAGTCGGAACAGGAGACATTATCTTTAGAGGAAAATGGATTTTTGTTCCTACTGATCAGTCTGATACGATCTACAGAGTGGAGTATAAATTTACTAACTTGACTCCTGCTTATCCTCTTCCAAATAAGATTCGCGATATGCTTCCAGCTGGTACTGATTTCGTTGCACGAGCTGACGATTACAAAGATGCAAGCAAACTTGACATATCCACAGTAACTGTTCCGACAGGTACATGGACCTTCCATGGTTTTGATGCGGATAAATACGGTAAAGCTATTGCAGGTACGAAAGTGAAGACCATCACAGGATCTTGGAGCTTTACGCCAAATGGTGTGGATTATCAGTTTAAGTCAACTAATCCTGATTTCGTATTACCAGATCATATCACCAAGTTGACTCCGAAAAATCCTTATGATTACAAACTGAATCCTAAGGAAGTAGTTGCGGAACAACCAAGTGAAACGACTTATGTTGATACAGCAAACAAGGTAACTTGGACATTTGCAGGATACGATAAAGAAAAAATCGTTATTGGAGAAGGCAGACAGACCTTCCTTGGAAGCTGGGTGCCTACTCCAAATCCAGAATATGTATTCAAATCTTCTAAAGCAGGTGTTCCATTGCCACAAAGTATTTTGGGAATGCTTCCAAGTGATGAGGCTTCTTATAAGGTTGGAGACACCATTGTAGCCAAGCAACCTGCTGAAGAATCAGTAGTTGAAGAAGAAAAAGACTATGTCTGGACCTTCAAAGGTTACGATCAGAAGAATGCAACGTATAATGGCAAGCGCGTGACATTTACGGGTATCTGGGAAGCAACGCCTAGACCACATCATGTAAGCTATACTTTTGTAAGTGTTACGTCTGGTGTTGATTTGCCTGAATTTATCCAGAAGAAAGCACCAAAAGATAGTTCAACTTACTTCAATGGGACGAGAGTTTTTGCAGAAGAGCCGACAACAACGTCTTACAAAGATGATGTGAACGATGGTACATGGACTTTCGATGGTTACGATGCCAAAAGTAAGATTGTGAAAAAAGCTGATTTGACTTTCACAGGTAAGTGGGCCTTTAAAGCCAACAAGTATCAAGCTACTTACAGTTTCGCAAGTGCAACGGCAGGTAAGCAACTTCCAGCAGGTATCGCAACGCTGCTTCCAAGCGACAGTGCAACATATGAGAATGGTGACTCTGTTTCCGCTAAGCAACCATCGCAAACGATCTACACAGATAGTGTGAATGACGGCACATGGACC
>NZ_JH378891.1 GCF_000235485.1 Streptococcus sp. oral taxon 058 str. F0407
TGAAGCCGCACAGAGATTCCGTCTGAATATTGGGCTAGAGCCTCAACTAGCGAGTGGTGTCATGCCAAGTAGTGGAGGAAAGTTATCTCATTTAGCAGATAATCTCAGTGCTTTAGCGAAGAATCTAGATGGTAGTGTGGATGATGTGGTGGAAGGGAACTCGGATATACTAGTAGATTCATATAGAAAGTTATCAAGAAATAAAGAAATCCCAGGACAAGCTCATCATCTTAATCAAAACGCTGCTTTTAAAGATGTAATACCACGAAAAGAAGGTCTCTCAATAAAATTGGAAGGAAATATTCGAAAGGATATTGGGAGTCCACATTACAAAGCTCATGAATCCTTAGAGCAATTCTGGGATCAGTATAGAAAGGGTGGGGAACTTCATCGTACCCGTCCAACTATGGCGGAATATAACGTTGCTTTAGAGAAATCATTGATTGATGCAGGGCTTACGCCAAATCAAGCCAAGGATGTTGTATCCAAAGCTATGGAACAGCAGCTTTCTTATGGACTAGCAGCTGAAAAATTTGTTCCTAGAATACCAGGGAAAATGTATCTTCCCAAATGAAATAGAGGTTTTTTATGAAAATATATGATGATGTTATTAAAAGTTTGATTTCGCTCCCCTTTTTAAAGGAAAACAGAGAAACTACTATTCTCATAAAACAGATAAATAGACTTAAAGAAGCGGAGAAGAATATTAATAGTTTAAAATGGGAGAATTTTGTGTTAGAGAAAGATGGTGATTTTAGTGTCTATCTTTTTAAAAACCAGAGTGACATTTATAAACACTGGAATTCACTTGCAAATAGTGCAAAAGAGGAAATAATTCCTGAAATTGAAGCACAATTAGATAATCTGATTGCGGAAGGTAAACTGGTAGCATCCATGAAAGATCAGATTAAATTTGATATCATCGGCTTGGCTATCTACTTGACCATCAAAAAAGAGGTTCCTCAAGCTGAGTCAACATTTTATGATGATTTATATGCTTTATATCAAGCAGGCTACATTCCTTGCGGTTATACCAAGGGGCACTATAAGGTTTTATAAGGAGAAAACATGAAAGAAAACACTGTAAATGAAGCTATCGAAATGGTCGATAAATTTTTAAGTTTGGTTACGATTGATTTGGATGATGATCTTGACAAACAGTTAGTGGCAGCCTATATTTTTGGGATGTTAAACGGAAAAGCTCATGAAGAATTAATACAACCAACCGATGTCCAAGCGTTGATGATTCGTATCGGCATTGATAAACTCAGTTATCCAACAGAAACTGCTTATCAGATGACGCAATTTATGATTGATGCGACAGATAGAGAATTTCACCCTACTGTAAATGATATTATCCACAGGGGTATTGAGGCTTATTATTTATTTGTTGAAAAGAATTATGATAAACTAGTCGGCGATTTTAAATATATTATAGAAACAATTAAACAAGAATAGAGTCATTCTTAAAACAATAAAGTTTATCTCAATTTTTAATGAATAGTATGCCTAAAAATAAATATTAGGAACAATTTATTAAAAAAAGATAGGGGAAAATTTAAACAGTTTATACTATCTCTTTAAAGAATTTGGGGGACTTCCCATATGACCTTTTAGTCCAATAAAATTAAGAAAACTGGGTTTCTACCCAGTTTTTATCAAACAAGATACCAAGTTTAGAGATGATTTTCTAAATGGTCTTTCTTCTAATCCTACTCTGGTACAAAACTTAGAAACTCTGGGAATGATTCCGCGAGGTGACCAATGACCAAAGATGTAGAACTTCATTCATCGACTTGGAAGACGATGAAACAAGCCCTGACAGGGCTTACTGAAACTGCTTCGGTATCTAGCAGTGGTTATATGAATTATACGAATCCATACTCTGGCTCCTATGGTATCAGTAGGGATTCTACAGGGTTTGGCAAGCGAGTAGAAGATTTAGTAAAGATCTCTGAGCAAGTCCAACGCTTGATAGCAGAAAAGGATACGGATGGTGTTGTGTCTTATAGCTATCACGATGACACAAGCACTGCACAAACTCTGCAATCTAAGCTCTCCACCTTGGAGCGGTATGCAGGAAATGTTCCCACCTACATCAAGGATAAAATCGATCGCCCCTTCTATGAGGCTATGGACAAGGTAGGAGCCAAGCTCGAAGCTCTCAACATTCAACAGTATAAAACGACTAACAAGGTTGGTTATAAGCGAATTGAATCTGTGACAGATCCCTATGGCCATCCCGTCGGTACCAAGGAAGTCGTCCCCGCTGAGATTGGGATTGATGAACTCTACAAGGTTGATAGCCCTTATAGAACGGCTCTACAGAAAAGCTATGAAGAGTTCAAAAAAAGTAAGGAGTATAAGGATCACAGGCTGACGGAGACAGAATATGTCCAAGCCATGCACCAAACTCGAGCTTTCGAGTATGTATCGATTGATGATGAGAAGTCCAAGATAGAGATGTGGCGCGATATCGCTCTAGGAGCTGGTCTTGTTGTCTTGACTATTTTCTGTCCTCCAGCAGGAGCCGTAGCAGGAGTGGCCTTGGCTAGTGCTGAAATGTACTCAGCAGCGACCGGTAAGGACTGGGGAACAGGTCGGAAGTTAGATGCGACCGAGAGAACACTGAGGGGAACCTTTGCCTTGTTTGACTTAATACCAGCAGGGAAATACCTAGGAACCTTAGCCAAGACAGGAAAGACAGCAGGGCTTACTGCCGTTAAGAACAGTCTGAAAACGACTTTGAAAGAAGGCTTGGAACAAGGAGTTAAGAACCTGGATAGTTTCAAAGGTGTCTTGAAGAATGCCAAAGGCTTGGGGGATAATGTCTTTTCTAAAATTAAAAACTATGGCAAACAGTTAGACAATCTCCGACCAAGTAAGATTCTATCGAATTCGGCAGATGCTCTAAGCGATGGTTTGCGCCATGCGGATAATGTTTTAAGTGAAGCCGCACAGAGATTCCGTCTGAATATTGGGGTAGAGCCTCAACTAGCAGATGGTGTTCTATCAAGTGGTGGAGGGAAGCTAACACATCTAGCAGATAATCTCAGTGCTTTCGCGAAGAATCTAGATGGTAGTGTGGATGATGTCGTGGAGGCTGTAAGTAAGGCTGGGAAAGGTTCTGTAGACAACATCATTAGAGATGGTTCTCATTTCGATGAAGTTGGGAAACTAAAACCGAATGTCAAATATCAAACAGGCGAATTTGAATATCTCTATCAAACAGATGGTCTAGGACGTTTGACAGATTGGAATGCATCAGAACTTCAATTGACAGAACGAAATGGTCGACTTTCTCACGATTCTAGCACTCCAGGTAAGTTACCGGGTGACCATGCAGGTCACTTGGCAGGAGATCGGTTTGGTGGTTCTCCGGAGATTGATAATTTGGTTTCACAGTTGAGCGATGTGAACTTGAGTGATTATAAAAAATTGGAAAATCAATGGGCCAAAGCTTTGGAAGAAGGTAAGGATGTTTCAGTCAATGTCAAAGTGAATTATGTTGGCGACAATCTGAGACCGGATAGTTTTGATGTGAGGTACACAATTGATGGTTTTCCATTTAGCAGAAGAATAAAAAATTAGAGGTGAAAAATGATTTTTGAAGATAAGTTATCAGAAATTCAAACAGATATGATTAGTTTAGCTCTTGAACTAGCAGAAGATAAAATTGATACTGCATACATATACGGTTCTTACGAGAATAATTCCTTATCTTTTAACAGTTTTTTTGCTCAAGATAACAAAGTATATACGATAAATAAACTAGACCAGCTTGGTATAGAAAATTTAACAAAAGATAGAATGTTTCAATATTTAGAAATTGGAATAAGTGACTTAGAGCGATTTATAACATTATTTCAAGAGAATAAAAAACAAGCCCCAACTCAACTGAAATTGGTATATGATAATGTGAATAAAAAAGCTAATGCTAAATATTCTTATGAAATTTTTTATTCAAATTCTGACTCACTAACTCCTGAAGATATTTTCATGGAATGGTACAATGAAGTGAAGGAAGAAGTTGAAGGGCATCATGATATTTGAAGATGAATTTTCAGCCAAACAAACAGACATGATTCAGTTGGTATTAGAATATGCGGATAGGGTAGAGCAAAAGGTTGATACTGTGTACATATATGGCTCTAATGAGAAGAATTCATACAGTTTTAACATATTTTATATTTCTGAGAATAAAATTTTTACTATGCGTACATTGCCAAGGAGAGACTTTGATGATTTAAACAATCTAATTTTCCATGTATTAAAAATAGGAACCGATGACGTTAAAGAGTTAAAGAAAATTTGTGAGAAGTATAACCAGCCAATGCCTACGCAGATAAAATTGATTTATGATAATAAACAGAATAAAGTGAAGGGAAAGTATTCCTATGATCTATTCTATTCTAATTCAGATACGCCAACCTCGGGCAATATTTTTGAACAATGGTATAATGAAGTAAAAAAAGAGATAGAGGGGAATCATGGTATTTGAAGATAAATTTATGGAAGTTCAGGCTAGCATGATTTCATTAGCAATGGAATATGTGCAAAATCAAGTAGATAAAATATTTATTTATTGCGTTGCTGATGGTTTTTATAGATTTGATGTTTTTTTTTAAATCTAATAATCATTATCTGGATAGAGATGAGATTTCGGATTACCTACCTAATAAAATAGATAGTTCGGATGAAATTCAGTTTAGTCTATTAAGAATTGGTGCACAAGATATAGAAAGAATGGTTAAGCTTTGCCAAGAATACAATCGCGAGCATCCAACTGAAATGTGGTTAATTTATGATGCTCAGAAAAACAGTTTTGATAGTCGCTATAGCTATGAAGGACGTTATGACAAGGATGAAGAATTGCTTCCACGTCTAGAGTTTGAAAAATGGTTTGAGGAAGTAAAAGAAAATCAGCTATAATATTTTTGATATTGGCACTTAATATTCAGTTAAGTGTCTTTTCACAAATGAGAAGCTTCGAAAGCAATGGATCACTATTCTAAAATGTTCAATAAAGTGAATGAAGTTGGCGACCTATATCGGCGTG
>NZ_JH378892.1:0-35018 GCF_000235485.1 Streptococcus sp. oral taxon 058 str. F0407
CACAAAAAGAGAGGCATAGCCTCTCCGGGGTTATAATTCTGCAATTTGATTGAGATTCACTTCTGCAATCGTATCATTACCAAACATGGAGATAATCATCTTCACTTTGTTGTTATCAATTTCAGTAATTTTACCTGTGTAGTCTGCAAAAGCACCATCAATGATGCGGACAGTCTGGCCAACTTCAACGTCAATATCGAATTCTTGAACAGTTTGTCCCATAGAAACCAGAATATCACGGATTTCTTGCTCCAATAGCGGAGTTGGTTTTGATCTGTTCCCGTGTGACCCGACGAATCCTGTTACGTTAGGGGTGTTTCGAACAACGAACCATGCTTCATCTGTCATGACCATTTCTACAAGGACATAACCCGGAAAGCGATTCTCTTCAATTTCTTTTTTCTTTCCATTTTTCTCTACTTGCACGGTTTGTGTTGGAATCTCAACGCGTAGAATATTATCCAACATGTTATATGTTTGTGCACGTTGCAATAGATTTTCTTTTACCTTATTTTCATAGCCAGAATAAGTTTGCAGAACAAACCATCCCTTGTCAAAACTATCCATGATATTTCCTTTCATAATAGAAGAAAGCTAGCAGAAGTTCTCCGCTTTTCTTCTAAAAAATGTTAATAAATCGAATCAAACCTGAAACAATCAACTGGTCAAAAATGTAAATGATGACCACAAAGAAGGCTGTGTATTCCATAATGGAGCGAAAATCTCTCCAGCTTTCTTTGCGAGTCGGCCATGTTGTTTCCTTAAGAAGTTTGAAGATATCCTTAATAAAACCCATCGTTCTCTCCTACCTCGTCTCTCTATGTGTCGTATATTTTCCACAATGTTTACAAAATTTATTTACTTCTAGTCGTGTTGGCTTGGGGTTCCCACTAATTTTGATTGAGTAATTCCTTGAACCGCAAACTGCACAAGCTAGGCTTGCTTTTTTTAGTGCCATAACGCCTCCATCTTATCTATTATAACAAGAAATCTAGGCTTTGACAAGCCTCTTAACGAAAGAGATTGACGATAGAGTCCCAGATTGTCTGGGCTTTTTCCTTTATCTTTGCATCCGAAATCGCTCGTCCCGCTTCATCTACAAGATTTTGAGCACGGCTACGAATATCTCCTATCGGGTCCTCAGACTGGTTTGTCTCATTTTCAACGGCTTGCTTTTTCGTATTTTCTGGTTCAATACCATTTTGTTTATAAGCATTCTCAACCGTAAAAGTGCTGCCAGGAGTGTAAGGCAAAATAGTATTAGCCATACTTCTAAAGACGTGGGCTGCTCCATTCGAAGTAGAACCTGCTAGATAATGGTTCTCATCTGTTGTTGGGAAGCCGAGCCAGTGGCTAATTACCACATCTGGAGTATAGCCAATCACCCACTGGTCACTAGTATATTCTGGATTAAAAGCAGCCTCAGTAGTACCTGTTTTCCCAGCCATAACATAATCGGCAGGTGAAGAACTAATCCCTGTCCCATTGGTAAATGTTCCTAGCATCATACTGGTCATTTTATCGGCTACCGACTTATCGATCACTCGTTTTTGGGAATTTTTATGGCTCTTGATGACCTGTCCACTGGCATTTTCGATTCGAGTGATGAAATGCGCTTCAGGCATTAGACCTCCATTAGCAAAGGCTGCATAGGCTTGCGCCATCTGGAGAGGATTCGTCTCTACTCCTCCACCTAGGGCAACTCCGAGAACTCGGTCAACTTTCTCCATATCAAGACCAAATCTCGTCCCAGCTTCAAAAGCCTTATTGATCCCCAAATCATTTACAGTCGCAACCGCTGGTAGGTTGAGTGATTCTGCCAAGGCTTGATACATAGGTACTTCAGGAGAAGTCTTAATACCAGCATAGTTGTCTACTCGATAACTGTCATACTGCATGGTGTGGTTGTCCAGTTGCTTGTTCAGAGCCCATCCAGCTTCCACAGCTGGAGTATAAACGACCAAAGGCTTAATCGTCGAGCCTGGACTACGTTTAGACTGAGTAGCATAGTTAAAATTACGGAAGCCTGTTTTGTCATCACCAGCTACGCGACCGACAACTCCACGTACTCCACCTGTTTTAGGCTCTAGAGCAACACTACCTGATTCAGCATGCGTTCCGTCTTCTGCCGTTGGAAATAGCGCAGTGTTTTCGTAAATAACCTGCATGTTGGCTTGGTAGTTCTGATCAAGTTGCGTATAGATTCGATAGCCATTGTTGACAATCTCTTCTTCTGTCAGATTATACTTGGAAACTGCTTCGTTGACAACTGCGTCAAAATAGGATGGGTAACGATAATCAGAAATCTTACCTTCATACTTATCTTGCAATTGAGAAGCCATATCTACTCCAGCTGCTTCAGTTTCTTGATTTTTATCAATATAGCCTGCCGCAACCATATTTTGTAGCACCGTATCCCTGCGGTTAGTCGAATCTTCAATGGAATTCAAAGGATTATACAACTCTGGTCCCTTGAGCATCCCAGCTAGAGTCGCCGCCTGGTTAAGTGATAATTCCGCAGCCGATACGCCGAAATATTTCTTACTCGCATCCTCTACACCCCAGACGCCATTTCCAAAGTAGGCGTTATTGAGGTACATAGTAAGGATTTGCTCCTTGCTGTATTTTTTTGTCAATTCTAAAGCTAGGAAAAACTCCTTGGCCTTCCGTTCAACAGTTTGATCTTGAGATAGATAGGCATTTTTCGCCAACTGTTGGGTGATGGTAGAACCGCCTCCAGAACGACCTGCTGTGACAATAGCTAGAAAGAAACGACCATAGTTAATTCCATCATTTTTATAGAAGGAACGATCCTCTGTCGCGACGACAGCGTTCTGCAAGTCTTTACTGATATCTGTCAGCTCAACATAGGTTCCCTTTTGACCGGACAGGGCACCTGCCTCTTTTTCTTCACGGTCAAAAATCAGGGTTCGCGTTTTCAAGGCATTTTGCAAGTCATTGACATTGGTGGACTTGGCTATTGCAAATAGGTAGGTCCCTACTAACAAACCAACACTCAAACCTAGTATAACGACAATCTTTGTTAAATGATAGCGACGCCAGAATTTTCGAATCGGACCCACATGGCCTAATTTTTTTCTATCGCTCCGTGAACGACGCATGCTAGTTGAATCCGACTCAGTCGATTCACTCGTTTCTTTTTTAAAGAGAGAAAGGAACTTCTCAAATAATTTATCTAATTTCATGCGTTTATTTTATCATCTTCACCATAGGAACTCAAGAATTTAGCTACTCCCTATCCAAACAGGTCTTTTTTTGTTACAATATCTGTATGCAATTCACATTTACATTACCCGAATCCTTGCCTCAAATGACGGTCAAACAATTTCTAGAGGAACAACTCCTCATTCCTAGAAAAATCCGTCATTTTTTGAGAATCAAGAAGAACATCCAAATCAATCAAAAACAAGTTCACTGGAACGAGATGGTGAAGCCAGGGGATATTTGCCAATTGACTTTTGACGAGGAAGATTATCCCCCAAAGGAAATCCTTTGGGGAAATCCAGACCTCGTTCAGGAGATTTACCAAGACCAACATCTCATCGTTGTTAACAAACCTGAGGGCATGAAAACACACGGTAATCAACCAGATGAAATTGCTCTACTCAACCATGTCTCTGCTTACGTCGGGCAAACTTGCTATGTTGTTCATCGCCTGGATATGGAAACAAGCGGCTTAGTGCTTTTTGCTAAAAATCCTTTTATCCTACCCATTCTCAATCGTTTGTTGGAGAAAAAAGAAATCGCTCGTGAGTACTGGGCACTCATAGAAGGGCAAGTAGGGAGTAAAGAACTTATCTTCCGAGATAAAATTGGTCGTGATCGACACGATCGCAGAAAACGAGTGGTGGATTCTAAAAAGGGGCAACATGCTGAAACACAGGTAAGCCGATTAAAGCAATTTCCAAATAAGACTTCTCTTGTTCGTTGCAAACTAAAGACCGGTCGAACGCATCAAATCCGTGTTCACCTTTCTCACCATAAGCACCCTATCCTAGGTGATCCTCTCTATAATAGTAAATCAAAGGCAAGTCGGCTTATGCTCCACGCCTTTCGACTTTCCTTTACCCATCCGCTTACCTTAGAAAAGTTGAGCTTCACTGCTCTTTCTGATACATTTGAGAGAGAATTAAAAAAGAATGGATGACTGCTAAATCATCCATTTTGTTTTATCTAAAAATAGAAAAAGCAAGACCAACAGGCCTTGCTTTTTTATCGACTCAGGAATTATTTAGCGATTTTCGCGAAGTATTCAAGAGTACGTACAAGTTGTGCAGTGTATGACATTTCGTTGTCGTACCATGATACAACTTTAACCAATTGTTTACCGTCAACATCAAGAACTTTAGTTTGAGTTGCGTCAAACAATGAACCGTAAGACATACCTACGATATCTGAAGATACGATTGGATCTTCTGTGTAACCGTATGATTCGTTTGAAGCTGCTTTCATAGCTGCGTTTACTTCATCAACAGTAACGTTCTTTTCAAGAACAGCAACCAATTCAGTAACTGATCCAGTTGGAGTTGGAACTCGTTGTGCAGATCCGTCAAGTTTACCGTTCAATTCTGGGATTACAAGACCGATAGCTTTAGCAGCACCAGTTGAGTTAGGAACGATGTTTGCAGCACCAGCGCGAGCACGGCGAAGGTCACCACCACGGTGTGGTCCGTCAAGGATCATTTGGTCACCAGTGTAAGCGTGGATAGTAGTCATCAATCCTTCTACAACACCGAAGTTGTCTTGAAGAGCTTTAGCCATTGGAGCCAAGCAGTTTGTAGTACATGAAGCACCTGAGATAACTGTTTCAGTACCATCAAGAACGTCGTGGTTAGTGTTAAATACAACTGTTTTAACGTCGTTTCCACCAGGAGCAGTGATAACAACTTTTTTAGCTCC
Source organism: Streptococcus sp. oral taxon 058 str. F0407 (assembly GCF_000235485.1). Lineage (GTDB taxonomy): Bacteria > Bacillota > Bacilli > Lactobacillales > Streptococcaceae > Streptococcus. The sequence goes on from NZ_JH378892.1 coordinate 4,921, forward strand.
ACCAGCGTGCAAGTGTTTTTCAGCTGCTGCTTTCTTAGCAAAGAAACCAGTTGCTTCAAGAACGATTTCTACACCGTCAGTAGCCCAGTCGATTTGTTCTGGATCACGTTCAGCAGAAACTTTAACGAATTTACCGTTAACTTCGAATCCACCTTCTTTAACTTCTACAGTACCGTCGAAACGACCTTGAGTTGTGTCGTATTTCAACAAGTGTGCAAGCATAACTGGATCTGTAAGGTCGTTGATGCGAGTAACTTCAACACCTTCTACGTTTTGGATACGGCGGAAAGCAAGACGACCGATACGTCCGAAACCGTTAATACCAACTTTAACTACCATTAGTGATTTCCTCCTTATGAAAATCCTGAAAATTTTATTGTGAAAAGAGTAACTTGAATCACTACAAATCACCTTTCAACATTATTATTATATAACTATTTAAGTAGAATTGCAAGTACGGGCGTTGTTTTTCTATCTTGCTTTTCTACTTTTCAATCCCCTTCATTCACCTAGGCTTTTATTTCTAGAACCTTCTATCCTATCCACATAATCTTCTCTTCTCACAGTTCAACTCTAACTTCAGAAATAGGACTATGAAAAGAGACAGGATTTCTCCTGCCTCTAGGCTGATAAACGATTATTTACGACGTCCTGGACGTTCTGCATAACCATAGTATGCATCTGCCATGATTTCTTCCATGTCAGCTACCATTGGCAAGCGTGGGTTTGCAGGTGAACATTGATCTTCATAAGCTAGAAGAGCGATTTCATGCAAGCTATCTTTCCAAGCTTTTTCATCGATTCCTTGGTCTTTGAAGTTCATCTTGATACCTACTGCAACACCAAGTTCGTAAACAGCTTTAGCATATGCTTCAACTGCTTCTTCTGGAGTTGAGTGAGGCAATCCAAGCATTTTCGCGATGTCTTGGAATTTCTCATCAGCTTTCCAGTAGTTGTATTTAGGCCATGTAGTAGTCTTAGATGGACGAGTTCCGTTGTAACGGATAACGTATGGAAGCAAGATAGCGTTTGTACGTCCGTGAACAGTATGGTGAACACCACCGATCTTGTGGGCCATTGAGTGGCTCATACCAAGGAAGGCATTGGCGAAGGCCATACCAGCCATTGTAGATGCATTATGCATTTTTTCACGTGCTTCTGGGTCAGCTGTCTTAACAGATTTTTCCAACCATTCAAAGACAAGTTTGATTGTTTGAAGCGCAATACCGTCTGTGTAGTCGTTAGCAAAGTTTGAAGTGTAGGCTTCAGTCGCGTGTGTCAAGACGTCCATACCTGTATCAGCTGCGATGAAGTCAGGAACTGATTCAACCAAAGCAGGGTCAACAATCGCAATAGTTGGTGTCAATGAGTAGTCAGCCAATGGGTATTTGCGGTTGTTTTTCTTATCAGAGATAACGGCAAATGGTGTTACTTCTGAACCTGTACCAGAAGTTGTTGGGATACCGATGTACTTCGCTTTCTTACCAAGTGATGGGAAGCGGAAGGCACGTTTACGGATGTCCATGAATTTTTGAACCAAGTCACGGAAGTCGATTTCTGGTTGTTCGTAGAAGAGCCACATTACTTTGGCTGCGTCCATTGGAGAACCACCACCAAGAGCGATAATTGTATCTGGTTCAAATGCTTTCATCACTTCAGCACCACGTTCTACAGTTGTGATGTCTGGATCTGGTTCAACATCTGAGAAGACTTGGATGGTTACACGGTTGCTGCGTTTGTTCAATTGGTCGATAACACGTTGAACAAAGCCAAGTTTTTCGATCGATTTGTCAGTAACAATCATAACGCGTTCAATATCTTCACATGTTTGAAGATATTGGATAGAATTGCGTTCGAAGTAAATTTTTGAAGGAACTTTAAACCATTGCATATTATTTCTACGTTTCCCTACTTTCTTGATGTTTAGAAGGTTGATCGCACTCACGTTATCACCAACTGAGTTGTGTCCATATGAGCCACATCCAAGTGTCAATGATGGAATGAAGGCATTGTATACGTCACCGATACCACCGAAAGTAGATGGAGAGTTCCAGATAATACGCATAGCTTTGATTTCTGTACCAAAGCGTTTAGCAAGAGCTTCGTCTTTTGTATGGATAGCCGCTGAGTGACCAAGTCCGTTAAACTCAACCATTTGGCGAGCTTTTTTAAGACCGTCTTCTGTATCTTCAGCTTTTAGGACAGCGATGACTGGTGACAATTTTTCACGAGTCAATGGTTCTTTTGGTCCTACTTCTGCACATTCTGCAGCCAAGATGTTCGTACCTTCTGGAACGCTGAATCCTGCTTGTTCTGCAATCCATGCAGCTGGTTTACCAACGATATTTGCGTTGAGTTTAGCACCCGCGCAGTTTTTGCTGTTTGCTTTAGCGCCAAAGCAAAATTCTTCAAGAAGAGCTTTTTCTTTTTTGTTTACAAAGTAAGTGTGGTATGATTTGAATTCTTCTACAAATTCGTCATACACTTCTTTATCAATGATAACAGCTTGTTCTGATGCACAGACCATCCCATTATCAAATGATTTAGACATAACGATGTCGTGAGCAGCTTGACGGAGGTCGGCAGATTTTTCTACATAAGCAGGAACGTTTCCGGCACCTACCCCAAGAGCTGGTTTCCCACATGAGTAAGCAGCCTTAACCATAGCATTCCCACCAGTTGCGAGGATAGTCGCAACACCTTCGTGGTTCATAAGTGCCCCAGTTGCTTCCATAGATGGCTCTGTAATCCATTGAACACAGTTTTCAGGTGCACCGGCTGCGATGGCTGCATCACGAACGATTTGTGCAGCATGAGCAGAAGATTCTTGAGCTGATGGGTGGAAGGCGAAAACGATTGGGTTACGTGTCTTCAAAGCAATCAATGATTTGAAAATCGCTGTTGAAGTTGGGTTTGTTGTTGGAGTGATACCACAAATAACTCCGACCGGCTCCGCAATCTTCGTCAAACCTGTAATTGGATCATCTTCGATAACTCCAGCTGTTTTAACTCCACGCATATTGTTCACTACGTGTTCACAGGCAAATAGATTTTTTGTCGCCTTATCTTCAAATACACCACGACCAGTTTCTTCAACTGCGTGTTGTGCAAGGATACCGTGCGCATCAAGTGCTGCAACTGAAGCTTTTGCTACGATGTAGTCAACTTGCTCTTGGTTCAACTTGCGCATTTCATCAAGCGCAACCAAGGCTTTTTTCACGAGACCGTCGACATGCTTTTCAGCAGCAAGTTGTTTTTCCTCTGGTGTTACTGTTTTTTTATCAGCCATATTATCCTCCATAGCCTTTAAGGACGTTATCCTTTGTTAATTTTTTCACAAGTTCATTATAACTCTTTTTTTATAATTTGTAAACAGTTTCATGTAGGTTTCACAAAGAAATTTTATTCATTTGTGAAATTTTTCTCAATGTTGCGGTGCTACGGGATTTTGCTCTATCGATTGTGAAATTGTGATAAAAATTTTTTTATTTCACAAAGTTTTTCTGATTGATAGTTATTTATCGAATCCAAGCATAGAAAGCGCTTTCTTTTTTGGCTTTGAAAAATAGCCTCCTCACCTAGAGACTACTGTTTTTTGTTGAAATACGCCTTGTTTAAAGGTTCCTTCATAGACAACTTCTTGTTCTGTAGTCAACTTCCCTTGACCTTCAGCCTGGCCATTTACAAAATCACCTTCGTATTTCCACCCAGATTTTGATTGGAAAGTCCCTTTTCCATTAAAGGCTCCATTATTGAAATCACCTGTATATTGGTCTCCATTCTCAAAGGTCAGGGTTCCTTGACCATTCATCTTCCCTCTTACCAAGGTTCCATCATAAACAAGCGCTCCATTATCAAGTGTCAGTACACCCTTTTTTGGTGTGTTTAATAAAAAAACTGACACGGCACAGATAGCGATTAGAAAGACTGTTGCAATCTCTATACGCGGGCGAGTTAGATAAACTCGATATTTTTCAAAGATTTCTTTAAACTTTTCCATTGTCACTCTCATTTTCTAATCGATCTAGCCAGCTTTGACATCCACTTGTGATGCGCGCATAGGTTTCCTCAAAATCTCCTGTATACCAAGGATCTGGAACACTTTCAGATGCAAAAGAGTAGATCTTGTGCTGTAGGTCCTGAGGACACATTTGACGCAGATTTGAAACGTTTGAAGCATCCATACCGATAATATAATCAAACGACTCAAAGTCTTCTCTGCCAATTTGAAGCGATGTTTTGTTTTTGTCATAAGGAATCTGATACTGCTGGAAAATCCCTTGCGTTCCCTTATGAATCGGATTGCCGTGTTCCCAAGATGAAGTTGCACGACTCTCAATGTGATAATCACTCGTCATGGACTTCATCACAAACTCTGCCATAGGGCTGCGGCAAATATTTCCTAAGCACACAAATACTATTTTTTTCATCCCTTTTCCTCTCATATCATAGAAAAACGGGAGTGATAGGATCCCGTTTTATTCTTCGATTGCTCCACCTTCGTCGATAACTGCTCCTTCTGGTGTCACAGCTTCTTTGAGTGGCAACACTGTCTTGATAGCAGCCAATTCAAAAGTCAAATAAACGCCATCCACATCCAGTACGATTGTTTTCTTCTCAGTATCTACTTCATCCACTGTTCCGTAAAGGCCGCCAATTGTAATAACCTCATAGCCTTTTTGAAGCTTGTTCAAGCTTTCCATACGCTTTTGAGCTTGTTTCTTTTGAGAACGTTGCATAAAGAACATCAAGGCGAACATACCTACAAGCATGATCACAAATGTTAAATTTGGACTAATATTTTCCATAATATTTTCTCCTTTGTATTTTACATAGGACTACTATATCAAATTTCAATTACTTTTACAAGGTTGTGCCTTGTTTTTATGCCAATAAAAAAATCAGAGTTTCCACTCTGATTTCTGCGATTATTTCAAGTTTTGAACTACTTTGACTAGATTTTCCACAGTAAATCCGTACTCTGCCAATACTTTTGGTGCTGGGGCAGATGCTCCAAAGGTATCAATACCTAGCACTGCACCATCAAGACCAACATATTTGTACCAGTTTTGAGTTGCTCCCATTTCGACGGCAACACGGCGACGAACTGCATTTGGAAGGATTTCTTCCTTATAAGCTGCATCTTGTGCATCAAAGACATCTGTCGATGGCATGCTGACTACACGGACTTTTGCGCCTTGACTAGCCAATTCTTTGGCAGCTGCGACAGCCAGATTGACCTCTGAACCTGTTGCAATCAAGATGGTGTCAAAGTCAGCTGCATTTTCATAGACAACATAGGCACCTTTTGCAACCTTGTCAAAGTCTGTTCCCTCTTCAACAGTCAAGTTTTGACGTGTCAAGACAAGGGCTGTTGGTGTTTTCTCACTTGTCACCGCAAGGTACCAAGCTGCTTGAGTTTCACGCGCATCTGCTGGGCGGAAAACATTGAGATTTGGCATGGCACGAAGACCTGCCAAGTGTTCAACTGGCTCGTGAGTTGGACCATCTTCACCAACCGCAATAGAATCATGGGTGAAGACATAAGTCACAGGAAGTCCTTGCAAGGCTGACAGACGGACAGCTGCTTTCACATAGTCAGAGAAGACAAAGAAAGTACCACCATAAACACGAAGTCCACCATGAAGAGCCATCCCGTTCAAGATTGTTCCCATAGCAAATTCACGAACACCAAACTGAATGTTGCGGTTCAAGCGATTAGCGTCATCTTGAAGTCCATCCGTTTTGATGTAAGTCATGTTTGAGTGAGCTAGGTCAGCTGATCCACCTAAGAAGGTTGGCAACTTAGCTGCCACCACGTTCAAAGCATCCTGGCTTGAATTACGAGTTGCTTGAGAAAAGCCATTTTCTAATGCTGGGAAGTCTTCTGGAGTCACTTCAACAGGATCACGTCCGTCAATGATGGCTTCGACTTCTGCTGCAAGTTCGGGATAAGCTTCTTTATAATCAGCAACTAATTTTGTCCAAGCTTGATAAGCTGATGCACCACGGTCTGCTACATTTTCCTTGAAATCAGCATAAACCTCAGCTGGGATTTCAAATGGTTCATAGTCCCAACCGAGAGCTTGGCGAGTAGCCGCAGTTTCATCTGCTCCAAGAGGAGCACCGTGTACCGCATTAGTTCCTTGTTTATTTGGAGAACCGTATCCAATCACAGTCTTCACTTCAATCAAAGATGGTTTGCCTGAAGCTTTAGCTGCTTCGATAGCAGCATGGATTGCTTGCAAGTCTGTTCCATCTTCAACCAAGGCTGTATGCCAACCATAAGCATTGTAACGGTCACGAACACTTTCAGTAAAGGAATCCTTTGTTTCACCATCCAAGTTGATGTCATTTGAATCATAAAGGACAACCAACTTGTCAAGTTTTTGCAAGCCTGCGTATGAAGCCGCCTCACTTGAGACACCTTCCATCAAGTCACCATCTCCACAGATCACATAAGTGTAGTGATCAAAGAGATTGTAGCCTTCGCGGTTGTATTTTGCTGCTAGGAAACGTTCTGCTTGGGCAAAACCAGTAGCAGTAGAAATCCCTTGTCCTAGAGGACCAGTTGTAGCGTCAACCCCTGCTGTATGTCCAAATTCTGGGTGACCTGGTGTTTTGGAACCCCATTGACGGAAGTTCTTGACCTCTTCCATGCTGACATCTTCAAAACCAGAAAGGTGAAGAAGGGCATAAAGCAACATAGATCCATGACCTGCTGAGAGGATAAAGCGATCACGGTTGATCCAGTTTGGTTGAGCTGGATTGATGCGAAGTTGTTTTGTAAAGAGGCTATAAGCCATCGGAGCTGCTCCCATAACCACCCCTGGGTGACCTGAGTTGGCTTTGTTGATAGCGTCAATTCCTAGGAAACGAATTGCATTAACAGATAGATTTGACATAGAATTTCCTTTCTCTTTGAGGTGATCAATAGATCACACATCCTATTTTACTATTATATGAAAAAATGCATAGAATAGCAATCAAACAATTTGCGTTCATCTGACACATTTGATTTGCCTATCCCCTCGTTCTCTCATAATAAGGAAGTAGGCGCTCATAAGCATCTTCTAACTTTTCTAAAATCGCTTCTAATGTTTGATTTTCAATAAAAGAAACATCCGACTTTACCAAAACTTTACGGATTTCCTGACATTGCACCTTCTCGCGTAAAGTACGACGATTCTCCTCAGTAGCCTCCATCTTATGACTTTCCCCATTTGAGTAGACTAAGTAATAAACACCTTCTACTGGTGGAATATCTAAAATCTTGGCTTGTTTACTCAGCGTCTGCTCATCTTTCTTTCGCTCGATGAAACTGACTTCTAAGGAAATCCCAAAATCTGAGGGTTCCCCATACAAACGGAGCGCCAACATGGGTTCTGTTACCTGCCCCTCTCTCTGTAGATAGACCCAGAAATGGGGGCGCAGGCGCTGAGCTTGATTCATCCACTGACTGGTCTGTTGAAGTTTCCATTCTGGATGACTTGCTTGAAAAGTTTTAGCCAGTTTTGTAAAAGACTTCCGAGCCTCCTGCCCTTTGTGGCGCAATTCCAGCATCTTCTCTCGCTCATCTCCAGCCTTATCTGGATGACGATATTGGATTCCCGCATAAGATAGATAGTTCTTGATTGCTTCCATCATCTGTTTCTTCTCCCTTTTCTAACAAAAAATCAGGTCAAGCCTGATTTTGTTTATTCTGTATCTACAACTACATAGCGATTTGGCTCATCACCCTCAGAGTAACTCGTCACGCCATCCATACGTGAAATAATGCGATGGATAATCTTGCGTTCGCTATTCGACATTGGATCTGTTTGCTGGCTACGACCTTCCTCCAAAACGCGAGTCGCCAATTTTTGAGCGTAGGTTTGCAAAACTTCTGCACGATGCTCCACATAGTCATTGACGTTGATCGTGATGTAGAAAGTTCTTGAATAACGATTGTATAGGTAGTTTTGCGCCAAAAGCTGAAGTGCTTTCAATACTTTCCCATGATAGCCGATAATACGACCAGGCTCATTGGTATCGATTTGAAGATTAATCGTACGACGATTGTAGTCGCTTGAAATCGTCCCTTCAACATCCATATCGTCCACAATGGTTTGAACATAGTTAGCCACTTGAGTTGCTACTCGTTCGATGTCATAACTCGGCTCCACCTTCAAACCTAGATCTTCCAAAGACTCGCTTTCTACCGATTCTGACATAGATACAAATTCTTCACACTCTGCTGGGTCTTCCACTCCAGCATCTCCTGTCTGCAATTCATTTAAAATCGCGATGTGACCTGTTTCTTCTAAAATCGTGCTGGCATGTTTCTCATTTTTCAAGATTTCAGCCTTGATTTCATCAGAAACACCCTGACCTTCCTCTTCGATTTTTTTAATCGCCTCAACAACGTGACCGAGATCAACTGTCGCCTCTGTTACTGTCTTAACAGGTTCGTTTTGTTCATTGATTTCTTTTGGAACACCTTTTACAGCTTGTTGATTGGCCTTAATCACAGTCGTCTCACTAATCGCCTCAATATCAACTTGAGCTGGTTTTTTCCCAAATAAGCCTAAAAAACCTTTCTTCTCTTTGGACACGACCTTGATGTGAGTCTTCATTCTCGGAATACCTAACTCTTTCAATCCTTTCTGGATTGCTTCTTCAACAGTTGAACCTGTAAATAATACCATTATCAGATTCCTCCTTATTATTTCATTTTCTGAGCCTTTTTCTTGGCTTTTCTTTTCCTATTTTCCAAATCTTTTTTAGCTTGTACTTCCGCCTCACGCGCTGCAATAATCTTAAAAGGATTATTTAAGAAATAAGTTTGCAAAACTTGATAAGCATTGGATACTGCCCAGTACAAGGCTACGCCACTAGGTGAAGAGATGGCAAAGATAAAGATCAGTACAGGCATCCCGTACATCATCCCTGTCATAGCTCCACTTCTTTCAGGTAAAGCCTTATTCGATAACCAACTACTTAAGAAGGTAAAGACTGCTGCCAAAATCGGAAGGATAAAGCTTGTGTCTACTCCCCCAAGGTTCACCCACAAAAAATGCCCTGTTTTCAAAAAGTCTACTCGAGTCAAGGCTTGGAAGAGAGCCAAGAGAACCGGCATTTGAATCAAAATCGGCCAGAGAGAAGAAGAGTGTTTGACCCCTAATTCTTTATAGACCTTCCTCATCTCCTGATCTAGCTTGGTTCTACTTTCCATATCACGACCTGGATATTGTTCTTGCAGAGCTTTGATGCGTGGTTGAGCCTCTTGCATTTTTCTAGAGGCCACCATCTGAGTCTGAAAGACTGGCAATAGAATCGTACGAATCAGGATCGTAAAGAGGATAATCCCCACTCCGATACTAACGTCAAAGGACAAAAAGCGGATGATTTCAGCAAAAAAATAGACAAATTTACTCCATATATCTGTAGAATCTGCTGCAACATCGCTTGTCCCACAGGCTGTCATGACAAATAAGGACAAGCACAGCAAACTAGTCAACTGTAGTTTCTTTTTCACTCCTAATTCCTTCCCGGTAAATCTTTGATAACTTTAATACGTGGAGTAGATTTTTCTCCATTTCTGCATAATCCAAGCCTTCAACCCCTTTTCGAGCAATTACGACAAAATCAACGTTATCAGCTAACTGCTCCCTTACACTTAGCAAAATGTGTCGAATCCGTCTTTTAATTTGATTTCTAGTGACTGCATTCCCTAATTTCTTACTGACGGACAGCCCTACTCGAAAATGACTTTTCTGATTTTCCAATTGGTAGACAACAAATTTACGATTAGCAAAACTTGTTCCATCCGTGAAAATAGCCTTAAAATCTTTCTCTCTTTTTACACGAAAGCTTTTCTTCAAAACTCAACTCCATCTATTAAATTACTACTATTATACCATAAATTTCAAAAAAGCCAATAATGACAAGGTTTTAGACTGTTTTAACAACAAAAAGTTGGGAAAATTTATCTCCCAACTCCTTTTTATTGTATCTTACCTTGTAATTTTATTCAGATTATCTTACTTTTTCAAGCGTTCAACGTCACGAGCGATAACCAATTCTTCATCAGTTGGGATAACCAAGACACGAACTTTAGCAGCTTCTGTTGAGATATCACCTGTTGCTCCAAAGACATTCTTTTCAGGATCGACATCGCAGCCAAACCAAGAAATGCCTTCAATGACCATCTGACGAATCGTTACAGAGTTTTCTCCGATTCCGGCTGTAAAGATAATGGCATCTGCACCATTCAAAACTGCTAAATACTGACCAATGTATTTTTGGATACGATCTACAAAAATTTCATTTGCCAGCTGCGCTTTCTCATCACCCGCACGCATAGCTTCGTGAATATCACGCATATCACTTGATCTCTCAGAAACACCCAAAAGTCCTGACTCACGATTTAGGATTCGACTGATATCCTCTGGTGTATTAAAGTCATCTGTATGTTGCATTAAATAGGGGATAATAGCTGGATCAATATCACCTGTGCGTGTTCCCATCATAATACCACCAAGCGGAGTGAAGCCCATAGAAGTATCAACAGACCGACCACCGTTAACAGCTGTAATAGAGCCACCATTACCGATATGGCAGGTAATCAATTTCAACTCTTCTAGGGGGCGACCTAAAATTTTAGCTGCTTCTCCTGCTACAAACTGATGACTTGTCCCATGGGCTCCATACTTACGAACTTTATTTTCAGTGTAATATTTAGTTGGTAGTGGGTAACGATAGGCTTTCTCTGGCATTGTTGTATGGAATGATGTATCAAAAACAACAACGCTGGTAATATCTGGAAGCAATTCCTTAAATGCGCGAATTCCTGCTGCGTTGGCTGGGTTGTGAAGAGGAGCTAAAAGTCCCAACTCTTCAACCTTTTCCAAAACATCTCCCTCTACCAAGGTTGACTCTTTGAAATATTCACCACCAGCCACAACACGGTGCCCAACACCAGTTATTTCATCATAACCTTTGATGATGTCAAAACGAATCAAGTCATCCAATAGAATTTTAACGGCTTGTGTGTGGTCTTCGATATCAAGAATTTGTTGCTCAGAACGGCCGTCGAATTTTACAGTTGAGATAGAGTCTTTCAAGCCAATACGTTCGATCAAGCCTTTGGCCAATACTATTTCTTCTGGCATTTGGTAAAGTTGCCACTTCAAACTCGAGCTTCCTGCATTGATTGCAATTGTTTTAGTCATAAGATGATACCCCTTTTTAAGCGTTTTCAACTATTATAACAAAATTTACCTTATATTTCAGTACCTTTGCTCCATTTTTGAAAATTTTCTTTGAATTTCATTAGTGCAGCTGGATCTTGCAAACTTTCTAGCGGATAGACAAAAGGTTGCAGTTCCTGTTCAGTTTTCTTCTGTAAAACGAAAATACTCTTAGCCTGACTGGCCGTTGAGAAAATATCCTCTGGCAGAGTGATGATAGCAGCAAGACTCACTTCATCTTTGATCCAACCTTTTAACAAATCACTTTGAGGGCTGGTCAATAAATCACTTGGAGCTAGAAAAATAGCATAGCCATCTGACTTAAGGTACTTGAGACCTTGCTCCATCAGCAAATGGTGGGCATAGGTATGTTCTTGGCTAGAAGCCACTTGATATCGTGAAGCAATGGTGTCGTCTGGGTAATAGCCGACAGGCAAGTCGCTAATGACCACATCGCTTTCTTTAAGCATCTGCGGACGAACGGCATCACCTTGAACAAATCCTGCCTGCAAACCAATCACATCGGCCATACTAGCCGCTAAATCAATCAGCAAATCATCCACTTCGATTCCCAAGTAATCCACTTTTTTAGCAAGAGAAGTCAAGAAAGTAGCACCAAGAATCCCCATGCCAGAACCCATTTCGAGGATGCTTATTTCCTCTTGATCCAGCAACTCTTCCACAACAAATACCAAGAGGAGGGCAATGGCATCCGGCGTAAACTGGTGATTGGCCTGTAAAGGCTCAGTTTGTCCTGCCTTCATCAAGAGAAACTGGTAGGTCTTGAGCCACTCTTCCTTGCGAAGTGCTAAGCGCTTAAGGGCTTGATTATTCTCCTTGACCTGCTCTAGCTCGGTCTCACCATCCAGGTAAATACTGTTTTGCTCTACCAAGGCGTCATAAAAGTTAGTCGCCAAATCACTTTGGATGACTTGGACATTCTCTAGTAAATACGTATAAGCTTGTTCAATTTTTTCAAAATCCATATTCCTATCTTATCAAAATTCCCCTTTTTTTTCCATCTGAAGAGAAAAAATCACTGCTTTAGTCAGCAAGTGATTTTTGGGCTACAGTTAAAAAGAGCTCTGCGTGATTTCCTAGGAAAAGATCCTCAGCACTGTAAAGAATCTGACTGCCAATGCTCGAAAAACCAAATTGAGCAAGCTTGATTTCCAGTTCAGCCAATTCAAATCCGTGGTGGTTGGTGTCTGTCTTGACAAAATCAGCAATGAGGACTTGGCCCTTCTCCCTAAGATGACGGTGAAACATGGTAAGGGTTGCATCTAGATCAGGCATATGATGAAGAACCCGACTGACAACAATTAGATCAAATTGCTGCTCCAAGGGATTTGCCAGTAAATCCTGATCCAAGAGTTGAAGATTCCTGATTTCTTGGTCTTCTGCTTTCAAACGTGCTTGCTCCAGCATTTTCTCCGAGATGTCTACAAGGATAACCGACTTGGCCTGCTTGGCTAGGGGTAAGGCTAACAGACCCGTTCCACCACCAAAATCCAGTATTTCCTTGTCTAATAGAAGAGCAATCTGTTTTTCAACTGCCTGACAAACCAAGTTTGCAAGAAAGATATTTTTGGGCGAATCAAAGGTTTCTGCTTTGTGATTAAAATCGTGTTTCATGCTTTTAGTTTAACACAAAGAAGTTGAATTGCCTAGGAATTGCCTTTCTTATCTGCCTTATGGTCTGTTTTTTGTTGATTGGTTTGTTGACTTGAGTTGGTAGATGATTGTTCCTTAGGGTCCGTTTTCTTTTCCTTGGGTTTCATCGAAGGAAAGAGAAATTCATAGTTGTTCTTATTCATACGAACACTTGTTGCAAAACCTGTTTTGGTATTTTGATAAGTGACTTTTCCTAAGTTAAAGACTCGTTCCCCAGTTTCCTGCTCAGCCTTATCTTTGCTTCGTTTGGCCATGGCAAAAGCGACCAACTTTTCTTTGTTTAGGGTAAAGTCTTTGTGATGGACGACTTGCCGATTCAAATAAAACTGCAACAAAAGGCTAAAAATGGCTGCCATGGTCACTGCATATAGGAGAACTCCTGCCTTAACTTTTTGATTTTTCCACACGATAGATGAATTCCCTTTCTAAGCCTTTTTGAAATTGGAAACGAAAGCGAACCAGTTGATTTTCCTCTGTGATTTGTGCTGATTTGAGACCATAAACCATAGGTTGATAGCCTCGACCACTGGCATCGGTTTTCCGAAAATCATCTGCTTTGGACTTCCCCATAGCGATGTCCTTCCCATCTTGCTTCACATAGAGGCGATTGCCTTCCACCTTTTCAAACTGCGAACGCTCTAACTCTGCCTCCAGCTGGTCCACAAATAAGAGCCACTCCTTTTGCTCGCCTTGCTGCTGGTAACGAACTTCTGAAATGAGGAGCTGACTCATAGCTTGAAAAAGGAGCAAACCTCCGCTAATGACGATAAGGGCAAGCAGAGATTCTAAAAGAGTGAAAGCTCTTACCTTACTACTCTTTAAGATCGAGCAATTTCTCTGAACCATGGTAGACCTCCAATCCTTTTTCACTAGCAAATACCTGAATCTCAACTCCATTTATGTTTACCTGATTTTGCCCTGTTTGCAGAGCCATCTTAGCTACACGCAAGACTTCTTCCTTTTGCAAGATTTCTGCCTCTAACCGTCGATTTTGTTGGATTTGTCCCATGAGTAGAGTCGCAATACTGGCAAATACGGCCAGAGCTACTACTGCTTCTAGTAAAATCACTGCCTTAATTTTTTGTTTCCTTAATGCGTTTAATTTTTCCATTTCCTAGATATAATTGATAGCGAATCGCTCCTTTGCTGGTTTGAAATTCAACCTTAGCCAGGGACGAATTGCCCCCAGCTCGGTCAAAGTGAATCGTCTGTCCTGATGGTGCTTGAATCCCTTTGGGAACGGTCAATTTTTGACTGCCATCGCTGATTGTCTCCCCATCTAGGTTCAGGCTAGTCTTTTGTTGACTAGCTACACTACGCTTTTGAGTTTCACGATAGAGTTCTTCAAATTCCATAAAGAAAATCTGCTCCTCCACCGCTGCAAAACTTGACTGGATTGAGCCAGATAAAGCCAAAGCAATGATACTCACAAGTCCTAAAACCAAGAGACTTTCTAACATGGTAAAGGCCTTAATCTGCAACAGTTTGACTTGTTTTTTGTTTTGCATGGTATTCTTTATAAGCCTTGGCTTGCTCAGCTGTGATGCGACCGTCCGCCTGTAATTTGCTTAAGCTAGCATCATCATTTTTATCCAAACGATAAAGTTCTGCCTGACTTTCCACGACCTTGACAACAGCAGCTTTTCCTTTATCATCTACGGCATCCTTTTGCTTGGTCAAATTGGGCACAAAGAGCAAGAGAAGAACGCTGATGATTAAAAGGACGACTAACATCTCTACCAGAGTGAAAGCTTTAACCTTGGCTTTTTTTAAATTTGTCATGAGTTTTTTCATTTTAAAAATTTACCTCCATATTTTGATACATGGGCATGAGCATTGCCGCATAAAGTAAAACGATAATCAGAGCCACAAAGATAAAAACCAGTGGCTGCACTAAGTTCATGGTGCGGTTGACTCGGGTAAAAAAGGCTTCCCAAGTCTTTTCCGCGTAGATTTCCAACTCACTCCCCAGCTTGGACTTGACTTCCCCATACTCGATGATGAGACTCAACTCCTTTTTAAAGAAAGGATAGGTCGCTATGGTTTGAGAAAATTCGCGGCCATTTTGCAGGGCTTGAGTCAAATCTTGACCGATTTCTTTAAAGAGCTGAGAACCCTGTTCCTGCATGATCTGAAAAATCTGCGTCAGCTCCATCCCCTGTGAAATCATATTGCCCCATTCACGCGCATAATAAGCTGTCAGATAAGTCTGGACAAAGATTCCTAGAAAGGGAAAACGTGCTAACATCGAAAAGACGCGCATTTTAGAACTTCTTTTATAGAAAGTGAGGGCTAAAAGTAAAATTAGAGAGAAAACCAGTACTAGTACCAGAAAAATTTGTGGCAGATTGCCGATGATTTGGGTGGCAATATTGCTACTATCTAGTTGGGGGAGCAAATAGTTTCTCAACCCCAGCATGATTAGCAGGAGAAAGCCCAGTAAAATCAAGGGATAGGTCGCTACTTCGATTAACTTTTTCTTGACCTTGGCCAGATTGTCCAGATATTCTTCTATCTTTTCTAAACTCAGATGAAGATTGCCGTGGACTTCAGCTAGGGATAACTGAGTGACAATGGCACTTGAAAAGCCCAAACTTTCCATCATTTCTGAGAAAGATTTTCCCTTGGACAGTCCTTGGTGCATCTGTGTCACATAGTCCTTTTCCAGTAAGGCACTTCTACCTAGAAAAGAAATAATTTCCACCAAGTGAAAGCCACTGGAAAAGAGATTGTTAAACAAGGTGATGATTTTCTTCTGCTTAGCTGTAGCTAATTTTTTCCGTTTCAGCCTGAAGACTTGTGATATGTCCATCTTTAAGAAGCTGGTCAATCTGCTCATTCCAGCTAGTTGGCTGGTGTTCTTGATAGTCTTTGTTTGCAAAGTCAACGATTCCTCCTCCCCCGATTAATCTCTGGTAACAGACTCCTTGCAGGACCACTGCTAGTTCCTCCTCAGTCACACCTAACTCCAGAAGGCGCTCATAAACACCTCGGATACTCTTGGCATGAATGGTTGAAAAGACTGTCGCCCCTGTCAAACTGGCTCTGACCACTGCACGCGCCGTCTCACTATCCCGAATTTCACCGATAATCAAGAAATCCGGACGATGTCGGAGAGACAGTTTGATCAGATTTTCATAGGTCAGTCCAATAGTTTCATTCAACTGCAACTGGAGCATATCTTCCTGCTTGATTTCGACAGGATCTTCAATGGACATGACCTGCTGCCCCTTAAAAAGGGATTTGGCCAATTCGTGCATCAGCGTCGTCTTGCCACTGCCGACTGGTCCTGCAAAAAGGTAGAGGCCCCTTTGCCTGTATTGTTCTCCTAACTCCGCCAGAGCCTGAAACCAAAAGCGCAACTCTCTTTCCTCATCGTGCAACAAACGAATGACCAAGCTCTCATGCCCCCGATAATCTCCTACGGTTGACAAGCGCAGAGAAGACACCTTCTCTCCATGCTGGTAGTCGCAAGAGCCCAGCTGACTGCGACGCTTTTCTCCTACATTCATCCCAGCCACAAACTTGAAATGACTAATCACAGCAGCTAAAACATCAAACTCATAAGAATCAACGAGACACCGCTCGTCTCCAACCCGCATGTGAAGTTCATAGGACTTTTCCTTAGGGATAAAATAGATATCCTGAGCCTTCTTTTCTTTCGCAGTAGCAATAATTTTCTGTGCAATTTCTTGTACCATACCGCCCTCCTTATCTAACTATTCGCAAAAAAATAAAAAAAGCAACTTAAAAAGTTACTTTTTTATCTCCATTTCATACGGCAAGAACGATGCTTTTCTTGACCTGTTTGTTTTTCGTAACCTGGACGTAGCTTTTCATCGGGGATGACTTGCTCATCCTGTAAAAGTGCCAAAGAATGGTACTGCTGCAAATACTCATCACACTCATCACACCAGCGTTTATCAGCAGGATCCCAAAAAATAGTCATCAAATCACTCCGACTCTTATAAAGAGGATTCTTCTTTTCCAGCTCAAACCAGCATGATTTATAATATTTTAGAGCATCATAATACTTGTCAAAAGATTGACTCATGATGACATCTTCTTCCCAACCTTCTATGAACCACCACGGTTCATAGTCCCCATACATTTCTATAACACGATACATTTTCACTACTTCCTTTGTACCGTATATTATAACGAATTTTCTAGAACAATGAAAGGATTTTGCTTCATTATAGAACAATCCTCTAGCTTTCTGAAGATACCTCTAAATAGAAAAGCAAAGACTGAGTCACAGCCTCTGCTTCTTATTAGGCTTGATAACGTTTCACACCATCTAGGTAGGTTGCGACCAATTCCAAATCTTTATCTAGCACGATAAAGTCCGCATCGTAGCCTTCACGGATTTGTCCACAAACATCATCAATATGAACAGATTTTGCTGGGTTGAGGCTGGCCATCATGACCGCTTCATGCGGATTCGCAATTCCCCATTCGACCACATTCTTCAAACCGTCTTTGAGTTTGAGGATAGAACCTGCCAAATTGCCTGTAGATTTGAGGCGAGCCGTTCCATTGGCAACCACTACTGGGAATTCTCCCAACATGTAGTCGCCGTCTTCCAACCCACCAGCTGTCATACAGTCTGTGATAAGGGCAATATTTTCAGTTCCTTTTTGTTTGAGCAAAATGTCACAGGCCTTTGGATCTACGTGGTGACCGTCACAAATCAATTCAGCGTAAGTATGAGGCAACTCATACATGGCTCCAACCATACCGAGTTCACGGTGAGTCAACCCACGCATCCCATTGTAGGCATGTACCCAAACACTTGCTCCAGCATCAACTGCTTTTTTAGCCTCATCAAAGGTCGCATTAGAATGTCCAAGAGCAACGGTTACACCTTCGCCTGTAACTGTACGAACAAAGTCTTCTACGCCTTCACGTTCTGGTGCAAGGGCAATTTTATTAAGCAAGCCATTTGCTGCTTTTTGCCAAGCACGAAACTCATCCATACGAGGATCTTTCATGTAGGCAGGGTTTTGAGCTCCCTTGTATTTCTCTGTGAAATATGGCCCTTCAAAATAGATTCCACGAATCTTGGCTCCACTTGCCTCCTGATAACGAGCCCCGATATTTTCTGTTACTGCGAGCAATTGCTCATAAGATGATGTCAAAGTGGTTGGCAAGAAACTCGTTACTCCCATGCTGAGGAGTCCTTCACTCATAGTATGAAGGGTTCCTTCGATGTTATTGTCCATCACATCCACACCGCCAAATCCATGAATGTGGGTATCCACAAGCCCTGGGGCAATGCTGTAGCCTGTATAGTCAATTACCTCAGCTCCTTCAGGAATTTGTTCTACATGCTTTCCAAACTTGCCATCCACAAGTTCCAAGTAACCACCACGACGAACTCCGTGTGGGTAGAAAAACTGATCCGCTTTAATATAATTAGGCATAATGATAACCTCCTTGATAGATTGTTTCTAGAATTTATTATGTCAATTACATTATAAACCTTTCTTTTTCATTTGTAAATGGTATAGACCTATTTTCTAGAGATATTTTAAAAGAGCTGGATTTCTCCAACTCTTTGATTTTATTTTGATTTCACAGGCTGTTCTTGAGCGGCCTTAACAGCAGCTGCTATCGTCTCTGCGTAAAGTTTAGCACCTTCTTCAATCATGTTGCTATCATTTCCAAAGTGGACTTGGTCAGTTCCAGCCCAGATTTCAGGATGTTCCTTAGAAACCTTATTCCAGTCAGCGATGCTCACATAAGGATTCTTTTCAGCTAATTCCCGCGCATAAGCCGCATACTGCTCCACTGATTTGTAAGTTTCCTTGCTCTTGTCACCTTCATAAGGTGTTACCAGAATCAGATGGTGACCTTTGGGGAGATTTTTAACGATCGTATCTAAGTCATCTTTATAATTCTCTGGTCCGTTTACACCCGTTGCAATGACAACTGTTTTTAGAAGTACCTTGTTCTGACTGTTATTGAGCATGATGTCATTGGCTTGCTTGGTTGTACGACTGATTTGCGCATTAATTTGAGCGTCAGGCAATACTTCCTGTAAAGCTGTATTGGCTCGTAAGGCTACAGAATCTCCAATCAAGGTGGTCCCCTCAGAAATTCCAAGTCGGCTAGCCTCTGCTTGTTCAGCAAGAGTCTTTGTTTGTCCTATATTGGTCTGGGCTTGTTTAAAACCATTCACCATCAAGTCTGTCTCAAAAGCTCCAACTTGGGGAGCCACAGCTATGATAACCAAGGTAAGCAAGGTAAGAATACCAACGCCACTAGCACTAATTGGTTTAATATGAGGTAATCGACTAATCTTCCGTATTAAAGGATTAGTCTTACCAGCAATCAATGGCTCAATAATATAGACGGACAAGATAGCAAAGAAATAGGAAAAGATAACTGTTAAAATAACGGCGGGCAGATTACCCATCAACTGAGAAAAGATAATATAGAAAGGCCAGTGGAAGAGGTAAACCGCGTAGCTGGTATCCGCTAAAAATGTAATTATACGAGGTTCTTGTATGTCAGGAGTTTTCTCATGCAAGACACGCGCGGCAAAAATCATGGTCACAGTCGCTAAACTTGCCAGTAAGAAGCCAAATAAGTAAGCGAACAGGTAGGTAAACTTGACAAAGAAAGTCAGAAGCAACAATACCAAGAAACCTGCAGCAAACACCAGTAGATTCTGACGAAGATCCCAGGTCCGGTCAAATTGCTTTACTAAATCGGTCGTCTGACGAACTCCCACAACCGTCGCTAAAATGCTTCCTAAAAAGAAGGGATAGACATGGGTTAAACTTGAAAAGTAGACAGACGAATAGGAGCTAGCCATGAGACTACCAATGAACATGGAGAAAAAGCTAATGATGAAAGCTCCCGTAGAAAGGAGAAAGACCATCCCTCTCAATTGACTACTAGATTTTGAGCATTTCGATAAGAACCAAACAGCCAAGCCCCAAAGGATGTAGTAGTGAACCTCAACAGCCAAACTCCAGTTGTGAACAAAGAGATGTGGAATGAACTGGGATTCATAACTGCCCCCCGTTAACATTTCATAGAAGTTGGTCATGAAACCAAGAACTCCAGCAATCTGACCGCCAATTCCAGCAACATAGTCTTGACGTACTAGGAGAGTAAAGGGCATGGTCACCAAAACCATCAAAACCACAGGTGGCACGATACGATAAAACCGTCTCTTAAAAAAGCCCAGCAAATCAATCTGGCTTTTCTTTCCAAACTCTTCTAAGAGAAGAGAGGTAATCAAGAATCCTGAAAATGTGAAAAAGACATCTACTCCAAAGAACCCTCCAGGAAAGATGGTCTGAAAGAAGTGGTACAAGAGCACCAGTAGTAAACCTGTAATCCTAATCAAGGAAAACCATTTAATGCGCATACGAGTTTATTCTTCCTTTCGTTATACACTTTATTCTATCAAAAAAAGAAGAAAAATCCTACGAGAAAACGTAGGATTTTTAGCTTACATAAATTCCATTTTAGAAATTGCGTCCTGACTTGTTGTAGCCATATTTTTCTACAAAATACTCACGGAATTCCAAGAGATTGTCATCCATGATGGCTTGACGGACCTGCTTCATCAGGTTAAGCAAGAAGTAAAGATTGTGGTAGCTAGTCAAGCGGATACCAAAGGTTTCATCTGCCTTGAGTAGGTGACGAAGATAGGCGCGTGTGTAGTTCTTACATGTGTAGCAGTCGCACTCAGGATCCAGTGGCGTAAAGTCCTCAGCAAACTGGGCATTCTTGACAACCAAACGCCCTTGGCTGGTCATACAAGTCCCGTTACGAGCGATACGAGTCGGCAAGACACAATCAAACATATCCACCCCACGAATAACCCCATCAATCAAACTATCTGGCGCTCCCACTCCCATCAGGTAGCGAGGTTTATTTTCAGGGAGAAGTTGGGTTGTGAAGTCCAAGACTGCATTCATTTCTTCGTGGGTTTCTCCAACGGCTAGTCCACCGATAGAGTAGCCTGGAAAGTCCATGCTAACAAGGTCTTGAGCCGACTGACAACGAAGATCCTCAAATCCTGCCCCCTGCACAATCCCAAACAAACCTTGGTCATGTGGACGACGGTGAGCCTTCAAACCACGCTCAGCCCAACGGCTGGTACGTTCGATAGATTTCTTAACGTAGTCGTAAGGTTGGTAAAACTGAGGACATTCGTCAAAAGACATCATGATGTCTGAGCCTAGATTGTTCTGAATGGAGATAGCTTTTTCTGGTGATAGAAACATCTTGGAACCATTGAGATGGTTTTTAAAGGTTACCCCTTCTTCTGTGATATTTCTGCTATCTGCTAGGGAATAAACCTGAAAACCACCACTATCCGTCAAGATTGGCTGGTCCCAGTTCATGAACTTGTGGAGACCGCCTGCACGTGCGATGAGTTCATCTCCTGGACGGAGCCACAGATGATAAGTATTAGACAGGATAATCCCTGAACCCATCTCCTTCAACTCCTCTGGTGACTGAGTCTTGACAGTAGCTTGGGTCCCAACTGGCATAAACATAGGCGTTGGGAAAGTGCCATGTGGGGTGATGATTTCTCCTAGACGAGCTCCCGTGTGTTTTTCTTTCTTAATCAAACGGTATTTGATTGGTGAATCTGACATTTTCTACCTCCGAAGCTGGGAAAGACAGTCCCAGTTCATACTTTGTGCCCAAAGGCATACTGTATGATTTTATCAAAAAAACCAGGAACTGTCACGAACTATGGTATAATGAGAGAATGAAATACCCAAAAATTGATTTAAAAACTATTCGTCTGCAGACTAGGCAATTTCAGGCTGAAAATCCCCGCCTCCTTCTGGTTTATCTCCTCCCTAGTATGCTGGTCATCCTGTCAGGCTTTCTCAACCCCTTGGCTCGTCTCCAAGAAAGTGTTTTAGAGCAATCCTTTTTCAGCATGCTGGCACAAGTGCTCCAAGCCTATCTCTTCCCGCTAGTGGTTTCTTTTATGAGCGCTATTTTTCTAGCAGGTGCTGCCTTTGCGACACTCAGACTCCTCAAGGATCCTGATACGGAACTCTCAGTAAAATCTAGTCTGGTCCTCTTTGCTGAAGAGCGCTTCTCACAAACCTTCCTGACCCTCCTCCTCAAACGCTTCTACCTCTTTTTATGGAGCATTCCAAACTTAGTAGGCATTTATTTCCTTTTTTATAGCAATCTCTTGGCCCAGAGATTCGTTGCTCTACATCCTGAATTTCCCAAACTGGACCTCTCATCAGTTGAAACGGAGCAATTCCTTATGACCTTTGGACTCTACTTTTTCGCTAGCCTCATTTTGATGATTGTGGGCAATCTCCTCTACATCCCGCAACATTACGCCTACTCGCAGGTCGAATTTCTTCTCTGCGACACTCTGGATTTAGGACAGGCTAACCCCCGTCAAATCCTGAAAACCAGCCGTTTCTTGATGAAAGGCTATAAATTCCAACGCTTTGTCCTCGACTTACAACTACTCCCTTGGTACTTCCTCAACTGGATCACCTTTGGAATTGCTAGCTTTTCAATCCTTCCCTATATCCAAAACAATCACATCTTCTTTTACAGAGCCCTACTAGCCCGTAAACGTCGAAATGGATAAGAGCATACAAAAACCAGCGTCCTGAAAGACGCTGGTTTTCTTATTTCAAAAGCAACATACTCAGCAGAGTCAAAATAGCGGGTCCACCTTGCTTCAGAATAATCTTCTTGTCTGCTGTCAGAGAACCGTAGGTCGCTGCACCAAGCACAAATAAAACAAAGATAGTCACAATTTCCAAACTTTGTGAGAAATAAATCCCATACAAGAGAAAGACACCTATCAAGGCATTATAAATCCCTTGATTCTTGAAAAGAGAGATCACTGATGGCCTTCCTAGTTCTTCTTTATCCATATGAAAGACTCGGCTGGTAGTATCTGATTGCGTAGCCACACTTTCCAAATAAAAAATGTAAAAATGCTCTAAAGCAACGATAGTTGCTAAAACAATTGTAAAAATAGACATATTCTTCTCCTTAAATTTCTATCTCTTCTAAGCCAGATATCAACTTTTCTAACAAGCGACTAAACTCTTCTCGCTCTCCTTTTGTAAGTACACTCTCCATCTGACTCTTTACCTTTATATGTTGTTTGGGAGAGTTGGTTATTAGTTCTTCTCTCGCGAAGTCTGTCACTTCCACCAAAATCTCCCTCTGGTTTTCAGGATTCCGACGTCGATTAACCAAACCTTCCTTTTCCAAAATTTTAAAGTGCCGTGTCAAGGCAGCCTGATCAATCTTCAATCTCTCCTGAACTGCTATTTGATTACACGGTGACTGATCGATTAAGAAACATAAGATTTGATAACGAGTCAGACTAATTCCTAATTGGCGTTCGAATAATTGTGTCATAGACTGATCTGCCAACCGTAGTCGATACAGTAAATCTTGGATTGCTACCATCATTCTCTCCTAACATATTTGATTTATCAACTATTGACTTATCAAGTATAATATAAGCCCAAAAATAAATCAAGTAATATGCTTACATTCTCTTGAAATATTGCTCACTTCCTCATATTTATCCCTTTTATCCTGAAGGAAGACACACAAAAAAGAAGCGGGAACTCAATCAGTTCCCAACTTCCATTTTAATGATTAGTTCATTGAAACGTGAACGTGGTCATAGTGGTTTTCGGTCACATTTCCACGGTCTGGCATTGGATTCCACGTGTAGGCTGGTCCATATTTACTATCATATGGAGCGTAGAAACGTTGTTTCCAAATGATATAGTTGATACCACGGCTAGCCATATTTTTGACTGCATATTCTGCAATTTGATCTCCGAGTGCTGAACTCACTGGAACCATAAAGTCGATGGCCAAACCTTTTCCATGGTCACCACTGTCACCAGGACGGTAGCCACTAAAGGATGTGATGCCAAACAAGTTGGCGATTTCTTCTTTAAAGGCTGCAGTTTGTGGTTGAAGACCAGCATTCTCAGACTTAGCTACAGCAAGTCCTGCATAGTCAGGAGCCGCTGGAGCTGAATAAGTTTTTGAAGGAGTTTGGCTTTGCTCTGCTTGATAAGTCGAAGTTGCAGTGTCAGAAGTTGCTGTTGTTGCTGCTGTTTCTTCTGTTGCACTTGTTCCTCTTGTATCAGCAGGCGTTTCTGTTACTGATGCAGCTGCTACTGATGTTTCCGCCGAAGTCGTCGCTTCCGTTGCTTCGGTAGCTGAAGTCTCTGCTTGAGGAGCTTCTTCAACTGGACTAGTTG
Organism: Streptococcus sp. oral taxon 058 str. F0407; assembly: GCF_000235485.1. Lineage (GTDB taxonomy): Bacteria > Bacillota > Bacilli > Lactobacillales > Streptococcaceae > Streptococcus. The sequence continues at coordinate 29,081 of NZ_JH378892.1, forward strand.
TTTCTGCCACCGGTGCTGCCGCTGGAGTGGTTTCTGCTGTTTCTTCTACCTCAGGTGCTTCTATAGATGGTGTCTCTTCAGTAGTGGTCACTGTCTCAGAAACTTCTGAACTTGGCGCTACTTCTGTTGGTTTTTCAGTCTCTGTTGCACTTGGCACCTCCTCAATTGGTTGAGAAAGATCTTCCACTTGAACAGTCTCTTCATCAACTGTTACTTGGTTGGTCGTCAAATCAGCTGTCGCAGTCGTCACTTCTTCACTAGAATCTGCTTGAGGAGTTTGGATTTCAACTTCCGTCACCTCTTCTGCCTCATTGACAGTTGTAGTGAGGACAGTATCTGGGAAAATCAAGTCCATATTGGTGATCTTGTTCAAATTAGCAAGAACTGTCACATCTACTCCCAAAGCTTCTGCAATGGTGCTCAGAGTATCACCATACTGAACTGTATAGCTGTTTTTGTTCTCGTTTTTCGTCACGTCATTTTGGATTTGCTCAACGGTACGCGCTGTCCAAGCAATTTCTTCCGCTTGAGTTGCCAATGCTGGCGCAAAAGACAAGGCTACTGTTGAGGCTAATAATATTCTTTTCTTCATTCTTTCACATTCCTTTCAAATGAGTACCTGTCTATCATAACACAAAAAAAGTAGAAAAAAAGCCCTCTCGGGCCTATTTAACAGAACTGTCCATTCCTTGTAACAAACTAGATCAGTTGAAATAGTTTGTTAGCCTTCTGTCATAAAACTGACACAATCTTTTTATTGCTCATCCTCAAAAATGTAGGGAATATCTGCCAATGCTTGAATCCTCTGATTCCCTTCATAAGATGACTCTAAAAAGTTAATGCTTTGAATTCCGCTATTCTGGGCAAATTCCACATCCAAAGTCCGATCCCCTATATAATAGGTAGTCCTAGGATCCAACTCATATTTGTCTAGCAAATGTGTCGCTACCTCTGGACTGGGTTTGCGCGCAAAACCACTCTGATTAGTTAGAATTTCTGTGAAATAACATTCCAAACCCAAGTTTCTTAGAATGGTAAAGGCATTGTCTCCTTTATGGGTATAAACAAACTGCAGAATTCCTGCTTGGTCTGCCCAAGTCAACACTTCACGCGCACCTGGCATCAAAACCACCTGGGCATTCTTCTCAGCCAGACTCTGGGCACGCACCTGATTAAGCGCTTTCGCATCCAAATTTCGCTCTTCTGCCACCTGCTCCAGCAAATCCTGCACCGAATACTTGAGGATAAAGTCTCTCACTTTCTCCTTATCATAAGGAATAGAAAACTGACCAAAGGTTTCCTCAATCCCTGACAAAATCGCTTCGTAAGAGTCCAATAAGGTCCCATCTAAATCCCAAATAAAAGCTGTTTTTTGCATTTCCTATCCTTTCAAGCTCATATAACGCTGGTATCGGTAGCGTAGAAATAACCAACGAAAACCATTATCCAAAAGGGTTCCCGCCCAAATACCTGGCAAGCCCCAACCAAGCACAATTCCCATCAGATAGGCTGTCCCAATGCGGATACACCACATCCCAATACTTGTCGCATAAAAGGGGAGACGAGCATTCCCCAACCCCTGCCAAACTGCCGTATAAATCACTGTCCCTATCGCCATAGGAGTCCCTAGTAGTGAGAAAAGCGCCACCAAAACACTAGCTTCAACCGCTACAGGATTCGTCGTAAAGAGATGTGTCAACGGTATTCCCAAGGCATAGATGCCAAGTGTCAAGGGCAACATAAGGACGAAAGAAATCCAAAAGGTTTGCTTGCTTACCTCGTTTACTCTTTTCCAGTTATTCTCTCCAACTGCTCGAGCCACCAGCATGACCGTTGCCGTAGCGACGCCAAAGGCAGGCATATAGTTAAACTGAGTCAAGACTTCTCCGACTGCATTTCCCGCTACTGCCTCCGTCCCAAAAGAAACAACCAAGGCAATGATGACGACATCTCCAGCCCGCATCATGAGACGTTCTCCTGCTGCCGGTATAGCCAAAGTCAACAAATCCTTATCTAAACCAAAAGACGGCTTCTCACAAGGCAGTTTTAATTGCGACCATAAAATTACAAGACCAACCAAGCGAGACAGAATAGTCCCCCATGCAACACCAGCTATCCCCATATCAAGAACAAAAATAGCTAGACTCGAAAAGAGAATATTCAAGGCATTGGATAAAAAACTAACATAGAGGGGTAGACGCGGATTATGCGTTGCACGAATCAAGGCTCCCAAACTGGTCATCAAGCCCAAAAGAACAATCGAACCACCCACTAAAGAAAGGTAGAGTCCTCCACTTTCGGCCACAGCCTGCTCAGTCCCCAAAAGTCCTATCATCTCTTGCCCAGCAAAGATAGACAAGGCCCCTAAAAGCAAACTCAGTAGCAAGGTAATCTTCAACGCCTCAGTCACATGATAAGCTAATTTCGACTGATCTTTCTGCCCCATGCTTTTTGAAATAACACTAGAAATAGCAGCTCCCAGAGCGATGAAAATCGCTTGGTAAATCGTGATAATATTGCTAGCCACTGAAACACCCGAAATAGCGATCAAACCCAAGTGGGCGACCAAGTAGCTGTCCACCATCCCCATGAGCATCTGCAAAAAGTTTTCGCCAATAGCGGGCAATGCAATATTAAGAATGTCTTTATTTTTCCTAAACAATCTGTCCTCCTGATGAAAAGAAACTCAGTTGTTTCCCAACCGAGTTTACTTCCTCTGTCTTAAAGCCCTAGATAAGCTTCAACCGCTGCTTGCATGTCAGCAGCTGCCACTGTTGTCTTGTGACGAACAGGAGCTGTCTCAAGCCCGTCAACTGCTGGTGGCGCTGCCACTCCTGAAATGTCATGTAATTGAGCCAAGGCTTCAAAGTCAGTCAAGCCTGCTTTCCCTGTTACAGCTTCTACTGCAACCACTGGGAACTTGTATGGACTAGCTGTTGAAGCAATCACGGTCTTGGTTACATCGCCAGTAGCCACTTGGTATTTTTTATAAACTGCTGAGGCAACCGCCGTATGTGGATCCTCGATATACAAATCTGACTCATAAACACGCTTGATTTCTGCTGCCGTTTCTTCCTCAGTCGCATACTCAGCAGCAAAAAGGTCCAGGATAGCAGAATCAAAATCAGTCAACTCATATTGTCCTTGCGTATTCAAGGCATTCATAAGTTCAGCTGTCTTTTCAGCATTATTTCCCAAAAGATGGAAAATCAAGCGCTCCAAGTTTGAAGATACCAAGATATCCATAGATGGGCTAGTTGTAACCTTAAACTCACGTTTCTTGTCATAGACACGTGTTTTAAAGAAGTCTGTCAAGACATTATTGTCATTTGAAGCACAGATCAATTTGCCAACTGGTAGACCGATTTGTTTGGCATAAAAGGCAGCCAAGATATTGCCGAAGTTCCCAGTTGGTACTGTGAAGTTGACCTTTTCACCAGCCACAATCTCACCAGTCTTGACCAACTGAGCGTAGGCATAGACATAATAAACAACCTGTGGTACCAAGCGACCAATATTCATAGAGTTAGCTGATGAAAACTGTAACTTATTAGCAGCCAATTTTTCACGAAGTGCCACATCGTTGAACATGTGCTTCACATTTGTTTGCGCATCGTCAAAGTTTCCATCAATAGCGATAACATGAGTATTATCTCCTGTTTGAGTGGTCATTTGCAGTTCTTGAACCTTGCTGACACCGTCTTTTGGATAAAAAACGATAATTTCAGTACCAGGCACATCTGCAAACCCCGCCATAGCCGCTTTCCCTGTATCACCAGATGTCGCTGTCAAAATGACAATCTTGTTCTCTAGACCATGTTTCTTAGCAGCCGTTGTCATAAAGTAGGGCAAGATGGACAAGGCCATATCCTTAAAGGCAATGGTTGAACCATGGAAGAGTTCCAAGTTATATTGCCCGTCTAACTTCACTAATGGTGCGATAGCTGGAGTATCAAATTTGCTATCGTAGGCATTGTTGATACAGTAATCCAACTCCTCAGCTGTAAAATCATCCAAAAATGCTGATAAAACAAGTTTAGCCACCTCTTGGTAAGAAGCATCTTTTAATTTGTCAAAATCCAAATCGACCTTTGGATAAGTAACTGGGGTAAAGAGACCACCGTCCGTCGCCAAACCTTGCAAAATAGCTTGGCTGGCAGTTACTGTATTATTCGCATCACGCGTTGATTGATAAACTAATGTCATAATCTCTATCCTTTATCTATAGTCCATTCCATTATATCATGATTTTTCAGAAAATTCTCCCTTTGTAAGAGAAATTATAGTCCCAATTGTTCTTTCAAAGGCTGTAAATAGGTCATTTCTTGCTTGCCTCTCTTCTCCAGTCCTTCCTCAGCTAGAAGGAGTAAGCCTTTTGAAAACTCGACAATTGCAGTTTCTTCCTCAACTGTGAGCATTTTCTTAGAAAATTGTCGCCTCAATGACTTGTAATCACGACCAAATGTGGTAAAAAATGGCGCAGATTGCAAGTAAGCTTCTAACTTGTCTAAATTAAGCAATAAACCCAAGTGAAAGGCTGCTGAAGCAAAGGTGCGGTCTAGCGGCTGTGTACAAACACTACGAAATTCAACAGTCCCTCGTGTTGTTAAGTCTTGGTACTGGTAACTACGATGAATTTGGAAATCCTTCTCCTGAGGATAAAGAAGAATCTCTTCCCCATCAAGGGCGAAGGCGTGAATTTCCGAAGTCCCTAAGTAATCTTTTGCTCGAATGGGGTAAAAATAATAGGTCTGCCCATCACGTTCCGCAGTAAAGATTGCAGAATGATCTAGGTAATCAAAAAAATCATCCTCATCTTTAAATAGTCTAGCATTGACACCTACATTCTCAGGATAAATCCCGTGCATAGACTCTTCCCAAAAAATATCCCTTGAAATCTTAGTATCCCAATCTTCCCCTGAAAACTCAGAATTTGCAAATAAATAAGCTTTAGCCGCTTCAATTTGAGTAAAAGCATTGATAACACGCAGATAGTTGGACTTTGAAACATCTAATTGAACTTGACTGCCACAGATAAAAGCACCATATTCAGGGAATTGATGTAAGTCTGAGTCAGTCACATTGCTACTCAAATTCAAATAGTCCATCAACATGCGATACCGTGGATAAACCACTGGAGAATTCTCATTTTTATCCCAGTTGGGATGAATACCACAACCAACAATAGCATAATTTGATTCAGCTAATTTTTTCTGAATTACATCCATATAATTGTTGAAACGATTTTCGACCTCTTGAATCGTTTCAGCCTTACCAAATGCAAACTCAATCGTAGTATAGGAAACTTCAAATAAAATAGTATCCTGACTAACTGGATCAAGTAACTGAATTGGATTCTCAAAGTCATCCACTTTTTCGATAGTAAAACCCAGAACTGATGGTAAATATCGAAAGAGTTCCTTAACAACCTCAATATCCGTAGCCTTGCCCTCTAAATTTACAACAGGATACTCCAGCTCAACCCCAACAAATAAATCTGGGTTCTCTTTTATATTTTCTAAGTAGCGCTTCTTAAGCAAGTCAACCGAACGAGACATCAAACACCAACACTTTCATAATCTACATAAAATGTGAATAAGTAATATTATACCAAAATTCCTTTCAAAAACGATTAGAATGACGCTCAAAAATAATTATTGAGCCTTTATGACACTTTAAAAAAGGTAGAATTTAGTAGAAAATCATAACCCCCATATATGAAGGTGGTTTAGTTATCTCGCACCTTACAGAGCAAGACGGACTAATAATCACATAATAAAAAACAAGGCTCGAAAACCTTGTCTTTATTACTATACCGGCGGCCGGGGTCGAACCGGCACGTCCTTGCGGACACTGGATTTTGAGTCCAGCGCGTCTGCCAATTCCGCCACGCCGGCAAATAGTAACTGGGGTAGCTGGATTCGAACCAACGCATGAG
>NZ_JH378892.1:35028-37111 GCF_000235485.1 Streptococcus sp. oral taxon 058 str. F0407
AAAGCAAGAGGTTGGATGAGTAGTCATTCATCAGATTGACCAGAGTTTGAAGGAGGGTTCCATGAACCTCTACTAGGTAAGTTCGCATACTCGAGATGGCCTGACCTTGGAGGTTCGCACTCAATGCAAAAACAGGAACTTGCTTACAACTAACAGTGTATAAACAAGTTCCTTACAAGCTATTTCAATGGTGACACAGCATCAAAACATTACTTTTCAATAGAATTTAAAAAGTTATCAATATCTTGGCCTTCTAAACTTTTGATCTTAACTCCCTGATCTTTAAAGATTCCTAAAGGTGTTTCGACTATTTTTAAGACTTCAATGTCTTTTCGACCAATCTCTTTTGCCCATTCTAATTTGTTTATCTGCTTGAATCCCAACTCATCCTTTATTTGATTTTGGTTGGCATCTGGTTTTATTTCAAACCAATCCTTCTCAATATTTCTTCGAATCATCCCACTACTAACATAAAAAGAATGCCCCTTATATTGAATTTCATAATGAATACTGTATAGATAGTCTAGATCTTCCATCTTGACTTTTTTTGAAAAGAAATCATCAAATTCCTCTCCCCAAGAATCTATATAATTGCTGAACCCTCCATCTTTTGTGTCACTAGTTAGAACAATCCAATCATTATTACTAAGACCTTTTGATACATTATATTTTTTACCCCGATAAATTGCAATCATTATTCACTCCTATTTTATTACTTTCCAACCTTTATTTTCTATATATTTATATTGTCTTATAGGATTTCCGCTTTTGCTTTCAAAAATTGTTATTAAATCGCCATCCATAAAATTTCGTTCTTCTATTAACTTATACTCCGGTAATATAATATTTTTAGAACCTGTAAACCCTCTACCTGTAAAAGGATAACTCGCATTATCAAGTTCGCCAAATGGAATATCTAGCTTATCTGCTTCATCCAAGAAAAATGATATCTTTGAATATGTCTTGGTTTTTTCTAAGTCAAAAGGAGTGTTAGGATAATCTAATCGATTTCCTTCAACTATTTCTGGAAGAGTAGTTAATGATTTTGAATGCTCATCAACCGAGACAAAACCTGCAAAAGAATTACGTTCTCCGCTGAGATATGATTCAACAAACTCTGTAGGTATCGTTTTATTCATCTTGGTTTTAGGAGCTGGTATACCAATCTCTTTGCGAACAGCTTTGACAAACGCATCTGTTTTAGCCGATAAAGTCGTATCTGCATCTACTAAGTTCGAAAAGTCTTCCAGGCTATAACCCGCCTTATTGATTTTAGCTTTTACTTCTGGAGATGTATATAGTTCTAGATTAGATAATCGATCACTATTTAGAGTGTATTTTTTTGCATTCGTAGAAAAGGCATCTTTCACCTTATTGAGACTAAACTTGTTGGCTGCTGAGGAGGCCGCATAACCTCCTACAATATTCCCGATAAAGTTTGCGGTTTGGGCGTCTTCTTCGCTACCTCCTAGAATCTTAGTTCCATGATAGGCAACCTGACCCGCTGTATAGGCGCCAGCTTCCCCTATCGCAAACTGGGTCAAGCCCTTGACAACGCTCTGCGTCTGCCCTATAGGAATCATGATAGCACTTGCCGTCACAAAGAGTCCACCAACCTGATGATACAGCTTGTCATTCCCCATGAAAAGTGTATCACGGATAGGATTTCTTGACTTGGTATGGATATCCCCTGCATTCCCAAGTTGGATATTATGAATCCCTTCTGCTGCGTTAGACGCCCCATAGGCTGTTGTCCCAAGTCCTGCAGTTAAGCCAAACCCAACAACCAAGGGGGTCGCTGCCCCCATAGTTGCCCAAATCGCTAAAGCACCAATCGCAAAGGTCACCACACCAAGACCCAGGTCTATCCACCCCTTATTGGCTCGATCCTCCGTAGCCAAGGCTTCAAAACGAACCTTGTCTCTCTCCTGGGCTGCTTGTACGCGCTCAACGCGACTCTCCATCTGCTTGGTTGCCTGTTGATAGGCTATCGCAAAGCGTTGAACAGACTTGAGTTTGGCAAAATCTCCAGACTGATAAGTCCCTACCGTACGTGTCTTCCCTGCATGCTCTGCGATCAAGG
>NZ_JH378892.1:37121-37375 GCF_000235485.1 Streptococcus sp. oral taxon 058 str. F0407
TCGCAAAGCGTTGAACAGACTTGAGTTTGGCAAAGTCTCCTGACTGGTAACTCCCGACAGTGCGAGACTTGCCCGCATGCTCTGCTATCAAGGCCTTGGTCGCAGCTAGAAGTTCCTTAAAGGCGACCAAATCCTGACCCGCATGGCTGCTTTCGTACTGGATGATGGAGCTGTCCAAGTTCTTGACCTGATTCATGAGGAAGTTATAGTCCATGACTGTGCTGGTATGACTACTTCCTGAATAGCTTACCAAG
>NZ_JH378892.1:37385-38271 GCF_000235485.1 Streptococcus sp. oral taxon 058 str. F0407
TGACCTGGTTCATGAGGAAGTTATAGTCCATGACGGTGCTGGTATGACTACTACCTTCGTAACTCACCAAGTCTGAAATCTTGTCCTTGGTCGTGTTCAAGAGCTCAATCTCACTCTTTAGATTGTCCCGTGAACTCTTTAAATCACTATGAAGGTTTGTAAACACCTGACCTGGTAGCTTTGCATGATTGCTCGAATCAATTTGATAGTAACCGTCCTTGTAAAGCAAGAGGTTGGATGAGTAGTCATTCATCAGGTTGACTAGAGTTTGAAGAAGAGTCCCATGCACCTCTACTAGGTAGGTGCGCATACTCGAGATGGCCTGACCTTGGAGGTTAGTATTATTGATAAAGTCCGTCATAGCGGTATTGAGATTATTGATGGCCTCTCCCCAAGCATTCATGGTCTTTTGACTTTCCACTTGGACAGAGGTGATATCATCAAATGTTATATTGTAACTCATAGAACCTCCCTACTGCAAGCCAGGAAACAGGTTTTGTCCCAATACAGTATCTGTACGAGCCAATTCTTTTCCTGTAGCTGCCATCAAGGCGATGTCCGCTCCCAATAAGGATGTATAGCTCGTCATCAGCTGACAGAGCTCATTGAATTGTTCCTGATACAAATCGAGCACCTTGGATTCCGATGTCGTTTTGAAGGTTGGCTTACTCACTCCAGCCAAACTAGCCTGAGCCTTGGTCAAACTACTGATGTGCGAGTTAAACAGAACCTCGGATAATTGAATCGTTCCATACATGACCTTACCCCTCCTTCGTATGTAGTAGCTTCTCGATGAAATTTCCCAGATTGTTAATTTGACTCTGACACCAGCCAATAATGCCGTTTTCTTCATTCTTTTGGTTCTCTAGTCTAGTGATTTCATCAC
>NZ_JH378892.1:38281-38518 GCF_000235485.1 Streptococcus sp. oral taxon 058 str. F0407
GTAGTAGCTTCTCGATGAAATTTCCCAGACTGTTTATCTGACTTTGACACCAGCCAATAATGCCGTTTTCTTCGTTCTTTTGGTTCTCTAGTCTAGTGATTTCATCACAGATGGCATCATAAAAGGTATTCATCTCCGTTTGGAAGCTCGTGTAGTCACTAGAGAAGGTCTCCCACTGCTTGGTGAAGGCATCTTTTTGTTTGCCTTGCCATTCAGGTTGAATATTTCGATGCATGA
>NZ_JH378892.1:38528-38753 GCF_000235485.1 Streptococcus sp. oral taxon 058 str. F0407
CATCACAGACGGCATCATAGAAGGTATTCATCTCTGTTTGGAAACTCGTGTAGTCACTGGAGAAGGTCTCCCACTGCTTGGTGAAGTCATCTTTTTGTTTACCTTGCCATTCAGGTTGAATATTTCGATGCATGATGGGATACTTGATATTGTGAACATTCTGTTGGATTTCACTTACAGATTTCTTGGCTGTGCGAAGACGTTCCAATTTTTCATCAATGGAAG
>NZ_JH378892.1:38763-42928 GCF_000235485.1 Streptococcus sp. oral taxon 058 str. F0407
GTGCTGCAATCACACGAGCAATGATGAGCATCTTCTTTATATTTCCTTTGAAAAATATTAGCGAGTGTAAATGGGAGAATTATCCTTCATTATTTCTTCTCCCAACTCTGTATTGCTTGATATCAAATCAAAAGGACAATCAGAGTCTATTTTATGACTTGCAATTTTTTTAGAAATTTTCTCAAAAAGAAGCAGCTCATTTTGGGAGTTATCATAATCTATGACTAGTAAGTAACTACTTTCTTCTTTCACTAGTATCTTTACGAAAAAGACATTATTAATTGAAGGAATTTCCTTAAAAATATTTGAAAGCTTGTTTTCAATCAACGTTGTATCCTCGATCGGCTTTCCAAAAAGTATTTTCCGTGAATTGATTAAAGATAATATCGATTCTATATAATCTTTGTCCATAAAAACACTGATTCCACAAGGATTCAATACAACATATTTTACAGGTGAATTACGTTCTAGAAATTCATAAATATATACTATATCCACTTTGGCGAACTTAACACCTTTATTAAATAATGAACTAGATAAATTGATAGATTCAAAATCAGTAAATACAGGCAAATACCGTCTATCATCACTGCCATTTAATGTGATTAGAATATCAGAACTATTAATTGTAGTAAAAGGTACCAACAAATATGATTTTGAAAGAGCAATAGCAAATTTCTTCCAGTCTGAATCCCTGTTACTTTCTTTATATATATTATATAAAAGATTCAAATCTAACATTAATTTCCTCATTCTTCTAATAAAGCATCAATTCTATTTAATAATGACGAAAATTGAGTATTACATTTTGTCATATATGTAGCATCAGAATCAAGAATATAAAAATCTGATAAACCATCTCTTGGGAAAAACATACTTTTGTACATTTTTCGAAGTTGCTCTATACATTCATTTGGGATTTCCAGATTTTCTATATTTTGTATGATTGCTATCATATTTTTAAGCGTCTCTATAAAATAGTTAACATTATGACGCTGCTTATGTTCTGATAGAATCCCTAATAGGTCAACTAACAATTCCATTAGTTCTTCTTTGAAATTTACCATCACCTTATTCCTCCTAAATGTGTTGTATTATTAAGAATTCCATCAATAGTCCAGGGTTTATTGATAAATATCTGTTCTTTGCCACCAATATATACTCCTCCTTGAGAGCCTGTAGGTCCTTCATAATAGATGGTACCTTTTGGAAACTTAGTAGCATAGACATCAGTCAATTCTGATGTACCTGTTAAGACTCCTGTATCTCTATCAATCCACTGAGGTTTAACTGCGGACTCTATCCTAACTTTTATTACTGACTCAGGAATATCCCTTGTATAATATTGTCCTAAAGGACTATCAGAACTTCCAGCTCTAAAAAAGACCGTATCCTCTTCTAATATTTTTACATTATATTTACCGCTAGCGAAACTTTTAGCTGCAGTCTCATTAATTTCTGGTAGTGGTCCAGGATTTTCAATCATATTGTAACTATATTCTCTTGGATTAGTGGACACCTTATTGAGACTAAACTTGCTGGCTGCGTAGGAGGCCGCATAACCTCCTACGATATTCCCGATAAAGTTTGCTCTCTGCGCATCTTCTTCGCTACCTCCTAGAATCTTAGTTCCATGATAGGCAACCTGACCCGCTGTATAGGCGCCGGCTTCCCCTAGCGCAAACTGGGTCACCCCCTTGACAACGCTCTGGGTCTGCCCTATAGGAATCATGATAGCACTAACCGTCGCAAAGGCGCCACCAACCTGATGATACAGCTTGTCATTGCCCATGAAAAGCGTATCTCGGATGAGATTGTAGGATTTCGTATGGCCATCCCCTGCATTCCCAAGTTGGATATTATGAATCCCTTCTCCTGCATTAGATAACCCATAGACACTCGTCCCAAAACCCACGACACCGCCTGCAACAACTAAAGGAGTCGCAGTTCCCATGGTTCCTATAATTGCGAGTATACCAAACGCAGCTGTCAGTACACCAAGACCCAGATCTTTCCAACCATTCTTGACTCGATCCTCCGCAGCCAAGGCATCAAAACGAGCCTTATCTCGCTCCCGGGCTGCTTGTACGCGTTCAACACGACTCTCCATCTGCTTGGTTGCTTGTTGGTAAGCCGTCGCAAAGCGTTGGACAGACTTGAGTTTGGCAAAGTCTCCTGACTGATAAGTCCCTACAGTACGTGTCTTCCCTGCGTGCTCTGCGATCAAGGCCTTGGTCGCAGCTAGAAGTTCCTTAAAGGCGATCAAATCCTGACTCGCATGGTTACTTTCATACTGAGTGATGGAGCTGTCCAAGTTCTTGATCTGATTGAGCAGAAAGTTATAGTTCATGACTGTACTGGTATGACTGCTTCCTGAATAGCTCACCAAGTCCGAAATCTTGTCCTTGGTCGTGTTCAAGAGCTCAATCTCACTCTTTAGACTATCCCGTGAACTCTTTAAAGCACTATGAAGGTTTGTAAATACCTGACTTGGTAGCTTTGTATGAAGATCACCGTCAATCTGGTAGTAACCGTCCTTGTACAGTAAGAGATTGGTTGAGTAGTCATTCATCAGGTTGACCAAAGCCTGAAGGAGAGTCCCATGTACCTCTACTAGGTAAGTGCGCATACTCGAGATGGTCTGACCTTGGAGGTTCGCACTTAATATAAAAACAGGAACTTGCTTACAACTAACAGTGTATAAACAAGTTCCTTACAAGCTATTTCAATGGTGAAACATAATCATCTGGAAGTTTCCCTCTCCAGTCAATCCACATTTGCTCAGCAATTGGAATTAATCTTTCAAGCTCTTCCTGAGTAAATAACTCTCTAGTTTCAGGTAAATCAATTAATGATGTAGGACTCTCTTCTATAAATTGTTTCTCACTAGCTTTCTTTTCTTCTTCCGTCGGTGGCCAGCAATCATTCTGCGCTTTAAAATCAATTTCACGTGCCGTCCTCCTACCTAATAAATATTCGTTAAAATCAGAAGGATTAATCTCAAAGATACGACGAACGGAAGCTACTCCAAACTCTCCAAAAGTGTAGTATTTCCCTTCATGTGTTCGAAAATCATATCCCTTCGGTGACTCAATCTTATCAAAGATATCAAATTCTTCCCAAGTTATTTTGGTTAAACTCATTTTAATCACCTCCTAATTTTCTAATTGTAAATTCTCCCCATGGTGCTTCATCAATAACTGCTTCTGGCATATTTCCTGGATAAGTACGACCACCTGGTTTCCAATATCCTTTAAAAGCTGATGCTTCATTACCACTCGGAACTTTCAAATTCTTAATTGAATCATAAGGGATATCTATTGCCACAGGTTCACTTAGAATATATAGGGTTCAACATAATTATATAAAGTCCAATTGAATAGTTTGATCGCTCTCCATTTTTTTAGCCATGTTAATAATATTATCTATTTCTCTTGGAGTTATCGGAAGATTTTCATGAGGGGGTTCCCAATGTGTCATACTATCTTTATAAACAACAAATTTTTTATTAATCAACAATTCTCCTTGTGCTTTTAAGAGGAAACCATTCTCTAAATCAAAAGTAATTGTTGATCTTGTTCCTGTAATTTTCATTTCTACCTCTCGAATATAATTTTTTCTACCCCTGTTTTAGGATCTATTGTTGTAACCTTAGTAACATTTGGATTGGCCTTCAATCTTGGTAGTTCGATGTTTTCCCAAATATTTCCTGGTCGTAGTTCGCTACCAACTACAGCTCTTATTTCACCAGATACTTGCTCTGCGTAGACATTCGAAGCTTCCTCCCAAGCTGTTACACTTGAAGGAGCATTAAAATCCCATTCAGGCATTACAATATTCGTATCATCAATCGTAGATTCTAATGTAACTCCTCCTTTATTTTTTGCTATTTTTTTCGCAACATCCATTCCTCCAATACCATCTGTTCGTCCTGACCAGAAAAAAGCCGTATCTGGATCAGTCTTCAATCTACCTCTTATTAACTCAACATCAAAATCAGTTTGGGTAAAATCTATTTTTGAATATCGATTTGAAGAAATAGGTTGATTTAAACTAAACTTGCTGGCTGCTGAGGAGGCCGCATAACCTCCTACTAGGTTTCCGATAAAGTTTGCGGTTTGGGCATCTTCTTCACTACCACCTAGGAGCTTAGTCCCATGATAGG
>NZ_JH378893.1:0-3329 GCF_000235485.1 Streptococcus sp. oral taxon 058 str. F0407
ACATTCTGACTAAAGCCATACCAGAAGAGGGAGTTTTCTTCCCCACTTGGGGCTGTGTATGGCGACTTACGACCTGACTTGGTATCCTTTGGCTTGCGTTGGAAGAGCTGATAGGTGTTCTTGCCTTCTTTGCGACTGGCAGTGAAGACACGGTTATCATCCCCATCATAGAGCGCAGCCATGAGAAGTCCCTTCTTGTCCTTGATCGCAAGCAGGCGGTTCTCTGTATCGTAGATGTAGTCTAGCTTTTCTGAGTTCTTCTCAGAAGCGATGCGATTGCCATTCTTATCGTAGGTATAGGTGATGGTGCCATCTGGCCCTTCCAGTTTGGTCAAGCGGTTATGGTCATCATAGGTAAAGCGTGTCTGGCTCTCCTTACCATCGACTGTCTCGGTGCTAGTCAACTTATTGCCGGCTAGGTCATAGGTGTAACATAAAACTCTCAAAGAAATCAGAAATCCTTCCCCGAGAGTTTTTGCATGTTTGTATTACAAAAGAAGAGGTTAATTTAAATAATTAGTACTATTCTAGTTAAAATAATCATGTAATTTAATTTCTCCTCTTAAATCTTTTGAAAATAATCTAGGTAAATTATTTCTGAAATACTTAAAGTTTTCCAATTGAGTGTTTATATAGAATTGACATCGGTGTATGCCCTCATCATTATCAGCTACTTCCATGTCTACCTCAATTTTTAACTCTTCTTTAAAATTAATAGGAGTTAACGAGAAAATAAAATAGCCACTTCCTCCTTCTCTATCATCCCCAAAGAGGATTTTCCTTGGTGTATGAGGATTGTTTATATATTCATCTATGGCAATATATATATTGTTCATATCATCTTCAAAGAGGTAGCATAATTGATAAATTGTTAGAAACTTTGTTTCACAGCTAAGTCTAACTTCACAAAATTTTTCTGTTTCATCGAACCACTCAGATTGTAGTACTATATTATCCATTCCAGTTCCTCCTATTCACTTTTGAATTTAAAGTCATTGAATTCTCCCGTTGTTTTATTATAAACATAATGAATATTAATATTTTTCCCACTTGATGTTGAGACTTTCTTTTCCATCTTTACCCAGCCCTCTGAAGAATGCCATCGCGTATCACCCATTTTTAGTTTAAGTTCAACTGCATTTTCTAAAGGATTAGACATCACTTCGTGCATCGTCAACTGTTCTTGTAAATTTTTAGGTTCTGTTCTACCAGTACTTCTTCTTTTCAAAATTTAAAACGCACAATATCAAAGGTTTGAAACACCTGATATTATGCATTTTCATGATTTCAAAGATTTTTCCCAGCCTCATTCTTATGCCTTAATTTTAGTATGTTTACACACATACTTAATGTTTCTTATAGGCTGTTCCTAGTCCCCTATATTAAAGATTTAAATAGTACTCTTCCAGAAAAAATCATGTTCTGATTGTTTGATCTTCGCAACAATAACATCTCTAGAAATAATATTTAGCATAACTAATCCCTCCAAAACAATCGTAGTTTTAAAAAAATTATCATCGTAATATTCAAGCAATATCTCTTGGCAAGTGTATAACTGATTTTTCGCAAAATCTTTTACTTTAAAATTTTTTCGACTTTGAGCGTCAGTTTCATAATCTAATTCCAGACAACTAATAAAACTTACCTTCCAACATTCCTCCAAATCTACTTTATTCTCGTTATAACTTTCTATGTATATATGGACTTCATCTCCAAAATATAATATTTGTAAATCTAGAATCCGACAATCCCAATAGTCAGTCTGATTTATCTTATCCTGTATCTCCTCTATTTCAAAGTGTTTCATTAATACTACCTCAATTTCTGATGTTATTGATTATTAATCCAAGGAACATGTGCTTCCGGACTACGATAATCAACTATTCTCCCATTTATATCTAAAGAATTTTGGTCACCATCATAAAAATGCATATGAGGGTAATTTGTTTTAGAATCTGGTGGATCAATTCGAATTATCGGTTTAGGATTTACATTGTCATAAATGTGTACAAAACCATTATTATTTTTTAACTCCCATCCCTTTGGTAAAGCTCTCTGGATATTCTCTAAGCTCATATTAGAAATTTGTCTTGGTGATAAATTATCAAGTGTTGACAATGGTTGCAAGGATCCACTATATTGTTGTGGTCCATATGGCCTTAACGGTTTTAGAGATCCATTATCTGGTTGGGGGCCGTAAGGTGAACCTGTACCATTCAAATTTAATTTTTTTCCACTTTCCGCTCCCCACTTCATACCATTACCAGTCGGAACACTAGAATTGTACTTAGCAACCTGTCTACCGGCAACCGCAGCTGCCATATCTTGAATCGGCGCAATCCACGGCACATATGGAGCGACAGCTTTCTCTAAATCACTCGCTGGTGTCCCATCTATCCGATTCCCTGTCTCAGCGATATGCTTGTATAAGTTAGTATAGTGATACTTATTCATCTCAGCTACTTTTTGAGCTACCTTAGCATCTTCAATAGCCTTTAATTCTTTATAGCGAGAAATGATATATCTATTTTTAGCTGAACCAAGCGGATTAAAGTAACCTGTACCTTGATAGGTACTATAGTTACCTAGAACATTGCCATATTTATTTTTCAGGTCACTAAGAGAACTTGAATCAATATTAGCTTTTTCAGAAACAGTTAGTCCATGTCTTGCCGCATCTTCATACTTTCTAAAGTCAGCTATAGACAAGGTTTTATTTACACCCCGATCTGATGCCTTAGTCGTTTTTGGATTGCATACATGCTTCAATGTGTTCAGTAAAGACGTATTCCAGTTACGATACAGATTGAGACCTTCTCGAATTATCGGCAAGGACTGTAGTCCTGTCGCCAAGCCATATTCATAGCGAATCTGTTGACGACGACGCTGTTCTGCTTGGGCTCTTGCGCGCGCTGCTTGTTGCTGGGTATAAGCGTTAGAACTTTGTCCTCCGTAACTTCCACCTTGGTAGGTTGCCACATTAGGACCAAAAGCTTGATAATAACTTTCTGGTGCTCGGAAGGTCCGATCGGTTTTAATGCGATGATCCGTGTATTCACGTAGTGTTAGCGGTCGACCGAGTATATCTTGGCCGACAATACTTTGTTGGTAAATGCGTTGTAGACGCGTATTGATACGACGAGGACGACTTGGTTCACTACCATCAACCGCCCAGACCATTCTATGCCCACTCGGGTCGGTATAGTTGACGGGGTTATTCTGCACATAGCTGTAGCGGTTCTGGCTGAGAGGGTCCGTCGCCTCACCTGGATAGCTATCCTCGGTTAAGAAAGTGCCTCCCTGACTATCATAATACCTTGCGCGTAAAT
>NZ_JH378893.1:3339-53169 GCF_000235485.1 Streptococcus sp. oral taxon 058 str. F0407
GGTCATCATAGGTAAAGCGTGTCTGGCTCTCCTTGCCATCGACTGTCTCGGTGCTGGTCAGTTTATTGCCCGCTAGGTCATAGGTGTAGGAGAGCTTGGAGAGTTCCTTACCAGATGCATCCGATACGGTCATGTTTTCCACTTGACCCAGAGTATCGTAGGTATAGGTATGGACTAGGGTTTCGCCATCCTGCTTAATGGTTTCCTTGGCGATATAGCCTCCATCGTCATACTCATAGCCGTAGCTGGAGATGAGCTTATCCTGCTTGTCCATGTGACGGAGTTCGGTGAGGCGGTGAGCCTTGTCATAGGTCAAGAAGCTCTTAGTCCCATCTCCTCGATTAACTTCCGTCAGATCCCCTGCTGTGTTGTAGCTATAGCTGGTCTTTTGTCCCTTGACATCTGTCACGGAAGTCAGGCGATCCAGTTCATCGTAAGTGTAGGAAACTGTACTGCCATCTGGGTAAATCATCTTCGAGATGTTGCCATAAGCATCATACTCGTACTGGATCAGACTACCATCTCCCTGACGAACACCCGTGATCTCGCCTTCTTCGTTGGTCGCGTACTGACTAGTTCCTGTCAGGTCACTCATAGACACCCGACGGCCATCCGCATCATAGGTGTAGAGGACTTGACCATCTTGCTTTTCAGAGTACTCCACCTTGAGCAGTTGATCTAGCTTGTTGTAGTCGTAGCTGATGGTTTTCCCATCGGACTTGGTTACTTTTTCGAGCTGGTTATTGACATTGTAGGTATAGGTTTCCTTGTCTCCGAGGCTGGTCATGCGCTCCACTAGATTGGAAAGCTGATCATAGCTGTAGCTTGTGACCTTGCCATTTCCATTCGTGACCGAAGTGACATTGCCCACACTATCGTAGGTATAGCTAGAGGTAGAAGCCTTCTCTCCACTTCCTTGTGTCGCTGTAAGCAACTGATCCTTTAGGTCATAGGTGTAGGTCTTGACACGCTTGCTTCCAGATGTGACACTAGTGAGGTTGCCATTGGCATCATAGGTCATGCTTGCGACGCCACCAGCCTCATCTGTAATCTTCGTGAGATGGTTATCTTGGTCATAGCCATATTTAGTCCACTGGCCTGCCGCATCACTTTCTGAGGTGAGTCGATTAAGACTATCATAGGTTCGCTTGGTTACTTGACCGAGAGGATTCGTCTCCTCAAGGAGATTGCCATTCGGGTCATAGGTATAAGTCGTTTCGCGTTTGCCATTGATGGTTCGTTTGGTCACTTGACCGACTGGGTCATAGCTTGACTCCACTGTTCGACCGGTTGGCGTTTTGATCGTTTTTAGTTGATCGAGGGTCGTATAGTCAAAAGTGGTTGTAGCACCGGATGGCTTGGTCAGTTTGGTTAGATTCCCCGCTTCATCGTAGCTATACTTGGTTTCAAGGTCAAGGGCGTTCTTAGCCGTTAAGAGACGACCAACTTTGTCATAGCTATAGTGATTGCTTCGATCAGATTGGTCTGTCTCTTTCACCAAGTTTCCAGACACATCATAGCTATAGGTTTTCGATAGCCCTTGTGAACCTGTTTGCTTGGTGAGACGGCCCAAGGCATCATAGGCGTAGGTGTAAGCTGCCTCATTTGGCAGAGTACGTTTGGTCACACGGCCATAAAGGTCATTGACATAGTTGGTGCTATGACCGTTGGCATCTGTTTCTTTTGCCAAGCTACCTGTAGCATCATAGGCATACTGAGTCACTCCACCTGTTGGACGTTTCTTGCTGCTGACACGGTTCATACTGTCATAGCTGTAGGTCGTTGTATGACCTTCACCACTGGTTTCACTCAAGCGATTTCCCAAAGCATCATAGCTGAAACTTTGCTTGCTTCCTGTCGGAGCTACTGTTTCAATGATTCGTCCTAATGGGTCGTACTTAAAGGCTGTCGCTTGACCATTTGGATCTGTATAGAGTACCAATTTCTTATTGGCATCATACCCATAGCTACTTGAATGACCATTGGCATCGGTCATTTTAGATAGGTTGCCAAGGACATCATATTCGTAAGTAGAGGTATTGCCATCGGCATCCGACTCTGTCACCACTCTGTTGAGAGCATCGTAGCTATACTTGGTTTCACGTTTTAAATGATCGACGGTCTTAAGCAGATTACCATTTTGATCATAGTGATAGGTCTTGGTCTTTCCTTCTTGGTCGGTTGAACTTGCGACATTGCCCATGACATCATAGGTAAAGGTTTCGCTGGTCTTATCTGCGTAGACCACCTTAGTCAGTTGGTTGTCACTATTATAGCTGTATTGAGTAACCTCACCCAAGCTGTTTGTTAAAGTGAGACGATTTCCTGCCTTATCGTAGGTGTAGGTCTCATTGAGATCCTGATTATCTTTTTTGTTCACTACACGGTTGGCGGCATCGTAGCTATACTCCGTCACCAAGCCACTAGAATGCGTCTGCTTGATGAGACGATCAAGGGCATCGTATTCTTGCTTTACAGTAGTTCCGTCTGGAAGAGTCACTTCCTCCAGTTGAGCCGTTGAGGTATAGGTCATCTTCGTGACATGACCATTGGCATCGGTGACCTGAATCGGATAGCCCAGTTCATTATAGGTGTACTGAGTCTTGCCACCCAAGGCATCTGTCAACTCTGTCAACTGTTCCATCTGGTTATAGGCCATCGTGGTTTTATTGCCTAAACCATCTGTAATACTGGAAACTTGATTTTGACCTGTATAGGTCGTGCTAGCAGTATAACCTGCCGCATCTGTTAGGCTATTTTGATTGCCATTGGCATCATAGGTCATGCTTGTGCGGTGACCCAAGGCATTGGTCGTTGCGATTAGGCGCCCTGCCTTGCTGTATTCATAAGTCGTTTCTTTTCCAAGAGCATCTGTCATGGACAGGATATTCCCCATCGCATCCAACACATAGGAAACACTGCTACCATCTGGGTAGGTAACACCAGTCACGTTTCCCGCTGCATCATAGCTATATCTAGTAGTCTTTTTTCCTTTGGTTTCACTGAGTTTGTTACCTACACTGTCATAGGTGTAGGTAACTGTTTGACCTGCTTCATCGGTGTAGGATAGCACACGACCCATGATATCATAAGTAGTTTCTGCCTTTGTACCGATTGGGTAAGAAACTGACGTTAACTTGCCTGCTACGTCATAAGTGTTTTGAGTAACTTGCCCCAGAGCATCTGTGATAGTTTTAACGGCATTGTTTCTATCATCATAAGTCAAGCTACTGCTATTGCCTGCTTCATTGATTCGAGTGACAATTCGACCCAGTGCATCACGAGTAACAGTAGTCGTTTGACCTGAAGCATTGGTTTCTGTTAGGAAACGACCTTTGCTATCATATGTATAGCTTGTGGTTCGACCTTCTGCATCGGTAACGGAAAGCTGATTCCCAACACCATCATAAGTGTAGCTATAGTTCCCTCCTTCTCCATTCGAAGCACCGACTTTACGGCCGAAACCATCATAGGTGAAGGTAGTCGTGTTACCATTGCCTTCTGTCACAGCTGTCACTTGACCTGCCTTGTCAAAAGTATGACTAGTTCCAACACCATCAGCATCTTTTTCGCTCAGCTTGCGACCTTCTGCATCATAGGTAAAGGTTTTTGCCCCACCGAGAGGATTCGTAATGCTAGTGACTTGATTGTGTGCATTGTAGGTAAAGGTTGATACGCCTCCTAAAGGATTGGTAATGCTTACCAGATTCGCACCTTGATAGGCAAAGGAAGTTGTGTGGCCAGCTGCATCTGTCGTAGATAAGATACGCCCTTGCTGATCGACAGTATAAGCAATCTTAGACCCATCTGGCAATGTCGTCTGAATTAGATTGCCATTTGCATCATAACTATGGGCAGTCGATGCACCACTAAAATCAGTGAGAGATAGAAGATGGTTCTTCTCATCATAGCTAGAAGTTTTTACTGCACCGTCAAAACGCGTTTCTGTCAAGGTATTACCATTGCTGTCATAAGTGTAGCGAGTTGTTTGCCCCGCTTCATTCGTCACGCTTGACAGACGGTTGTTGTCATCATACGTTTTTGAGACACTAGTTCCATCGGCATAGCGAATGCCCGTTGTACGATATTGCTCATCGTAAGTATATACGGTTTGATTGCCATTTCCATCGGTAGTGATCGTCTGACCTTCACTATAAGAAAGAGTTGAAACAGCACCTGCACCATCTGTTTGCTTGGTGACACGATTTTCCTCATCATATTCGTTTTGGATAACCTTGGTCCCATTTCCATCATACCAGGCTGTCATACGTCCCTTATCGTCATATTCATAACGAGTAGGAACTCCCGTCGCATCTGTATAGGTAATCAAATGACCATTCGTGTCGTATTCATAGGTCAAAGTTGAACCATTTGGGATTTGAATCGCACCTATATAGCCCTCTGAGTTATAGGTGATACTATAAACCAAGCCTGTAGGGGATGTAATCTTGGTCAGCTGATAATTTTCATTATAATCAAAGTTTGTTTTATTGCCTTTTTCATCCGTCTGACTCGTTAAGAGGCCGTGATAGTTGAAAATTTTCTCTTGATGATTGTGATCAACAACTCGGTATTCCTTAACATCGTAGTCTTCTTTTTCGTCTCCGCCAAAGTCACCTTTCTTCGTTTCAACTGTTTTTACCTCGAGAGTCAGATCATAACCGCTTGGAGAACGATATTTATCACCATCTTTCGTAAACTTAAGAATAGATCCATCTGTACGAGTATAGTAAAGATTTTGGTCTTCATCGCTCGATAACTGCTCATTAAAGGCAAATGACCAACCACGACCAAAGAGACTATTGATACCTGCTGCTTTAGAGTTATAGGCGCGAGTAATTTCGAACTTGCCGTCAACATCTGTGATAGAAACATCTGTTCGATCTAGGTAGAAATTCCCCGTGTTTAGATTGATAGGTTCAAATCCAAACTCACAGTGAAGACCTCGACCCATTAAAAGCCTGTCTATTTCTGCCTTGGTATTAGATGTTAATGCTGGTGGATTATAAGGTTTATCAGCATTCTTTCTTGGATTGCGAATAAAAAGGGTATTATTTTGTACAACCATCATATCTTGGATACGATTATCGTAAGCAAGTTGATTCAGTGGTACTCCATAGTAAGCCGCAATCTTTGGAAGGGTATCAAACTGGGTAACTTTGTAAATCAAGAAAGTATCGCTTGATTTTTTACCGCTGGTCTGACCATCCTTTTTACTCTCTGCGTCAATCGTATAAACCTTGTTTAGTTCAGGTTCTGTAAAAGGTACCTGGGTCTGCCAGTTTGAGAGCTTGTCTTTATATTTAGTTGTTCCTTTTTCAAAGGCTGCATCAAAGGAACTACTATCAGGGTATTTGTAAGAAAAACTTGCAGAACTTTGACCCTTGTAGTCTTTCGCAGTGTCACTAAGGTTATAATCAACCTGAGCACCCGGTGTTGTCAGACCATCCGCAAAGACTCCCTGAAATTGCAGTTTTCCTTTCTTATCTGTTTTCACCATAGTCCGAAGATTGATGGTAGTGTTCCCAATTGGATAATTGACATCAACCGGATCTGGAACAGACCAATTAATCGTCAAACTCGGAGCCTTGTCTGGGGTAAACCCAATCTGTCCTGCATTATCTGCAGTAGCTTCAGTTGTATAGAAGGCACCGCCATCTGAACCTTCGTCGGTTGCAGCTACAACTAGACCATAGTTTGGTTCCAAACCTTGAACCCATGCATTTACAGTCTCACGGATATCAAAGTTATGCATCCCTATCTTCTTACCACTGGTCGCATTCTTTCCTGCAATTTCCATATCAAGACCCACAGAAGTATCCCACGTGAGGGTATTGATATCAAAATCTTGTTTCAAACGGTATGCCGCAAACTGGGTTGATTGAGAATCTGGAGCAGTGTATTCATAAATATTTAGACTTGCACTATCGATACGCGCTTCTTTAGGAATACTCTTTTGAAAATCGTAGTTAATCTTAAAGTACATCCTTGCGCGACCGATATCACGAACACCTGGAATACCAGCCATCCCCATCATCTCAGCTGTCATATACCCAACATATCCATAGGCATAACCTTGGTACTGACCATGTACGGATGAAGTCACAACATCAAGGATTTTTTCTCTTGGAACCGTTACAGTTGGGTCGATCCGAACAGGATACTTACGGTCTGAGGCAGACAACCACTCTTTACTAGCTGTGACTGTCACTTCATGACGCCCATCTCCTTTTTTCAAGCCAAGAGTTAAAGCATTACTAGTAGCACCAGCACTATCCACCATCATTGGGGCAGTTAGTACAAATAGGATCTTCGCTTTGCCCTTTTCGCGAACAAGGATTTGATTGTCTTTCAAAGAAACATCATACTTAGATGCATCTAAACCATAAGTAAAGGAGTTCTTCCCACCCCACTCTGCTAAGATAATCTCTTCTTTAACACCATTAGACTGTACCGTATATTGCACATCTGTTTTGCCATCAACGTTATTGTATAAGATGGCATTCTTTTCTACAGTTGCCTAATCATACGTTTTATCAAGCGGATAGAGGGAAATTTTGTCATCCTTATGTGTAATATCAATAGGGGTTTCTTCTTTGACTTCGCTCGGAAGAACTACGCCTACTGGAGATTCTTTAGGTAGATAATAGTGTTTTCCATTGGCATGATAAGAATAGAGAGATAAGTCAACAGGAACTTCCACCCCTTCTTGGTCAATATAGGTTTTAATATCACTCCCAATATGCGTCACAAAGTGAGTTTCATCCACCCGAAACAGTTGTTCTTGCCCACTAACCGCTACTGGTTCTCCATATTGTTTCTTTAGTTCTGCCTCTGCCTTACTCTCTTCATTGACCACCTTTGGTTGTTGTAGGGCATCTCCACCATCTTTTGCTGGTTTTGAAGCATCAGAGCTCGTCGAATGTTCCGTATTCGCATTCTCAGAACCTACAGTCTGGCTACTCGCCTCTGTGACAGCTTTTTTATAAGCGGCCTCCGCCTGACCTTGCTTGATTGCATGGCTTATTTCTTCCGCATAAATAAGTGGGGTGTTAGAAATAAATAAACTCAGTAATAATAACCACTGTATGGTCTTACGAAGTCTTTTCATCATAATTCTCCTTTGTAAGATAAATAAAATAATAAAGTGTAAAAATTAAAATAAGAGCATCACCGATGGATAAAACGAAAGAACCTAATATTGGGAACCAAACAGCAATAGCTAAACAAAAGGCAACAAGAAGCATGGATACCAGAACAGGTAGTCGCAATTGATCTACCCTACTTTTAATTGGTAAAGCTTTGTAAATACTAACCAGACTATAGGATAAGATTAATTTAAGAAAAGTTTGTATAATTGTGGTAAAAGCCCAAATCGCAATCTTAGCATGATCATACTCCAAACTCGTATTATCGTATAAAACTTGACCCAAGCCTCCGATGAGAATGCCACATAAAATCGCACTAAACAAGTAAACCAGAATAGTGTGATTTAAACGTTTATCTGATCGATACTGCTTATAAAACCAGATCGCTATTGGAAAAATAAGAACCGTTCCTATCATTAAAAATAGAAGGCTGAGTAAGATCAGAATGAGTGATAAACTTTCCTCAACTACCACAGGGGAAATCGCACCTGTAAATAGAAGGCGTTGCCCCACTCCTAAAAACAGTAAGCCAGTAGCTAGTCTCCAAAATCTTGAGAGTCTTAATATTTTCATGATTTACTTGTCCTTTCTTTGACACTTTTTAAACGAGCAGTAACCACAAATCGTTGATCATTTCCAGCAACATCGCAGGTTGATAAGATTAAAAACCGATCTTTTTGGGGGTCAGTGGCTATCTGGCGATAGAATCCCCCATAGTCTGACGTTCTTATCTGTAATGTATCTAAATAATATCGGAGACCTTCTCGACTTCCTAATTCGAATGTATAAAAAAGATGATCATCTGTATAAGAATGGGCTGCCAGCACCTCATATTCAAAATGTTGAGTCAACGTGTCAATTTTGATGCTCTCATGTTCGTTAAAAAAAGCTGGCTTCGCAAAATAATCTAAAGACCCGAACATAGAATCATCTAGCATAGCATGCCCATAGATAATCGTGACAGGATCTTCAAATGTTTTTTTGTTAACCAGCTCTGTGAATATGGCTCCATAATAGGTCTCTTCACCATCTATATCGTGAGATAGATAATAAGTATCATCCCTTGAATGTTGAGCGACTGGATAATCAATTCGAGTCCCTTCGACTGTTAGCCAAGCAAAGACATCGGGATTCTGATGAAACCTCGTCTCTACTGCATTTTGGGAATGCTTCTCTACAGCTTTCTGTTCAAATCCATCCAAGATTTTTAGACCTAAAAATAAAACTGCAACCATTGCAATTAATGATAAACTAAACCTTAAAATTTTCATGTAACCTCTCCCATATTATCATTATATCAGATCCCGATAGCCCTTGTAAATGCACTATCCTTTTAAATTATACTTTTATTAAGATATTTTGGTATCATATACATGTATATCGTTTCATTACCTGTTTGATATCTACTTTTTTAACAGAAAAGAGGAGCCCACTCCAAATAAGAATGGGCTCCTCTTTTAACGACTGTTTGAGCTGACTCTGACTTTTTGTCTAAACTCCCTTGTGATAGATGCCTCCTGAAACCTGCAAAACTCCAATTCTTACATTTCCTATGAAAAAATCAAGTTCCAAAATCGTTTTTAGTTTTTAATTGAGAAGAAACCCTAGATGTTTCCTAGTCTAGGAAGCCACAATGTGCGATTCCTTTCCCTTATTTCGCTACATATTTATCCGATTCCATGAAATCTTTCGTAATGATAGATTTCATAAATAAAAATATGATTCCAATGGCTGTTGGAGAAATTGCCTACCGCAATCTTAAAAAATAATAGTGTGAATATGGTGTAAAAAGTGGTGTGAATTTTGCTAAAAATTATCAAAAAAACACCCCTTGGTGGGAACCAAGAGGTGTTTGAAACGTTGATATAATCGTATTGATTAACGTTTACTAAATTGTGATGCTTTACGAGCTTTCTTAAGACCTGGTTTCTTACGCTCAACCTTACGTGAGTCACGAGTAAGAAGTCCTGCGCGTTTCAATGAATCGCGGAAGTCTGGGTCTACTTGAAGAAGGGCACGAGCGATACCGTGACGGATAGCTCCTGCTTGACCAGCGTATCCACCACCTACAACGTTAACGAAAACGTCGTATGAACCTACAGTTGAAGTAACTGCGAATGGTTGGTTGATAACAAGACGAAGGTCAGCGTGTG
Organism: Streptococcus sp. oral taxon 058 str. F0407; assembly: GCF_000235485.1. Taxonomy (GTDB): domain Bacteria; phylum Bacillota; class Bacilli; order Lactobacillales; family Streptococcaceae; genus Streptococcus. The sequence continues at coordinate 12,641 of NZ_JH378893.1, forward strand.
GGATGTACTCTTCAACATCTTTTTTGTTAACAGTGATTTTACCAGTTCCTGGAACAAGGCGAACGCGTGCAACAGCGTTTTTACGACGTCCAGTACCTGCATATTGTGCTTGTGACATACTTTATTGTTCCTTTCCTTAGATAAGTCCTGAAATATCAAGAACTTCTGGTTGTTGTGCAGTGTGAGTGTGCTCAGCTCCAACAAATACTTTCAATTTCATACCTTGAGCGCGGCCAAGAGTATTGTGTGGAAGCATACCTTTAACTGATTTCTCGATCAAACGTACTGCATTTTTAGAACGAAGTTCACCAGCAGAGATTTGTTTCAATCCACCTGGGTGGTTTGAGTGAGTGTAATAGATCTTATCAGATGCTTTTTTACCAGTCAATTTAACTTTTTCAGCATTGATAACGATTACGAAGTCACCTGTATCAGTGTGTGGTGTAAATGTTGGTTTGTTTTTTCCGCGAAGTACGCTAGCAACAACTGCTGAAAGGCGTCCAAGAGGTACATCAGTTGCGTCAACAACGTACCATTTGCGTTCTACTTGGCCTGGTTTAGCCATGAATGTAGTTTTGTTCATGATTTCTCCTATATGAATATCGTTTTTGTTTACTGGGCGGATGTTCCGGTCCGCAGGGTATTTGAAAGGTTCCGGGGCCTTACAAATGGGGTAAACAATACCGTCTACTATCATACCAAATTTTACTACTAAAAGTCAATAGATATGAAAAATAATTTTATCTATTTCCCCGTTTAGAGTCTAGAAAAACCTCGCTTTCGCGAGGCTCTCCTATTTGTAAGCTAAGGCACGTTTAAAGCTTTTCCATAGGCCTAAGTCATCTGTCTGAAGGACTAGGCTGGCATACATGCGGCCGATAAAGACCGTTGCAGTCACTGCAAAAACGACTGTAATCGCTAGTGAAATCCAAGCTTCTAAGTCATTTGCATACCCATTAATGGCTCTGAAGGGCATAAAGAAGGTTGAAATGAAAGGAATGTAGGAACCAATTTTCAAAACCAAATTGTCCCCTGCAGCACCTAGAGAGGTCACACCGACAAATCCGGCTATAATCAAGATCATCAATGGCGACAAGGCCTTGCCTGCATCCTCAGGCCGAGAAACCATGGAACCTAGAAAGGCTGCCAAAACAACGTACATAAAGAGGCTGACTAAGACAAACAATAAAGTATTGAGTGAGAAGGCCTCTCCCAAGTGGTTTAAAATACCAGACTGGGCCAAGATAGGGAGGTCTTTAAAGAGAAGTAGCGCAGCAACTCCACCCACGACGTAAATCCCAACATGGGTCAAAATCACAAGAAGCAAGGCAATCATGCGAGCGTAGAAATAATGGCTAGCTCGAATACTAGAGAAGACCACTTCCATGATTTTGGTTCCTTTTTCACTAGCCACTTCCTGCGCAGTGACACTAGCATAGGTAATCAAGATCATATAAAGGAAGAAGCCGAGACCTGCAGCCGCAATGGTTTGGACCATCTTTTTATTTTCTTTGGATTCGTCAATCTTCTCAGTAAAGTCAACAGTTTGAGCCAGGAGTTTTTCCTGTTCTTGAGACAAATTAGCTGCCGAGCGATTGAGTTGGTATTGAAGCTCATTGAGCTTATTGGTTACTGCTAGTTTGATACCTGTTTCAAGAGAAGTTTCACCGTGATAGACGGCCTTAAGGACACTACCCTCTTGATCAATAGTTAGATAACCCTTGATCTTTTCATCCTTGATAGCAGCTTGGGCACTGGCTTCATCCTGATAGTCAAAGTTAATGCCATTGGTACCCTTGAGCCCTTCTGCCACAGTTGGAACAGTTGTTACCACTGCTACCTTGCTATTCTTGGCCATAGAAGACCCTTGGAGATAGCCGATTCCTACAGATAATCCTAAAAAGAGAAACGGCGAAATCACCATAAAGAAGAAACTCCAGGACTTGACATGTCGCAGATAAGTTTCTTTAATAACTACCCACATATTTCTCATACTTCCACCCCTGATTCTAGTTTAAAGATTTCATCGATTGTTGGAGCTTGTTGGTCAAAGGTCGCGATGTATTGACCTTGAGTGAGGATTTGGAAGAGTTCCCTTCCAGCACTCTCATCATCTAAGATCAATTTCCAACTGCCTTGCTTGGTCAAGCTCACCTGTTTGACATGAGGAAGACTTTCCAGTTCTTCCTTGCTTCGTTCACTTGAAACAAAGAGACGCGTTTTACCGTATTGATTGCGAACTTCTTGGACTGGTCCATGCAAGACCACACGCCCATCTCGAATCATGAGAATATCATCGCAAAGCTCCTCGACATTGGTCATGACATGGTCTGAAAAGATAATGGTCGCACCACGCTCTTTTTCTTTCAGAATGACCTGCTTGAGCAGCTCAGTATTGACTGGATCCAGCCCACTAAAAGGCTCATCCAGGATAATCAAGTCTGGTTCATGGATCAGGGTGATAATCAACTGAATTTTCTGCTGATTTCCTTTTGAGAGGCTCTTGATTTTATCTGTTAATTTCCCCTTAACTTCCAGTTTTTCCATCCATTGAGGGAGTTTTTCCTTGACCTCCTTAGCATCCATGCCTTTTAGAGTAGCCAAGTAGCGAACTTGCTCAAGAACTGTCAACTTGGGCATGAGACTGCGTTCTTCAGGCAAATAACCTATCCGAGCGTAAGTCTCCTGACGAATATCCTGCCCATCCAGACTAATCTCTCCTTGATAGTCCAAAAATTTCAAAATACTGTGGAAAATCGTTGTTTTCCCAGAACCATTTTTCCCGACCAGCCCCAGAATCCGTCCTGGACTTGCTTGAAAATCTACACCAAACAAGACTTGCTTGGAACCGAAACTTTTCTCTAGATTTCTTACTTCTAGCATTTTCCACCTCCGAAATATGTTGCACTTATTATACTCCTTTTTGATAGCCTTTACAAGGATTTATGTACATTTTTATCTTGTTCATCCTTCCTTAGAAACTAAACTCTCTAAGATTTTTGAGTACCCAAGTGATAGACCAATTATAACCCAATAAAGTATAGCTGAAAGCTTTTACTCCCCAATTGTTCATTTTTGATCCTGAACTGTCTTCTTGAAACTAAAAATCCACCCCGAAGGATGGATTGATGCTTTAACGCACTTCTGCATGGACTCTTTCTTCGAGAGAAGTTTGGATTTTTTCCATATAGCGTGCGACTTCTTCGTCCGTCAAGCTATCTTCTGGATTTTGGAAGGTTAGGCTATAAGCCATTGACTTCATGCCAAGTCCCAATTTTTCACCTGAGAAGACGTCAAAGAGTTTAATATCTGTCAAACGTTTCACGCCTGCAGCTTGGATAGCGTCTACAACTTCTTGATGGCTAGTTTCTGCTTTGAGAAGAAGGGCAATATCACGGCTGACTGCTGGGAATTTCGTGATTTCCACGAATGGAGCCGCTGGTTGTAGAGCAGCTTCGATGGCTGAAAGGTTGAGCTCCGCTACATAAGTTTCTGGGATATCGTAAGCCTTGGCAGTGACTGGATGTACTTGTCCAAGAAAACCAAGAACTTGGTCACCGAGTGAAATCACGGCTGTACGTCCTGGGTGAAGGCTAGCGATTTCAGAAGTTGCAGTATAGGTCACTTGGAGTCCCAAACGAGCAAAGAGGGCTTCAAGGATTCCCTTAGCATAGAAGAAATCAACTGGAACCGCTGCTGTTTGGAAGTCTTTTTCTGCGACCAATCCTGTCAAGGCAAAGGCAAAGCTGTTGATTTCGTTTGGTAGGTCTTCTTTGGGATTGCCTGTTTGTTCAAAGACTTTTCCAATCTCGTAAAGAGCCAAGTTTTTGTTCTTACGCGCTACGTTGTAAGCAACTGTATCAAGGATACCTGAGACCATATTTTGACGGAGGACAGAACGGTCCACTGTCATTGGCCACATGAGTTCCGTAAGGTTGCTTGGTTGAGCTGTGAACTCAACTGCTTTTTCAGGAGTTGTTAAAGCGTAAGTGATGATCTCTGTCAAGCCTGCCCCTTCAGCGATAGTACGGACTTGGCGACGAAGTTTTTGTGTCGCTGTCAATTCACCAGCTGTACCGTCATCTTTGGGAAGACTGGTTGGCAAGCGGTCATACCCATAGATACGAGCGATTTCTTCAAAGAGGTCGGCTTCGATAGTGATATCCCAACGACGACGTGGAACACTGACAGTGAAGGCTTCCGCATTTCCAGAAAGGCCAAAGCCAAGGCGACGGAAGACATCTTCCACATCAGAGTATGAAAGCTCTGTACCGAGGACACGGTTAACGTCTGCAAGAGTTGAAGAAACCTCCACATCAGAAGTATCAAGTTCACCAGCTGAAACGATGCCTTTACGCACCGTCGCACCGGCAAGTTCCGCAATCAGGCTAGCTGCAGCATCAAGGGCTTCGTTAACAGTTGCCACATTGATCCCTTTTTCAAAGCGAGAAGATGACTCAGAGCGTAGGTTAAGACGACCACTGGTCTTACGGATAGATTTTCCATTGAAAACAGCTGCTTCAAGGACAACACGACTAGAGTTCTCAGAGATTTCTGTTGCTTGACCACCCATGACACCTGCAAGGGCTACTGGTTTGTCAGCCACAGTAATGACTAGGTCATTTGTTTCCAAATCACGTTCTTCACCATCCAAGGTCACCAATTTCTCACCAGCACGCGCTTCACGCACACGGATGTCAGTCCCTTCAAAGGTATCCAAGTCAAAGGCATGCATAGGTTGACCAAAGTATAGCAGGATATAGTTGGTCACGTCCACTACGTTATTGATGGGGCGGATACCTTCGTTCATGAGGAGATTTTGCAACCATTGTGGACTTGGTGCGATGGTTACATTGTCCAAGATACGGGCTGCATAGTAAGGAGCCTTGTCTGTGTCAATGTTGACAGAAAGAGCATCTGCTGCACTTTCATTGGTTTCTGTTAAACTGAATTCTTTAAAGCTGATCGCCTTGTCATAGATGGCTGCCACTTCGTGCGCTACGCCCCGCATAGATAGAGCATCTGCACGGTTTGGTGTGATAGAAAGTTCGATGATTTCATCATCCAAGTCTAGGTAAGAAAAGACTTCGTCCCCAGGAACTGCATCTTGAGGCAAGATTTGAATGCCATCTGCAAATTCCTTTGGCACAACTGAGTCAGAAATCCCCAATTCACCAAGTGAACAGATCATCCCAAGCGACTCCAAGCCACGGATTTTCCCTTTTTTGATTTTATAGTTGTCAGCGATACGAGCTCCTGGAAGAGCCACCATGACCTTGATGCCTGCACGCACATTTGGAGCACCACAGACGATTTGGCGGGCTTCTTCTTCGCCAACATTAACCTGACAAACATGGAGGTGAGTTTCTGGCACATCTTCGCAAGACAAGACCTCACCGACGACAATTTTTGAGAGACCGGCAGCAGGTGATTCGACACCTTCTACCTCGATCCCTGTGGTTGACATTTTTTCAGCCAACTCTTGTGATGGCACATCAATGTCCACCAATTCTTTTAACCATTTATAACTAACTAACATATGTAAGATACCAAGGGCTATGCTGAAATCTAGATGACTTTCCTAGATTTCTTTTGGCCCTCGTTTAGATCCTTTCATTTTGTGTTTTCCAGCCCGAGGCTGTCTTAGGAAGAGCTCTTATCTCTTACCATCTCTATAGAATAAAAGTTTTTAGCCACAACTCTGTGAACAAACTCTTTCTATAAAGTTACATTTAAATAGTAAAACTTAACTTCCCAATTAAGAACTATTTCATTCAACCTTCATAGAATGCTTAACTATTTTTTCACAACCACCTTGAATTAATTTTTTTAAATTTTGATAACCAGGATGATAAACAGCATAAAAACTAAGTTCAATATTTAAATCTGAGTTTTCTGAAATTTCTTCTATTAATTCTTCTATAAAAAAAATAAAATCTTTACGCTTACTCTTCGACAAAGCACCACAAACATATATATTTAACTTTTCTTCTTTTGAATCCTGGGACAATATTTCTAATTGTTCGATTAATTTTTTATACGATTGTTTTCTGTAGTCCTTTTTATTATCATCCTTTACTGCCGAAATTAAATTATCCATTACAGATTCGACAACATCAGAAAATAGATCAGTTACATATGATCCGTATAGATTCCTCCAAAATGTACTTGTTTTCATAGTTAAGAATCTTAAATGACGATCATTAATATTTGAATGATGAAATGAAGAAAAATTACTATCAGGGGATTGTTCTCTTTTAGCAGAGGGGTTTACCATAAGTATTATATTAGAAGGATTTATGTAGTCTTTTTGATGATTTTCAATAGCTTCTTCATAGGATATATTTTCAGATGTTGCTTTATCATTATTTTTAGATTCTTTATAAATCGCAAATGAAGATATATCACCAAACTTCTCTAAAAGTTTGTTATAGTTTTGTTCCGAAATCATAAAATATCCTCGCGTTTCAATCTTATTTAAACTGTTCTGAGAAGCGGATATCTCCTTGGTAGAAGCCACGGATATCGTTGATACCATAACGGAGCATAGCTACACGCTCTTGTCCAAGACCAAAGGCAAATCCAGAATAAACGGTCGCATCGATACCACTCATCTCAAGGACACGTGGGTGAACCATACCGGCCCCCATGATTTCGATCCAACCCGTTTTCTTACATACGTTACAGCCTTCTCCGCCACACTTGAAGCAGGAAACATCCACCTCAACAGATGGCTCAGTGAATGGGAAATAGGATGGACGCAAACGAATTTGACGCTCTTCCCCAAACATCTTTTGAACAATCAACTGAAGCGTTCCTTGAAGATCAGCCATAGAGATGTTTTTCCCGACAACCAAGCCTTCGATTTGGTGGAATTGGTGACTATGGGTTGCATCGTCCGTATCACGGCGGAAGACACGTCCTGGTGAGATCATTTTCAAAGGACCTTTAGAGAAATCATGGGCATCCATAGCACGCGCCTGAACTGGAGACGTGTGGGTACGAAGTAAGATTTCTTCTGTGATATAAAAAGTGTCCTGCATATCACGAGCTGGGTGGTCTTTTGGAAGGTTCATACGTTCAAAGTTATAGTAGTCTTGCTCCACTTCAAAACCATCCACGACTTGGTACCCCATCCCAATAAAAATATCTTCGATTTCTTCACTAGTTTGTGTGAGAACGTGACGGTGACCAGTCGCAACTGGACGGCCTGGAAGCGTCACATCGATGCTCTCGCTAGCAAGTTGAGCCGCGACTTTCTTTTCTTCCAAAAGCTTAGCTGTTTCTTCGAAGGCTGCTGTCAAGACATCACGAGCTTCATTGACGTGTTTTCCGATAATTGGACGCATCTCAGCAGAGACATCTTTCATCCCTTTGAGGATTTCAGTAAGCGAACCCTTTTTACCAAGGACAGAGACACGCAAGTCTTGCATCTCTTTTTCATTTTCAGCAGAAATCTGCTTCAAGCTTGCTAGCGTTTCTTCGCGAAGCGCTTTTAGTTGTTCTTCAATAGTTGACATAATTCCTCCATCATTCTCTCGTAGATAAAAAGAAAACCACATGCCAAAAACTCCACTCGGAGCGTTGACACGCGGTACCATCCGTTTCATCTGACAAGTCAGACCTTCATTTCTAAATCCATGCACAAGTGAATTCACCCAGCTTTCATATAGAGAGCTTGCAGTCACGGCTCTCCTCCCTGATATACTTCCCTTGAGTTACTAGTCTTGCAGATTCCTATTCAATTACTATTTAGTTTATCAGATTTTTACCATTCTTGCAAGACCTATCTCACTTCTGCTTACCTTTAAATCGCCATTGGAAGCGAAGCTTGTCATAGAAGGGAAATTCGATAAACAGGACTCCCAAGCCCACACAGAGACTGGCAAGGACATCTGATGGATAATGAACTCCCAGATAGACCCTTGATACCAACACACTAACTAGGTAAAGACCAAGGACGATTTGTACGATTCCTCTCCAGACTGGATCTTTCATCCGTTGACTGAGAATGACAATCAAAGAGCCTATCATCAAGGTTACAGCCAGAGAATGGCCGCTTGGGAAGGAAAATCCCTTCTCCTCTACCAAGTGTAAGATAGCTGGTCGTGGGCGCTGGTAGATATTTTTAAAGGTCACGATTAAAAGACCTGCCAAAGCCAGATTTCCAAGCATGAAGTAGCTTTCTATCTTCCACTGCTTACGATAAAAGATAAAGGCTGCGATGGCAACCCAAGTGATAATCACTGGGATATCGATCAGGCGTGTAAGGGCACGGAACAGAACTGTCAAATAATCTGGCAAGTCCCCACGAAGGACAGTCTGAATCGGTTGATCAAAACCGACCAGCATTTCAGGGTAAAACTTAACCATATAGCCAAGAAGGACGAAAAGTAAAAGGGCAAAACTGCCCTTCATTAAAAATGTTTGTTTATCTCTCATAATGTTTTAAGGTTGGTTTCAAGAGGACGTTTAACAACCAGAATGAAACAGCAAAGATGATACCCTCAATCAAGTTAAAAGGTAAAACCATAGTCATCAAGTAGTTAGAAAGTCCTATAATTTCTCTAATATCAAAGTTGGCAAACTGCGCGTACAAAGGAACCGCATAGACATAGTTGAGAACCAACATGGCAGAAGTCAATCCAATAGTTCCCGTTAGAGATGCTAGTAGGAAACGAAGGGTGCTACGCTCCTTTTTCCAAATCAAACCAAAAGCGATAACAAAAACTCCCAAGGCTACAATATTCATTGGCAAGCCAATGTAGGTATTCACTCCCTGGCTATTCAGAAGCAACTTCAAGAGTGATCGAAGCAAGAGAATCCCTAGAGCAGCAGGCAAATCCATCACCACCAAGCCCACAAGGACTGGCAAGATACTAAACTCGATCTTGAGGAAGGTCGCCGCTGGTAAAAGCGGAAAGTCAAAGTACATCAGCACAAATGAGATGGCTGATAAAATCGCAATGGTCGAAAGTCGACGTGTGTTTGTCATAACAGGTTCCTCCAATTTTCTATAAAATCAGAAGAAGTTGGAAAGGATCCCTCTATCTATTCTCACTTTTTATATCCCAAAAGTTCCCCCTCACTCTTTTGAGCAAGCGGTTGCAATTTATCTATAAACTCATCCGAACAGACAAAGCTATTCTTTCGTCTTCTCCCATCCAGACTATACTGTCGGTTGTGGAATCGCACCACATCAGCTTGCGCTCGCGGACTTATTTGGCTAAGGTATTTTAGATTTATCTAGGCGTCGCAGTCAAAGATAATACTTAAAGTATATCGAGACAAGACAACGACGAGAAAGCTAAAACAGCTAGTCAAATTTACCGCCGGTCGGGAATCTCACCCTGCCCTGAAGACCCTTTAATCATAACAAAAAACGCTTGCAAGTGCAAGCATTTTGTTTATTTCAGTTTATCCGCTTCATATGTGTGAACGAGCTCTAAACCAGCAAAATTTTGCTGACGAAGAGCCTCATAGACAATCATGCAGACGGTATTAGACACATTGAGGCTGCGAACATGTTCATCATTCATAGGGATACGGAGAGCTTTCTCTGGATGTTCACGCATAAAGTCCTCTGGCAAACCCTTATCCTCACGTCCAAAGAGAAAATAGTGGTCCTCATCGCTTGCTAAATCTGCCTCAGAATACACTTTCTCAGCAAATTTCGAAATCAGATAAACTTGCCCTTTCATCTGAGACATAAAGTCTGCCAAGTTATCATAAAAATGAATCTCTAACTTATCCCAATAATCCAAACCTGCTCGCTTCATCTTGCGATCATCAATGGGAAAGCCCATTGGCTTGATGATGTGGAGGGGAGAATTGGTCGCAGCGCAGGTACGCGCGATGTTGCCCGTATTTTGTGGAATCTGAGGTTCAAATAAAACAATGTGATTTGTCATAATTGGCTTCCTTTTATCATTGCAAAAAAATAGCCACACTGCCCGGAGTCAAGCTCAGCAAACAGCGTGGTTAAGGCGTCGTTAACTTACCTCACAACAGGTTTGAAGTAAATCAGCGAAACTACTTCCTTAGTATAACACTTTCAGAATCAATGTCAATAGAAACGACTTGATTTTTTTACTTTTTTTGATGATATTTTCATGTTTGGTCATTCCATTTCTGAAAAGGGATAGTAAAAGAGTAAAATCACTTCAAATCAGAGACGTTGTTATAGAAGTTAAGCAGATTTATCTTCAAAAACTTGAAAAAGCCTTTTCTCCCCCTAAAAATCGCCTTGGCAAGTGCATTTTTTGCTAAAAAAGGGTATGATAGTTACATCATGAAAAAGTAGGTTTTTTATATGAAAATTGTCCTTGTTGGTGGAGGGAAAGTCGGTTTTGCCCTCTGTCGTTCACTAGTTGCAGAAAAACATGACGTTGTCCTCATCGAGCAAAATGAAGCTGTACTGAACCATATTGCCAGTCGCTTTGATATCATGGGCCTCCTTGGAAATGGTGCCGACTTTACTATCTTAGAGCAAGCCGGTGTCCAAGAGTGTGATATCTTTATCGCTCTAACTGAATACGATGAAGTAAATATGATTTCAGCGGTACTGGCTAAAAAAATGGGCGCTAAAGAAACCATCGTTCGGGTGCGAAATCCTGAATACTCTAATGCTTATTTTAAAGAGAAAAATATTCTTGGATTTTCACTTATCGTTAATCCAGAACTCTTAGCAGCCCGTGCCATCTCAAATATCATCGATTTTCCTAATGCCCTCTCAGTGGAGCGTTTTGCTGGAGGTCGTGTCAGCCTGATGGAGTTTGTTATCAAAGATTCTAGCGGGCTCTGTCAAATGCCAATCTCAGACTTCCGTAAAAAATTTGGCAACATCATTGTCTGTGCTATGGAAAGAGACCATCAACTCATGATTCCAAGTGGTGATGTCACTATCCAGGACAAGGATAGGATTTTTGTTACGGGAAATCGTGTGGATATGATGCTTTTCCACAACTATTTCAAATCACGTGCAGTGAAAAGCTTGCTTATCGTTGGAGCTGGAAAAATCGCTTATTATCTACTTGGCATTTTGAAAGACAGTCGTATTGATACCAAGGTCATCGAGATTAACCCTGAAAGAGCTCGTTTCTTTAGTGAAAAATTTCCTAATCTCTATATCGTACAAGGAGATGGAACTGCTAAGGACATCTTACTCGAAGAAAGTGCTCCTAGCTATGATGCAGTCGCAACCTTAACTGGGGTTGATGAGGAAAACATCATCACCTCCATGTTCCTTGACCGTGTTGGCGTCCAAAAAAACATCACTAAAGTCAATCGGACTAGCCTTCTAGAGATTATCCATGCGCCTGATTTTTCAAGTATCATCACGCCGAAAATCATCGCAGTGGATACCATTATGCACTTTATCCGTGGTCGGGTAAACGCCCAATACTCAGATCTTCAAGCCATGCACCATCTTGCAAACGGCCAAATTGAAACCCTGCAATTCCATATCAAGGAAACCAATAAAATGACTGCCAAGCCCCTTTCGCATCTAAAATTAAAAAAAGGTGTGCTCATCGCAGCCATTATCCGAAAAGGAAAAACAATCTTCCCTACTGGAGAGGATATACTTGAGGTCGGAGACCAGTTACTCGTGACGACCTTACTGCCAAACATCACTAAGATTTATGACTTGATTGAGAGGTAAAAAATGAATAAAAGTATGATTCGTTACCTCCTCTCAAAACTTCTCTTGATTGAGGCTATTCTCCTCCTAGTTCCTGTGAGTGTAGCGACCTATTATCAAGAATCCAGTCAAGTATTTATCGCTCTCTTTTCTACGATTGGAATTTTAGTTCTTCTCGGTGGTTTAGGTGTTTTACGAAAACCGAAAAATCAACGGATTTATGCCAAGGAGGGTGTCTTAATCGTTGCCCTCTGTTGGATTCTCTGGTCTTTCTTTGGTGGCTTACCCTTTGTCTTTTCGGGACAAATTCCAAGTGTTATTGATGCCTTCTTTGAAATCAGTTCTGGTTTTACAACTACAGGAGCAACTATTCTGAACGATGTTTCCGTTCTCAGTCGTTCCCTCCTCTTCTGGCGAAGTTTCACCCACTTGATTGGAGGGATGGGGGTGCTCGTCTTTGCACTTGCTATTATGGACAATGCTAAGAATAGTCACTTAGAGGTGATGAAGGCTGAGGTACCTGGGCCTGTCTTTGGTAAGGTTGTATCCAAGCTCAAAAACACTGCTCAGATTCTCTATCTGCTTTATCTAGCTCTCTTCTCCCTCTTTGTGATTATCTACTACCTAGCAGGTATGCCTCTCTACGATAGTTTTGTCATCGCTATGGGAACAGCTGGTACAGGAGGATTCACCGTCTACAACGATGGAATTGCCCACTATGGCAGTTCCCTGATTACCTATCTTGTCAGTTTTGGTGTCCTGGTTTTCGGGGTCAATTTTAACCTGTATTACTTCCTTATGCTCCGTCGGGTCAAGGCCTTCTTTGGAGATGAAGAACTACGAGCATATGTAATCATTGTCCTAGTTTCTACCGGCTTGATTACTCTTAATACGCTCCACCTCTACCAAGGTGTGTCTAAGAGTTTTGAGATGGCTCTCTTCCAAGTGTCCAATATCATCACGACAACAGGTTTTGGTTACGGAGATATTACCAACTGGCCTCTCTTCTCCCAATTTATCCTCCTCTTCCTCATGGGAATCGGTGGCTCAGCTGGCTCAACTGCAGGTGGTCTTAAGGTGATCAGAGGACTCATCCTTACAAAAATTGCCAAAAACCAGATTCTGTCCATCTTATCCCCTCACCGTGTCTTGACTCTCCATGTTAATAAAACTGTAATTGATAAGGATACCCAGCACAAGATTCTCAAGTATTTTGCCATCTATATGATGATTATTCTCTCTCTCATCTTTATCGTCAGTCTTGATAGCAATGATTTTCTAGTCGTGACCAGTGCGGTCTTCAGCTGTTTTAACAATATCGGACCGATTCTAGGTACAACCTCTAGTTTTGCCATCTTCAGTCCCATCTCTAAAATCCTGCTCTCATTTGCAATGATTGCAGGCCGCTTAGAGATTTACCCAATTTTGCTACTCTTTATGAAACGCACTTGGTCTAAACGTTAATTATAATACAATTCCCCTTTTACAAGTAAGTAGAAGGGGAATTTTTCTATTAAAAATGAGAAGACCATTCGGTCCTCTCCTAATCTATTTATTTTTTAAGAGCTTCTTTGTATCGAGCAACTTCCGCTTGGTTAGCCCAAACATAGTGACCTGGACGAATTTCTACCATAGATGGCTTATCTGTCTCATAGTCATGTTGGTCAGGATCATAAACTTTCAAGACCTTCTTGCGTTCCAAGATTGGATCTGGAATCGGTACAGCAGATAGAAGTGCTTGAGTGTATGGGTGGACAGGATTGTTAAACAATTCCTCTGTCTCCGCCACTTCGACGATAACTCCCTTATAGATAACCGCGATACGATCTGAGATAAAGCGAACAACTGACAAGTCATGCGCGATAAAGAGATAAGTCAAGCCCAACTCTTTTTGGAACTTCTTGAGCAAGTTCAAGACTTGCGCACGCACTGATACATCCAAGGCAGAGATTGGTTCATCCGCAATAACGAAATCAGGTTCCATCACAAGGGCACGGGCAATCCCGATACGCTGACGTTGACCACCAGAAAACTCGTGTGGATAACGGGTCAAGTGTTCTTTCAAAAGTCCAACTTCATGGATCATCTTTTGAACTTTTTCTTTCCGATCTTCTTCATCTTTAAACAAGTGGTAGTTGTAAAGACCTTCAGAGATGATATAGTCAACCGTCGCACGCTCATTCAAGCTTGCTGCAGGGTCCTGGAAAATCATCTGAATACGACGGATTAAGTCTGCTGATTCCTTATGAGATTTTTTCCCATTGATTTTCTGACCATCAAAGATGATCTCACCTTTACTAGTATTGTTCAAACCAATAATGGCACGACCAATCGTTGTTTTCCCACTACCAGACTCACCAACAAGAGAGAAAGTTTCTCCCTTGTTGATAAAGAAGTTGGCGTTTTTAACCGCGACAAACTTCTTACTTCCTTCACCAAAGGAAATTTCTAAATCTTTAATTTCTACTAATTTTTCAGACATTTCCTTCCTCCTAGTCTTCTAGATGAGCAAAGCCCATTTTATCACGAATCTTGTCATGCAAATCTGCAATGACTCCAGGTTTTTCAACTTTAGGAGCATTCTCATGAAGCAACCAAGTCTTAGCCCAGTGGGTATCAGTGACTGAAAACTTAGGTGCCTTCTCTTCAAAATCAATTTGCATCGCATAATCTGAACGAAGGGCAAAAGCATCACCTTTCAACTCAGTATAAAGAGACGGTGGTGTTCCTGGGATAGAGTACAATTCCCCTTTGTCATCAGCGAGCTGAGGCAAGCTAGACAAGAGACTCCAAGTATATGGATGACGTGGATCGTAGAAGACTTCCTCAACAGTACCGTACTCTACAATTTCCCCAGCATACATAACCGCTACCTTATCGGCAATACTTGCTACCACACCAAGGTCATGGGTGATGAAGATAATGGTAAAGTGGTACTCATTTTGCAAGGTTTTAAGCAAATCAATGATTTGCGCTTGAATGGTTACATCAAGGGCCGTAGTCGGCTCGTCACAGATCAAGATATCTGGACGACAGGCAAGGGCAATCGCAATAACGATACGTTGGCGCATCCCTCCAGAATATTGGAAAGGATACTCGTCAAAACGTTTTTCAGCGTCTGGAATTCCGACCTTGTTCATATAGTCGATTGCCATCTCTTTGGCTTCCTTAGCTGTTTTCCCTTGATGTTTAACGATAACTTCTGTGATTTGGCTACCGATTGTATTGATTGGGTCCAAGCTCGTCATTGGATCTTGGAAGATGGTCGCAATTTTAGCACCACGAATCTTCTCCCATTCCTTGTTAGAATTCAAGGCGGTCAAGTCTTGTCCACGATAGTCGATGCTTCCTTGGGCAATACGTCCATTGTCTTCTAACATCCCTGTAAAGGTTTTTGTTAAAACAGATTTACCAGAACCAGACTCACCTACCAAGGCAAGAACTTCTCCTTCAATCAGGTCCAGAGAAACTCCTCGGATAGCCGTCAGAACTTTGTCACGAACGTCAAATTCCACGACAATATCACGAGCAGTCAAAATTACATTATTTTCTTTTGTCATGTCTACTCCTATCTATGTGTACGTGGATCACTAGCGTCCGCTAGGTTTTGACCAACAACGAAAAGAGATAGGGATACCAAGATCAAGGTTGTCAACGGAATCCAGAACAAGTAAGCGTTGGTCGTAACGTTTTGTGAGTAATCTGAGATCAAACGTCCCAAACTTGGCACTGTTACAGGTAATCCCAATCCAAAGAAGGAAAGGAAGGCTTCATAAGAGATGAAGCTTGGCAACATCAAGGTCATTGTAGAAACAATAACAGATACCAATTGTGGCATGATATTTTTAACGATGATTTTAAAGGTTGGTGTTCCAAGTGTTTGTGAAGCGAGGTTGTATTCCAAGTCACGGTAACGCATGATTTGGATACGAATCATATAAGCAATCCCAATCCAAGTTGTCACACTCATGGCAAAAATCAAATTCCAGAAACCAGCACCAATTGAGTAAGTCAAGACAATGACAATCAAGAGAGATGGAATGTTTGAAATAATGTTATAAACTTCCATCATGACGCGGTCAACGGATTTTGAAATCCCCCAAATCCCACCAACAATAACCCCGATCACAAGGTTGATAAAAGTGGCAATGACAGAGATGAGGATAGAGTTACGAGCACCAAACCAAACCCCATCAAACAAGGATTTACCATTACTATCTGTACCAAACCAATGTTCGGCATTGGGCTTGATAAAACGAGCGCTAAAGTCATTCACCTTACTTACATCGTTGAAGTCAAAATCTGAGAACATTGGATAAATAAAGCTCATCAAGATAATGGCAACCAAAATCCCCAACATAATAACTGTTGATTTTTTCTTTAGAAACTGTCTAAATACAGAACCCCAGTATGAATAGGCAGGGGCATCAATTGTTTCAGAGGCAAAATCGTCACGTTTTACGAACTGAAATTTTTCTTTTCCGATTGTTGACATTATTTGCCTCCTTTCTCTGTCAATTTAATACGTGGATCAAGCATGGTCATCCAGATATCTCCTACAAAGAGTGAGAAGATAGAGATACATGTAAAGATAAAGACGAGACCAACTACCATTGAGTTGTTTGATGCCTTAACAGAGTCAATCAACATTTTACCCATACCTGGGAAAGCGAAGACGGTTTCTGTCAATGTTGCACCACCAATAACCCCGATCACGGCACCAGGAATACCTGAAACCAAAGGAACCATTGCATTTTTAAAGATGTGTTTATTTGAAATTTCTTTTTCAGACAAACCTTTGGCACGCGCAAAACGGACGAAGTCTTGAGATTGCAAGTCGATCATGTAACGACGGATCCAGATAGCTGTACTTGGCGCACCCAGCAGACCTAGAATAACTGCTGGTAAGACATAAGAACGCCAATCTCCAGCACCTAAGATAGGGAATGAGTCTGGCAGACCAATGGATGACCCAATCAAACGAACGATGTAAACCAAGGCAATCGTTGGAAGAGCAAGCAAGAAGGTTAGGGCACCTGTAGAGAAGCTATCAATCCAAGTATTCTTGTGGCGAGCCATAGCAGAACCAAGAGGAATAGCGATAGCATAAGAAATAATCAAACCGATCAAACCAGCAACCGCTGAACTTGCAATCATAGATGGGTATTGATAATTGCTTTCTGTAGCTGTATATGGATCGCCCTTCCCATAGTTGGCTACCTCACGCGCATCTGCTTGACTTGGAGATTTGTAGGTACGAGAGTAAATATCTACAGACGAAGTCTTTTTACCCGTAGGGAATTGAACTTCTGATGTCTTAGTTTGTCCTTGACCTTGTGTGATAACTTGAAGCACTGGTGTGTTTGCATAAGTTGGGTAAGAGTCACCCAAGTTAATGTTCACAAAGTTTTGGTGTACAAATGGGAATTGATTGTTGAAATACAAAAGGTATTTATGTTTTGTACCTGAACCAACCAATGACCAACCAATAGCAGGATCATTTTCAAAACGAAGATAACGTTGCAAGTTTGGATTTTCAGGGTCTTGAATCTTGTTTGTATGGTCAATATCAATCAAGTTGGCATAGAATTTGAAAACACGTTCAAAAATTGGAATTTCACGCGTAGCATAGAATTGACCACTCTCAGTGAACTGACCTAGAGTCCAACCATTACCAAGTTGTTGGATATATTTTTCATAGATAGCTTTATTTGTATCATTTGCATCTACTGTAACAGAAGGGTCAATACTACTAGCTTTTTCCTGCAACTCCTTGGTATCGTAGTACTCGATATAGCCCATCCGCTCATAAACGGTATTTTCATAGTTATCCCGTTTATCTGGCGTCGTTGCAATCTTGTTATAGTTGGTATCCTGCTTGAAAATCAGTTTTCGAGGAACCATCGTATAGATAATCGTGTAGGTCAAGGTTGTCACCAAGAAGATAGACACCAATGAACGCAATACACGCATAAAAATATATTTCTTCATATCGTTTCCTTTTAAAATCCCAAAAGAACCTTCTCCTCATGGAGAGAAAGTTCTCTTGAGAGTTATTTATTTAACGTGATTAGCCAATTCTTTTTGAACTTTTTCGTTTGATTCTTTTTTCTCTTTGAGCCATTTCTCACGAGCTTGTTCATAGTCAGCTTTGGTTACTACCTTGTCTTGCAACTGAATATACTTGAAGTATACATCTGAGCCCTTATCTCCAGACTGGCTGTATGATGCTGTGAATGGTACAACACGAGAAATGAATGGCGCTGCACCACTACCTGACATAGCAGGAAGGAAGAGTGAGCTATCTGTCAACCAAGCTTGAGCAGCCGCGTATTTTTCATAACGAACATTCAAATCATTGGTTTCTTTTGCAGCTTCATCAACTAGCTTATCGTATTCTTTCAAACCAACTTGTGCAGCCGCTGCATTTGCTGGATTGTCATAACCCATATAAGTTTTTGTTTGCTCGCTGTTAGTTGTTTTCAAGATATCAAGGTAAGTTGATGGATCTTCATAGTCAGGGTTCCATCCAACTGCTCCTGAGAGATCCCAATCTTCTGCTGCAGCGTTTGCAGCATAGTATGTGATGTTGTTCAACTCATCTTTAGAAATTTGTTGGATGTCGATAACTACATTGCCTTCACCAAGTACTGTTTCAACTGATTGTTTGAAAGATTGAATACGTGCGATATAGTTCTTATTGGTTTGGTCTACTGGGATATCCAAGTGGATAGGGAATTTCACACCCTCTGCTTCCAATGCCGTTTTAGCTTTCGCAAATTCGGCTTTGGCTTTATCGGCGTTGAAGAGTCCATCTTGACCATCAGCAAAGTTTACATTCTTCCATTCATCACCATAAGCAGTCATCTTATCAGTTACCAAGTCACCGAAAGTTTTTTCACCTGCAGAGACAAAGGTAGGTTTCACAAAGAGGTTACGAACGGCAAGGGGAGCACCTTCTTTGCCATTTACTTGAGCTGAGTAAGAAGTACGGTCAAAGGCAAAGTTCAAAGCCTGACGGAAATCCTTGTTAAGAAGAGCTTTCTTAGTAGAAGATTTCTCTTCATCAGTTGTTTTCGCAGTATATTTGTAGCTTTGACGGTCAATATTAACACCTAGACCAAAAATACCAGGTCCTGATGGAGTGTAGAAGATATTTTCCTTGTAGGTTTCTTCTACTTTAGAATAGTTTGAACTTGTTGGGAAGAGACGGGCATAGCTATAGGCTCCACTTGTAAAGTTACGCTCAATTGACTCTTGGTCTGACCCATCATAGAAAGCAAGGGTTACTTTATCAAGATGAACATTGTCTTTATCCCAATATTGTTCATTTTTAGCGAATTCAATAGAAGACTTAGCAGTCAAACCTTTCAGTAAGAATGGACCATTGTAAAGCAAGGATGTAGGGTCAGTTGCTTTGGCAAAGTCGGCCCCTTTTGATTTTTCAAAATCTTCGTTCAATGGCCAGAAGATTGCGTAGGCCATCTTAGAATTCCAGTATGGTTCTGGCTGGTTCAAAGTATACTCAAGAGTATAATCATCAACTGCCTTTACACCTACTGAAGAAAAGTCTTTATTGTTTCCAGCTTTATAGTCAGCTAGACCTTTAACTGAATCTTCTGCTAAATAAAGTGCTTCTGACTTGTTATCAGCTGCGTGTTTCAAGCCATTTACGAAGTCTTTCGCTTTCACTTCAGCATACTCTTCGCCATCTGATGTCGTCCATTTGACACCTTTACGAATCTTGTAGGTATAAGTCAACCCATCTTTTGAGACTGACCAGTCTTCTGCAACTGCAGGAGTCAAATTCCCATATTTATCATTTGTAAAGAGACCATCGATACCATTTGAAGTGGCAATTTTGGTACTTTGTTTCCCTGAAATGAGGTAATCCAATGTTTCTGGGTCAGCTGAATAAACATAACCATAGGATTTTGGAGCTGTTAAATCAGATGATTTTGAAGAACCACAAGCAGCGAGAACGCCAGTTGCCAGCAAAGCAATCCCTGCTGTAACAAATACTCTACTTTTTTTCATGTATGTAACTCCTCTTAAAAAATTTAGGCTTATTGCCAATTATACCATAGATTTCTCAAAAAGTAAACGAATTTTCAGAATATTTAGGCGTGTAACCACAAAAAACTTTCATTTATCAAATTTCTTTATTCTTTGTTTGCTATCTATAGAATCAAAAGGGAAGTTAAGGCTCTATAAAGCCTGATTTTCAGATTTTCTCTCCCCATTTTTCCATCCAATCAGAAAGGGCAATCTTCTAAATTGGATTTTCGATTAAGAAACTATTGACGTAGAATCATTTTCAAGGTATAATATTAAACGTTGAGGCGGTATAGCCAAGTGGTAAGGCACGGCTCTGCAAAAGCTTGATCGTCGGTTCAAATCCGTCTACCGCCTTTCAATACCTGAATTAACAGGAATTAACCGAATGAAAAGTCCGAAAAATCGGGCTTTTTTATTTTTTCTTCGGACAAATAAGGACAACTTTGAAAAAACTTTTGGGGCGAATGAAAAACAGTGACGAAAATCACTGTTTTACTCGGTTTCTTCTTCAGGTTCTAGTTCTGTGATTTGAACTTTTACCTTAGTAACACGCCCATTTTTCACCTTATCATTGGTTAAGATGATTTGCTTGTTTTGGCTGACCAATTCATAACTAATTTTTTCAGTTGTTGGAATCGTACCAACACCCGTCAAATAATAACCAGCGATGGTATCCACATCATCGCTTTCTAGTTCAACACCAAAGTAGTCGTTGAAGTCGTTAAGATTCATGGCTCCCTGTGCAATATAGGTATCCTCACCGATTTGGTGGACTTCGATTTCTGCCCTGTCCGTCTCATCGTCAATCTCTCCAACAATCTCTTCTAGAAGATCTTCCAGAGTTACCAAACCAGCCATCCCACCGTATTCATCTAGCAAGATGGCCATTTGATTTTGGGTATTTCGCAGCTCTTTCAATAGATCATCCACAAAGATGGTCTCAGGCACAAATAGCGGTGTTTGGAGGATTCGTTTCCAAATAATATTTTCAAAACCATCTGTATAGGCGGCGTTTAGTAAACGCTTGGTATGAATCAAACCAATCACATTGTCCTTATCCCCATCGTAAACAGGGATGCGTGAGAAATTTTGCTTTAAAATACTTTGGATAATCGTTTGACTGTCATCTTGAATATCTACCATAAAGGCATCTGTACGAGGCACCATTAGCTCACGAGCCATTAGTTCATCTAAAGAAAAAATCCCCTGCAGCATTTCAATCTCATCTGCATCCAGTGTTTCTTCACTATTGGTGAGCATGTACTCTATTTCATCACGTGTCATCTTTTCATCAGCATCATCAAAGGTCATTGGTGTTAAACGACTCAACAAATTAGTTGAAGCAGATAGCAGCCAGACAAAGGGACTGACAATCTTTCCAAGACCAATAATAATTGGTGCTGTTCGAATCGCCAAAGCATCTTTTAGATTAAGGGCAATACGTTTAGGATAGAGCTCACCAAAAACAATGGAGATATAGGTCAAGAATGCCAAAGAGAGGAAACTTGCAATGGCATAAGCTGTTTCTCCATTCCCCATCCAAGAGGCAATTACTTGTCCAAGTGTATCTGCCAATTTTGCCCCTGACAAGATCGTGATCAAGGTGATACCGACTTGAATGGTTGATAAAAAATGATTAGGGTTTTCAAGTACCTTTAGCAAACGGATATAACGTTTATCGCCTTCTTCTGCTTTTTGCTCTACTCGGGCACGATTTAGTGACACCATAGCCATTTCTGTAGCTGAGAAAAAGGCATTTAAAAAGGTCAATACAATTAAAAGTACAAATTGCAGTAACAAATCCTGACTGCTCGGGTCTTCCATGGTCTTTCTCCTAAAATAGTATCTTGTGTTCCATTATATCATAAATCGGCCTAGGAATCACATTATTTTCTAATTTATACAATCGCTCCCTTATCACTAACGGACAAGGGAGCGATTTTTGTTCTTTTGTAGATTGTTTCTAGTTTGTCACTGTGACTTGACCTGTTCGGTAATCAAGTTGGATACCCTTTTGAACATTGGGGATTAGGACATTAAACTCCAATTCGCCATCTGAAGACTTGGCTTCAATTTGTGAAGCGGATGGAACCAAATCCTCATTTGTAGCATAGTGGAGAGTTACCCGATAACGGACTCTCTTATTCTGGTCCAAGGCTTTCCTGACCAAACTCTCATAGTAGTTCTGCCCTGTCGAATCTTCAGCCTGAGCCTGGTTGGCCCACGCTGTCTGAACTGCGATATTTTTGGGATTGCTGGTAGAAGCATCAAAGCCATCTAATCCACCTATCAAGGCATAACCCAACAAGTGCCCCCTATCTACTGCGTGCGTATAGGTACCCTTTAGATTTTTAACCTGATGCCATCCCGGCGGAGTCCAAGAGGTGGATCCATTTCCAGTCTCTTCACGATTTTTGTACTGACGAGTCGCTTTGGATAAGAGGGCATTAGCAACAGTTGGGACTGTCTCTTTCCCGACTGACTTTGTTTTATTATCCGCATAGGGTTTGCTAGAAACTTTGGCATCTAGATTGGTTTTATTGCTATTTACGACAAAGGCACCTGCCCCATTCCATTCTAGACCACCTTTTATTTGATTCTTGATCGACTCGGTTAAGACACTTTCTGCCAACGCCTGACTGGGAGCTTCTGAAGCTTGTTTTTTCTGACTAACCTTTGTTCTAGGGCTATTTGGTGCTGTCTGCATCTGCTTGATGTAATAGCTCCCAGCGGCCAAGAGTAAGAATATAAGTAATCCTATTAGAGTCTGTCTTGTTTTTTTGTCCATTTTTCTCCTTATTCCTTTAGAAAAAGACTGGTCTCCCAGTCTAATTTCCTGTAAATTTGCTAATCAATTCCTGCCACTTTGCTGGAGACAAGATAGCCCATGGATCCTGTCCCTTTCCAAGGATGCCATAGCCAACCATCAAGCCGATTCCTAAAGCAAGGAATCCCAGCAAGAGTACGATAAAAATCAACAGTAAGCGACGGAGTACATAGCGTATTCTCTTGTTTTTGTTTCTATTCCTCTTCATCCTTAACCTCAATCCGCTGAATCTTCGCTCCTAGCTGAGCTAACTTCTCATGGAAACGGTAGTAACCTCTATCAAGGTGGACTAACTTACCAACAACTGTTTCTCCTTGCGCCACCAAACCTGTCAAAATCAAAGCAGCACTAGCGCGAAGGTCTGTTGATAAAACTTCTGCTCCCTGTAAAGCTTGTCCTCCTACGATACGGGCTGTATCACGGATAATCTCCGAATGCAAGCCCATCCGACGCATTTCCTCCAGATGTTGGAAACGATTCTCAAATACAGTTTCCACCATGGTGGATTCCCCTTTTGCGACTGTCATCAGAGCTGTAAATTGCGCCTGCATATCTGTTGGGAATCCTGGGTGTGGTAAAGTTTTTACATGAACAGCTTTAAGATTTTCCAGTTGAGAACGGACACGAATGCCTTCCGACTCCTCCGTCACCTCAACTCCCATTTCAAGAAGTTTGGCAATCAAGGGGCGATTATGCTCCCAGACTGCATCTCGAACGAGGACATCTCCACCAGTCATGGCTGCCGCAACCATAAAGGTTCCAGCTTCGATACGGTCCTGTACGACACTGTGAGTCGTACCATGGATTTCCTCGACACCAGTCACTGTGATTGTTTCGGTACCAGCTCCCTTGACCTTGGCTCCCATTTCATTAAGAAGGATAGCAAGGTCAACAATTTCGGGCTCACGCGCAGCATTTTCAATGACAGTCACACCGTCAGCTAGAGTTGCTGCCATCATGAGGTTTTGTGTTGCGCCGACGCTAGGGAAGTCCATGTAGATATGAGCGCCATGCAAGCGTTCTGCCTTGGCTTCGATGTAACCAGCTGTCTGGCTAATCTTAGCTCCCATAGCTTCCAAGCCCTTGAGGTGGAGATCGATTGGACGACTTCCAATCGTACAACCACCCGGCATGGATACCTTGGCATGCCCTACACGAGCAAGGATTGGTCCCAAAACAACGATCGATGCCCGCATCTTGCTGACATATTTATAAGGAGCTTCCTCCGTGATATCACCAGTCGCATCGACCTCGACAATATGAGCTTCCTCATCAAAGTCCACCTTGGCATTCAGACCACGAACTACTTGATTCATGGTGAAAACATCTGACAAGATCGGTACATTCTGCAAGACTGTCTTACCCTTGCTTGCTAGAATAGTCGCTGCCAACAAGGGCAAGACGGCATTCTTTGCTCCCTCAATGGTCACACTCCCGACCAGACGATTCTCTCCGCCTTGAACCACAATTTTTTCCATAGTTTTTCCTTTACTTTTGATTTTATAACAGTCCTCTAAGTGCTTCTTGCCACAGTTGGTACAAACTGATAAAGAATGAACTCAAGATATAGCCCATTACAATACTAAAGAAGCCTACCAACAAACGAACTTTTTTTGTGTTAGTAGCAGTTACTTTTAACACCTTTTCCCATCTCACAAGGTCCTTCAAAAGGTAAAAACTCAAATAAATAAAGAGCATATGACTACTTAGAGTGAATAATAATTGAACCATTTGACTATTATACCATCTTATCTGCTTGCGCGCTAGTTTTCGATTTTTCTATGGACTAGGGATTATTTTTAAGGTAATCAATCGCATCCTGCAAGGTTTTAACGGGCACGATTTTCATCTCTGTCTTGATGGTTTTGGCAGCTTCCATGGCTGTTTCATAGTTGCTTTTCGCATTTGGATCTGCTTTTTTCGCTTCCTCGGTGACTGGATTGTCAGGAGCAAAAAAGACGTTCGCTCCCTGACGAGAGGCTGCAACTACTTTTTTGTCAATTCCACCAATGTCGCCAACATTTCCGTCCCTATCAATAGTTCCTGTTCCCGCAACGATACGACCATTACGAAGACCTGGATCTGCTATCTGGGTGTAGATAGCTAGACTAAACATGAGACCTGCACTCGGCCCGCCAATACCAGCTGTGGAGAAACGAATTGGAACATCACTTGTCACTTCCGTACGGTCAATCAAGCCAATCCCAATCCCGTTTTTCCCGTTTTCGAGAGTGATAATTTTACCTTCAGCAGTCTTGACTTTTCCGTCTTCTTCATAGGTTACCTTGACCGGATCTCCTAGTTTTTGAGAGTTGACATAGTCAACCAAGTCCTTGGAACTATCAAAGGTCTTATCATTAACAGCCGTCACGGTATCCGCAATGTTCAGAATACCCTTAAAAGTTGAATTATCCGTCACGGTTAAGACATAAACTCCCAAGTACTTGAGTTCGATATCCTTACCAGCCGTCTTCAAGCCTTGATACTTGGCCATGTTTTGGGATGTTTGCATGTAGAACTGATTAATCCGCATAAACTCTGCATCCGTAGAGCCACCCGTTGTCTCCTGAGCACTTCTAATATCCGTAAATGGTGTTAACCAAGCATAGACAAGATGCGACAGGGTTGCATGCCGAATACCGACTGTTACAAACTGGTAAGCCCCTGCTTCTGTATCTTCTGTTTCATTGACTTTCAAAACGCGACGAATATCTTCCGCTCCACCTGGAACTTCTATGTAGTATGGTAAAGGTACTACAAAGGCTAAAAAAGTCAATACTAGTGCTAGGATGACATATAAGGGCCATCTAGTTTTTTTCTTCATGTTCTAATTCCTCCACAACACTGTTTGGGACATATTGCTGAATCTCCTGACCAAACTTCAGAAGTTCTCTCACGGCCGAAGAGCTAATATAAAGATGCTCCGGGCGACTATATAGATAAATGGTTTCGATTTCTGGAGCCAGTTGATGATTGTAGTAGTCAAAGCTAGACTCGTATTGCAAGTCGTTGGCATTCCGCAAGCCACGGACAAGGGTCTTAGCACCCAGTCTTCTTGCAACATCGACAACTAGTTGGTCATGAGAAGCCAGCACCTCTACATTATCTAAATGCGCCACAGCTTTTTCGACTGCCCGTTTGCGATTTTCAACAGGGAGAAAGCCTTGTTTGTGGGGATTGTAGAAAACCCCGACATAGAGCTTATCAAAGAGTTTGCTGGCACGTTCAATGATATCCAAATGTCCATTTGTCATCGGATCAAATGAACCTGTAAATAATCCAATTTTATCTGACATAGACTGTCACCTTACTAATCCCATATATTTTTTCCTTCCAGATGCCTAAGCAGGCGATTTCTTCTGGGAGTTCTACAGACTTATCGGTTTCGCAGACAACCATGATTTCTTGGGAGAAGAGATTTCTCTCAGCCATTTTTTCGATATCTGCTACGATTTGTTCTTTTGCATAGGGAGGGTCTAAAAAGACCAGATCAAATGTCCCTCCGACTTGCTCTAGAGCTCGGTCAGCTTCCATCTTTAAGAGCTGAAATTTAGAAACTTCCTTGGTCATCTGGATATTTTCAGCAATGACAGCTTGGGCCTTTCGATCCCGTTCCACTAAGACCGCACTGGACATCCCTCTTGACACAGCTTCAATAGACAGACCGCCACTGCCAGCATAGAGATCCAAGACACGACCACCCTCAAAATAGGGACCAATCATGTTAAAGATAGCTCCACGCACCTTATCAGATGTCGGCCTCGTCGTCTTGCCTTCTAGCGTCTTGAGGGGTCGCCCCCCGTAGATTCCTGATACGATTTTCATACCGTTTATTATACCAAATTATAGGCAAAAAGAGAAAGAAAACCGAACCTTGCGGTTCGATTCTCTACAAAATATTTTCGTACGTATCGCGAACTTCTTGCGGCCAAACACTGGTCTGAACCTCTCCGATGTGTTTCTTACGAAGAAGGAACATGGCCATCCGAGACTGTCCAATCCCCCCACCGATTGTCAATGGGAAAAGGCCGTTGAGCAGGGCTTTATGCCATTCCAACTCCAGACGATCTTCGTCTCCTGTAAGAGCCACTTGGCGACGAAGGGTATCCTCATCTACCCGAATCCCCATTGATGAAAGTTCAAAGGCACATCCAAGAGATTCATTCCAAACTAGAATATCCCCATTTAACCCTTTGTAGCCATTTTCAGACTCTGTTGTCCAGTCATCATAGTCAGGTGCGCGGCCGTCATGAGGTTTTCCGTCAGGCAACTCGCCACCAATACCAATCAAGAAGACTGCTCCGAACTCTTTACAGATTGCATTTTCACGCTCTTTTGGTGTCAAGTCTGGGTAGCGTTCTACCAGCTCTTCTGTATGGATAAAGGTGATTTGTTTTGGTAAGATAGATTCGATATCATAGCGAGCTTCTACTGCTAGCTCTGTCAGACGAATAGCCTTGTAAATCTTTTCAACTGTTTCTTTAAGATAAGCGATATTGCGTTGGCCATTTGGAATCACTTTTTCCCAGTCCCACTGGTCTACATAAACAGAGTGGGTCGCATCAAGCGAATCTTCGTCTGGACGAAGGGCCTTCATGTGAACAAACAGACCTTCACCCTCACCGAAACCAAAACGAGCCAAAGTGTGGCGTTTCCATTTGGCAAGTGAGTGAACGACCTCATAGGTTTCATCTGGGATTTGCAAAACCTTCACCGATACTGGATTTTCGACACCTGACAGGTTGTCCTGCATCCCATCGCCGACCTTACTCAAGATAGGCCCCTGAACTTCAACGACTTCTAGTTTATCTTTCAAATACTGGGTAAAGGTATTTTTAACAAAGGAAATCTCTTCTTGCTGATGAATAAAACTTTTCTTCATAAACGGCTCCTCAAAAATTAGTTAAAAGCATTATACACCTATTTTCAAGAAAAGAAAAGAGTAAATAAGAAAAAGTCAGTGCTCTTTGGAACACTGACTCCGTCATTCATTAATCGTTTCGACCAAAGATTCGTAAGATGCTAAGGAAGAGGTTGATAAAGTCTAGGTAGATACTGAGAGCCATTGAGATGACCCATCCTGTCGCTACTTGCCCTCTTGATTGCTCATAAACATAGCGAATCTTTTGGTTGTCCCAAGCAATCAAACCTGAGAAGACCAAGACCATGGCTACGCTAATCATGTAATCAAAGAAGCCACTAGCCAAGAAAATATTCACTACCATGGCAATAATGAGGCCGACAAGCGCAGCCATCAGAGCTCGACCCATTCCACTCAAATCTTTCTTGGTAAAAATCCCGATTGCCGCCATGACAAAGAAGAGAAGAGCGCTGGATACAAAGGCTGACAAGACTGTTCCCGGTGTATAGAAGGCTACGACAAAGCTAAGGGTGAAGCCATTCAGTAGGGAGTATACTAGAAATACTGGTAGAGCTGCTGGGCTGTTTTTGGCAGCCATGCTACTTGCAACAAAGACTAGACCAAGTTCTGCAAAAGTTGCAATCATCAACCAGAGACGGCCATGCATTAAAAAGTAGATCAATTGAGACTGAAAAACTGTCAACATCAAAGCTGACACGAGAGCTGATAGACCAATCCCAAGTCCCACAAAAGCATAAACCTTAGCATAAAATTGATTGAGACCTGAACGTTCTTGAATAATTGTTTGATTCATTCTGATTCTCCTTTTCTCTATAACTATATCTTGATTATAGCAAAGTTTTTATAAATTAGCTGAAATGAAACATCAATATGCCTGCGGCAACTGCCACATTGAGACTCTCCGCCTTACCTTTCATACCAATATGAACCAGCTGATTGGCACTTTCAGCCATGATAGGACTAATCCCTTGCCCTTCATTTCCCATGACTAAAGCAAAGTCTTCTACGGGAGAAAGCTCACGATAATCCTTGGAATCTCTCGATAAGGTCGTTGCCAGAATAGGCAAGTTGCTCTTCTTTGCTGCTTCTATAAAGGTAGCAACAGGCATACGATAGATGGGCAAATGAAAATGGCTTCCTTGCATGGAACGCAAGGTCTTGAGACTATAGATATCCGCTGACTTATCCGAAACAATGACCCCTGTAAAACCCGCCGCGTCTGCAGTCCGAATCATGGTACCTACATTACCAGGATCTTGGACATCTTCTAAAAATAGAAACTTACCCTGACTAAAATCAGGCAGTCCCACTTCTTCTTTTTGAATAACAGCGACAATGCCTTGAGGGGTTTGCGTATCTGCCAAATCCCGCAAAATCTCCTCTGAAACCCAGACAGTTTGAGGAAAAGCAGCTAACTGATCTCGGTAACTTTCCAGAGCAAAGATTTTCTCAATCGTCACCCCAGCTTGAACAGCTTCTTCAAACAAGTGCCAACCTTCAATCAAATAGGCAGACTTTCGATATTTTTTTTGATGCAATTTCTTGGCATTTTTTACCACTGAATTGGCTTTTGAGGTTATAATAGTCATAGAAACATTATAACACAATCAAAGGGGTTTAGTATGCAAAAGGTTAGAATGATTGCCCAAGGCAGGGTGCAGGGTGTTGGTTTTCGTTGGGGTGTTGTTACTCTAGCGCTTGAAATCGGTGGCATCACTGGTCGTGTCTGGAATAATGACGATGGCACAGTGGAAATTCTTGCTCAGGCAGAGTCCTCTGCCACTATGGCAAAATTTATCCAAGAAATCCGAAAAGGTCCAACGCCTTTTTCAAAAGTTACCTATCTGGATGTGCAAATGAGCAACTTTTCATCCTATTCAGACTTCAAAGTCGCAAATTAGGTCTCCAGAACTATTGTATATTTTACAAAAAAACAGTAGAATAGAAAGGTATAATTTTTAAAGAAGGAATGAAAACATTGAAATCTATTAAACGTTTTGCCCTCTCTGCTATGGGAGTGGCTATGCTACTCGTCTTGACAGGCTGTGTTTCTGTTGATAAAACAACTGGACAACCTACAGGATTGATTTGGGATACCATCGGAGCACCTATGGCTGAAGCCATCAAGTACTTTGCCAACGACCAGGGTCTTGGTTTTGGTGTCGCTATTATCATCGTAACCATTATCGTGCGTTTGATTATCTTGCCACTCGGTATCTACCAATCCTGGAAGGCGACGCTTCACTCTGAAAAGATGAACGCCCTCAAACACGTGCTTGAACCGCATCAAACCCGTCTCAAAGAAGCAACAACTCAGGAAGAAAAACTTGAGGCTCAACAAGCTCTCTTTGCTGCTCAGAAGGAACACGGTATCAGCATGCTAGGAGGTGTCGGATGTTTCCCTATCTTGCTCCAAATGCCTTTCTTCTCTGCAATCTACTTTGCTGCCCAACATACTGATGGAGTCGCAGAATCTAGCTTCCTCGGCATCGAACTGGGCTCACCAAGCATGCTCCTCGTAGCCTTTGCCGGTATTCTTTACTACCTCCAATCAATCCTCTCGCTTCATGGCGTAGAAGATGAGATGCAAAGAGAACAACTTAAGAAAATGATCTACATGAGCCCACTCATGATTGTGATCTTCTCACTCTTCTCACCAGCCAGCGTGACGCTATACTGGGTTGTCGGTGGTTTCATGATGATTCTTCAACAGTTCATCGTTAACTATGTCGTTCGTCCAAAACTTCGTCAAAAAGTACGTGAAGAATACAAAAAGAACCCTCCGAAAGTCAGTCCTTCTGCAGGTGCAAGAAAAGACGTGACTCCTAAGCAGCCTCAGGCTATCACAAGCAATAAGAAAAAGAAAAACCGCAACTCTGGCAAACAACGATCTAGATAAGACTCCAAAGGCTTAGCTGAAAGGCTAAGTCTTTTTGCATCACAAAAGCCCGATGTCTCCATCAGGCTTCTTTTTATCTATGAACACGTTTCATGTAGTCTTGGTAGCTTTCTGTATCCATGAGTTCCTTGGCATTCTTAACACGATCTGCTGTTGGAGGTTTGACCCCTTCGAGCGAATAGGGAATACCAAGTTCACGCCACTTGAATTCTCCCATAGTGTGATAAGGTAGGATTTCAAACTTGTCAACATTTTTGAGGGTCTTGACAAACTTACCGAGTTCAATCAAGTCCTCATCTCTGTCCGTCAATCCTGGGACCAGCACGTGGCGAATCCAAACAGGCTTCCCAATATCTGATAGGTATCGGGCACAGGCCAAGATGTTCTTATTAGTTTGACTGGTTACAATCTTATGCTGTTCTTCGTTAATTTCCTTGATATCCAAGAGAACCAAGTCTGTCACAGCCATGAGTTTATTAAACTTTTCGAGATAACGTGGCTTGTTACGGAATGGAAGGGCACAGGTGTCCAAGGTACAGTGAATTCCTTTTTCCTTAGCCTTAGTAAAGAGGGCAATCAAGAAATCAATCTGTAAGAGGGCTTCTCCTCCACTAACAGTGATTCCTCCCTTGTCTCCCCAGAAACCACGGTAGCGAAGGGCTTCTGTCAAGACATCGTCTACTGTCCGTTCGCGTGATTTATTGGTTTCCATAGCCCATGTGTCGGGGTTATGACAGTACTGGCAACGCATGTGACAACCCTGCAAAAAGACAATAAAACGAATCCCAGGGCCATCTACCGCCCCAAAACTCTCTGTCGAATGCACCATTCCTGTCACTTGTCCATAGTCAATTGTTTCTTCAGACATATCGTCACCTTCCTTGAAACCGTTTTATAGTTTTATTATATCATGAGTAAGATGAAAAACAAGGTTTTTTGTCTATTTTTTAGAAAGCAATCTGTTTTTCACTTTCATTTTCATACCCTTTTAGTGATCCGGTTCAAAATCAAAACCATACAAGGTTGCGAAATAGTCCTCAGGACGCTCTGCACGGCGGATTTGGCGAGCATTTCCTTCTTCGGTATAGAGGATTTCTGCCGAGCGTAGTTTGGCATTGTACTGGTAACCCATGGAGAATCCATGTGCACCTGTATCATGAATCACCAGCAAATCACCGATTTCTGTATGAGGTAATTCGCGATTAACAGCAAATTTATCATTGTTTTCACAGAGCGATCCAACCACATCTACGACCTCCACTGGTCCGTCTGGATGAGTGAGATTGGTGATATGGTGATAGGCTCCATACATGGCTGGGCGCATGAGATTGACTGCTGAGGCATCCACACCCAGATAGGTACGGTAGGTTTTCTTTTTATGGGTGACTTTGGTGACGAGAACCCCGTGAGGTGCCAACATAAAACGGCCTAATTCGGTGAAAATCTTGACCTGACCAAGCCCCGCAGGCGTAAGGACTTCTTCATAAACCTTACGCACACCCTCACCAATCACAGCAATATCATTTGGCTTCTGGTCTGGGCGATAGTTGACTCCGATCCCACCTGAAAGATTAATAAAGTCTAGTGAAATGCCCAATTTTTCTTTGATTTCCACAGCTAATTCAAAGAGCTGACGGGCCAACTCTGGGTAGTAGAGATGGGTCACGGTATTAGATGCTAGGAAAGAATGAATCCCAAAAGTCTTGGCTCCTTTTTCCTTCAAAACAGCAAAGGCTTCAAAGAGTTGATCCTTGGTCATACCAAACTTGGCCTCCCCAGGATTGTCCATGATGTCTGTTCCTAATTCAAAGACTCCGCCTGGATTGTAACGACAGGAAATGATTTCTGGGATACCTGCAGCTCGCTCCAGATGTTCAATGTCTTCAAAGGCATCCAAGTTAATGGTCGCCCCCAATTCTCTCGCATAAGCGTACTCTTGGTCTGGCGTGTTGTTTGATGAGAACATGATCTCAGAACCGGGGAAATCCAGTTTGTGGCTCATCAAGAGCTCTACATAACTAGAACAGTCCACACCACAACCTTCCTCTTTGAGGATTTTCAAGATGGCTGGGGTTGGAGTAGCCTTAACTGCAAAATATTCTTTAAATCCCTTGTTCCAAGAAAAGGCCTTGTTTACTGCTCGCGCTTTCTCGCGAATTCCCTTCTCATCATATAAGTGAAAAGGAGTCGGAAACTCTGCAACAATCGTTTCTAAATCTTCTCGGCTGATAAATGGTGTTTTCATACGCATCCTTCTATTCTGTTTGCAAAGAAAGGCTGGGACAATCGTTCCAACCTTTAGTTCTATCTTTTATTTGTCTTCGTCAAAGATATTTCCAATCTCGACATTGATGGATTGGTTCTTAACATCAATATTGGTTACTTTCAAGAGTGACTTGTAATCGAATTGCTTTTCACGTTCTTCTTGGGCATTGTCTGCAAAGACTGCGACACCAGCTAGTTCTGAATCAAACTCACGCAAGAGACTGATCATCCCATTGACAGTTCCTCCGCCTTTCAAGAAATCATCCACGATCAAGACACGGCTTCCTGCCTTGAGGCTGCGTTTTGAAAGGAACATTTTCTCAATGCGATCACCACTGGAACCTGATACATAGTTGACACTGACAGTTGAACCTTCGGTAATTTTCAAATCACGACGCACAATGACAAATGGAACGTTGAGGACATTGGCAACCGCATTTGCGAGGGGAACACCCTTTGTTGCTACTGTCATAACGGCATCGATTTTTTGGTCCATAAAGCTCTTGGCAATGATGCGCCCAATATTTTTCAAAATGGCAGGTGTACTGAGCAAATCAGATAGGTAGATGTAGCCACCTGGCAAGATACGGTCGCTTTCTGAAAGCTTATCACGCAAGTCTGCAATCATTTCTTTGGATTCATGGCTAGAGATGGATGGTGTAAAGATAACGCCACCACCTGCTCCAGTCACTGTCTGGATATGACCGATTTCAATTTCCTCAAAGGCACGCTTGATAATCACGATATCCTCTGAGATGGATGATTTAGCAGATTCATACTTTTCCGCAAAGGTATTGAGACTGGTTAGTTTGTATGGATTATTAATCAAATAGTTGGAAATGACAACCATCCGATCACTTCTTCTTAATTTCATTTCTATTTACCATTCCATTTAATTTTGATATTTTATCCATTATACCACATTCACATAAAAAAACGAACATTCTTATCCTAAAAAATGCTCGTTTTTCTTAAATTATTAATCTAAATCTGGTTTATAGAAGGAACGATTGTCCATAGCGAAGATTTTGTTGGTCATCTCCCCTTTGTCCACCAAAGCCAGAGCTGTTGTCATCATCATCATGCTGGCGTCTAGATTGTCAATCATATGAATAATCTCTGCCTCCATAATGCGTGGACGGACTGGGCTTCCATACTCCAGTAAGCCATGGTGACTGAGGATGACATGGCGCAGTAGCACCACTTCTTCTCTAGTATCATCGATGCCCAGTTCCATAACTGTCTTGGTAATTTCACTATCGATGAGGGCGATATGGCCGATGAGATTGCCTCGAACTGTGTACTCCGTCTGATCGGGACCACTGAGTTCTAAAACCTTGGCCAAGTCGTGCAGCATAATCCCAGCATAGAGGATGCTCTTGTTGAGCTGAGGATAGATGTCACTAATGGCATCTGCCAAGCGTACCATGGTTGCTGTATGATAGGCCAAACCCGTTTCAAAGGCATGGTGGTTGGTCTTGGCAGCTGGATAGGAGTAGAATTCCTTATCATACTTGGTGTAGAGACTACGAACGATACGCTGCCAGACAGGATTTTCAATCTTGAAAATCATTTGCGACATGTAGTCACGGATTTCCTTGACATCAACCGGTGACTTGACCTTGAAATCAGCTGGATTGTTGGGTTCGCCAGGCTGAGGCAAGCGGAGAGTAATTTGATTGACTTGAGGAGTATTATTGTAAACTTCTCGGCGTCCTTTCATGTGGACAACCTTACCTGCGGTAAAGGCCTCAATGTTATGAGGCTGGGCATCCCAGAGTTTTCCTTCAATCTCGCCACTATCATCTTGGAAGGTAAAGGCTAGGTAGTTTTTCCCAGCTCGTGTCTGTCTCAGGTCAGCTGATTTGATTAGGTAAAAGCCTTCAAACAGCTCATCTTTTTTCATGTGACTAATCTTCATATTCTTCCTCATCTTCTTGGAAATGGAGTAAATCAAGCGCAGGCTCACCTTCTGATAACTCAATGTGACGGAGCGTTCGCTCAATAGCTGTGGTGCGACGGTTTAATAATTCATCAATATTGCCAGAGGCGTGTTGGAGATGTTTTTGCGCTTTGACCAAAATTCCCCCGAACTTGCCAAACTCGGTCTTAACGCTAGCAAGAGTCTTGCTGATATGGTCGGCACTCTTTTGGATATTGAGGGTTTTGAAGCCAACTGATAGGGAGTTGAGCAGAGCTGACAGAGTACTTGGACCTGCGACAATAATCTGTTCCTCCCGTCTCAAATCATCAAAGAAGACAGGATTGCGGACGATTTCTGAGTAAAGTCCCTCTGTCGGAACAAACAAGACTCCAAAATTGGTCGTCCGAGGTGGCGCCAGATACTTGCTCTTGATATCCTTGGCGAAACGCTTAACACTTGCTAGGAGAGATTTACGACAACGCTCAATCTCATCCTTGTCACCTGCTTCATAGGCTTCTTCTAAGCGGTAATAATCTGCCAGTGGAAACTTGGAGTCAATCGGCAGGTAGACATATTCCTGATTACCTTGCCCAGGTAACTTGATGGCATACTCCACTCGTTCACTGGAGTTTTCAACCGTTGCGTATTCTCGTTCGTACTGGGCAGGCGTCATGATGTCTTCAATAATTTGCCCCAGTTGCAATTCTCCCAGAATTCCTCGCGTTTTGGTTCCTGAGAGAACCTTGTTGAGGGCTCCGACATCACGGGCAACTGTCTGCATTTCTCCAAGACCTCGATTGACAGACTCCAGTTGCTTGGAAACTGTCTCGAAGGAAGCCTGCAAGCGCGTCTGCAAGGTCTTTTCCAACTTTTCCTCGACTGTTTGGCGCATTTGTTCTAGACGTTGCTCATTTGATTCTTGCAGGGCTTGGAGACGTTGGTCGGTCTTGTCCCTAGTTTGCAAAAGATTATCTGTCATTTCTTGACGGACTTGCGTCAGGCCTTGGTGCAACTCCATTCGCACTTCCTGCAAACGGTCGCTGACAGCCACTTCCAAATCTTTTTGATCCAGCTGGCCGGCTTGTCTGGCTTGTTCAAAGCGGTAATCCAGTTGATCTGAAAGATTGTCTGCCTGATCCTCCAAACTCTTGGCTAGATATTTATCTTGCTTATCCTGTCTTTGCCAAATGAGAAAGAGCCAAAGAAGATTAGCAACTAATAAAATAACAAGTAAAATCTCCATCCTATCTCCTGTCCTTGCTATGCAGTACGACTACATAGCCATCTGGGCAAGTCACCAAAACTTCCCTATCTATATATTCGTTAGAAGCGTACACTTTTTTAAAGAAAAAATTCTCCTCTGTCAACTCATACTTGGCACCGAGAATGGTCAACCTGCTATCACGAACTGGCATAAAGGCTAGATAGTTATAGTCTGAACGGGGTTCTAGCTGACTAGTCCCTTCTGGACAATAGCCAATTACATTTTGTCCATCCTCAATCTCTATCTGGCGCATATAGGGCGCTAACTTGGGATTGCTTGGAAGAAAGACATTGGCTAGCATGTGGTCGATGCGACCACCAAGAGCACCAAAAATAGTAACCTGAGCTTGAGGATTTTGCTCAAAGATGGTTAAGAGAGCCAATTCCAGATCTGTATCATCTTTTTCTGGCTGGGCTTGGACAAAGCGTAGAACACGTTTTTGAATCAACTGACGCTCTTCTGCAGTGACCGAATCAAAATCTCCAACTGCTAGAGCGAGAGGCAGGTCTTCTTCCAAGACCCAGAGAGATCCTCGATCCACACCGACAAAGCAGTCAAAATCCGTCCGATAATGACTACGGTCTCCACCTGCAAAAACAGCAACCCTAGTCCAGTTGTTTTCGGAGAGTTTGTACTCGCTCATTGACATCTCCCTTAAAGACATAAGACCCTGCTACAAAAACGGTCGCTCCAGCTTCTTTGGCTTGAGCAATAGTTTGATCATCAATCCCGCCATCTACTTCGATCTCAAAGTTCAAACCTTTTCCCTCACGAAGGGCAACCAACTCATGAATCTTATCCATAGTTTCAGGTAGAAAGGCTTGCCCCCCGAAGCCAGGGTTAACCGTCATCACTAAAACTTGGTCAACTAGATGAAGCACGTGTTTGATAGCTTCAACAGGTGTACCAGGATTGATAACAACTGAAGGTTTGACGCCTAGAGAACGAATCTTTTGGAGGGCACCATGGATATGAGGTGTTGCCTCTACGTGAATGCTGATGATGTCTGCACCTGCCCGCGCAAAATCCTCTAAATGGTGCTCAGGATTAGCTACCATCAAGTGGCAGTCAAAGACCATCTTGCTGTGGGGGCGAAGGCTTTCGACCACACCTGCACCAAAACTGATTTGCGGTACAAAATGACCATCCATGATATCGATATGAGCATATTCTGCTCCAGTTGCTTCTAGGCGTTTGATTTCACGTTCAAAGTTAGCATAATCTGCTGCTAGAATTGACGGAGCAATCTTGTATTGAGACATAGGTTTCTCCTTATTTTGGAATTTTTTTGCTGACTTTTTTGTAGGTTTCTCTGCGATTTTCAATTTCGCTAAGGAACTGCAAATAGTTATCAAAACGGAAGTTGGCAATAATGCCTTCCTCAACTGCTGGCTTGACTGCACAAGACGGCTCATGGGTATGGGTACAGGTACGGAATTTACAGTCTCGACTGACAGTGGCAATCTCTGGAAAGGCCTGATTGAGGTCTTCTGCTGTTGACACTTCATAATCCAGAGATGAAAATCCTGGCGTGTCTGCGATTTTACCACCATTGAGATTGTAAAAACTAACAGCTCGAGTGGTATGGCGCCCGCGACCTAGACTATCAGAGATTTCTCCTGTTTCAAGATTGAGGTCAGGTGCAATTTTGTTGAGAAGGGTTGACTTACCAACACCTGTCTGCCCCATAAAGACCGTAACCTTATCTCTCAAAAGAGGGAGAAGTTCTTCCTTACTAGTCACAAAGTCGTAACCAATAGCACGATAAATTTGTTGGTAAAAATCCAGTTCTTCCCTATCTTCTAGCAAATCCATTTTAGAAATATAGACGACGGGATGGATGCCCTTGTGCTCCAAAAGAACCAAGAAGCGATCCAGCAAATTGCTATTAAAGTCAGGTTCTTTAACTGACATAATGACAACGGCTTGGTCAATATTGACAATAGGCGGACGGACCAGGCTATTTTTCCGTTCGTGAATCTTGAGAATATAACCTTCTGAATTTTCCTCGGCAGAAAAATCGACCCAGTCCCCAACATAGGGTGTATGACCTTTTTTACGGAAATTTCCACGCGCCCGTGTCTGATAAACCTGGCCCTCACTCTCCACATAGTAGAAGCCCGCCAAGGCTTTAATAATTTGTCCCTGCATCTTAGAGTCCTTGCCCTTTAAGTGCATCTGCTAGGCTAGCAAATTCTGACAAGCTTAGTGCTTCTCCACGTACACTTGGTGACAAACCTGCTTGATCCAAAGCCTTGGTCAGCTTATCCTTGACTTCATCAGTTTTCCCAAAGTAGCCTGTCAAGTTGTTCCATAAGGTCTTGCGACGATGAGTGAAGCTAGCCTTGGAAACCTTAAAGAAGAAGTTCTCATCTTTCACTGCTACGACTGGATTTGGGCGGCGCACCATTTTCAAGATGGCTGAGTCCACGTTTGGGGCTGGCACAAAGACCGTACGAGGCACGATAAAGGCAACCTTAGCTGTCATGTAATACTGCACAGCGATAGACAAACTACCGTAAGCCTTGGTATTTGGCTGTGCTGAGATGCGATCCGCCACTTCTTTTTGCATCATGACCACAAACTCACTAAAAGGAATGCCACTCTCGATCAAGTGCATGAGAATAGGCGTCGTGATGTAGTAAGGTAAGTTGGCTACTACCTTGATTGGCAGATCAGGATTTTTGAAATTCTGGATATGCTGCGCCAAATCGACCTTGAGAATGTCCTCGTTGACTACTGTTACATTATCAAAATCACGCAAGGTATCAGCTAGGATTGGCACCAAACGGTGGTCGATCTCAAATGCCATGACTTGAGCTGCACGCTCAGCCAAAAATTCTGTCAAGGCACCAATCCCTGGCCCGATTTCGATGACATTAACCTGGTCATCAATCTCAGCCGTATCCACGATTTTTTGAAGGATATTGGTATCCGTCAGGAAATTTTGCCCGAAGGACTTTTTAAAGGTAAAACCGTGACGCTCCAGCACTGCCTTGGTCACGCTATAATCTGCAATTCTCATCTAATCTCTTTTCTAGTGTAAACGACGTTTTATTATCCAAACAAACTCATTGTCTCCTGAACTCTGATGAATGAGCTCTGTTAAAGAAACATTTGGATTCGTCAATTCTTTTGTTTCTGTATGATAACTTGTTACTGTCTGCCCACCATATCGTAGAAGCCATTCTGTATCTAAACTAGGTAAATATCTGTCCTTTTGAAGGAAACTACAGAATTCCTCTACCGTCATATCTTCTGATACTTCCAATTCTACCATATGTGGTAAAACATCATCTCCCATACAGATAGACTCTCTATCAACTCGGATTTTCATTTCGCTCTTTCCTTGTAAGTTTCTACTTGAACGCTATCAAAATAAATCTACGTACCTCTATTGTAACACATTCCCTTTATATTTTTGAGCTATCTAGCTATTATCATAACTTTCCATAACCTCTTCCACTTCTGCCAAGGTCACACCAAACAACTCTAAGCGTTTGAGGAGTTGCTTGCCGTTGGAATAACCGATACGGAGCTGTTCTCCCAGATATTCTCTGCGTTTTCGGCTATCCGCTCCCACTAGGAAACCAAGACGAATCAAGTCGCTACGGCTAATATCAAACTCGTTCTCGTTTTCAAATTGCTCTGTCACCTGAGCCAGTGCTGTTTTCAGGTCCTCATAGCTAGCATGTTCGATTCCCAGAGAACGGCCCTTAGTCTTGGACTTGGGAACCGCTTCATCACGTTTGAGAAAGGCATGCTGCACTGTCGGAATGACCGTCATAATCATGCGACGAATGCGTTCGCCATTAAAATCAGGATCTGTAAAGACAATGACTCCATGCAGTTCATGCAGGCGTTGGATCCGCTCTATGTCCTGATCATTGATAGCCGATCCTCGTGTCTCATAGGTCTCTACGTCAAAGTAACGTTTGAGATTGGCCGTATCATCCCGTCCTTCGACTACGATGACTTGGGAAATTTTTTCTTTCATGATTAACTTTCCAATCCAAAAATTCGCTCTGCATTTGCAGTCGTTGCTGCTGCTAACTCCTCGGTCGTCATCCCACGCAAGTCGGCGATAAAGTCCACGACATAGCGGGTGTAGGCTGTCTTGTTTTCACGACCGCGCTTGGGAACAGGTGCCAAGTAAGGGGCATCTGTTTCTACCAAAATCTTGTCCAAAGGAAGTTCTCTGGCAGCTTCTTGGATATCCGTTGCTTTCTTAAAGGTCACCACTCCTGAGAAGGAAATAGTCATACCAAGCTCGACAAACTTTTCTGCCCACTCTAGAGAGCCTGAAAATGAATGCATGATGCCACCACGAGGACCAACGCCCTCGCTCTTGATGATCTCATAGGTATCTTCCAATGCATCACGAGTATGGACCACAAAAGGCAACTCTAAGTCCTTAGACAGCTGGATCTGACGACGAAAAACCTGCTCCTGCACTTCCTTAGGTGCTGTCATCCAATGGTAGTCCAGACCAATCTCACCCAGAGCAACAACTTTGGGATGTTTTAACTTTTCAAGCAAGTAAGCTTCGACCTCGTCAGTGTAAGTTCCTGCTTCAGTCGGATGCCAGCCAATAGTCGCGTAGAGTTGCTCATACTCATCTGCCAACTCTAGGGCACGTTCAATAGTTGGCTTGTCAAAACCAACAATATTCATCCGAGTCACACCCATCTCAGCTGCCAAAGCAAGTTCCTCCTCCTCACGTCCTGAAAATTCTTCTACATTTAAATGTGTGTGTGTATCAAAAATAT